>JAKAHV010000053.1 GCA_021825295.1 Nitrospirota bacterium
CATGTTCCGTGGTCCCTGACGACAATCCGCCGCCGTCTCACCATCGCCCTTTCGGAACTTTTATTCCGCTGTCCCTGCTGTCACCGGGAATTCAGGAGATAGGCGAATACATATAAATATTTATGACACAGTAGTACTACTATTTTATAGTTCATCTCGGCATAATGCCTCCCTCGCACAGGTTATACAAGTGAGCGTATTTTGGCCTCACTGCTCCATTAAAAAGGACAACATATGGATAGAGGCTATCGTCCAAGCCCGCCTGCTCGCGCGAGAAGCCGAAGACCACGCACTTGCCGTTTATCTTGTTTACGATGATCACCATGGGAATGCGCTCCCGCGTGCTTGTCATAGCAGAAAGAAAACCCGCAACCAAGAATATGACGCCGTGGATCATGCCGTATCCGGCGGATCATCGAGCCAAGTCCCGGCTTGTTCGGGGCTCAGCGAGAGCGGGCGGCATAGTCCCGCCTAGGCGGGGCGTGAGTGGGTCATGCCCCTGTGGGGCCCGGTCGTCCGGCAGTGTACGCCGACATCCGTTGCGGCGGACCCGCGCATGGGATTTTCCACGACCCGGCCGGATCTTGACAGTCCTCACGAGAGATTGACATTTGTAACCTTTAAGGTTACAATAACCAGTGATCAGGTCCTTCGCGCACAAGGGATTGGAGAAGTTTTACCGGACCGGCAACATCTCAGGGATTAAGGCTGTCCATGCCAAAAAACTGAGGCTGATTCTCACTCTCCTTGATGCGGCAACGGACGCGAAGGGTATGGATGCTCCCGGCCTGGGGCTGCACAGGTTGAAAGGGGACAAAAAGGACATTTGGGCGGTAACGGTGCAAGCCAACTGGCGGATCACATTCCGATTTGCCGCCGGAAATGCCGAGGTTGTCAATTATGAGGATTACCATTAGGAGGATAAATTATGGCGATGCATAATCCGTCCCATCCGGGCGAGGTTTTAAAGGAACTGTGGCTTGAACCCATGGGGATGACGGTCACTGATGCCGCCAAACGCCTTGGAGTCGCGCGGAAGACCGTTTCCAAAATAATCAATGGACGCGGGGCCATTGCGCCTGAAATGGCGCTGAGGCTTGAAATTGTCTTTGGCTCGACTGCGGAGACCTGGCTGAACATGCAGGCTGCATATGATTTATGGCAGATGAAGGACCTCCGCAAATCCCTCAAAGGGGTGCTCCGTCATGCTGGAATGGCTTCACATGCAGGGTAATAATCGGTGTCAGCGCCACTGAAAATACGAGTCCTTTAAAAGCCGTTTCTTTTGTGCGCTTTATCACATTTTCACGCCTTTTCCCTGGCTTTTTCCAAAAAACTCTTGACATCGCAGATCAGCTAATGGTATTTCAGAATCAGAAGGAAAAGGATAAAAAAAATGACAGCAACGCTCATAATAATAGGAATATTCGCGGGCTTCTTCTTTCTGGTTGTCAGGCCGTTGCAGAAGAGGTCAGGGAAATACAACGTGGAAATGCCCGAAGAGGATATTTTTACCGACTCTACTTTCCGGAATATGCCTGGCAATATTTTTCACCATGACGATTAATCCATTATTCTGAATTAATCTCTCCTCTCTCGGAGCCAGTTATAATTGGGTTCCCCGGTACATTCGCTGAATCTATTTTTTCTTTAGCGCTTTTTAACGCCGCCCCTACAGAGCTTGTTCCGAATTTCTCGGGATTGGCAGCCTCGACATTTTTTTGGAAAGCGGTTGTAAAGTCTTGCAGCCTTTCGGAAAGCAGAGCGTCTGTCTGCTGCCGTTTAAATCCTTTTTCCTTTGCCTCGCCAAGCGCGTTACGCACCACCATTTCATACTGCTGCGCTACCAGATTTGTATTTTTCTCATCTTCCCTTTGCCCGCCCACAGAACCTGTCGCGCCCATGCTCGCTTTAAATATCAGTCCGCCACCCGCGCCAACAGAGAGCTTAGCATCGCCTTTTGTATAATCCATTGAAACTCCGGATCTTTTTGCAAACTGCCCGGCCGCCTTGGCAAGAGGCGCTACCATAGCGGCTATTTCGGCGTCCTGGGCCGCGCCGCTAAGGTATGGGTTGGTAACCTGGTGGACGAGGGCGTGGTCCCCGCGCAGGGCCATCTGGAAGGCGGTATCGTCAAATACCGTGCCGTGGCCTATGATGTTCTTGTTGACGTCCTTGTTCTCTATATCGGACCCGGTTTGCACGAAAGTGCCGGATTTCTCCTGGAGACCCTTGTTGACCGTGGTAAGGGCGTTGTAGGCGTTCGTATAGCCGGTCTTGCCGATCGAGTAGTTGTCAAGGATCGCCTTGCCTCCGGACTCGGCGCTCATCGAGACTATGTTCCCGGCGGAGTCCGTATTCATCGTGATCGCCGCCCCTTCCCCTTTCTCGGCCGCGGCCAGCAGCGCCCTTCCCGCGTAGGTCGTGCCCGGCTTGTCCAGTTCCTTAGCGAAGGTCTTCAATTGGGCGGAGTCCAGGTTCATCCTGGAGGTGGACATCAGGGGCTTGCCGTCCGCAGACATCGTTATGGTAGCCACACCGTTTGCCTTCGAGTCGGCAAAGGATATCCCGGCCCCGCGGTGGGCTTCCAGAAACTCCATTGGGGTCAGTCCCTGGGCCCTGGCGGCCGCATCAAGCATGCGGAACTTGGCATATTCGTTTTCCATTTCCCTTTCCGTCTTGAAGGCCAGTCCTTCAGGCCCTATCTCCTCCAGGCCAGCCGCGGAGCCCGTGGTCCCAGCCCCGGCTACCCGCCCCATGGTCGCAAAATATCCCGCAGCCGCCTGGTCGAAAGACTTGGCCCCGGTGAGCCTGCCATAGGTGTTTATGGCGCCCACGGTCGACTCCAGTTTCCCCTCTGAGAGATCACGCTCCAGGCCTATGACCGACTTGCCCTGGCTTTTGGCCACTTGGGCCAGCGCCTGCTCGTCGGCCACCTGCCTGCTCACTCCGACGGCCCCGGCGGAAATCAGCGTGGGGATGGCGTTTGCGCCCAGGGCGTCCAGGTTCTGGAGCGGCTTTAGCGCCCCAGGGCGGCCAGCGGCCCAGTTCTCCGCTCTAGCGTCCTGAAGCTGTCCCGGCGCACCGGCATATTCGCCGCCGAACTGGTCTTCAAACCGGCTGTAAAGCTCTCCTGTGCCCCGCTCTGCGGCTCCCTGCGCCTCTCCAGACAGCATGGAGGCACCGGGCCCTCCTAGCGCCGCGCCCTCCGACAGGCCTTTCAGGCTACGGTTCCTGTAAGAATCAAATATCTGCCGCATCTCCATGTTCGACCCTCCGATGGACTCCTGGAGGCCAAAGCCTTTGGCCTCGCCCTCTACCTTACCGCCTTTTGCCTGCGGGTCCATCTCCATCCGTCCGGCTGTAGAGCCCCCGGCCGCGGCGCCTGCCGTAAGTCCGCCTGCCAGATGGGCCAGGGCGGAGCCGCCGAACCTGACCAGCATGCCCGTGATTACCGTGGCCAGCATGAGGCCAAACCACCTCATGTTGCCGAAGGCAGCGAGCGTCTTCATGCCGAAGGTAGGGAAATAGCTTATGGATTTCACTCCCAGATTGAATGCTTGGAGCTGCTGGGCGGCGTGCCGGGCGTAGTCCACGCCAAAACTGTGTATTATGGCGTCTATCACTCCCCAGGCAGTAAGCCAGATGAAAATACCTGCGATGAGGGAGATCACCTTGCCAAAAAGCGGTGTGGGCAGAAACATTATGAGAAAAGGCAGTATCGCTATGGCCAGGGTGGTCATGGCGGCCATGATGACGGGTATCCATGTGTTGCCAGCGAGGCCCGCGGAGAGCCAGTCGCTGCCAGTTTGCCTCGCGGCCAGAGTCTGGATGGCCTGGTCCGGGGAGGCGTTGTTGAACGTCTCCTCTATCGCCTGCGTAAAGGCGCTCTGCATTGCCAGGTTCTGGAGGGGGTAATTGGAGCCCCATATCCATTCGCTTGTGCTCGCCGCAAGATCTTTGCATTTTTGAAGCTCGGCCGGGATGGTGGGGTCGTATCCGGACTGGGCGCAGATGTTGTTTATGTCGTTCGTCCACGTCGAGGAGGAGCTGACGGCGCCGTTTATCGCGCTCCACGCATCCTGGCAGGTCATCGTGTCCCCCACGGAGTTTGAGATATAGGAGACCGTGTAGATCGCGGGGCTTGCCGCCTTCGCGTAGTCCGTCCTGAAATCCGTGCTGCTTGCAAGCTCCGAGGGCGTAAGCGTTGTCCCCGGCCGCGTGAGCTCGAAGAGGAGGCAGTCCTTCGTGTATTGCTGGATCGAGCCCTCAAGCTCGGGAGGGATCTGCAGGGATTCCTGCCCTGTCTGAAGCAGTATATTAAACCCCTCGCCCCCGGCGTTTTGCTGATAAAGTTCCACGGGATCCGAGGAGGTATCTATGATGTCTATAAGGCCGTTTTGTATCTCGTTCAGGGATCCCGCCATGGCCGCGATCCCCAGAGGGATGCCGCTTACCTCGACCGGCCCCTCGTTCATTACCGGATCGTAAATCATGAGGCTGTCCTTGGGCACCACAAGCCCCAGGTAAAGGATTATCCCTATGCCTACGGGCACAGCCCAGGACATGGGGCCGCCCACATTGGCGCCGCCCAGTAATTTTAGATAGAGGACCACGATCGCGCAGAATATTCCAAGAACGACGATTGGGAAGAACAGGGAATTATAGTTGCTGTCACTGAAGATGAGCGCTACGCGCTGCCAGGCCGGCAGCACAGAGTCGAAGCCCCCGTAGGTGTAGTACTCCCATGCCGCGTGCGCGGGCGTGGGAAGAAGGATGAACACGGCCGCCAGGGCGAGCCCTATACCAAGAAATCTTTTCAAATCTTTATCTCCTATTCCCCGACCGCCCTTTCGGCAAGCGAGGGGTTGAACTTCTCGCTAAGATTCCTGTACGCCTGGGCGTTGAATTCCTCAAGCCTGCGCCCGAGCGACTGCAGAGCATAAAGGCTCGATGCCCATTTCGTATAGTCCTGGGCGAGCGCGGTCTGCATCACATCCAGTCTTTTTTTGTAATCCAGGAGCACCGGGCTTGTAGCCAGAAGGTGGACGTCACACCTGTTTGCGGAGGTGTTTGCGACAGAGCTTGGCTCGTCGCGGGCGACTATCAGGCCCTTGTCTATCAGGACCTGGGCGTTGTGGTCCAGGTCGGCCATCATGGCATACGCATACGCCTTGGCGGCAATAGTGGAAAACTCCGAGGCCATCGCGGCCTCCTGGCTGGTGCTGACGGCGTATTTCAGGATCAGCTCCATGGGAAGCGGGATCTGCCTTAAAAAATCCACCTGATCGGAGGTCAAGCGGCCCTGGGCCTCCATCTGGCCGATGATGCCTGTCATCGTGTTTGCGGCCCAGGTTTCCAAATTGGCGTTGACGTCTGGAAGAGGGGCGCAAGTGCCGCTGTCGGACTTGGCCTCCGTGTTTCCAGCGATGAAGTTGTCCACGCTTTTTCTAAGGTTCGTATCGCAGGGCCCAATTGGAGACGGGTAAATAATGCCAGTCTTGTCCGCGGAGAAGTCGACGTCGCCAATGAAGCCCCGAAGAAGGGCTATATAGTCCGCGGAGCCGCCCCCGAATTGCGCCCGGAGGTGGTCCAGAAGGGAGCCCTGCGTAAGGAACAGGTTTTTCACGTCCTGCGGGCAGCCGGAGTACATCCCGCTTAAGTTCGGGGTTCCGCTTGTGTTTGGGGCCGCAGCGATGTCGCCCGCTGAGCTTGTGGCCTGCTTTATGTCCTGCCAGAGGCTTGTCCAGCCTTGGCTTGCCGCATAATCGGAGAGCGCGTGCTCGTACTGGCCGGAGTTTCTGGTGTATGGGCCCATGAGCTGCGCCACTACCGCCTTCGAGGCCGTGCAGTCGTTGAACTGCAGGCCGTTTAGCTTGTCCGAGATGTTTTCGAACTTTCCAAGGATGGTCGAACACTGCGGGCAGTAGGTGCTGAGCGCAAGGTCGAAGGCCATCGCCGGCGCGGCCGTAAGAATGCTTTGGAGCTTTTTTACCAGGTAGTTGAAATTCATGAACGAAAAGCCGCCCATGAAGGCGTCTATGCCTCCGCAGCCGGCCTTGAACTTTGGAGGCTCTACGGAAAACAGGTAGTCGTTTTGCCCCTGGTACCACCTGGCGTCAAAGCTGCCTCCGGTAAAATACCCTCTCTTCTGTCCCGCCAGGTAATCAGGTGAGGAGACCGTCTTCTCCTGAAGCCAGTCGTCCACCCAGCCGGCGCGGGCGCTTTTTTGCCCTGCACATATCATGGTTATCGCCGCAAGCAAAATTATCGCTACGATCTTTTTCATATTACCTCCCTTCCAGAGGGATTTTTGTATCGTATCCCTGTCCTTTTTGAAAATCGTATAGGCTCCAGTTCTGGGGCGTGGTCTCGCCGCCAAGGAACTTTATACCCCTGTAGAGCCTCTCTTCTATGTCTTCAAGCGTCATGACCCCGGTCGAGATGGGAATGAACCCTTCATTTCCCTTTTTGATGAGAATGAGAGACGGGGTTGTGTCCACCCCGAGCCTTGCTGCAAGTCCGGGGTTGTCCGCAAGGACGATGCCCTTTATCTCCCAGCCGTATGTCGCCTCGAAATACCGCAGGATCCCGTCCTGCGCCCTGCAGTAGGGTCAGGTAGGGGAGTAGAAATAAAGGAGCGCGAAATCGTCCCTCGCGGCCTCTATCGTGCGCTCCACGTCTGAATACTGTTCGGAGAACATCGCGTTTCGCCCGGGGGCGGCCACGGGATAGTCCTTGGCCGTAGAAAGGCCGGGATATTTCTGCCAGACGTAGGCCGCCACGTTCGTAAAGGCAAGGGACTTCCTCCTTGCGATGTCCAGGACCACGTAGTAGTCGCGCACGTTTGAGACGGTCGGGTCCTGGATGGCCTTATCCAAAAGCGCGTTCATAAGCGGCTTGAACTTTGAGGGTGGCATGTCCCAAAGCTCCTTCATCGTATAGTTCTTCAAATCGGGCACAGTCGCCGCAGGCGTCTTTTCAGGCCCCTTTTTCTTTTCTTTTTGCTTCACCGGCTCCTTCTGATACCACCACCAGCCGCGCTTGGTGCCCGGACCCGCCGGGAAGATGGCATCCGCGGCGGCAATGCCACTGATGACTGTAAGTAGTATCAAAAGACTAAAAAACAGGATAAGCGCACGCTTCGATATCACTTTTCTTTAAAAACCCCCAGTACCGGCTGTCATAGCTGTTTATGTTACTGCCCTCAACGAAACAGAAACCCTTCGGGATAACGCCGTTATAGACGAAATTTTTAAGTCTCTCACCCTTTAGGCTAAAATCCTTCGCCCTGCCCAGGTAAACGGACCCGTTACAAAAGTAGCCCATTCCTTTTTCGGTGAGCTGATCGCCCTCGTCGCAGGTCACCTTTTTTACGAGTGTCTTTCCGTTTATGTATGGGTCCATGTGCTCAGGCCTGAATATCACGTAATCGCCCTTAGTAATAGCCGCTGGATGCCTCACCAGGAAAAAGAGCCTGGGCCGGACCGAGGGAGAAAGGTTCACGGCGAACCTGCCAGAGGCCTCAGCCCCCACAAGTAAGACCAAAAAAATGAGGGAAAACGCCTTAAGGAAGTTTTTCGATTTCCGCATTTTTGATTACAGCGTCCTCCATGATCGCCACACGGTTTTTAGGAATGCCCTTTACGGCCACAGCCAGCTTGTCGATGTTCGCCCGGAACTCTTTGCCCGTTTCCTTGCCGCTTAAGTAGAGGTCCCTTTGCGTCGCTATATAGCCTTTGATGTCCACGGCCACAATCTTTTGCGCATAGAAGCGGTCGTAGACGTAAACGGAGCCAGCCGACACGAGCATCGAGACAAACAGGCTTATGGCGGCCACGGCCAGCCACCAAGGAGATTTCCCATGCTTGACCGGCATGGCTCCAGTTATTCCTTCCGGGGCGGCGGCTACAGCCTCTGCGGACTGCGCCCCGCCAGTTTTTGTCTCCTGATTTTCCAAAGTTGAGGCAGTTTCCTCTGGCAATGTTTTTCCTCCTTCTTTGACCGCGACTGGCCTTTTTTTTGTAAACTTTCCCCTTTCAAGTGATATAGACAAGGGGGCGACTCCTTACCGGTAAAAGCCATGTTTGAACTCCTTGATTACAGCCGCAAGCGAGGCAGAATTCGCCTCTTCGTTTATCCTTTTGAGCGAGTAGGAAAGGGCTACGTCGCCGTAAAATGCGTAAGACCTGCCCACCTTTGCGTTTTGTGCCAGGCCCTCAGAACCTGGGCCAAGGACCTCGATGTCCGGCACGTAGACGATTGCCGGGACCCGCAAAATCCCGTAGCGCCTGAAAAGAAGCGGATCCACCTCCACATTCACCCCGTAGAGCCCGCATGAAAGTCCACAAGAGGGATCCTTTTCTAGCAGATCTCCTATGAATTTCAGCGTCGGGCCCATGTATTTCATCCCGCCTATGAAGCCGCGCATGAGGACCACGACATTCGGGTCCCTGAGCCCGGCTATTTGCTCGATGTAAGTTCGGAGCGTCGCCTCTGGCACGGAGGAGGAGATGAAAAGGTAAATCCTCTCATTTGGAGAAAGCTTTTCTCTTTTGCCTTCACGTGAATTCAGGTCCCTGTAGTAGGCTTTAAACCCTCCGAAGACTTCTTTTTTCAACCTCTCGTTTTCCAAGGCCACCCTTCTTTGAAATGCCGGCGACTCGTAGAATTCAAACGTCTTTCTGGCTTCGATCTCCCCTTGCCGCTTATAGGCGTTTTCCGGCAGGGTATTTTTCATCCTTTCCCCAAGCACCTTTGCCTTGGAGAGGACACTGGAGACGGCGTTCAGGTCAAAGCCAGGGGCGCTCGTGGCCCCCTGGGCAACTCCGGCGCAGGCCAGGCTTAAAGCCGCCAGCAATATCAGCCGCCGTATAGATAAACGCAACATGACACCTTTCTGAAGATCATCCATAGGAAATTATCCGGGGCGTTATTCACGGTCCCCCAGGCCGGGTTCTTGTCCGCTCCCCATATAAGATCGCTTCGCCCCATGGGGGTGATGATCGAGCCCCTTACGGGCTTTACGATCTGGAACCTGTAATGGCTCTTAATCCATATTGGAGTGACGACGGGGCCGCACACGTTCACCCCCGGGTCCCAGGTAAGCGCCTCGCGGGAGAGCTTGTATATCATCCTTGCCGCAAGCCCTGCGTTAGCCTGGACGGAATCGGCTGTCGCGATATGGCCGGTTAAAGGGTAAGCGCTTCCCCAGCTTCCCATGCACCAGAAAAGGGGGTCCAGGGGATAGCCCGTGTTCGAGGCGATGCTGTCCGCCCCGCAGGCAAGCTGCGCCGCAGGGTTGCCAAAAAGCAGCGCCTCCGGATTAAGTAGAAAGCTCGATATATCGCTGTTCCATAACGGGTCCATCTCCGTCATGTACGCGATGTCGAAGCCGCCCTTCTCCAGGCATGGCACATCGAGGAACAGGTTAAGGGGGAAGATGTACCAGTGGGCCTGCTGGAAGGTCTCAGGCGGCAGATCCTCACCGCTTTCCTCGCTCGCACCGCCCAGAAAACCGGGCTTGGGATTTGAAAGCTGCGCACCTATAAGCGGAAAGCAATAAGGGTCCTTTACCGTCTCCACCATCCGCGCGGGCTCCCAGAAAGATGCCGTTATGCCGATCTTCGGAATCGGCGAGCCGCAAACACAGATGGGAGAGCTTATGTTGTCCGGAGGGGTGTCTATGTCCGAGCCCATGAGCTCCACTCCGCCGATCTTCACCGGGAATATCCCGTTCCAGTCGATGTCCGTGATGGGGTTGAAAAAAGACTCTCTGCAAACGGCATGGGCTTGGGTCGAGAAGACCGCCATGAGCAGGAACAATATGGCCGTTTGTAAAAAAAGGAACCTATTTCCTCTTCCGAATCTCAAATTCCTTCACCTCCAAAAACTTGCCCCGCTGATAAAGGACCGAGGGGACGGCCTTGATCCTGAACCTTTTCGTTATCTTTTCAGGGGCATAAAAGACCGGCCTTTGAAGCTTTTGTTCAACCGCTGGATAACTGCCGCCTGTAAGAAGGAGCATTACATTCGGGGTCTTCGCGTAGGGGGATTTCTGGAACCACTCTAACTGCTTTTTGTCAGCCCCATCGATGAAAACGAGGACATCCGGAAGGCTCACATAATCGAGCGGATTGAAGGTATAGCCTTTCGGATAGAGGATGCCGCCCTTGCCGTCCGGGATATCGAATGGAAGGGTGTACGTGGGGTCAACCATAAACGTCCTGTCATGCTTCGCCCTGGGCAGGCGCGCCAGATCCGGTGGCCGGAAAGCCTGAACGGATTGCTTGATGTCTGAGAACTGCCGCTTCCAGTCTATCTGCCTCACTTTCTGCATGAGTTCGCTCAGGGCATCCTTCTCCGCGATTGGATAGACGGCTCCGGCACGGCCTACTATCAGAACCGAGGTCTTCAAAGGCGAAGCCTCAAGCATAGGCGTCATAAGGCAACAGCCAACCGCCAGGCAGGCGAAAATCATAATTTTCATAAACGGTCTTGGCATCATTTATTTCTGCGTGTTTTGATAAAAGCTATTAATCTTCTGCTGCATATTCGCATTCGCGTTCTGAAGGGTCGTGCTCAGGTTCTTTTCTATGTCTCCGTAATAGCTGGAGAGGTCGATCTTCGAGAAATCGATCATCTGGAACTCCTGAGGCGTAAACCCCCGGCAATTGGGGCTCTGTCCGGTCCCCCAGGCCCCGTCCGGCTGGAAATCCTTGAGCTGCGGGCGGCCCTGCTCCTGGATGACCCTGGCCAGCTTGCTGTTGAAGCAGCAGTAGCCCTTTGCTTCCTGCACGCAGCCAATCAGGGGCCATGACTCCTCGCAATACTCCCCCACGTAATGGCAGTACCCGGAGGCGTTCAGCATCGAGACCTCCATGTCCTGCTGGTCGCAGGACTGAAGGAGAAAGTAGTTGACCAGGTATATGGCCGCAGCCAGGGCGATGGTCGTGGGGTTTAGGAGCGCGGCCGCGTAGGCTTCCATGCCGGCGTCAACCGAGCCTACGGCCACGCCGTCCGTGACCGCCTGCTGCACCGCAAGGCTCGCGCTTGAAAGACTGGAGGTGACCGCGGCACCCCCGGTCGTGAGTATCGCGTTTGTGTAATAGGCCACCTGCGCCAGGTGGTATATGTCCGTTACGGCCGATGCGGCCGTGCCCAATGCGGAGACCCCGCCCACGGAATCAGAAAGCACCATGCTTCCTTTGTTGGCGCAGCAGTCGTGGAAGCCGTCCTTGACTCCTGCCTGCTCGCACCGCTCGCCCCTGCCCGAAAATATGTATATCTGCCCCAGGCAGTTGCCGGAGGAGTCAGTCTGTCCGTTGTTCTGGAGCATGTTGCTGTTGGTCTGCGTAATCGTGGCCGGGTTTGTGGTCAGGTCCACGCACTGGTTGGGAGAGCACTGCATGGTCCCGCCATTGTCCATGCAGGCATATTGGCTTCCGAGGGGACAAGAATAGGCCATTTCATTACTGCCGCTAAATGTTATAGTGCCCAGTTGTGTCGACGAACTGAAACAGCCATAGCCCCAGTAGCAATTAAAAAATCCCTCAGTCATGACCAACTGGTCCCCGGAACCAGAAAAGGTCACGTGTGTCGTGTCTCTCCCGA
>JAKAHV010000022.1 GCA_021825295.1 Nitrospirota bacterium
AAATAATTTGTATATTTCGCGCTTGCCGATACCTGCCAGGCCCTTTCGTTCGGTCGCGCGGTTCCGGACGTATCCAGACGGCGGGATTTAGATCGTCTTCGAGGGCGAATGGCGAAAGATTGGCAGGCTCTCTCAAGGACCGGGCAGGTATCAGCCTTATACTCCCGGAAATCTCAGTGATCTACCCACAGGAATCTGAAGAGCCCAAAAAAAAGGGGGCGGTATTCCACCCCCTTTTTGAGTGTGAGGTCTTTTTTTTAGCGGGCGCTTTACTGCGCCACGGGCTTGTGTTTCATCCCCCAGGCAACGGTGATGCCGCAGAGGTTCGGGTGCCCCTCGGCCAGTTTCACTTCAATGCCGTACTTCGAATGGCAGCTCTGGCAGACCGAGATGTCCTCCACGACCTTATGCGTGTTGGCGTTCATTATCATGAGCCTGCTGTCCTTCTGATACGTCCTGGCGGGTATCAGGGCCCACTTGCCGTCCGGGCTGAAGGCGACATCGTGCGAATAGCGGTGCGGCGGCAGCACGATATGGTCGATCACCTTGTCGGTCCTGGTGTCGATGACGACAATCTGGGACTTGTGGGTGGCGGGCTTCAGGCCCGGGTCGTACTCGTTGGGGGCCGCGACCCAGAGCTGATGGCTATGCGGCCTCAGGTGTATCTGGTGGATGAACGTCATCTGCGGGTCGGTTATCTTCTTGATGACCTTCTTGGTCTTCCAGTCGAGCACGTAGATGGTGCCGGTCGGCATGTCGGAGACATAGGCCTTCGTCCCGTTGTTGACCCACTGGATGCCGCAGACGGCCGCGCCCACGGGGATGGAGTCCACCGTCTTCATGGTCTTGTAATCCCATTCGTAGACGTGCCCGTCGGCCATGTCCTCGAAATAGATGTGCTTGCCGTGAGGTCCCACGATCGCGTCGCAGAATTTCTGGCCCACCTGTATCTTTTTGGATTTCTGGCCGGTCTTGAGGTTGTAGACGACGACGCCGCCGTCAAGCATCCCCACATACAGCTTGTCCCCTATTTTCGCGGCGCCGTGGATTCCGCCGCCTGTTTTGACCTTCGACATCGTCATGCCGGCTATCTTGCCTTCCATTTCGCTGCCGGCCTCCGTAATTACAATCCTGTCTTTCTCGATGTTCGAAGGCGATTTCATGTTGGCAAGGTTGACCATGGCTATATGCCCGCCTTCACCGGAGATGAAGGCGATCCCCACGAGATGGGGCACCTTTCCCTTTTCAGCCGCCTGAGCCGCGGTTACATGCGTATTCGCGACGAAATAGCCCCCCGCCATCAGCGCGAGCGCTACTGCTGCCAGTAAGATTTTTTTCATTTCGATTTCTCCCTCGTTTTCCCCTCCCATCCTCGATTTAACCCCTCACGAACCCTTCAAATGACTTGAACTTCCACCTCCTTCCAGACTGGATTTGGCAAGTGCCATATTTACTTATTAAGGCATTATTTAAAATAATGCCGATATAAAAAAATATATCTCAAGATAAAAATTCTTTGCAACTTGAAATTACGATTTATAGGTGAAATTACAATTGGAAATGGAAAAGGCGGGCCCCGGCATCCTGCCGGAAAAAGAAGGGGGTGGCCCTTGGCCCCGATTTACCTAAAAAAAAGCGGGGGGCCGGAGGCCCCCCGCTGGCGGAAAGGATTTTCCCCCTTTTCAGGGATCAATCCTGCATCGGCTTTATGAACTTGAAGTAGACCATCGTCCAGTTGCCAAGCATGATGAAGATTATGGAGACTATGCTCGATACGGCCAAGGTTGACACACCGGTCAACCCGTGACCGATGTTTCAGCCGCCTGCCGTGGCGGCGCCAAAGCCCATAAGGAGGCTGCCGCCAAAGACGGTCATCAGCTCGCTTGCGGTGGGCACCTTGAGCTTGAACTCCTTCAGGGCCTTCGAGCTTAAAAGCGCGCCTATGGGCACGACCAGGATGTAAATGGCGCTCCAGGTCATTTTGAGCCCGAAGAAATCGAACATCTGGCGCGGAGAACCGCTGCTTCTGTTGATTACGGCCAGAAAGGCCTCGGCCAGGGGGCCGGTAAATGAAACTCCCCTGGGGTCCTGGCCGTACACGCCGGAGGCCCACCAGGCCGCCACGACCATCAGGCCTATGAGCGCGCCCGCGACCGACCATTTGTACCCTTTCGACGGCCCCTTCTGAAACGGCTTCCCCTTGACGATGAATGTGCCGGCAACGACCGTTATGACGGCTATCGTTATCCATGTTGTGGCCAATCCCCCGCCGAAGAGGTCCGGCAGGCTGAAGGCATAATTTATGCTGCCGTCCGGGGCGTGAATGCCGACTTTATAGCTCCTCAGGAAGAGGTAAATGGGTCTGAGCACGCCTTTCTCCGTCGTTATGATGGACAGGCCGAAGCCGAGCACCGCCACCATTGAGGCAGTCAGGCCTTCTCCCACCCGGTAGAGTATGCCGCTGCCGCAGCCGCCGGCAAGGACCATCCCCAGGCCGAAGATGTACCCCCCGACGATGTTTGCCACCGGGGCGAAGACCTCCCGCGAAAGGGTGAAAGGACCGTAGGCGTCGCCTCCCAGCCAGTGCATGTCTTCAAGGAGGTTTGCGCCGATTATGGCGATTACCACGCTCAGAAGGTACGCCCTGAAGAGAGTGAGGTCGTTGATGAAGATGATGTCCCTGAACGCGGTGTTTACGCAGAACCTGCCGCGCTGCAAGATAAAGCCGAAAGCGACCCCGATGATGAGCGCCGAGATCACCACTACAAAACTTCCTGGCAGCAATTGCATGCTCTCCTCCCTAGTTGAATTTTTTCGCGCTTACTAAAAATGCGTTTCATAATACTCAATCGGGAGGGAAATTTCAATGCGTGATCAAAAAACGGGCCTGCGCCGGAAACCTTATGGGTTCCTCCCCCTTGATGGGGTAGGTCAGAGCCCTTGCATATCTGGCACTGGCCGTCTTTGCGTTCCTCCCCCTTGATGGGGTGGGTCAGGAGAGGGTGGGGAGGTTCATTCCCCTATCTTGGGTATGATGCCGCGCACGAGGGCCTTTTTATAGACCCGCATGAAAAACCAGGCCGAGATGGCGAGATAGAGCAGGTTCAGGCCGGACGCGAAGACGATCTGCCGGGCGGGGAAGACGCCGTTTCTGATGACCGCCCTCATGCCCTCGAAGGCATGGGAGGCCGGGATGAACAGGGAGACTGCCCTGAGGGCGTGCGGCAGCACCTTTACCGGATAGAAGACGGCTGAAAAGGGCAGAAACAGAAAGGCGAGCGCCCATGCCAGGATTTCCGCCTCCAGCCCGTACCGGAGTATCAGGGCGGTGGTGAATATGCCGATGGCCCATCCCATCGCCACCAGGTTCAGAGCCAGCGGCAGCAGGGCCGCGCCCAGCTTGAAGATATCGAACGAATAGAATATCCAGCCCAGCGACGAGGTGACCGTGAAGGCGGCAATCACCTTCAGGGCGCTTATGACAATGAGCGCGAAGATATATTCCGTGACCTTGACCGGGGAGACGAAGATGTTTATGAGGTTCCTGGACCACATGTCCTCCAGGAATGAGACCGATATACCCTGCTCGGCCCTGAAAAGCACGTCCCACAGTATCAGGGCGCCGATGAAATAGGAGACGAAGACCGGCATCCCGCCCGCCGACGCCCTCTGCAGGTACAAGGTAACGAACCCCCACAGAAGCAGGTCCATCGTGGGCCAGTAAAATATCTCCAGCAGCCGGGGCAGGCTCCTTCTGTAGAGGTATATCTGCCGGAGGCAGAGCCCCCAGAGGCGCCGCGGGCTCATTTTTTATCTCCCCGCCTGGAGGGGCCGGCGGATTTGCCTTCGATTATCTTGAAAAAAAGTTCCTCCAGGCTCGCGGCTTCGTACTGCCCCAGGACCTCCCGCCCCGGGCCTTCCAGCAGCACCTCGCCCCCCCTGAGGAAGAGCACGCGGTCGGAGACCTCCTGCATCTCCCAGAGGTTATGGGACGTGTAGACCACCGAGAGCCCCTTCTGGCGGCTCAGTTTTACCAGAAGCTGCCTGGTCTTCCGGGCTATTTCCGGGTCGAGCCCGGCAGTGGGCTCGTCCAGCAGCAGTATCTCGGGATCGTTTATCAGCGCCTTTGAAAGGCAAAGCCGCATCATCTGCCCGGAGGAGAGCGTCTTGGTCTGCTTGTCCTTCAGATGGTAGAGTTCGAACATCCTGAGCGCTTCGGCGCACTTGCTGCCGGGCGAAGGCACCTCGTACATATGCGCATAGACCATCAGGTTCTCCCGGAGCGTGAGCGACAGGGGGAGCGAGACATAGTTGGAGGCGAAGTTCATCCGCCTCAGTATCTTCCCCCGGGTCTTCGGGGCAAGCCTCTCCCCGAAGACCAGTATTTCGCCTTCAGTGGGAACGATCAACCCCAGAAGCAGGTGTATGAGGGTGGTCTTGCCGGCGCCGTTGGGGCCCAGGATGCCAAGTATCTGGCCGCGGGAAAGGCTGAAGTTTACCGCCCTGAGGGCGAATATTCCTCGCTCGAAGGACTTTCCCAGGCCCCGGGCCTCGATTACGGCCATGGAAGGGGCCGCCGCCATGGAAGGGTGCGGCGCCGGCTCTGCCGGGTTGCGCGGGCGGTCATCCCTTGGCGTATGTCTTGACGTAGGATTCCCCGGCCCTGCCCACATACTCGGGCGCCGGCTTCATGGTATTTTCCCCCGGGTGCCATTTGGCCGGGCAGACTTCCTCCGGATGGCCGGCCTTGTAGATGTTGGCCTGCAGTTTCCTCAGCAGCTCCGCTGAGTTCCTGCCGATGTCCAGGTGGTTTACCTCCAGGCTGACGAGCACCCCTTCGGGGTTTATGATGAAGGCGCCTCTTTGCGCCAGGCCGGAGTTCTCGTCATAGACGCCGAACGTCCTTGACAGCTTGCCCGCGGGGTCCGATCCCATCTTGTATTCGACGTTCTTCAGCATCTGCTCGTCCATCTGCCAGGCGAGGTGGACGAATTTGGTGTCCGTGCTCACCGTTATCAGCTCCGCCCCTTCCTTCCTGAAATTCTCATGCTGGCCTGCCAGGTCAGCGAACTCCGTGGCTCAGACGAACGTGAAGTCGGCCGGGTAGAAAAAAAGAATGGTCCATTTGCCCTGTTTTTTCAGCTCTTCAAGACTTATCTCCCCAAAACTGCCGTCAGCGGGCTCGAAGGTGTCGATCCTGAAGTCCGGCACCTTGTCGCCGATTCGTAGCGCGCAGCATCCTTCCATTTTCGTTTCCTCCTTTTGCCGGTCCTGTCTATCTGATTTTCAATACCTCGCAGTCTCTGCTGCGGGGTTTCCCTATAGATCCCTCCCCCTTTGAGGGGGTTAGGAGAGGGTGCCTAAATTTTTTCACTCTCCGCCAGTCCCTCCCCTCAAGGGAGGAAGGATTTTGGTTCCGTTCAATCGGGACTTTCGCAAGTTTTTAATTTAATTTGCAGTCCCCTGCAGCTAGCTGCAGGGTCTCCTTGAGCCATTCCCTTACCCTCCGCTTCGGGACCAGTGCGCTCCTCCCTCTCCCAATGGGAGAGGGTTGGGGTGAGGGAGCGGGGCGCCGCCCCCCCTGTAACAAGTATCCGATAGCATCGGAGCTTAGTCAATGAGCCCGCGGCCGCCTCCTTCCATGCAAATTGATCAGCAAGCAATTTAGATTGATTACTAATCTATAGAGATTCTAAATTGGATCGCGGGCGCTGTCAAGAGAATTTTCATGATATGAATCATAACGCGCATTGCCGGAAAAGATTTAAAATGGCACATGGGGCGGAAAGCGGCGGATATCGAAAAGTTCAGGAGGGCCGTCCAGGCGGCGGTTTTGCTCCTTTGCCTGTTTGCGGGCTACAGGCTCTATCTTTTTGTGGGCCAGTTTCCTGGCGGGGGGGTCCAGATATCCAGGCCGTCCGTGGTGGACGGTTTCCTGCCCATCGGCGGGCTGATGGGGCTTAAACTCTGGCTTTCCACGGGGGTATTCGACCCCGTGCATCCGGCGGCGATTGTGATACTGGCTGCGGCCATAGCGGTTTCAGCCGTCTTTAAAAAGGGTTTTTGCAGTTGGATATGCCCGGTGGGCGCGTTGTCCGAGACGCTCTGGAAGACGGGCGGGAGGATATCCGGGCGTGATTTCAGGCCGAACAGGCCTTTGGATTATTCGCTGCGCTCCGTAAAGTACATTCTGCTTGCATTTTTTCTGATAAATGTCTTTTCAATGCCATCCGGGGCACTGGAGTCTTTCCTCTCGGGGCCTTACTGGGTGGCCGCGGACGCGCGGATGCTATGGTTTTTCGAGCATATGGGAGTTGCCTCGGGCGCCGTGCTGGCCGGGCTCTTCGCAGGCTCTTTTTTCTACAGGAATTTCTGGTGCAGGTATTTCTGTCCTTACGGGGCGCTTCTCGGGCTCTTGAGTTTCCTGAGCCCGGCGAAGGTAACCAGGGATGAGGCGGCCTGCACTCATTGCGGCGTCTGCCGGAGAAACTGCCCCGCATATATCCCGGTCGATAAAAAGACGAGGATAAGGTCGCCGGAGTGCAGCGGCTGTCTCACATGTGTGGCCCGTTGTCCGGCGCCTGGAGCACTTGAAGTCAGGCTCGGCAGATTCCGGGCCGGACAAGATAAAATCCCGTCAGTGGCTTCCGAGAGGGGGCGCGCGGTTTCCCCCTTTTTATACGCGGCCCTGCTCCTGGCGGTTTTCTTCGGGATCGTTGCCTGGGCGAAGGCCGCGGGCCACTGGATATCGGGAGTGCCCATCGCGGATTACGGGAGGATTATTTCATTAATGAGAGGTCCTGGCGGATAGCCGCGTCCTGCCGGTGTTCAGCGGCCCTTGAGCTTCCTGATATCTCTCAGCCACCTGCCGCATTTCGGGCATCTGTCCACCGAAAACACCTCGATCTTGAGGAACCCCCCCGTCCTTACCTCTATTTCTATATACGGCACATCTATGAAAATCTGGCAGCAGTAATCCAGGCCGGTGTCGACAGGCTCGAACCTGTAGAATTCCCTCCAGATCTCGTCGGATTCTTCTTTGCGGATTCCGTGTCGGTCATTTAAGAAATCCCTGTTCATCAGGGGCCCCCTTTTGAGTCAGTGAAGCGAAAGACTTTTGTTTTGTTTGCCCCTTCCTGTTTTTCCTGACTACAGTTTATCACCTGAGAAACGGTTGTCTATCCGCTTTACGGGCCTGCGCCAGATTTGCGGGGCAAGGCGGGACATCTGTCCCGCCTTTGGCGGGATTCCGGACGTAAGTCCCGCCGCCACGGCATTGCCGCCAAGGGCGAATATCAATCCATTGATTAAGATGCGGCCCGCCGTGATCCGTCCGCTCTTCGCTTCTCTCCGGGAACAGGCAGATGCCAGCCCGCAAATCTGGCGCAGGCCCCGCTTTACTCTCCCAATATTTTCTGATATAGGAATATGTAATGTGCGAGATAAAACATGACGAGATGGGGCCTCTTAAGGTTGTGCACCTGCATTCGGCGAAGGCGGGGCTTGACGCGATCGTCGTGGTGGACAACATCGCGCTTGGCCCGGCCATGGGAGGCGTGCGGGTGTCGCCGTCCGTGGGCCTGCTGGAGGTGCAGAGGCTCGCCCGCACGATGACGCTCAAAAACTCCATCGCGGGCCTGCCGCACGGCGGGGGGAAGGCGGGGATCGTCCATGACCCGGGCAAGGGGGACAAGAGGCAGTATTTCAAGGTTTTCGCTTCTCTTATCAAGGGCCTTTCGGAGTACATCCCCGGTCCGGACATGGGCAGCGATGAGGAATGCATGGCATGGATTTACGAGGAGACGGGCAGGGCGGTGGGCCTGCCCGAGCGCATGGGCGGGCTCCCGCTGGATAAGCTTGGCGCGACGGGCTTCGGCCTGGCGGAATGCGCGGAGGTCGCCTGCCCACATGCGGGGCTGGAGCTGGCCGGCTCCAGGGTCGCCATACACGGGTTTGGAAGCGTGGGTAAGGCAGCCGCGAGGTTCATGCTTGAAAAAGGCGCAGTGCTTGTGGCCGCCGCGGACCTCGGAGGGGCGATATGCCACCCCGATGGGCTCGACCCCGCGGAGCTTTTAAAGGTCAAGGAAAAGACGGGCAGCATTGTGGGCTACGAGTGCCCCGGCACAAGCTGCATGAAGCCCGAGGACATCTTTTCCGTCCCCTGCGACATACTCATACCGGCCGCCACGGCCGACGTGATCAACAGGGACAACGTTTACGGGATAAAGGCCAGGCTGGTGCTGCAGGGGGCCAACCTTCCCGTGACCAGGGAGGCGGAGGAGGTGCTTGCCAAACGCGGCATCCTGTCGGTCCCGGATTTCATTGCAAACGCGGGCGGCGTTATAATGGCCGCGATGGAGTATGCCGGAAAAAGCAGGCAGGAGGCCTTTGACGCCATCCGGGAG
The DNA here is from genome assembly GCA_021825295.1 of Nitrospirota bacterium. Classification (GTDB taxonomy): domain Bacteria; phylum Nitrospirota; class Thermodesulfovibrionia; order Thermodesulfovibrionales; family JdFR-88; genus JAJYGJ01. Next base: position 8,406 of record JAKAHV010000022.1, read on the forward strand.
AAGATCAGGTCAAACACCGGACTCATTATCGGGAAGGCCGGGGCGGAAAACAAGCTGCCGTGGGTCGCGGGGGCGGAGCTTGCAAAAAGTCGCGTGATGGAGGCCATGAAAAACGGGCGGTACTGATTCCGTGACCTCGGCCGGCTTCGACATAAGGGCGGTCAAGGGCCTTTCGGAGGCCGAGGCCGCCCGCAGACTTAAAACGGAAGGCCCGAACGAGCTGCCGCAGGCCCGGAGGAAAAACCTCCTGAAAATAGCGGCCCATGTCTTCGGCGAGCCGATGTTCCTGCTGCTCATCGCCGGCGGCGCCATCTATCTGCTGCTTGGGGACCGCGGACAGGCCGCGATTCTGCTTGGCTTCGTGGCCGTCATCATGGGGATGACCATCTACCAGGAGGGCAAGACCGAGCGCGCGCTTGAGGCCCTTAGGGACCTCACAAGCCCCAGGGCGCGCGTGGTGAGGGACGGCAGGGAGAGGAGGATCCCCGGCCGCGAGGTCGTAAGCGGCGACACAATAATCATCTCCGAGGGCGACAGGGTGCCGGCCGACGCGGCGCTCATTGCCGCCATAAGTCTTTTTGTGGACGAGGCTCTGCTTACCGGGGAGTCGGCCCCGGTAAGGAAAACGCCCTTTTCGGAAGACGTCCTGCCTGTGGCCGTCGCCCGTCCCGGGGGCGAGGGCCTTCCCTTCGTGTACTCCGGCACGCTTGCGGTCGGCGGCTTCGGCGTGGGCCGGGTGCTTGCCACGGGGGCAGCCGCCGAGATAGGGAAAATAGGACTGGCGCTGCGCGGGATCAGGGCGGAGAAGACCCCGCTCCAGAAGAAGACGGACAGCATGGTCCGCTACCTGGCCGCTGTGGGTCTGTCGATCTGCGCGCTGGTCGCGGTCCTCTACGGCATCGCCCGGCTGGACTGGCTAGGCGGATTTCTTGCCGGCATCACGCTTGCCATGGCCGTTTTGCCGGAGGAATTCCCGATGGTGCTGACGGTCTTTCTTGCCCTCGGGGCCTGGCGCATGTCCAGGAGAAACGTGCTCACCCGAAGGGTGCCGGCGGTTGAAACCCTGGGCGGGGCCACGGTGCTGTGCGTCGACAAGACAGGCACGCTGACCACCAACCTTATGGCGGTAAAAAAAATTTACCGCCCCGGGAGCGGCTTTTTCGATGCGGAGTCTTCTGCCGGCCCCATCCCCGAGGAATTCCACGAGATCATAGAATACGCCGTGCTGGCAAGCAGGAAAGACCCGTTCGACCCGATGGAAAAGGCGCTCCGCGAAGCCGGCGGGCTCTGGCTTTTCAATACCGAACATCTGCATGAAGACTGGACGCTCGTGAAGGAATATCCCGTTTCGGGAAAACTCCTTGCGATGTCCTGCGTCTGGAAGGTGGACGGCGAAAGCGATTACATCATAGCCGCAAAGGGCGCGCCTGAGGCCATTGGCGGCATCTGCCACATGGATGAAGAGGAAAGCCGGGAGCTGGCCGCGCAGATCGACCGGATGGCGGGCGAGGGTTACAGGGTTATAGGCGTCGCCAGGGCCAGGGCCGGACAGGCCGCCCTGCCGGACGGCCAGCACGCGTTTGACTTTCAGTTCCTGGGGCTCATCGGGCTTGCCGACCCGGTGCGCCCCGGCGTGGCGGCCGCCATCAGGATGTGCGGGGAGGCCGGCATCAAGGTGCTCATGATCACGGGCGATTATCCGGTGACCGCAAGGATGATCGCAAACCGCATAGGCCTCGGCGGGGAAGGCCCGAGGATCATCACTGGCCCCGAGCTGGAGGGGATGGACGACTGGCAGCTCAGACGCAGGATCTCCGCGACGGACATATTCTGCCGGGTCCTGCCGGAACAGAAACTGAGGATCGTAAACGCGCTGAAGGCCAATGGCGAGACGGTCGCCATGACCGGCGACGGGGTAAACGACGCCCCGGCGCTCAAGGCCGCAAACATCGGGATAGCCATGGGCGGACGCGGCACGGATGTCGCCCGCGAGGCGGCCTCGATAGTGCTTCTGGATGACGACTTTTCCTCCATCGTGCAGGGCGTCAGGATGGGGCGGAGGATCTTCGACAACATCAGGAAGGCCACGGTCTACGTGCTTGCCATACACGTGCCCATCGCGGGCATGGCGCTTATTCCCCTCGTCCTCGGCCTGCCCCTAGTGTTTCTGCCGGTGCATATTGTGTTCCTGGAGCTGATAATCGATCCCGCCTGCTCGATCATCTTCGAGGCCGAGCCGGAGGAGCAAAACGTGATGGCCCGCCCCCCGGCCAGGGAGGAGGCCCTTATCGGCGGCCGCACGCTTTTCATAAGCCTGCTGCAGGGCGCAAGCGTGCTGGGCGGCGTGCTGGCCGTTTTCCTCGTTGCGGTCTTCAGCGGCCGCACGCATCCGGAGGCGCGCGCGATCGGCTTTACTACCCTCGTGATAGCAAATCTCATCCTGATACTCGTGAACCGTTCCTGGACGAGGAGTTTCGCGGCCTCCCTGAGGGTGAAAAACCCCGCCCTCTGGTGGGTGGCGGGCAGCGCGGCCGTTTTTCTGGCCGCCGTGCTTTTCGTGCCCGCCCTGAGGTCCGTTTTCCGGTTCGGCGCGCTCGGCCCGGCGGACCTGATGATGTGCCTTGGCGCGGGCGTCATAAGCGCCCTTTGGTTCGAGTGGTTCAAGACGGGGGCGAGAAACAACAACAGGGCTTTGGGGTAGGGGGTCAGACGAATATCTTCGCGTCCAGCACGACGGCCCCCTCCGGCGACAGGGAAACCGGGTTTAAGTCTATCTCTTTTATAAGCCCGGTGGCTATGAGCCTGGAGACGGTCTCTATCGCGCGGGACATGGCGTCAAAATCCACGGCAGGCCGGCCCCTCACGCCCTTGAGCACATTGAACCCCTTTATCCTCGAAGCGAGTTTCAGCGCCTCCGCGCGGCTTGTCGGGGCCAGCGCGAAGGAAACATCCCTGAAGACCTCCACGAAAAACCCCCCAAGCCCGAACATCGTGACCGGCCCGAACTGTGCGTCCGAAAACCCGCCGGCTATGGCCTCGATGCCGCCCTCGTGCATCTCTTCAACAAGCAGGCCCCTGGCGCCCTTCACGTTTTTCAATAATTCCCCTGCCGCATGCAAAAACTCTCTTTCCGTCCTGATTCCCAGCCTCAGGGCCCGCGCCTCGCTCTTCGACCGGATATCCGGAGAGGCGGCCTTCACCGCCAGGGGGAATCGAAGCCCCCGCGGCCTTGAAATGCGCTTGCCCGCGGGTATGAAAACGCCTTTCGGGACCTGCAGGCCGAGGTCTTTAAGCATGCCCTTTATTTCGTGCTCCATCGGACGTCCGCCCGTTTCTTCCAGAAGCTCTTTTAGTCTTTCCTTTATGTCGTTCATTTTATTAGAAGTTTTCTTAACGCCCGCACTGCCCTTTCCGGGGAGTCGAAGGCCGGCACGCCGGCCGCCTCCATGGTCTGTGACAGCCTTTGGCCCACGGCGTCCCGGCCGGTATGAAATACCATCGGCTTTCCCGTGCGTTTTTTGAAATCCGCGAGCATTCCCCCCAGCGCCTCCGTTATCCCCCTGACCGCCGACAGCGCTATTATGACAAACCCGTCGTAGTCCCCCTTCAGTTCTTCCAGCACTGTGAGATAATCCTCATCCCTCACCTGGGCGGTCAGGTCGAACGGGTTTGACGGCCCGTAAAAAGGGGGGAATATCCTTTTGAAGCGCGCGATTTTTTGCTGGGGGATTTTGGCCTCGTGAAATCCCTGCCCCGCGCATTCATCGGAGGCCAGCACGCCCGCGCCCCCTCCGTTTGTGAGGATGAACACCCGGTTGCCCTTTACGGGTTTCTGAAGGGAAAGCGCTTTGGCCCCGTCCGCGAGGTCTTCGAAATCGGCCGCCTCCAGGAGGCCGAACTGGGACAGGACGGCCCGGAAGACTTCATAGCTTCCGGCGAGTCTTCCCGTGTGGGAGAAGGCGGCCGCCTGGCCCGCGGCACCTTTCCCCGCCTTAAGTATGAGCAGCGGCTTTCGCCGGGCCAGCGCGCGCGCGCGTTTTATGAACCTCCTGCCGTCCCTTACGGATTCGATATAGCAGATGACCGCCTTGGTTTTGCCGTCGTCTTCGAGGTATTCGAATATGTCGGATTCGTCTATGTCGGCGGCGTTTCCGTAATGGGCGGTTATGGAACTGCCCACCGTCGATTGCGGCCGTGAAAACGCCTCGAAGATGAGCGACAGGACCGCGCCGCTCTGTGTGACGACGGCGACGCCGCCGGGCCGCGGCCGCTTCAGTCTCCCGGCGGGCAGTATGAAGGTGTCGAGGCCGTTGGCGTTATTGTGCACGCCCATGCAGTTTGGACCTACAAGTCTTATGCCGCCCTCGCGCGCGGTCTTTTGAACGGTCTTCTGGAGGTCCATGCGGCCCGCCTCGGCAAAACCCGCGCTCACAACGATGGCGCAACCGGCGCGGCCCTTCAACTGTTCCAGTATGCCCGGCACCTCGGGGGCCGGCCTTATGATTATCGCCAGGTCCGCCTTGTCTTCTATCTCTCCGACCGTGCCGTAGGACCTTACTCCCATGAGGCGCCTGAATTTTGGGTTGACCGGGAAGACGCGCACCCCGCCGGGCCGCAGTTTCAGGAGGTTTTTCAGGACCACGCCCCCCAGTTTGATGCCGGTGTGGGAGGCCCCCACCAGGATGATGCTCCGGGGCTTGAAAAGGGGATCAAGCGCTTTCAACGAATATGAGCGCCGGGTCCTCGAGGTACCGGACCACCTTCGAGAGGAACGCGGACGCCTCCGCCCCGTCCGCCACCCTGTGGTCAAAGGTCAAGGAAAGCGGCAGTATCCTTCTGATCGCGATTTTACTTTTACCTTCCCCGCCCTCCTTGCCAACGGCCCAGGGCCTCCCGGATATCCTTCCGGTGCCGAGGATCGCCACGTCCGGCCAGTTTATCACCGGGGTGGCGAAGAGCCCCCCGTAATGCCCGTAGTTGGTGATGGTGAAACTGTTGCCCTTGAGCCGGTCAAGCGCTATCTTCCTTTGTCTTGCCAGCTCCGACAGCTCCTCAAGCTCGGAGGCAAGCTCGACGATCGTCTTTTTGTCTACTTCCCTTATGACGGGCACCATGAGCCCCTCCGGGGTGTCGACGGCCACGCCCATGTTCATGTATTTTTTCAGCAAGACCTCTTCATTGCCCTCGGGGCCCTGGAGCGCGGCGTTCAGGCGAGGGTGGTCTCTCAGCGCGTGCTGGGCGGCCTTGATGAAAAACGGAAGAAACGTAAGATGGACGCCCCGCTGCTCGAGCTGCGTTTTCTCCCGCTCCCGCAATTCCCATAGTTCCGTCACGTCCGCTTCTTCGAAGACGGTCACGGAGACCGTCTCCTGCTGGGTCTTCTTGAGGTTTTTGGCGATGGTCCGCCTTAGCCCCCGCAGGGGCGCGCGCTCCACGGGGCCGAACTCGTCACTGGCTTCCCCGTAAAGTTTTTTCGAGGAGAACCTTATTACGTCCTCTTTTGTGATGACCCCGCCCGGGCCGGTGCCCTTTAATTTTTTCAGGGCGGATTCGCCGATGCCCAGGTCCCTGGCCGCCTGCCTTGCCGCGGGCATGGCCTGAAGGGGCTTCTCTTCTTCCTCATGCTCCGGCAGTTCTCCCATTACGGTGACGGACTTCCTCGCCGGCGGCTCGAAAGGCATCTGTCCGGCGGCAAGGAATCCCTCCGGGGCCTCTTCGGCTGCGGCGGCCTCCGCCTCCGCGAATGTTATCAGGGTGTCGCCCACCTTCGCGGTCTCGCCTTCCTCCTTGTGTATCCTTATTATCGTCCCGCTTTTCGGAGACGGCATCTCAACGACGGCCTTGTCCGTTTCCACCTCAAGGACGTTCTGGTGCTCCGAGACGGTGTCGCCCTCCCTAACGAGCCATTTGCGTATCTCGGCTTCCGTTATGCCTTCCCCCAGGTCGGGCAGCTTGAACTCGTATGCCATCTCAGTATTTCAGCGCCTCATCGATCGTGTTTCTTATCCTGACCGTTTTCGGGATGTAAAAGTCCTCCAGCCTGGGCAGCGGCAGCGCCACATCGTACGCGGCCACGCGCATTATGGGGGCGCGGAGCCACGCGATGGCCTCCTCCGCGATGGCGGCGGCGACCTCGGAGGCGAACCCGCATGTTTTTGGCGCCTCCTGGACGATCACGGCGCGCCCGGTTTTTTTGACCGAGGCCATGACGGCCTCCTCGTCCCAGGGTTTCAGGCTCTGGAGGTCTATGACATCGGCGTCGTAGTTTTCGGCCGCCTTGAGGGCCCTGTGAAGCATGCTCCCCCAGGAGATAACGGTAAGGTCGCGTCCTTTTTTTGCCATTCTTGCCCTGCCGATGGGTATCGTGTACGGCTCTTCCGGGACCTCCTCCCTTATCATCCGGTAAAGTCTTGTGGGCTCCAGGAAAAGGACGGGGTCCGGGTCCCGTATCGCGGACGCCAGGAGCCCCTTTGCGCTTGCGGGGCCCGAAGGCACGACTACCTTCAGGCCGGGGATATGGGCAAACATGGCCTCCGTGCTTTCCGAGTGAAGCTCTATGGCCTTTATGCCCGCGCCGTACGGGGTGCGGACCACCAGTGGGCAGGAAAACCGTCCGCGGCTGCGGGCCCGCAGCCTCGATGCGTGGCTTGCGAGCTGTTCAAAGGCGCCGTAGATGAACCCCATGAACTGTATCTCGGCAACGGGCAGAAATCCGTACGCGGCCATCCCGATGGCAGCCCCGACAATGCCGGACTCCGAAAGGGGGGTGTCCATCACGCGTTCGCCGCCGAATTTTTCGAGCAGGCCCTCGGTGACCCTGAAGACGCCGCCGTTTACGCCCACGTCCTCGCCAAGGACCAGGACGGAGGGGTTTGCCTCCATTTCCTGCCGCAGCGCCATGTTCAGGGCGGCAACCATGTTAACCGCCGCCATCCGCGAAGCTCCTCATCTCGATCTCCTGCCTCCGGGAAGGCTGCCTGAATGTGTAGGCGAACATCTCCGAAGGCGGAGGCGGCCCGATCCGCTCCATCTCGCGGAAGGCCTCATCGAGCGTTCTTTCGTTTTTTCCCTCCAGTTGCTTCTGGTAGTCCTCCGTGAGGAGGCCCTCTTTTTCCATGTATGATTTAAGTCTCTTTAAGGGGTCTTTCGCCTTCCAGTATTCGACCTCGCCGGCCGGCCGGTAGCGGGACGAGTCGTCGGCCGTGGTATGGTCGGAAATCCTGTATGTCTGGCACTCGATAAAAGAAGGCCCCCCGCCCTCCCTGGCTTTATACAGGGCCTCGCTTGCCGCCCTGTAAACGGCAAATGCGTCGTTGCCGTCCGCCTGGATGCCGGAAAAACCGTATGCCAGGGCTTTCTGGGCAAGGGTCTTCGCGGCCGTCTGTCTTGACAGCGGCACGGAGATAGCCCACTGGTTGTTCTGGCATATGAAGACCACGGGCGCCCTGAAGACGCCCGCCATGTTGAAGGCCTCGTGGAAATCCCCCTTGGAGGTTGCGCCGTCGCCGAAATAGACGATGGCGGCGCTCTTTTGTTTTTTTAACTTCATGGCGATTGCCGCTCCGACTGCGTGGGGAAGATGGGTCGACACCGGGATGCAGACAGGAAACACGTTGAGATCGTCCGGACACCTCATCCCGCGCTCGTCCCCGGACCAGTACTGGAAGAGCTGATGCACCGGATATCCGGCGGCGATGTGCACGCCCGTCTCCCTGAAGGAAGGGAATATCCAGTCGGATTTTTCCGCGGCAAGGGCGCTTGCCACCTGGGCCGCTTCCTGCCCGCGGATGGAGGCGTAGGTGCCGAGCCGGCCTTCACGCTGGAGACTGAGGGCGCGCTCGTCGAACGCCCTTGCCAGCAGCATGCCCTCGTAAATGTTCCTGATGCCGCCTGCGGTCAGGGATGGCATAAGGGCCTTGTCCGCGTTGCCCTCATCGTCGAGGATTTCAAGACGCTTTACCTCAAAGGTCTCAATGGTCTTTTCAGCCATTTTTCCCTAAGCCAGTCTATCAGGGAGGGAGGGGGTTGTCAACGCGCGGCGCGTCCCGGAAATACCGTTAGCGGGGCATCTGTCCCGCCTTCGGGGACTGCCGCCAAGGGCGAGTATAAAGCCATTGTCAGGATGCGGCCCGCCGTGATCCGTCCGCTCTTCGCTTCTCTCCAGGAACAGGCAGATGCCTGCAAATACGTTCAACACGGGGCCTGCGTCAGATTTCCCCCTTGACACCATACTGCCGGTCTGATAAAAGGTGGATAAGGGTTTCAAAAATTAAAAAGGCTCGAGCTGCGAGAGCATTTCCCAAAGTCCCCATCCCAAAAAACTCCAAAACCCCGGGAGGTGGTGCAAAACCGGCAAAACAATTGTTTATTCCGGAAGGCCGGAGGATAGTTGACTCCGGAGAGGCTGAAACATCAAAAAAGGAGAAAAGAAGCTATGAAAACAAGATTTGCCATCGTAACAGCGCTTGTCTTCGCGCTTGCGCTTTTCCTGGGCGCGATGACGGGCCTGGCCCAGGATGAAAGCTCGGGCCAGCCGGACCAGGGGATGGAGAACACCCCGGGCGGCGGCGGGACTTCCAACACCCCGAAACCCTATGAGCATCAGCAGGTCCGCGGCGCCTCCCACTTCCTCCTGGCCGAGGGAGACAATGGCGGCGGAATGGAAAACACCCCCGGCGGCGGGACTTCCAACACCCCCGGCTCTTATGAACACAGCACAGGCAGCATCATCAATCAGCAGGTCCGCGTTGCCCAGATGGAAGGCGGCGGGATGGAAAACGCCCCGGGCGCAACTGCGCCCACGCTGACCGACGACAAGACCGGTGAATTTACGGCCGCTTCCAAGGCAGATGCGCAGAAGATGTGCGATCAGGTGGCCGCTCAAAACGGCAAGAGCTCTTGCACGGCGGAAGCGGGCACCGGCACGAACATGTGGTACTGCGATTGCAAATAAAAGGACGAAAGCTCTTGGCGCGGGCCCTTACGGGTCCGCGCTTTAAAAACGGCTGCGTATAAATTCCAAAGGGAAAAGGAGGCAGAACGAAAATGAAGAGGATGGGGATTTTTCTTCTGGCACTTGTTTTTGCATTAGGTTTCGCGGCGGCGGTTTACGCGCAAAATGGCGGCTCCGAACCCGAGGCGGGCAAGATCTGCAAGCCGGGCTCCGTTCCTATTCTTTCAGGCACGCAAACTCAGCTCTTTGAGACTGAAGACCCCACATCGCATTTCGATGCGCAGTGCACCTGCAACCAGGTGGCCGAGAGCTATCATCAGTACAGTTGCTACGCCGTGCCGAGCTCGCAGTCCACGAGGAACGTGCCAAAGCTCTGGTACTGCCTGTGCAAGGAAAAAAAGTAGCCACCCTTCTTTTCCTGCTTGCCCCGTTTTTTTTAGATGGCAATAAAAGCCGGAAAAGGACCGGACCCTGGAAAGCTTGAAGGCCCCTCCGGACATCATCCGGCGGACCTTCATTTTTTTTGGGGCCCGGTCCTTTTTTCAGCCGCCATGATGTGAGTGGAAGGGGGAGGGGGATGCGCTATTTTATAAGACGAATGCTCCTTGCCGTCCGCCTGGAGACAAAACTTTATGATGAGATCAAGGCCGACAGGGATGCCATGGGCCAGGCGATTGCCGTCGTGGCGCTCTCCAGCATTGCGGCCGGAGTGGGGTCGATCCCAAGGGGAGGGCCGGCCGGCATAGTGGTTTCGACTGCCTCCGCATTCCTGAGCTGGTTTATCTGGTCATTGCTGGTGTACGTGATAGGGGCCAAAATCCTGCCGGAGCCCCGGACCAGCCCGGATTTGCCAGCGCTGCTGCGGACCGCGGGCTTCGCGGCCGCCCCGGGCATCATCAGGGCGCTTGGCGTAATCCCCCATATGACAGGTCTTGTCTTTCTTGTTGCCGCCGTCTGGATGACAGCCGCCATGGTGATAGCCGTCCGGCAGGCGCTTGATTACACGAGCGCATGGCGGGCCGCCGCCGTCTCCATACTCGGATGGTTCATACAGGCGCTGATAACGGGCGGCCTCATGTACGCGGCGGGAAAGGGCGGATAAAAAACCGGCCCACCGGCCTCCGGCCTTTCTCTCTTGTCCCTTGCTGTGTGATATTGCTGAAAATCTTATGCTCAGGGGATGGCATCTTGCCCGGTGTCATCCCCTGTTTTATCCTGCCAGGTGCACATTTACTGCACAATTGACATCTCACAAGGGAATATCTTAAAGTATATATAAAAGTACATATGTGAGGTGGAAAATGAAATTCGCAAACATCAAAGAGCTTCAGAGAGATGCTTCCTCTCTTGTGAGCCTTGCCGAAAAGGGGGAGGACGTCATAATCACGAAGCGTGGCAAGCCGGTAGCGGTGATCTATCCATTGGACGAGGACGCTTTTGAGGATTACATGATAGAGCATAGCCCCTCGATAAGGAAGAAGATTGAGGAAGGTTTAAAGGAGTTGAAGGAGGGAGGCAGAACCATCCCCATCGATGAAATGCTGGCCAGGCGGGGCCTGAAGCGTGCCAGGAAAGCATAAAGTTCATTTCCTAAACAAGGCGGCCAGGGATGCCGACGGCCTTTCCACCAATGAATATGAGCGGATTATGGAGGGTTGCCCGGGGCTGGAAAGCGATCCTTCTCCTGACGGCAAGCACGTAAAGAAGCTGCGGGGATATAAAGACCTTTACAGGTTGAGAATTGGCGCTTATAGGGTTGTCTTTCAGTGGAAAGGCGAGTATGTGATCGTCATCCGGATTTTGACGAAACAGGATTTCATCAAAAAATTTTAGGGGAGGCCAATGAAAGGTAAATATGTAAGGGGCATGACCCTTGAGGAAGATATCTCGGCGCGGATGAAAAACCCCGAGTTCAAAAAGGCATGGGACGCCCTCGACGCCGAGTTCGAGCTGCTGGAGAGCATGATAAAGGCTCGGGAGAGGGCCGGGATTTCTCAGGAAGAGCTTGCCCGGAGGATCGGGACAAAGCAGCCGGCGCTTTCAAGGCTTGAAAGGGGAGGGTTCGCAAAGGCCACCGTCGAGACGCTGAAAAAGATCGCCGACGCTCTCGATATGCGTCTGGTCGTAAAACTCCAGAGAAAGCAGCACCGAGCTTAATTGCGGCCGGGAAGTTGAAACGCGCCCAGAGGGATTCGAACCCCCGACCTGCGGATTCGTAGAAATTTAAACGGGACTAAGCAAGTGCTTGAAAATACCGGAAAAAGCTTAAAAATAAGGGAGTTAGGTTTTTCGGATATTTCGATAGAACGCTATGTTTTTAGATGATTTTGGCTGCGGTTTATCACGATTTTATCACGCTTCGGATTGGTCGGCTTCCCCCATTTCCAAAATCGAATATCCAATTGCTTTATAACCTGTAAGCCTCTTCTTGTACATGCGCATGAGCATGGGCATATTATCATCCACATAATCATAAATCTGGACCACTTTTTTGTTGTCATGAAGCCGGTGAAGACGGCCGGCATACTGCTGAAGTGTTCCGCGCCATGAAATCGGCATGGCCAAAAAGAGGGTATCTAACCGGGCATCGTCAAATCCCTCCCCAATGTACCTCCCTGTTGCAATAAGCACCCTCTCTTCTTCGTCCGAGATGGCGGCCATCTGCTCGGCCAACGCCTTCCGCTGCTTTTTCCCAGTGCCGCCTTTAAGCACGATTACATTCTTGGCAAAACCTTTTAGCCTTTCGGCGAACTCGTCGACGTGTTCCGTCCTCTCGGTAAGGAGAAGCGGTGAGCAACCATCTTCCAGGGCGCTTAACAGATCATCAAATATGAGGTCGTTTCTTTGTTTATCCCTCATCATAGCCGCATAGATCGGCTGTATACCATCCACTTCCCCTTCAGGCGCCCGGAAGCTTGTATGCCGCGGAATAACCACATGCTCAAACGGCCTCTCACGGGCCTGTTTTCTTGCATCCACGCGGAAATGGACCGGTCCACATTGCATTATGATTATTGGATGATGGCCGTCTTTCCTGACAGGCGTGGCCGTCAGCCCTATGACATATTTCGCCTTTACCTGCTTCAGCACCTGTTCGAAGCTGAAAGCGGAAACGTGATGGCACTCGTCAACTATGACCTGGCCGTATTCGGCCACAATGTCTTTAATTATTCCCTTATGGCTAAGGCTTTGAATCATGCCCACATCAATAAGGCCGGTCCTCTTATCCTTTCCGCCTCCTATCCTGCCGATAGAATCCGTGTTTAAGAACGTTTTCAGCCGTTCATACCATTGGTCCATAAGAAGCCTTCTATGAACGAGGACGAGCGTGTTTATCTTCCGCTTCGCAATAATATAGGCTGCCATTGTGGTCTTGCCGAAGGCAGTGGGCGCGCTAAGTACGCCGATATCGTGCTTTAAAAGCTCATAGACGGCCTCTTTTTGCATGGGTCGAAGCTCGCCATTGAAAGCCGCCTCAATCGGCGTTCCCGGAAACCGCTCATCCCTGATATCGGCCCTGATGCCGTGGACCTTCAGAAGCTCAAGAGCCTCGTCTATGCATCCACGAGGGAGCCCAATATACTTATCGAAGTCTTCGGCGCACGATATTATCCTCGGCTTGCCGTAAGTCGATAAGCGCATGGCCTGAGTTTTATAAAATTCCGGGTTCTGAAAGGCCGCTATACGGATAAGTTCATTGACCATAGCAGGGGGCAGGCCCTTTTTCTCGACATAGACCATATTCCCTGTAACAAGGCCGATTTTTTCGGGGAACGGCCCTTCAACCGTTTTTTCAACCTTTTTGCCTGATGGCGGCAGAGTCCAAGGGTCTTCATTTCCGTCTTCGGTCAGGCTCATTCGGACTCCTATGATTTTTCCGTTACGCTGGGCTTCGTATACGATTGCTTCAACCTCTTCCTTCTGCATTTTCTTTATGCCCGAAAGAAAGGCCCATTGGTCTGGATATGGATTAAAGTCCTTATCGAGGAAAATAGAGTTTCCTTTGTCTCTCGGCATTTTCTGTAGCGGAAGAGCAATTAGGCTTCCGAATCCCCTTTTTGGCATTGTGTCTTGGCTCGGGAAGAACCTGTCGTAAGAATCAAGGCCCACCTGGGGATGTCTTTCCATAGTGTATGTAAGGATGGCCGAACCAAGTTTCCGGGCCAGGACCGCTTGTATTAGGGAACCGAAAAACATCCAGGCATGGCCCCCATTGCCCGAACGGGACCGCTCAAGCACCGCTGGAACGCCAATCTCCTCACAGGTCTTTAGAAACGCCGCAGCATCTTCCTTCCATGCAGCCTTGTCAAAATCCACAGCTAAAAACCAGCATGTCTCATCCGGAAGGAGCGGATAAACGCCAATAGTATGCTTCCCCGTAAGGTGGTTTTGAATTACTTCATCGGTCACGAGGATAAGCTCCCGGTTTTCGCAGTCTGCACACTTTATCCTCGGTTTGATGCAAAGAGGCCGCCTCCATTCGTTAGCACACGCGGGAGAGTAACCGGATTTCGATGTCCTTGTTTCCCATCTCACGGGATAAACGTCTTCCCGTCCCCGGAAAAGACTTCGAAAAAGCGTAATCTTATCTTTTGTGGATAATTTCTCAACGACAGGGAGTTTAGGCTTTTCTTCTCGGATGCCCAGGAGAGACCTGAGCTTTCTGTTTTCTTCTTTCAGGCGAGCGCATTCCTCAAGCGCTACTTTTAGTTGTTTTTCGATGTCTTCAGATGCCATAAGGGAAGCCGGGTTTGTTGGTTTGTTGAAAACGCCGTTTGTTGCCCGGGAGGGCTTGATCGTTTGATCGTCTGATAATTATTGAGAGCGACCTCCTCTGGATGTGATAATCGATCGCATTCAGAAATATCACTCAAAGGAGGCCGCGATGACATTTTACTGTGGAATCGATCTGCATGCAAAGAAGTCGCAGTTTTGTATCATCGATGGGGACGGGAAAAAGATGAAGGAGGGAAATCTCTATAACGAACTTCCACTCATCCTTGAATTCCTCGATCCTTTCGGCAAGGACGTGCGGGTTGCCATTGAATGCACTATCAACTGGTACTGGCTCGTTGACGGGCTTAAGGATGCTGGCTACGATGTAAGGCTTGCGCACACGCTGGGCTTATACATGATAACGGGGGCGAAGGTAAAGACCGACAGAAGGGACGCTTTTAAGCTGGCGAAACTCCTCAGGATGGGTGAACTCCCGGAGGCGTACATCTACCCGAAGGAGAAAAGACCTTTAAGGGATCTCTTAAGGAGAAGGACAGGACTTGTTCAGCAGAGGGCTGAATGCTATTCGAGCCTCCGTGTGCAGTTCATGAAATATAACCTCAATACCATGAATGGTAACGATTTGAAACATCTCTTGCCTTCCGACATCGGCAGCATGCCGATTCCCCGGGAATTGAATGATTACTGCATAATGACGCTGGAGAGGATCAGCCTGCTGACCAGGCAGATTGACGAAATCGATTCTCGTTTAAAGGCTATTACGCTGGAGGATCCCAGGTTCAGGCTCCTGTTGACGCTTCCAGGGGTGAAGTATGTGCTTGGCCTGATGATCTATTACGAGATAGGCGACATCGGGAGATTCAAGGACGCCAGGCAATTCGCATCATACTGCCGTCTGGTGCCGGGAATTGCCCAGTCCGCTGATAAGGTCAGAAAGGGTAGAGGAAGGAAGCAAGGCAACCATTACCTGAAATTCGCATTTACACAGGCCGCCAACGTTTGCGGTCAGGTATCCGGCAATCAGAAAGTTCAGGGACAGACATGCAAATAGAAGAAGGAGCAAAGGCAATGCTGCAAACATGGTGGCCAACTGCATTCTGGCCCACAAGATAGCTAACGCCACCTTTCATATGCTAAAGGAAGGGGTCCCATTCAACGAGGTAAAGCTTTTTGGCTGACAGGTGGCGGCAAGACCCGCAAACTATCTGGGCATAAAGCCCGCCAGTCTGGTTGGTAGCCGCCACCCGTCATAAAGATATGGAAGGGGTGTTTTGACATTATCTGCCCTGGCCGGCAGCTCCACGATAACTGATGCTGCCTCGTGCAGACATCGACGGCATTTGCTGACTGAGGCCGGTCAGGAACCGATAACTTTCTGGTGCCGCAGAGGCAGCTTCACCGCCCCTGCAAGGGAGCAATCCCACTGAGCCCGTATGGATGTTTGATGCAGATAATATTTCTGCATCGTTTTCAGAAAGACGAGTCAGATGATATGTGTCGAAAAACCTCGTATAATTTTATGGTCTTAAAGATAAAAAGACCAACGGCATGCATTTTTCTCTTGACCCGGTCGCTCTCAATGGATGATCGTTTGTTTCCTCAGGCAGCATTCTCGACCCAGTCCTTACAAAGCACCTCCGCTTGTTCCAATACAGTCTGGGTGGCCTTCTCCTGTTTGTCAGGCGGATAGCCGTACTTCCTGAGAATGCGTCTTACCATGACGCGAATCTGCGCCCTGGCATTCTCGCGCATTGTCCAGTCGATGGTTACACTTTTGCGGACTGCCGCGACAAGCTCCCTTGCTATGGTCATAAGGGTTTCGTCTCCGAGCACCTTGACGGCGCTGTCATTGACCTCCAGCGCATCATAAAAAGCGATTTCGTCTTCTGTAAGGCCGAGGTCTTCTCCTCGCCTCTGTGCCTCTTTCATCTCCTTGGCGAGTTTTATTAATTCCGAGATGACCTGGGCCGCCTCGATGGTTCTGTTTTGGTACTTCCGGATGGATTCTTCGAGCATCTCCACAAAAGAGCGTGCCTGAACGACATTTTTCCGCATGCGTGTTTTAATTTCGTCTCTGATGAGTTTTTGAAGCAGTTCAACGGCCAAATTTCGCTGCGGAAGCTGCCGGACTTCTGCCAGGAACTCCTCTGAAAGAATAGAGATGTCCGGTTTCTTGAGCCCTGCGGCCGCAAAGATATCAACCACCTCATCCGAGACTATCGCCTTTGAAATCAGTTGCCGGATTGCGGTATCCAGCTCTTCCTGGGTCTTCCCGCCGTCCTCGACTGTGGCTTTTGCGAGAGCGCTTCTGACTTCCTGGAAAAACCCGACCTCATCCCGAATTTTTTGTGTCTCTTCGTGCGGCACGGATAGGGCGAAAGTCTTCGAAAGCAGGGCGACTGCCTGGAGATATCTTTTCTTTCCATCTTCGAGCGTAAGGATATGCTCCATCGCGGCAGCGATGCCCGCCATACGACCTGCCGCCTTGGCCCGCAGATATGGCATGTAGTCAAAACCGTGGTACATAGCACAGACAATCTCGTACTTTTCGAGCATCATGGCGACCGCTTCTTCCTGGCCAGTGGCGGCCTTTCCACGCCCTCCGCTTTCGGTGTAATCCGCCAGGGCACGTTTGAGCTGGTCGGCCAGGCCCAGATAATCCACAACCAGGCCGCCCGGCTTGTCTTTGAAAACCCGGTTCACTCGTGCAATTGCCTGCATCAGCCCATGGCCCTGCATGGGTTTGTCCACATACATTGTGTGCAAGCAGGGCACGTCAAAACCTGTAAGCCACATATCGCGCACAATGACCAGCTTTAGTGGATCATTCGGGTCCTTGAATCTTTTGGCAAGCGCCTCACGGCGCGCCTTATTGCGAATATGTTGTTGCCAGGCTACAGGATCAGAAGCCGAACCGGTCATAACAATCTTGACGGCCCCCTTGTCATCGTCTGGATTATGCCATTCCGGCCTTAGCTTCACGATTGCGTTATACATATCCACGCATATACGCCGGCTCATGCAGACAACGAGCGCCTTGCCTTCCAGGACCTCAAGACGACGCTCAAAATGCGTAATTAAATCCTGTGCCACCAGCCCGATTCGCTTTCCCGTTCCGACCATGGCCTCAAGCCTGGCCCACTTAGACCGCAATTTTTGCTTTTCGGATTCCTCTTCCCCCTCGGTAATCTCCTCGAATTCGGGATCCAGCTTTGGTTTCTCTTTCTCGGATAGCTCAAGTCTGGCAAGCCGTCCCTCATAATAGATGGGCACGGTGGCACCGTCCTCAACAGCCCGCAGAATGTCATAAGTGTCGATATAATTGCCGAAGACCGCCGGGGTGCTCCGGTCGCCACGCTCCAGCGGAGTTGCGGTAAAACCGATAAATGATGCGTTGGGCAGGGCGTCCCGCATATGCCTGGCGAAGCCGTCGATAAAGTCATATTGGCTCCGATGCGCTTCGTCGGCAATAACAACAATATTTCTCCGCTCGGAAAGGGCCGGATAGTCGCCGCCTTTTGTCTCGGGCAGGAATTTCTGAATAGTGGTAAATATTACCCCGCCCGAGGCCACCTTCAGCAGTTCCCTGATATGCGCCCGGTTTTCCGCCTGCACCGGAGTCTGCCTGAGCAAATCCTTGCACCCGGAGAATGTCTCGAAAAGCTGATCGTCAAGGTCGTTGCGATCGGTGATCACAACCAATGTCGGGTTTTTCATGGCCGGATGCCTGATAATCTTCCCGGCATAGAAGGCCATCAGAAGGCTCTTGCCGCTCCCCTGAGTGTGCCAGATTACACCTATGCGGCGGTCGCCGAAACTCCTTGTATCAAGGCTGAATGGCTCTGCTTCCTCCTTTGCTGAAAACGGATTCCCCTCGTCCATGTCCGGGAACCTGCCATAAAGCAGGTCCATTTTGGCGGAAATCCCGGCCGCAGACAATGTGCAGCCGATGGCCTTGTTCACGGCATGATACTGGTGGTATGCGGCAATTTTTTTGGTAACCTGCGCCCCGTCGTCCTCGAAGACGACAAAGTTTAGGACGAGGTCAAATAGCCGCTTCTTCTCAAATACCCCTTTTAAAAGTACTTCAAGCTGCACTGACCCAGGCGGGGCCACATCAGCGCCGTCAATGGTCCGCCATGGCATGAACCTCTCCCAGTTGGCGCTGAGAGTTCCCATTCGGGCTTCAAGGCCGTCCGAGGCGACCATCAGCTCGTTAAATGTAAAGAGACTCGAAATGTCCTGTTTATAGGTTTGCAATTGATTGTAGGCATGTTTTATTGTGGCCTTCTCATCAGCGGGGTTCTTCAGTTCGATAACTGCAAGTGGAAGACCGTTTATGAATATGAGGATGTCCGGCCGGCGGTTCTTCTGGCCCTCAACAATTGTGAATTGGTTCACCGCCAGCCAGTCGTTATTAGCCAGATCGTCTATATCTACCAGCCAGACCTTATCGTGGATTTCGCGTCCATCGGCCATATAAGAAACGTCTACCCCGTCGGTAAGCATCCGGTGGAAGCGGCGGTTGTTTTCAACAAGGCTGGGACTTTCTGTACGGGTAACTTTTCTTATAGCGTCCTCGATGGCTTCGCCCGGAATATTCGGGTTAATTGTCTTGAGGGCTTCGCGGAGTCTTCCGGCCAGGACCACGTCAGTATAATTTGCGGCCAGGTCCCGCTCAGGGAAAAGGCCATCTCCGGCTATGTCCGGCCCAAAAAGGACATCGTAGCCCAGGTTCTTGAGCCAGGAGAGGGCGGTATCTTCGAGGGCGGATTCGGTGATTTTATGCATCAAGCCACCGGGCCTGTTCGGTATTGACAATTATCGCCAGCTACTGTAACTATATAACTGAGCGGTAAGACCGCTGTGGGTTCCTCTGGCGTTCCCCTCCGTAGGTGGGCAATAGCCAGAGGGCACACACCCACAGGGCGTGCTCTTTTCTTATGGCAAATAAACATCTTCCGCGTAGTATAATTTAGTATGCATAAAAAATCCTTGCTTGAAACCAACCCGTATCTTAGAGACCCTGATGAGTCAAAGCATCTCATTTTTACTTCTGTCTCCACTTCGAGCGCCATCGAGAGCGTTCATATAAAGACCGCCATGCCGACTGTTATGGAGGAAGAGGAGAAGAAGTCTTCTGCTCTCCGCTCCGTCTCAAAGTCCTCCGCAATACGCTAATAAAGATATCAGTCATCGGCTCGTAATTGCGGTTCAATCCTTCCTGTATCGCATGAAAGTATGCCTGTCTCTTTTTCCCTTTGATGCTCCCATAATCCAACGGAGGATAATTTGCCTGCATCGCCATCAGGTCTGCAAGTAGTCTGGCGGCCCTGCCGTTGCCTTCCCTGAATGGATGGATCAGCACAAGCTCTACATGCACCGTGGCGATTGCTCTTGCTGTCTCCTCAAGGGTTTTGAAATTACAAGGAGTGTTTTTCTTAAGTTCTGCCCGCTCGAAATCCTGCATGAGCCTGGGAATCTGTGCAGCCCCGGCAAACGGGAACTCCCCTTTGCTGAGATTGACGCGCCTGTACTTGCCCGCCCATTCATATATATCGCCAAGCCAGACTTTATGAATGCGGCAAATGTCTTTGGCAGTGAACCTGTGCGTAATGTTGAACATTCCGGCAAGCCTTTTTAATGCCAGAAGCTGCGCCTCAAACTCCGCCCTGTCCATCTCCTTCTTGCTCTTGATTCCGAGCTTGTTTTTGAGGACGCGGCCGCGAGACCCCGGCTCGTATTGGGCCTCTACAAGACCAGAGGTGTCGTAGCGGGTCATTCTACGCCTTTCAGTAATTTCAGAGAATCCATTATCATTATGCCGAGAGTGACGAATTTGGTATCGCTGGCTTTGAGCCAAGCAACAACTGCTGGCTTTATACGTTTGTGTTTCATATATTTCTATTCTTGCCCCATCTGCGCTTTGATAGTATCGTATTCGGCCATAAATTTTTGACGGAGTCTAATGATTTCCACAGTATTTTGTACGATGGTGAGCCCATTGATAAGGGCATACAAAAATATCAGCCATGCACTATGTGCCACAATATTATTTTTCCCAAAAGCAGCAGCTATCGGCAGTCCTGCGGCTATCAGGAATAGGACAACCTGAATTTGATATGCCCGCAAATAATGGTTATCAGCTTTTCGCCAGCGAAGATATCTGCCGAAATCTGAGTCTAGCATTTGAGCTATATAAAGAAGAACTGCTAAACCACCTGCAAATAAACCGCCGGCAATGGCCGAAAAGGTGGTCCAATCGTCTTGTAAAACCCCTACAAGACGGCCAGTTCCTATGATTATCATCATGCTGCCGTAAATAAGGCATACCAGAAGAAGCTCGATTGCGTATGCCCAAGAAATAACAATACTGCTTTTCTTCATTCGTTAGGATCCTCGCTCGGAGGAGCAGCAATTCTGTCAATTTCATCCAGAATAGCGGAAGTAACTCGTTGAGCTTCTTTCGTATTTGCTACATCTTTCATTCCTCGTACGTAATCTCGTAGTGCATCGACCTGCCCGCGAGCGGCTGCGCTACCTGTCTTAATGGCATCCCTCTTGCCATTGCGCAGTCCTTCCATGGTAACATCTCCACGTTTATAACCTGATGCAGCAATCTCAGTAGTTGCATGGGGAAGTTTCCCTTTTTCTTTATTGAGACCAGTTGGATTTTTCATGTCTTGTAGGTACTCACGAATAGCACCCTCTTCCATTTCTTTATATAATTGAGCTGAATACCGGGACATTTCTGGATTGGGTAAGCGAAGGATAACACGTAAGCGGGTCAGACGTTCAAAGGACTTGAACGCTTCAATAATCTCTTCGTGCCGAGGAATGGGTTCAAACTCAATCCATCCAGAATATTGTAATGCGCGCGCAACCGCTTTTAAAATTTCTTCCAGGGCTTGACGCCAACGGCTATTGATAATTGCACTGCGCCGTTCAATAATCACCAAGTGCCGCTTCATATAGAAGAATAGTCGGCAGGTGTCCGCCAGAGGCGGCTCTAATCCTGAAATGCTATCTTCAATGCCCGTATCAGTTACAGTCTCACCAGCGGTTTCAATTACCGACTTGGCAAGCGTAATCCCATAAACATCGCTACCCCCTTGGCGCTGATGATAATACTGGACAAAATCTCTAATTGCCCATTCGAATCTATTTTTCGGTCCTGAGGAGATCGTCTTAAACTCCGGCTTGATGGCCTGCTTTAGAATGTTAACAATATCCTGGTCTGTTTTTATCTGTTTATTCATCTCTTCAAATAACATCAAGTAACCTTGAACAATATTGATTCTATAAAGTTCAAATTCAAAATGTTGTTTTGACATGTTCTATTTCTTCCTTGATGTTATGCTTATTTTTTCAAACTCCTCTGTAGGTTTTCGGAAAGTAGTTTCTTAATTCCCTTAAAGATTTGCTGATATTAAATTCAGTATAAACGGGTTGATTCAGCTTCGGAGCCCATTCATCGTGGCTCCCGATGAATTCTCGTATGCTTTTGCTGCTTACGGGTTTTTTTTGCGTTTGAAGATCGAGAACGGCACGATCAACTGTCGCCAGGAGGCCTAATTCAACATCTTTGACGTATTTGAATTTTTTAATCGCCCATGTAAATGCCTCTTTAAAATTATAATTCTGAAAATACTTATCAATGTCATTTACATTGGCTCCAATTGCAAAATGATCCTGCCCTTTCAGGCTAATATATTTATGTTTAATGGCAATGCTTTCAGGTCCCTCATACCTGGTTTTTGGATTATATGGCCCAGCTGCCTTTTTAAGATATGAACCCAGCACATCATCTCCCATTTTTCGATGTATGAAATAGCTGAATTTCGTATAACGATAGCGGCTTAAAGAAAATTTATTATCAGATAATGCCCGCACTAAAGCAGAAATCAGAATGGCTTCCTGGAATTGAGGCGACGCGTGTTTCTTACCCGCTGTTGCAACATTAATAACCTCGACTTTTTTCACAATCGGTTTCGACTCTTTTGTCCGCAGTTCGCCAGAAATGAGCCTAGGCAGAAGAGAATCGCGGATTATGCCGAGATTGCGAGTTTCATGCTCGTTATTAACGAGCTTTTGGTAAATCGGCTTTGCAAGGTGGCCAAATGCTTTAAATACGGAGCCAGGCGGAGTAATTATAGGAATTGGGCGGAAATTTGATTTGCTGATCTCAAGAAATGTTGAGCCATTAGCACGACTCAAAATCTCCCCATGCGCAGAATGCGCCCACAAGAGTAAAAAGAGATTTGGCACATTCATCTTCGGTTTCATCGCAATGAAGCCCTGATTTATTGCTGCAGGAACTTCGGTTACGGCCAAGTACCCAATTGGAGCACGAGAAGAAAGCAACACTGTGCCTGAGGGAAGCAGGCCAGAACTGATTTGAGAGAGACCCGCATCTGTGATACGTCTTTCGGTACTGAGGAGTACCGGAACGGTCAGCGCTGATAAATCTTTTGGGGTTGCCCAATAGTGAATGCCACCTTCCCAGTATGCAGATTCCTTAGTACTCGGCGTGCTTCCACCGACAATGTCTGCCAGATCACCGATGGTTTTTATCTCCCACCCCTTTGGAATCTCCCCAAGCTCTGAGTCTTGGAATTGATCCGGGAATAGATCGGCAATTTCTTTAGGCAGACCGGGGTCGCGGCCTTCAGCCTTCGCGCGGACGGGGTCAAAATCCACGAACCAGGACTTGAATATCGCCCTTGCCATCGCCTCCAAGGTCTCATTCATCTTCCGGTTAAGGTCTATCTTGTCATCCAGTGAGCCGAGAATTTGGGCAATGGCACGCTGCTCATCTATTGAAGGGAAACATACTGGCAGGTCGCTCATTATTTTTGTATTGAGAGAGGGCATTGTAGCCCCGAAAGCGATTTGTCGAATATATTCTCTAAACGACGGCAAACCAAAAAACCACGAAAGATAATCAGAATCTATCAGATCGCGCTTGGGTCGCACACGGAGTAAACGACCAGAAAAGAGCCAACTAACCTCATCCTCTCTAACCAAAGCCCGTAAATCGACAGAGCCGACACGGCTAAAAACGATGTCACCCAATTGAAGGACGTATCGAGAGAGTCGTTTTTTGTCTTCCTTAGATACTTTCGGCAGGTCTTGATGAATAATGCGATTCTCTCCGAGATGCTCAACGGTAATGATAGGGGTGCCTACCGAAACATAGTCTCGCTGATGGAGTTGGCTACCAAACGGCCCAGTTTGAACCCCACCTTCTTCCACGCACACGTCAGCCAGTCGAGCACATCTGTAGGTGGAAGGAAATGTCCCGTAGGGAGACCTTATCTTTTCACCCACCATACCCAAGCCTCTTCAGGTTCTTCTTTATGGTTGCTTCAAGCTTGTCCGACTCGGCAAACTGATCATGAAGTTGCGTTGTCAGCCTCTTCATTTTCTCTTCAAACGGCTCGCCGTCATCCTCGGCGGCTTCGGCCCCGACATAGCGGCCGGGCGTTAGCACATGGCCGTGCTCTCTGATTTCCTCAGTTTTTGCGCTTTTACAGAAGCCGGGGATGTCCTCGTATTTTCCTGCCACCTTTTCACCGCGCCAGGCGTGATAGGCGGTGGCAATCTTTGCTATCTCTTCGTTTGAAAGCTCCTTGTGGATGCGGTCAACAAGAGTGCCCATCTTCCGGGCATCTATGAAGAGGGTCTGCCCCCGGCGGTCGCGGAATTTTCCGTTCTTCTTGTTTCGCGCCAGAAACCAGAGGCATACCGGAATCTGAGTCGTATAAAAAAGCTGGCCTGGGAGAGCGATCATGCAGTCCACGAGGTCGGCTTCTACGATGCTTTTTCTGATCCCGAACTCAGTGGTTGTGCTTGTGGACATGGAGCCGTTGGCCATTACGAAACCGGTTATGCCCGCTGGCGAAAGGTGATAGATGAAATGCTGAATCCAGGCGTAATTTGCATTATTGGCCGGAGGGGTGCCGTATTTCCAACGGGCGTCTTCGCGCAGGCGCTCGCCGCCCCAGTCACTCATGTTAAACGGAGGATTCGCCAGGATGAAGTCCGCCCTAAGGTCCTTGTGCAGGTCGTTATGAAAACTGTCGGCATTCTGGCCGCCCAGGTTGACGTCTATGCCCCGGATGGCAAGGTTCATCATGGCAAGCCGCCAGGTTGTGGGGTTAGACTCCTGGCCATATATGGCGATATCGCCAACCCGGCCGCCGTGGACCTTTACGAACTCCTCAGACTGAACGAACATGCCGCCAGAGCCGCAGCATGGATCGAAGATACGCCCCTTATAAGGCTCTATCATCTCCACAAGCAGCTTTACGACGCACTGAGGGGTGTAGAATTCGCCGCCTCCTTTACCCTCGGCAGCAGCAAACCTTCCCAGGAAGTATTCGTAAACGCGCCCCAGGATGTCCTTGGAGCGGCTTTCCTTATCCCCCAGGCCGATTGTCCCTATAAGGTCGATCAGCTCGCCCAGACGGTGCTTGTCGAGCGCAGGGCGGGAAAAATCCTTCGGCAAAACACCTTTGAGCTTTGGGTTTTCCTTCTCGATAGCGACCATCGCATCATCAAGGAGTTTGCCGATAGTGGGCTGTTTGGCCCCCGCCTGAAGTCTTGCCCAGCGGGCCTCTTTTGGCACCCAGAAGATATTGGCTGCCACGTACTCATCCCGCTCTTCAGGATCGGCATATTCAGTCGCCTGCAGGGCCTTAAGCTCCTCATATTTTTCCTCGAAGGCGTCCGAGATGTACTTCAGGAAGATCAGGCCGAGGACGACGTGCTTGTATTCTGAGGCATCCATATGCCCCCTGAGCTTGTCGGCGGCAGCCCAGAGCTTTTCCTCGAAACCCAAATTCGCGCCGTTAGTAGCCTTGGCCATGGGTGCAGTTATTATGACCCTTTGTCGGCAGTCGCTGTCAAGTGTTTTCTCTTTGTTTTATAAGGGAAAAATGCCGAAAGGCAAGGATTGCGGCCGCCCTACCGGGCGGCCGCACGTCAACGGCCTTTGTTGTTTGGGTTTCAGTTAAACTAGCCGCCATGGATTTTGACCAGGCAATCGGGATTCTTAATAGGACCTTGGTCGAGAAGGACCCTGATACATTCAGCAGTTTCTGGGTGCTAAAACACGCTCCGCAGTGTTACCGGTTCATTTGCAAAAATATCAGAACGGAAACCGGCCGCATAGACTGGGACCGGGTCACCTTTGCCCTGGAGAAGAAATTTCAGCGCCGCTGGATGCCGGGGCGCAAAGCAAACAGTCCGGCGCCTTATGAAGACCCCTCCGAAGTGGATGCGGTTCTCAATAAATATCAGGACAAACTCTACGTCTTTCTTGTTCCTTCTGAGCAAGGCGACAGACTGATACGGAACATGATCAGCATTTCTCTTGTCCGCCTTGCCCAGTACGGGAATCTATCGGCAAAGCAAGAGGCCATGAAACTGGTCGGGTACACTATTGACGGCTGGATTGAGCGCTATCGTTTCATGTCACGGTGGCAGGGCTACGGCGAAGAAATCCAAAAAAACCTCGAAAGATGTATACGCCGTTATCGTTACACGGGCTCATTTCTTAATTATCTGTTCAGGACTCTCCAATATGCGGGAAGGGGCCTTCCGCCGGTCTATGAATGCTCACTGGATGAGCCTGTTGCTGCTGGTTCAAGGAAATCCCGGCTTGAGTATGTCTATGAAGATGATGAAACGAATGAAATTCGTATTCATAGGGGATAATAGGGTGGCGGCCCCCTATATGAAACAGCCTTATGGCTAGAACCCAAAATAGTTTCTGGTGGCTGCAAGCTGATCCTCGATGGAGCGGCGGCCGCCCTGCCGGGTGGCCGCCTGGCGCTCAACCTGGGGCATTTTCTGCCCGTTCTTACCCGGCTTTTGCCTGTACCTTGCCATATAGGCCCGCCTCCGCATCTTCATGACGATCCCTCTTGCTACGTTTTCCGGCAGCCTATAGTAAAATGAAACTTCTTTGGAGAGCTGGTCGAGGGAAAGCCGCCACTTAGCGTTCAGGTATCTGTTCAGGACATAGCGCTCCGGCTTGGTCAGGTCCAGCTCCTGGATAAATTTCTCCCTTAGTGCCTTTGACTTGATCCGCCTCCGGAGACTCATCTTCAGCCAGGCCAGATCCTGCCATATTTTGCCCAAATCAGAAAGAAAATCCAGATTTTTTTCGGTCAAATCTTCCTGGATAATCCCGCGCCTGATGAGAAACCTCAAGGAGGCCTCCGTCATTCCGTATTCCCAGGCAATTTCCTCCAGCATTTTTAGTGCTCCTTTCGCTTGCCGGGCAAATGCCTGCCCGGAATCTCACAAATTCAAAAAGACAACAAGTGTCGATTCTCACATTTTCAAAAAGAAACAAACTACGTTTTTGGTATCTTTCAAACCCCCTAAATATAAATAGCAAGGGGGGCAACCCCTTGCCTTCTAAAAATGGCCAGAAATACCACGGAAAACCCCACGGAAATACCACGGAAAACCCTGTGGTTTTGAGAGGAGGGGTTGCCCCCACGTCTATATCTCTATAAAGGGGAAAAAGCCAAGGAGGCAATATGAGCGAAAAAGTGCTTAAAATCCGGGACATAAGGGAAAAAGAGCAATTTGTGGACGATTATGACGAATGAGCCTGAAAGAGCGCGAAGAAGTCCATCTTTCACAGGTGTTAATAACCTTCCCTGCCCGTGCTACAATAAGGCCGGTGTTTTCAAGCCTTGTTTAGTCCCGGAAAGGAGGGCAGTTTAACATGGGACTATACAGGCGGCCTGATTCGCCGATATGGTGGATGAGTTTTTCGGCCAATGGGAAGCAGCACCGGCAAAGCACAGGCACGGCCAATAAAAAACTGGCCGAAAAGATTCTTGCTAAGATTGAGACCCAAATCGTTGAGGGCAGATGGTTCGAGGTCGACAGGGCCAAACAGTACACCTTTAAGGACATGATGGAGAGATTCATGACGGAACATGCGCCGACAAAGGAGGCTATGACTCAGAGGCGGTATAAAAGCACGCTGCCCCATCTGGACAGCTTCTTTTCCGGTCTGACCCTCGACAAGATTGATACCGACCTCGTAATGCGGTATGTGTCCTATCGCCGGGGGCAGACGTGCATGCCGGGCTCCGGGCAATGCGGGAGATGCGAGCATGTGCCCGGGTCGGATGATTGCCGGAAGTTGCGGGAAGAGCGGAAGTGTCGGCCCGGAACCAGAAACAGGGAGCTTGCCATGCTCAGCAAGGCCTTTAACCTGGCGCGGCTCTGGAGATGGGTAAAGGAGAACCCCTGCCAGCTCGTTCCACGGGAAAAAGAGGACAATGATAATACCGGCAGATGTCTGACCGAGCAGGAAGAAAACAGGCTCCTGGAAGCCTGTAAGGGTTTTCTGGACGGTCAACTGGCGGAGATGGCTATCATTGCCCTCAATACCGGGATAAGAGAAGGGGAAGTCCTTAAGATGCGCTGGGATAAGATCGATCTTTCCGCCAGGACGTTCGAGTCCTATAACGAAAAGACGAACTCCTGGAGGGCAGTCCCGATGAACGAGACAGTCTGCCGCCTGCTCAATGAGAAGACGAAGACCCGGTCAATTTCCGGCTATGTATTCACTACGTCCGCAGGAACCCCCTTTATTGCCCGGAACATGCTTCGGGAGTGGTACAAGGCATTGAAGCAGGCGAAGATCGGCAGGGTTCGGTTTCATGACCTCAGACACACCGTAGGGACCCGTTTGGGGCGCGCGGGAAAGGACATTTACGCGATTGCCTCTGTGCTCGATCATTCGCAGCTTCAGACGACCCGGAGATACGCCAGGCATAATGCCGAGAGCCTGAGGGGCCTGGTCGATGCGCTGGAGGCAGGGCGTGATTATCACGATTTTATCACGTTGGGCGGCAGGGGAGAGGAGACGTATGTGCGAAACTCCTTGAAAATAAAACGCGCCCAGAGGGATTCGAACCCCCGACCTGCGGATTCGTAGTCCGACGCTCTATCCAGCTGAGCTATGGGCGCATTGCAGGGGAATGTAAAGCTGTCTTATTCTAATCTCAAAATCATAAGTTGTCAATTTTTAAAATCTTTTTTGAAATACCGCCTTTACACGGCGGCAAATGTTGTGCTATTCTAGAACTTCGAAATAAAATATAATGAAAAGAAAGGACGAGAAAGGATGCGCGAGGAGTAGAAAATGGCACTCGACAAGGATAAGAAACACAACATCATAGAAGCTTACAAGGTCCATGAGAAGGACACCGGCTCTGCCGAGGTACAGGTGGCTCTTTTGAGCGAGAGGATCAACTATCTGACCGAGCATTTCAAGACGCATACTAAAGACCACCACTCAAGGCGCGGTCTTCTGAAACTTGTCGGAAAGCGCAGGAAACTGCTCGACTATTTGAAATCCCACAACAGGCCCGGTTACGAGAAGGTTATCGAGGGCCTGGGCATCCGGAAATAAGAGAGAAAAAACATGGATATTTTTGAGACCGAATTCGGTCGGAGCAGGCTTGTTGTCGAAACAGGGGAATTTGCGAAGCAGTCTGACGGAGCGGCGCTGGTGAGGCTTGGTGACACGGTAGTGCTGGCGACCGTGGTGGCTGAAAAGAAGGTGAGGGAAGGGCTCGATTTCTTCCCCCTCACGATAGATTATCAGGAGAAGGCATACGCGGCGGGCAAGATACCCGGCGGGTTTTTCAAGAGGGAGGGGAGGCCGTCTGAAAA
Source organism: Nitrospirota bacterium (assembly GCA_021825295.1). GTDB lineage: Bacteria > Nitrospirota > Thermodesulfovibrionia > Thermodesulfovibrionales > JdFR-88 > JAJYGJ01. Next base: position 36,808 of record JAKAHV010000022.1, read on the forward strand.
AGAAGTCCTGACCTCCAGGCTGATTGACAGGCCCTTGAGGCCGCTCTTTCCGGATGGTTTCTTTTCGGAGACCCAGGGGATAGCGACGCTGCTGTCTTTCGGGGATGAGAACGTATCGGATGTGCTTGGCATCCTGGGGATGTCATGCGCCCTGATGCTCTCGGACATCCCCTTCGGGGGGCCGGTCGGCGCCGTAAAGGTGGGGTACTCGAATGGCCAGCTCATCCTTAACCCGAGCCTGGCTGAGGCCGATTCCCTCGAACTCAACATCACCGTGGCCGGCACCGAGGATTTCATAGTGATGGTGGAGGGCGGGGCCTCGGAGGTATCCGAGTCCCTTCTGCTTGAGGCGATAGAGGCGGCCCATGCCGAGATAAAGAAGCTCTGCCGCTTTCAGACGGAGATGCGCAAGGCCGCGGGCAGGCCCAAACGCGAGCTTACACCCCAGCCGGTCGATGAAGACCTCAGGCGCGCCATAGCCGATATCTGCGAGAACAGGATCTCCGAGTGCATCGTCATCCCGGACAAGCTCAAGAGACAGACGGAGCTTGACCTGGTCCGCCTTGAGGCCATAGAGAAACTCAACACCGCCGAGGCCGACAGGAGCAAGGAGATAGCCAGGGCCTTTTTCGAGATAGAAAAGAAGCAGGTCCGGGACATGATCGTGGAAAAGGGCCTGCGCGCCGACGGCAGGCGGACTGACGAGATAAGGCAGATATACGGCAAAGTCGGTTTTCTGCCCAGGGCCCACGGCTCCGCGCTCTTTGTCCGCGGCGAGACGCAGGCGCTGTGCGTCGCCACGCTGGGCACCGGCGAGGACGAGCAGAAGATAGACGCCCTGGAGGGGGAAAGCTACAAGAGGTTCATGCTCCACTACAATTTCCCCCCCTTCAGCGTGGGTGAAGTGAGGTTCCTCCGGGGGCCCGGTAGGAGAGAGATAGGCCATGGCGCGCTTGCCGAAAGGGCGCTAAAAACCATGGTGCCTCCGAAGGAGGAATTCCCCTATACCATAAGGATAGTCTCCGATATCCTCGAGTCCAACGGGTCATCCTCCATGGCCACCGTATGCTCCTCCGTGCTTGCCCTGATGGATGCCGGGGTCCCCATAAAGGCGCCGGTGGCGGGCATAGCGATGGGGCTCGTCATCGAGGGCGAGAAGGTCGTCATACTGAGCGATATCCTCGGGCTTGAGGACCACCTGGGCGACATGGATTTCAAGGTGACGGGGACCGAGAAGGGCATAACCGCCTTCCAGATGGACGTGAAGAAGGCCGGCATAAACAGGGCCATCCTGCAGGAGGCGCTGGAGAAGGCGCGGGCCGGCAGGATGTTCATACTCGGAAAGATGAGGGAGGTGCTGGCCGCGCCGCGCGAAAAGCTGGCCCCGTATGCCCCGCGGATCTACGTCATGCATATAAAGCCGGAAAAGATAAGGGAAGTGATCGGCACCGGCGGGAAGGTCATACGCGGCATTGTCGAGGAGACCGGTGTCAAGATAGACATAGACGACACGGGGCTTGTGAACATCGCCTCAAGCGACGAGGCCTCGGCCATGAAAGCCAAGGCCATAATAGAAGGGATTGTCGCCGAGGCTGAGCTTGGAAAGGTCTACGAGGGCAAGGTCGTGCGCATAGCGGAGTTCGGGGCCTTTGTGGAGATACTCCCGGGGGTTGACGGGCTGCTGCACATCTCCCAGATATCGCATAAGAGGATAGCCAAGGTGAAGGATGTCCTCAACGAGGGCGATATGGTCACCGTGAAGGTGATCGAGATCGACAAGCAGGGCCGCGTGAGGCTTTCGCGGAAGGAACTCCTGAAGCCGGGGGAAGATTAGACAGCAGCGGGCGCGCCGTGCCGTTTTCTCACGGCGCGCCTGTTTGGAAACTAAAAAGTCGCGAGACTACCATCGGCCCCGGAAGCGGGGCATTTGAGAGCGTGGACAGGACGAAGTAAGATTTCCTGGAAGCGCGGTCCTATTGTTCAGAAAAGAGCTTCTCGAAAACGGCATAACTGTTGTGATGGAGCGGATGGCCGCTGTCCGGTCCTTTACGGCCGGCATCTGGGTGAAGGTCGGCTCCAGGGCCGAGCCTCCGCTGAAAAACGGCATCTCCCACTTCCTTGAGCACATGTTCTTCAAGGGCACCTCTAAGAGAAGCGCGCGTGAAATCGCCCTCGAGATAGACAACATAGGCGGCGACCTGAACGCCTTTACCTCCAAGGAAAACACCGCGTTTTATGTGAAGGTCCTGGATCTTCACATGGAGAAGGGACTCGATGTACTGGCCGACATTTTCTGCCATTCGACCCTCGCCGAGGAGGAGATAGAGAAGGAACGCGGGGTAATAAAGGAAGAGATCAAGATGGTCGAGGACACCCCGGACGACCTGGTGCACGACCTTTTCAGCCTGGACATCTGGGGTGAAGAGGGGATCGGACGGCCCGTCCTGGGGACGAGGCAGAGCGTAAACGGCATAGACAGAAACGACCTGCTCGGCCACGTGCGAAATTTCTACGGCACGAAGGACACGATTGTGGCCTGCGCGGGAAGTTTCGACCACGAAAGGCTGCTTGAAATCCTCAACTCGAAACTGGGCCATCTCAGGAGGGGCTCCGAGCCCGCGCCCATGCCGCCGCCCGTCTTCGCAAAAGGGGTGCACGTCCACAGGAAAAGGCTCTCGGAAGCGCATGTCTGCCTCGGGATGGAGGGGCTTCCCCAGGGCCACCCGGACAGGTACGAGTATTACATACTCAATACGATACTGGGGGCCGGGATAAGCTCCAGACTGTTCCAGGAGATAAGGGAAAAGCGCGGGCTGGCCTACACGATATACTCATTCATCTCGTCCTATAAGGACACGGGCGTCTTTGGCGTCTACGCAGGGACGGGGAGGAAGAAGTGCGAGGAGGTCGTCTCCCTGGTGCTCGAACACCTCTCCGCGCTGCCGGAGACCCTGGAACAGGCGGAGCTGGACAAGGCGAAAGAGCAGTTGAAGGGCAACCTCATTCTTGGACTCGAATCCACCTCCACCTTGATGCAGAACCTCGCCAAGCAGGAGATTTATTTCAAACGCCGCTTCACGCCCGCGGAGATAATCGCGGAAATAGACGCGGTGACGCTGCCGAAGCTCAGAGATGTTGCAGCTATGGTTGTAAAAGGCAAGAGCCCCGTGCTTACCGTGCTTGGGCCAATTGAAGGGCAGCCTTTCGGAGAAACCCTGCCGCCTCTTTGATCTCTTCCCCGGTGTTTTCCCTCCCGAGGCTTATCCGGACCGAGCAGATGGCTTCTTCATCGCTAAAACCCATCGACTTCAGGACGTGGGAGGGGGTCTTTTTGCCCTCGTGGCAGGCGGAACCGGCGGAAATGGCCACGCTGCCGGCAAGCTGCCGGACCAGGCGGTCGCCTTCCACGCCTGGTATATATACATTAAGGGTATTGGGAAGCCTTGCCGCCCCGCCGCCGTTTATCCTGACGCCGGGGATTTCCGCCTCCAGAAGTCCGAAGAGCATCCGGCTCAGTTTTTCCAGCCTGGCGGATGTGGCCGGCAATTCCTTTTCCGCAAGACGGCAGGCCTCGCCAAGGCCGGCTATACAGGCCGTGTTCTCGGTCCCGGGCCTCATGCCCCTTTCATGTCCCGCGCCGAACATTATCGTGTTTTTTATGCGGACCCCGTCTCTTATGTAAAGCGCGCCGATTCCCTTGGGGCCGTAGAATTTGTGGGCCGCGACGGACAGCATGTCTACGCCCAGTTGTCCCACATCGACGGGTATCTTTCCAACGGTCTGGGCCGCGTCCGTATGGAAGAGGGTTTCGCTGTTTTTTTCACGGCAGATCCTCAGGGCCTCCCCAACCGGCTGGATGACGCCGGTTTCGTTGTTTGCATGCATTATGCTCACAAGAACGGTATCTTTCCTTATCGCCCTTTCAAGGGCCCCGAGCTCCACCACCCCGTCCCGTCCAACGGGCAGAAGGGTGACATCAAAGCCCCTTTCCCTCAGGATGTTTAACGGGGCCAGGACTGCCGGGTGCTCCGTTTGCTGGCTTATTATATGTCCTTTTCCGGTACGCGCTGCGCCGCCGGGAATTCCCTCGGCCGCTCCGAATATGGCGATGTTGTTGGACTCCGTCCCCCCGGAGGTGAAATATATCTCCGATTTGCCAGCCGCGCCAAGCAGCGAGGCCACGGCGCCCCTGGCCTCTTCAATGAGCGTCCTTGCCGACTGTCCGAAGCGGTGCCCGCTTGAGGGGTTGCCGAAAAATTCCTCAAGCGCCCGGCAGATGGCCCCGGACACCCCGGGGGCGGGTCTGGTGCTAGCGTTATTGTCGAGGTAGATCATTATGAATTATAACTTATTCTGCCCCACCGCATGGTTTTCCCCTCTCCATTGCCGAGGTAAAGGGGTGAGGAAATACTGGCAGGCGGGTTATAATATAGATTATTGAATTTATTTATATTTTTATTGCCCCGATTGAAAATGCCAGCACCCGATTGTTAAAATGTAAAACTCTCTATCGCGGAAGCTGGATTACCAAGGAGAATAAACAAGATGCAAAAGACCTGCAAACACCTGAAAGCAGCGGACATGGAAAAGCTTGCGGACGTCTGCAAGCGGTATGGGAAGGACCATGGAGCGGTCATACCCATACTTCAGGAGATACAGGAGATTTTCGGCTACGTGCCGGAGGATGCCGTCAACTTCATCGCTGACGAACTGGAGATGCCGCGGAGCCGTTTTTACGGCGTGGCCACTTTCTACGCGCAGTTTCATTTCAGGCCCAGGGGCAGGAACGTAATCACGGCCTGCTCAGGGACGGCCTGCCACGTGAAGGGCTCCGAGAACCTTATCAGCATCCTCGGCCGGGAGCTTGGGATTCCGGAGGGGCAGGACACCTCCCCGGACATGAATTTCACCCTGGAGAGGGTCAATTGTGTGGGGGCGTGCTCCATTGCCCCTGTCGTCATCATAAACAAGGTGGTCCATGGGAAGATGAATGCGGACAGGATAACAAAAGAGGTAATAAAGCTTAAAGGCGCTGACGATGGAAAACAACGGGGAAAAGATTGAGATAAAAGTTTGCATGGGCACCGGCGGCATCGCCGCGGGGGGCCAGGAGGTGCTTGACGCCTTCGAGCAGCAGCTCGGTCAGGCCGGCATTGCCGCCAGCCTCGATAAGAACTGCACAAGGCACAAGGTGGGCTGCAGGGGTTTTTGCTCCAGGGACGTCCTGGTGGATGTGATAATCGATGAGCACAGGACCACCTACCAGTACATAAAACCCGATATGGTCGCCAGGATTGTGGAGGAGCACATCGTCGGGGGCGCGCCTGTTGCCGAGTGGGAGGTGAAGGAGGATTACCGCAGCTTCCATGACAGGCAGGTGAAGGTGGTGCTTTCCGACTGCGGAGAGATCGACCCCGAAGACATAGACGCCTACATGGACGGGGGAGGGTACGGGTCGGCCAGAAAAGCGCTGACCACGATGACCCCCGAGGAAATCATAGAGATTGTCAAGAAATCCGGCCTCAGGGGAAGGGGCGGCGCGGGTTTCCCAACCGGAGTGAAATGGGAGGCGGCAAGGAAACAGCCCCCGGGCCTGAAATATATCATCTGCAATGCCGACGAGGGGGACCCCGGCGCATTCATGGACCGCTCCGTTATCGAGGGCAATCCGCACGCGGTCCTGGAAGGGATGCTTGTGGCCGCTTACGCGGTCGGGGCGGAGGAAGGATACGTATACATAAGGGCGGAGTATCCGCTTGCGGTAGAAAGACTGAAGATAGCCATCGGGCAGGCCAGGGAAAGAAACCTGCTTGGCAGGAACATCATGGGGACGGGGCTGAACTTTGACGTGAAGGTGAAGCTCGGGGCCGGCGCCTTTGTCTGCGGCGAAGAGACCGCGCTTATTGCGAGCATCGAGGGGCAGAGGGGCATGCCCAGGGCGAAGCCGCCGTTTCCGGTCGCCAGCGGCCTCTGGGGCAGGCCCACCGTGATAAACAACGTGGAGACCCTGGCCAATATCCCGTACATAATAAGGCGCGGGGCGGACTGGTTCGCCTCCCTGGGCACCGAGAGGTCCAAGGGCACGAAGGTTTTCGCCCTGACCGGCAAGGTGAAGAACACCGGCCTCATAGAGGTCCCCATGGGGATGAGCATCAAGGACATCATCTTTTCCATCGGGGGAGGCATAGAGGGCGGCAAGAAATTCAAGGCCGTGCAGATGGGGGGCCCCTCCGGCGGCTGCATCCCGGAACACCTTGTCGGCGCCAGGATATGTTACGAAAACCTGATGAAGCTGGGGGCCATAGTGGGCTCCGGAGGCATGATCGTTCTGGATGAGGACGACTGCATGGTGAATGTCGCAAAGTACTTCCTCAATTTCACGCAGATGGAGTCGTGCGGGAAGTGCGTGCCGTGCCGCGTGGGGACAAAGAGGCTCTACGAGATACTGGACCGCATCACAAGCGGCGAGGGAAAGGAGAGCGACCTGGCGCTGCTGGAGAAGCTTTCAAAGGACGTCAAGTCGGCCTCCCTCTGCGGGCTCGGCCAGACCGCGCCGAACCCAGTATTGAGCACCCTGCAGTATTTCAGGCACGAGTACGAGGCGCACATACTGGAGAAGAAGTGTCCCGCCAAGGCATGCAAGGCGCTTATTACCTACCGGATACACGAGGAGTTCTGCCGGGGCTGCGGGGCCTGCATGAGGGTCTGCCCGGTGGGCGCCATCAGCGGCCGGAAGAAGACGCCCCATACATTGAACGCGGCCATATGCATCAAGTGCGGCAGTTGTTTCGACATTTGCAAGTTCAAGGCCGTGTCCAAAGAGTAGCGGCAAAGGGTAAAAATTCCGCTAAAAATCACTTCGCAAGGAGGAGTTGAATAGAGATGGCTACAAAAAGGGCCGCAAAAGCACCCGCAATGCCTGACCCGACTAAAAACCCCGACTGGAAGATCGCCGAAGAAGCGGAAAAGCACATGAAGACGGTCTATCAACTGGCCGAGGAGCTTGGCCTTGAAAAAGAGGAGCTCCTGCCCCACGGCCATTATGTCGCAAAACTGGATTTCAAGAAGATCACCGAGAGGCTGGCCAAAAAGCCGGACGCGAAGTACATCGACGTCACGGCCATAACGCCCACTCCGCTTGGAGAGGGCAAATCCACGACCACCATGGGGCTTACGGAAGGCATGGGCAAGCGCGGCAAGAGCGTCATCGCCGCGATAAGGCAGCCCTCCGGCGGACCGACGATGAACATAAAGGGCTCCGCCGCGGGCGGCGGGCTTTCCCAGTGCATTCCGCTTACGCCTTTTTCCCTCGGGCTCACGGGCGACATCAATGCCATCATGAATGCCCATAACCTGGCCATGGTGGCTCTGACCTCGCGCATGCAGCATGAGTTCAACTATGACGACGCCCAGCTTGCCAAGAGGAATTTAAAGAGGCTGAACATCGATCCCAGGAACGTCGAGATGAAGTGGATCATGGATTTTTGCGCCCAGTCGCTGAGGGACATCATCATAGGCATCGGCGGCAAGCAGGACGGCTTCATGATGAACTCCGGCTTCGCCATCGCGGTCTCCTCGGAGATAATGGCCATACTGGCGGTGGCCAAGGACCTCAAGGACATGCGCGAGCGGATGGGCAGGATAATCGTCGCATACGACAAGAAGGGCAACCCCGTCACCACGGAGGACCTGGAGGTCGCGGGCGCGATGACCGCGTGGATGGTGGAGGCCCTGAATCCGAACCTCATGCAGACCATAGAGGGCCAGCCGGTGCTCGTCCACGCCGGGCCTTTTGCGAACATAGCCATAGGGCAGTCCTCCATCATAGCCGACAGGGTGGGCCTTAAACTCGCCGACTATCACATAACGGAAAGCGGGTTCGGCGCCGATATAGGCTTCGAGAAATTCTGGAACCTCAAATGCCGCTTCTCTGGGCTGAAGCCGCATGCCGCGGTTATCGTGGCCACCATAAGGGCTCTGAAATGCCACGGCGGCGCGCCCATACCGGTGCCTGGCAGGCCCATCCCGCCCGAGTACGGGAAGGAGAACGTGGGCTGGGTGGAGGCGGGCACGAATAACCTCGTGCATCACATAAACACGGTGAAGAAGGCGGGCATCAACCCCGTCGTCTGCATAAACGCCTTCCACACGGACACCCCGAACGAGATAAAGGCCGTCAAGAGGCTTGCGGAGGCGGCGGGGGCGCGCGTGGCGGTATCCAGGCACTGGCAGTACGGTGGGGAGGGCGCCCTCGAGCTTGCGGACGCGGTAGTCGACGCGTGCAACGAGCCCAACTCCTTCAAGTTCCTCTACGATCTGAAGACCCCGCTCAGGGAGCGCATCGAGCTTATTGCGCGGGAGGTCTACGGCGCCGATGGCGTTGACTACACGCCGGACGGGCTCGCCAAGGCAAAGCGCATTGAGGCCGACCCGAACCTCTCCAAGCTCGGCACCTGCATGGTAAAGACCCATCTGTCCCTCACGGACAACCCCAATATGAAGGGCGTGCCAAAGGGATGGAGGCTCCTTGTCCGGGACGTCCTGACCTATGGCGGAGCGGGCTTCGTGGTCCCGGTGGCGGGCGCGATCAAGCTCATGCCGGGCACCAGCTCCGATCCGGCTTACAGAAGGGTCGATGTGGATGTCAAGGCCGGCAGGGTGAAAGGCCTGTTTTAAAAGGCTTTAAGCTGAAAGGCAAAAATACGAAGGGCTTGAGGATGTCCTCAAGCCCTTTTTTTGTGCGCCCGGCACGGGCGCATGCTTGACGGTGAAAGTCCGTTACGGAGGTTGATAGCGCCGACCGTTAGCCAAAGGCAAGGGTGTCCATCGCGAGGTGGAATCTGGAGGAAGCCGGCGGCAAAGCTCCGGTCCGAGGAACACGAACCGCATACGAGGCTTTTGCAGGCCGGGCGAGTTTGCAAAACAAAACGAAGCCCAAAGCTATCCGAGGTCTGTGGAGTAAATGCGGCGGATGTATGGAGCGAAGGCATGCGTCCTTACCCGGGGAGGTCTGGCTGGAATGCTGGGGACGTACTCTCGGAACCGGCATCCCTTGCAGCGATGCAAGGCTGAACGGCCAGAAGTCAGCAGAGGCCATAGTATCCCTTAGCAAGGGAGAAGGGCCGAACGTGAGGTTTCCCCAAGCTTGAGGAGACTGGCGGGCGATATGAAGAAAGCAGAAAATCACGTTAATCGTGACCACCTCGAGGAAGCAGGAGTGGAACTCCGAGGTAATCGCGGGGAGCCGAGTATCGCCCCGGCGTCTGCAGGTGACGGGGGCGGGAGCGCGGTAGACACCAGTAAACTGCTTGAGGGAATCCTTCACAGGGACAACCTGGACCTTGCCTATAAGCGGGTAAAGAAGAACGGTGGCAGTCATGGAATCGACGGGATGCAGGTGGATGAACTTCTGCCCTACCTTCGGGAACATGGCGAAGCCGTCAGGCAGGCCATACTGGAGGGGAAGTACCGGCCGCAGCCCGTGCGAAGGGTGGAAATACCCAAGCCGGACGGCGGGATAAGGCTGCTGGGGATACCGACGGTGCTAGACCGGATGATACAGCAGGCGATAGCGCAGGTATTGACCCTTATGTTCGAGGGGGACTTTTCCGAATACAGCTACGGATTCCGGCCCGGACGCAACGCGCATCAGGCGGTACGCCAGGCGCGGAAATATATAAGCGAAGGGTGCAAAGCCGTAGTGGACATCGATTTGGAGAAGTTCTTTGACCGGGTCAACCACGACAAGCTGATGGGTCTGCTGTCCAGAAAGGTAGGCGACAAGCGGCTGCTCAGGCTGATACGGGCATATCTTGAAGCGGGAGTCATGCTTGGCGGACTGGTCTCGCCCACGGGGGAAGGAACTCCGCAGGGCGGGCCGCTCAGTCCGCTGCTGTCGAATGTAATGCTCCACGAGCTTGATAAGGAACTCGAAAGACGAGGCCACCGCTTTTGCCGTTATGCCGACGACTGCAACATTTACGTCAAAAGCATACGGGCAGGCCGGCGGGTAATGGCCGGAATAAGCGTGTTTCTTGAAGAGCGGCTGAAGCTGAAGGTCAACCGGAATAAAAGCGCGGTGGACTGTCCCCAGAGGCGGAAGTTTCTGGGTTTTTCCTTTTACCGGAAGGAAGGGGAAGTAAGGGTGAGAGTACACCCCAAAACCTTGGCACGGCTAAAGGACAGGATAAGGGCAATCACGGCAAGGAGCAAGGCACTGAGCATGGAAACGCGGATAAAGAAGCTCAACCAGACGGTTAAAGGATGGGTTGGGTATTTCTCCGTAGCGGATATGCGAGGGCATTGCCATGGGCTTGATGAATGGATGAGAAGGCGTTTGCGCATTGCTATTGGAAGCAGTGGAAGAAAATCCGGACGAGGTATGACAACCTCATGCGCCTCGGACTGGCCGACTGCAAGGCGTGGCAGTATGCCAATACAAGAAAAGGCTGCTGGCATATATCCAATAGCCCTGTCTTATCCACGACCCTGAACAACGGTTACTTCCAGCGAGCAGGTCTTATAGGGCTTCTCGATGTTTACGGCTCTTATAACTTACGAACCGCCGTATGCCGAACGGCACGTACGGTGGTGTGAGAGGACGGCAGGCGAACTAATCGCCTGCCTCCTACTCGATT
>JAKAHV010000023.1 GCA_021825295.1 Nitrospirota bacterium
CGCACCCCTACGGCAAGGCCAGGAAATGCTCCAGTTGCCACGGGATGGGAGGCAGGCAGGTGTCGACATCCAGGTGGGAGTTCATGGACGACCAGGGGGCGCTGCCCTTCAAGGGGACCCACAGGATTGTGGCGGGCAGAAACGGCCTGCGCATAGAGGGCCTGAAAAACACCACCCCCATTGTCCCCCTAAAGGGCGCGAAGCTCGCGGACTTCGCCTCCTGGCTTTACATGAGGGACATGTGGAGGGCCCCGGGGGATTTTTCGATAAAGACGGAGCCGGCCAGGTACAGGAAGTCTTTGGAACTCTGGAGGCGTGCGCAAACGAGGCTTGAGGTATTGAAGAAGGACTCAAAGGGTTTTGACAAGGAAAAGCGCATAAGGTTCAAGCGGCTTGAGGAGCTTGTTTTCCATAATGAAAAAGAGGCCCTCGAAGACATGAGGAATTTCAAATAGGGCCCGCCCTTAAGGTGAAACCCTCTCCCTTGGGGAGAGGATTGGGTGAGGGGATTTTTTTTGCCGTTGTGTGTGAAGGTTATCCTATCTTTTCACCGCGGGCTGAAGGCATCTGGCAAACCATCCCGTTGCCAGGCGGGCCACTTCCTCCAGGGTGCCGGGCTCCTCGAAGAGGTGCGTGGCGCCGGGGACAATCTCCATTTTCTTTTCCGCCCTGATGGACTCAAGAGCGCCACGGTTAAGCTCGATGACAAGCCGGTCAAGCCCGCCCACTATGAGGAGCGTGGGGGCTTTTACATTCCTGAGCGCCTCATCTCCCGTCAGGTCGGGACGCCCGCCGCGGGAGACTACAGCGCCGATTTCGGTCCCCATAATCGAGGCTGCCCGGAGGGCGGCCGCCGCCCCTGTGCTGGCGCCGAAATAGCCTATGGCCAGTCCCTCCCCTTCCGGGCTTTTCTTAAGCCACTTTGTCGCGGCGATAAGGCGTTCGGTAAGAAGACCGATATCGAAGCGGCGCTCGTAAAGGGTGTCTTCCCTGGCCGTCAGCAGGTCGAACAGAAGCGTTCCCAACCCTTCGGTCCTTAGCGCGTGGGCGACGAATTTATTCCTGGGGCTGTGCCGGCTGCTGCCGCTGCCATGGGCGAAGATCACCACCCCGCGTGCGCCCCGCGGTATTTGAAGGTCGCCCTCCAGGGTGACTGAGTCCGCGGAGATAATGACATCGGAGCTTTTTGGGGGGTCTTCGGACCTGGAGGCCGTCTCGCGGCGGCCTGTCCTTGCCATTTCCTCCAGGATGCGTATGACCTCTTCATCCTGGACCTGCTCGAAGTCATAATAGTAACTGCCAATCGCGGTGAAAAAAGGGTGGATCTCGAGGCAGACGAGGTCGTCGGTCATCAGTTTCAGGGCATCACAAGTTTCGGGGGGCGAAACCGGCACGGCGGCGACGAGCTTGCCTGGACTCTCCTCCCTTATCGCGGAGAGCGCCGCCTTCATAGTTGCCCCGGTGGCTATGCCGTCGTCAACCACGATGACTGTCTTGCCTTTCAGCGGCATGCGCTTCATGCCCTTGCGGTAGGCCTGCAGCCTCCTTTCAATCTCCTTTTTCTGCGTGGAAATCGCCCTGTCCACCTGCTCCCTGGGGATGTTGTACGCGGAGATTATGTTGTCGTTCAGGACGACCTGGCCGGTCTCCGAGACGGCGCCCATGGCAAGCTCCGGCTGCCACGGAACACCCAGTTTGCGGACGATGAAGACGTCAAGCGGCGCGCCCAAAAACTCCGCAATCTCCCGGGCCGTCACCACGCCACCCCTGGGAAGAGCAAGCACAACCAGGTCTTCCCCCCTGTATTTCCTCAGCGCCGCAGCCAGTTTAACTCCCGCGTCTTTTCTGTCCCTGAACATAATGGACCTCCTTTTTGGAGGAAATAAGAAATATCCTTTTAACTAAATCTTATCACCGTGAAAGGCAATTTCAACATCTGCCCCATGCTCTCCGGACCAAGTAAATACCCGCTCGCGTCATTAGGGGTGCGGCTGGCAGTGAGCGAGAAGCGAACCGTTAGCCGCACCCGGAAACAACATCAAAACTTCTTGCATCAGCTTGAACGGATTTATGCGGGAACTTTTGGGACTTATTAGATCCTCTGACAGGGGATATCAACGAATGACAGGCGGGAGGGGCCGGTGCGCCGTGCGTCTTTCAGACATTGAATCTGAAATTTATGATGTCTCCGTCCTTGACCAGATAATCCTTGCCTTCCAGGCGCAGGAGCCCGAGTTTTCTTGCCTCGGCCATGGAGCCGCCGGATTTGACGATGAAATCATCATAGGCGATGACCTCGGCGCGGATGAACCCCTTCTCTATATCGGAATGTATCTTGCCGGCCGCCTTCGGCGCGGGGGTGTCTTTTCTTATCGTCCAGGCCTTGACCTCGTCATCGCCGGCCGTGAAAAAGCTGATCAAATCCAGAAGGCCGTAGGAGACGCGTATGAGCCTCTTTAAGGCGGGCTCCTCTATCTTGAGGTCCTCGAGGAAGGCCTTCTGCTCTTCCGGGGCAAGCTGGGCAATCTCCATCTCGATCTTGCCCGGAAGCGCAAGGACGGCTGTCCTTTCCCCCAGTATCTCGCGGGCGCCCCGTACAAGGGCCTCCGCTTTTTGGCCGCCTGCTTCGTCTTCCGCCACGTTTAAAAGGACGACCTCCGGCTTTATGGAAAGAAATTCCAGGTGCCGTACCGCCTTCAGCTCTTCAGGGCCAAGGCTCAGTTCCCTCAACGGGCGCTCACCTTCGAGGGCCTCCCGGCACTTCAGCAACACCGCCCTTTCGGCCTCGCTTATCTTTTCCTTCCTGCCCTTTTTTATCGACTCCTCGATGCCTTCGAGCCTCTTTTCGACAAGCAGGAAATCGCCAAGGATAAGCTCCGACTCGATGGACCGGAGGTCCCGCAGCGGATCGACGCCGCCAAGCGGGTGCATGACTGCCGGATCCTCGAAGGCCCGCACCACCTGCAAAAGCGCGTCTGCGTCCTTTATAAGCGCGTGGACCTTCGCGTTTTGCTTCTGGTCCCCCTTCGTAAGGCCGATGTAGTCGATATAATCCACGGTCGCATATGTGGTCTTTTTCGGGCTGAATATCGCGGAGAGCCTGTCCACCCGCTCGTCCGGCACGCCCACCACCCCAAGATGGGGTTCCCCGCCGGAGGAAGGATAGACGGCCGTTTCGAGCCTCTGCCCGGTAAGCGCATTGAATATGGTGGTTTTCCCGGAATTTGAGAACCCGGTTATCGCAATTTTCATCTGAACACCTTTTATAACACATCTTCATCGTCCCGCGCCACGTGCGATTAATCCCGCAGTGGGTCGGTTTGCTTTTTTGTGAGGCCCGCGGAAGGGGTCTTGAAAAATGCTTTTTTTGTGGGACAATTATATAAACGAGCGTAAAAATTCCCATATAGATAGAGGGAGGAGCAGTTTCATGAAGAAGACGACTTCGAAAAAGGAACAAAAAGAGGAACCCGGAATGGCCTCCGAGGAAAAAGTCGCGGTAGCCGAGGGGCTGAAAAAGACGTATCTTAAAAACCGGTCGGCCTGCAGGGTATCCTTCTTCCTGCCCGAGGAGGCCGCGCCCGGCGCAAAGAAGATCGCCATCGTCGGGGATTTTAACGGGTGGGACAGGAACGCCAACATCATGAAAAAACAGAAGGACGGCACTTTTTTGCTAACTCTTGAGCTGCCCGCCAACAGGGAGTACAGGTTCAAGTACCTTATAGACGATACCCAGTGGGAGAACGACTGGTGCGCCGACAAGTACGTGCCGAACGAATTCGGCGGGGAAGACTCTGTCATCCAGGTTTAGTCCGCACCGGCGTCTTTTTACTTGTTCCGGTATTTATCCCATGAACATGAGACGGAGGACTGCTTATGGCAAGCAAGGAACTTCTTGACATGCTTAATGAGGCGATCTCGAACGAATTGCAGGTGAGCATACAATACATGTGGCAGCATGTGGTCTGCCGTGGCGTGAACTCCGAAAGCATAGGGGGCGTCTTCAAGGAGATCGCGATGGCCGAGATGAAGCATGCCGAGGCCATCGCGGACCGGCTGGATTACCTGGGCGGCTCTCCCACGACCAAACCCACGCCCATTACCGTGGGAGACACGATCAAATCCATGCTGTCTCTGGACAAGAAGGCCGAAGAGGACGCGATAGCGCTCTACAAAAGGATAATCGCGAAGGCCGGCGGGGAAAACGACGTGACAACCCGGACCCTTTTTGAGGGCATCCTGAGCCAGGAGGAAGACCACCACAACAAGTTTACCACCCTCCTTGAATCCGATTAAGGGAGGCTGGGCGCCTGTGCCGCGATTTCAGCCTCTTGCCGCAGGAAACACTCTCAAGATGGGTTTTATCATGGACCAAGTATTTCCGGGTGGGAATTCCGCAGCGCCTCTTTCACCTTCCCGTATATCGCCGCCGGGGCACTGAGGCCGGTCGCATCCACCCACAGCGTGTCTTCCTCCCTCTTAAACCAGGTGAATTGCCTTTTGGCATAGCGCCTGGTGTTTCTTTTAATGAGCCTCACCGCCTCATCATAAGGGTACAGGCCCTTTAAATACCCTTCCATTTCCTTATAGCCTATGGCCTGCATCGCCGTTTTTGAAGGGGGCCGGGGCTGGCTGAGGACGGTTTCGACCTCGGCCAGCAGGCCGCCGGCGAGCATCTTCTCCGTCCTTTCATCTATTAGGGAATAAAGCTCTTTTCTGTCCCTTGTGAGGCCTATCTTGATGAAATCGTAGGGCAGCGGCTCCATGAGCGTTTTCAGCTCCGAAATGGTTTTTTTTGTCTTCACCAGGACCTCGATCGCCCGGATTATCCTCCTTTTGTCGGCGGGGGCAAGCAGGCGCGCCGATTCCGGGTCGAGGGATTTCAAGAGCCCGTAGAGGTCCTCTTGCCTGTTTAAAAGCGCCGCCCTGAAATTTTCATCAGCTTCGGGGGCCTGGGCCAGTCCCCTCGTGAGGGTCTTTATGTACAGTCCGGTGCCGCCTGCCACGATGGGGGTCTTGCCTGCCGAAGCCAGTCTTGCCATGATTTGAGCGGCTTCACGCAGGAAGTTGCCGGCGCTCCACTGTTCGTGCGGCCATATTACGTCTATCAAATGGTGGGGCACAAGCGCAAGCTCGCTTTTTGCGGGTTTGGCCGTGCCTATGTCCATGAGCCTGTAGAGCTGCATGGAGTCCGCGCTTATGATCTCCGTGCCGAGTTCGAGGGCCATCAGGACGGCCGCATCCGACTTCCCGGAGCATGTGGGGCCAAGCAGTATTATCGTTTTTTTTCTTTCCTGCTTTTTTTGCATGGATAAGTTCCTGTTTCTATATGATAATCAATTTCAGCCCGTCAGGGATTCCCCTCTCGTTCCTCAGGGCGCAGCGCTGCTTTCCCCCGTGGTTTTGCCACCAAGCGAGCGAATAAAAACATAAAAAATTCCTTACATTAAGACTCCCGCGGTCGCTGCCCGCTGGGAATCTTCAATAATAAAGGGACTGCGGGTAGGGGCCTTATTCTTATTTGACTAAGGTTCTTTCAAGCGGTTAATATTTTCTTAAATGAAAAAGCAGGCCAATTACGTTCCTCTTCACCTCCATTCGGAATACAGTCTTCTGGACGGGGCCATAAAGATCTCGGAGCTTGTCGATACGGCTTCGGGCTGGAACCTTCCAGCCGTTGCCATAACGGACCACGGCAACCTCTTCGGAGCGGTGGAGTTTTATAAAAAGACGACGGCTGCGGGCATCAAGCCGATAATGGGCTGTGAGCTTTATATGGCGTCCAAAAGCAGGCACTCGAGGCAGAAGGAGGAAGACGGGCCCTTCCATCTCATAGCCCTTGCAAAGGATGAGGCAGGCTACGGAAACCTTGTAAAACTCGTTTCAAAGGCGTACACGGAGGGTTTCTATTACAGGCCGAGGATAGACAGGCAGCTGCTGGAAGAGCACAGGGAGGGGCTTATATTCCTGTCCGCGTGCATGAAGGGCGAGGTCCCGTATTATCTTTCGCGCGGCATGAAAGAGAAGGCTCGCGAGTCGGCAGGCTATTTCCGGGAAACTCTCGGCCGTGAGAACTATTTCATCGAGCTGCAGGAAAACGGTCTGGCCGAACAGGTGGAGCTGAACCGGATGCTCCTTGAGCTTGCGCGCGAGCTGGACGTAGAGGTGGCCGCCACCAACGACTGCCATTATTTGAGAAAGGAAGACCACAGGGCGCACGATATCCTGCTTTGCATCGGGACAGGGAAGACCGTGAACGACCCTTCCCGGATGCGCTTCCAGGGCGACGGGCTCTATTTCAAAAGCCCCGAAGAAATGACAGCGGCCTTCAGTGAGCTGCCCGAGGCGGTTAAAAACACGGTTGAGATAGCCGAGCGCTGCAGTGTGAAATTTCAACTGGGCAAAAACCTTCTTCCATTATTCGTAACCGAAAACGGGACCGGGCCGGGCGAGATGTTTGAACGCCTTGCCCGTGAGGGGCTCAGGCAGAAATGCGGCGATCCGCCGCCTCCGGAATACCAGGGCAGGTTCGACCATGAGCTTTCCATCATAAAAAGGATGGGATACGAGTCCTACTTCCTCATCGTCTGGGATTTCGTTAATTACGCGAGGAAAAAAGGAATACCCGTTGGCCCCGGCAGGGGTTCCGCTGCCGGCAGTCTCGTGGCCTATACTCTGGGAATCACCCAACTGGACCCGATACGCTACAACCTGCTTTTCGAGCGCTTTCTCAACCCGGAGCGCGTAAGCATGCCGGACGTGGACACGGATTTCTGCAGGGACAGAAGGCAGGAGATAATAAATTACGTCTCCGGGCGGTACGGGCAGGAACACGTGGCCCAGATAATCACCTTCGGGACACTGGGGGCAAAGGCGGCAATCAGGGACGTGGGCCGCGCATTGGACATTCCCTATCAGGAGGTGGACCGGATAGCCAAGCTCGTGCCAGAGGGGCCGAATATCTCGATTGAATACGCGCTTGAGGCGGAGCCCGCCCTGGGCTCCGTTTATAATGAGGACAAGACGGTCCGGGAGCTTATAGACATAGCGAAAAGACTTGAAGGGCTCTCCCGCCACGCCTCCACGCACGCCGCGGGGATAGTCATCTCGCCCGAGCCCCTTTCAAACCTCGTCCCTCTTTACAAGAACCCCACCGACGGCTCCATAACGACGCAGTTCGACATGGGGTCAATCGATTCCATGGGGCTGGTCAAATTCGACCTGCTGGGCCTGAAGACCTTAACCGTCATAGACAAGACGGTAAAATTCATAAAGGAGGGCGGGGCAAATCCGGGTTTCAGCCTTGAGGAGATACCGCTCGACGACAAGGCGAGCTTCGCACTTTTGGGTTCCGGGCAGACAACCGGCGTCTTCCAGCTTGAAAGCGCGGGCATGAGGGACATCCTGATAAAGATGGCCCCCGACCGTTTCGAGGACATAATCGCGGTTAACGCGCTTTACAGGCCGGGGCCCATCGGAAGCGGCATGATTGACGATTTTTTGAAACGGAAAAAGGGCGTCGTCCCCGTTAAATATGACTTGCAGCAGTTGAAGAACATACTGGATGAAACCTACGGGGTTATCCTCTACCAGGAGCAGGTCATGCAGATAGCCCATGTTCTTGCCGGCTTCAGCCTCGGGCAGGCCGACATCCTCCGCAAGGCGATGGGAAAGAAAAAGCCCGAGGAGATGGAAAAGCAGAAGGAGGCCTTCATAAAAGGCGCCGTGGCAAACTCAATACCGGAGGCCAAGGCGCGCAGGCTCTTCGACCTCATGGCCAAATTCGCCGAGTACGGGTTCAACAAGTCCCATTCCGCGGCTTACGCGCTCGTGGCATACCAGACGGCATACCTGAAGGCCCACTATCCCGTGGAGTTCATGGCGGCCACGATGAGCACCGACCTGGACAACACGGACAAGATAATGAACTTCATCAAGGAATGCCAGAACATGTCCATAGAGGTGCTGCCGCCGGATATAAACGTCTCGGACGGAGAGTTCAAGGTGGTTGATGGACAGGTAAGGTTCGGCATGATGGCCCTGAAAGGGGCCGGCCAGCAGGCCATAGATGAAATTATCACAGATCGCGCTGAAAACGGGCCGTTCCGGTCGTTTGAGAACTTCCTGGAGAGGATGAACTCGAAAAAGGTCAACCGCAAGGTGATCGAGGCCCTTGTAAAGGCCGGGGCCTTCGACTCCCTTGGCCATTCGAGAAAGAGCTGCCTGGGCATGCTCGATGCCCGCGACCGGGGCGACTCGCTGAAGCAGCAAAGCATATTTGGTGAAGGCATGTTTGGCGGGGGCGGAGAGACGCCGGCAGGGGCCGGCCATGCCGGCGTGGAATGGGATGAAAAGGAGCTTCTGCTCTATGAGAAGGAGGCCCTCGGCTTTTATATCTCCGGCCATCCCCTGAAGGCCTATCTGAAGGGACCGCTTCTGAGAGAGGTTGTCCCTACATCGCGGCTTTCAGCCCTGCCGGACAAGGCGGAGGTGGCGGTTGCGGGGATCATAGCCGCCATAAGAAAGATAAAGACAAAGGGCAAGGGCCTTATGGCCGCGCTTACGCTTGACGACGGCGAGGGGACGGTCGAGGCGGTGGTCTTTCCGGACCTCTACCAGCAGGCCGGCGCCCTCGTGAAAAAGGACACCCCTGTCCTCGTTCGCGGCAACATAGACATGACCGACAAGGGGGCCAAGCTGCTTGCCAGGCACCTGGTGCACCTTGAAGACGCGCGGAAGGCCGCCGCATCGGGCAACGGGGAGAGGCGCATCGAGATATCGTTCAAGAAAGGAGACGACCTGGCCGGCTTGAAGGAGCTTGTCGATGCCCACGCCGGGGATATGCCGCTTTACCTTAAGGTCACGGACGAGGACCTGGAAGTCCTGATCGAGACTTCGTGTAAAATCTCCCCGGATGACGTTTTCCTGAGCGCTATCAGGAAAATCGCGGGGAGTGAGGAAAAAGTGAGGTTTTTTTAACGATGAGATACTACCTTGAATTTGAAAGGCCCGTCCAGGAGCTTGAGGCCAGGATAGAGGATCTAAAGAGGCTCAGCAACGGCGGCAACCTGAAGATCAGCGCGGAGATAAAGAGGCTGGAGAAGAAGGCGAAGGAGCTTCATTCGGAGATATTCTCAAGCCTTTCCCCATGGCAGAAGACGCTCCTTGCCAGGCACCCGGAGCGCCCTTACACGATGGATTACATAAACATGATAACGGCGGATTTTATCGAGCTGCACGGGGACCGGCGCTTCGCGGACGACCCTTCGCTGGTGGGGGGCTTCGCCAGGATCGGCCGTTTCCCGGTGCTCATCCTGGGGCATCAGAAGGGCAGGGGCGTAAAGGAACGCATAAGCCGCAATTTCGGCCAGCCCAACCCCGAAGGCTACAGGAAGGCCCTGAGGCTCATGAAGCTTGCCGAACGGTTCAGGAAACCGGTCATAACGTTCATAGACACCCCCGGGGCCTTTCCAGGCGTCGGGGCGGAGGAGAGGGGACAGGCCGAGGCCATCGCGACGAACCTGATGGAGATGTCGTCACTGAGGGTGCCGGTGATATCAGTGGTCATAGGGGAGGGGGGCAGCGGTGGCGCCCTTGCCATCGGGGTCGCCGACAGGCTCTTCATGCTGGAGCACGCCGTCTATTCCGTCATATCCCCGGAGGGCTGCGCCGCTATATTGTGGAAGAAGGAAGGCGAGATAGGCACGAAGGAATTCGCGCAGGCGGCCCAGGCCCTGAGACTCACGGCCGAGGACATGCTGGCCTGGAAGATAATAGACGGCGTTATACCGGAGCCCCTCGGAGGCGCCAACCGGGACCCCGAAACGGCCGCAAAAAACATCGAGGCCAGACTGCTGGCCGCCCTGGAGGAGCTGAGCGCAAAACCGGCCGGCAAGCTCGCGGAGGAGCGCTACAAGAGGCTCAAGAAGCTGGGGGGGTTCAACTCCCCGAAGCCGGCATAGGGCGCGATACAAGGCCGGCCGGGGACCTTGCATAAGTATGGCTTAACGAACGGTTTTTTTGGAAAGAAACGATTTCCACTAACCAGGGCCTGGCAGAGATTCCCCTTCGGACCTTGAAAATCAGTCATTCTCTTTTGGGTTCAAGTTACGCCCTGATCCAGCCTTGAAAACGATTGCCGCCTTCTTCTTTTTTGTGTTTTTTTGTTCAAATCAAAAGTCACAACCTCCAGTTTTCAAATGATTTTTTTAGCCGGGGCGTTCAACGTGTTCAAATGAACGCCCCGTTTTTGCAAGCCCCCGGGCAAGATCAAATGCATCCGGCGATCTCCTTGATCCCCCATTTCGCGGGATGATGCAGCGAATTTCGTTTTCAATGAACAACGTCCAGCCGGGCCTATCTTAATACGCGGGGCCATGAGACTCTCCAATAAATCGGTTTGCAGAACCAATTTAAAAAATTGGCCTTCAGCCGTGAATGTTAAGGTTTACACGCTTCCTCAAGCCCCCCAAAATTTCGATTTTTGAGTGGAACCTATCTCAAAATTGATTTTGAAGCGAAAGAGAGAGAAAATTTAACAAGAAAGTTTCTGCCTGCATGGGAGGTCCAAGGGTGATACGGGCCGCGGCTTGAAACAAAAAAACACTTTATTTTTGACTCCTCTGTCTTGCCGCCTCGAAGAGGAAGACCGCCGCTGCGGCGCCCACGTTCAGGCTTTCGGCCCGCCCCCTGACCGGGATTTTCAGGAGCATATCGGCCCTCGCCATGAATCCGGGCGTGAGGCCGTGCGCCTCGCTGCCAAACGCGATTGCTATCGGGGATTTTAGGTCGGCCGCATAAATGGATTTGCCCCTGTGGGCGTCCGCGCCGGCCAGCGATATCCCCTTTTCCCGGCAGTAGCGCCAAAGCTCTTCGATTCCGGCCTCCATGACGGGCAGATGAAAAAAACTGCCCGCGCTTGCACGCAGTGTCTTTGGAGAAAACACATTTACGGAGCCCGGGGTCACTATGCAGGCATCCGCCCCCGCGGCATCGGCCGCGCGGATAAGCGCCCCGAGGTTGCCGGGCTCCTTTATCCCGTCGCTTACAGCAATGAGGGCGGGCCCCGCCGGCGTGAAATCCCGGAGAGGCGCCTCTTTGCAGGAACACCAGGCAAGGATGCCCTGCGGGGTTGTGGTTTCGGCCAGCCTGTGGAAAAGGGCCTCCGGCACCTCAAAGAGACGGGCGGTTTTTCCGAGGGTATCCAAAAGCTTTTTGTCTTTCTCCCCCTTATGCCGGGCCGGAAAACCGGTGGAAAGTACGACCGCCTGGAACGCGGCCCCGCCTTCAAGCGCGGCCTCCACAAGATGCGGCCCCTCTATCAGGAAGGCCCCGCGCGCGGGTTCCCTTTTGATGCGCATGATCTCCTTTATGAGGGGGTTTTGCGGGCTCGTTATCACCGCCGGAGCGGTCCTGCTGAATTTCCCCATTTCTGTGAATTATAACCCAAAAATATCCTATTAGCCTTGCAATTTTCAAAAAATAAGTGGCATTATTTACCCGGGTTGGAAGATTTAAACGAATAACAAGCTAACTTCCCGCGGCTGATGGGCCGGACTCACCCGCGGGGGCAAGCGGAAATCAAAAAAGAGGGGAAAGAGCAATCCGCGAAGGAGGAGGCAATGAAGACGGGTACCGTCTTGAAGATGGCGCTGTCGGCACTTTTTCTGCTTTCAGGTGCGGGCATGCTTTTGGCGGTCCTCGGTCGCATGACTGCGGGACCGGGGATGATTCTTTTTCTGCTTAACGGCGCTGTGATCTTTTTTATCTGGGTCCATGCCCGAAGCAGGGTCCTGAACCCCCTGTCGCTTGCGACTGAAAAGTTGGCGCTGGCGGCGGGCGGGGACCTCAGCGTGAGCATCGGTTATGAGGGAAGCGGCGAGACCGGAGACCTGTGCCGCGCCGCGGACCGGATGCTTGAATACCTGGACCAGGCGATGACCAGGATAGTGATGCTGGCCAACAAGGTTGTGCAGGCCGCCGATACGCTCCGGGTCTCGGCCGGCAAGTCGGCCAGCGACGCAAGAAGCCAGTTCAGCCAGGCCGCGCAGATAGCCACCGCCGCCGAGGAGATGAGCCGGACCATAATGGACATAGCCAAAAACGCATCGGAAGCGCAGGAGACCTCGGCCAATGCCGCGGATGTCGCCGAGGCCGGACAGGAGATCGCGGGCAGCGCCGTCCAGACGGTCGACAGGGTCTACAACTCCACCCTTGCGCTTGCCGGGATAATAGAAAAACTGAACTCCAGGGCCGCGGAGATCGGGGGCATAGTCACCGTCATAAAGGACATAGCCGATCAGACCAATCTGCTTGCCCTCAATGCCGCCATCGAGGCCGCCAGGGCCGGAGAGCAGGGGAAGGGTTTTGCGGTGGTTGCCAACGAGGTCGGGAAACTGGCCGAAAGGACAATAAAGGCCACGGCGGAGATATCCGAAAAGATAAGCGCCGTGCAGGCGGATTCCGAGCAGACGTCAAAATCGATGTCAGGGGCCGCCCTCGAGGTTACCAACGCCAACAAATTCATGAAAAACCTGGTCGAGTCCTTCCTGTCGATACAGACTGTTGTGCAGAGGACGCGGGACGAAATCACTCAGATCGCCGCGGCCGTCGACGAACAGTCCACTGCGTCCGAGGAGGTTGTGAAGAATATCGAAAAAACGTCCGAAATAGCAAAAAATATGGAAGGGATGGCCGACGGCATCTCTCATGAGATCAATTCGCTCATTGGCGTGGCGGAGGAAGTAAGGAACACGACCGCCGGTTTCAAATCCAGAAACGGGAAGCTCACGATTCTGGACCTGGCCCGGACGGACCACAGGGTCTTTTGCGGCAAGATAGCTTCCTGCCTGAAAGGAGACATAAAGCTTTCGCCCTCCGGGGTACCCGACCACCGCTCCTGCCGGTTCGGGAAGTGGTATTTCGGCGAGGGCAGGCAGATGTGCGGCGCTCTTCCTGGCTACAAGGCCATAGACGGGCCTCACCAGAGGATACACGACCTGGCAAAAGAGGCCGTGGCCGCATACAACGACGGCGACACGCGGAAGGCCGAAGACGCCTATAACCGGATGGAAGCCGTCTCCCATGAGATAGGCGGCCTGCTCGATGAGATAAAAAGCGGACTGAAAAACTGAACGCGCAGCAACAGTTAGGGACCGGCGCCTTCCGCTTTGGACGGAAGGCGCCCCGCATTTTCGGCCATTGCCACCTCTCCTTTCTCCCTATATAATTTTTTTTAGAAGAAAGGAGGTCCATTCCTATGGCGAAAATAACAAGACAGATCGGGATAAGGGCCCCTGCGGAGAGGGTCTTCAGCATTGTTACAAACCCTGAAAACTGGCCGCGCTTCGTATCCGGCCTGATAGAAGTGCGCGATATGAGCCCCGGCATGCCGGCCGCGGGCGGCACCTTCACCTGGGAATATAACTTCATGGGCAGAAGGATCACCGGCAGGGGCGAGGTGACGGAATACGAAAAAAACAGAAAATGCGCCCTCGCGCTCACCGGCGATTTTTCGATGAAAGAGACCTATGAGTTTATTGAAAGACCAGAAGGCACGGAACTGAACGTGGAGCTGGACTACGAACCGCCGGCGGAGAAGAAATGGCAGGAGATATCCGGGACTGGCGGGGAAGTCCTCGACAGGGTCAACGACCTTGAGGCCGGCATGATCCTGGAGAAGATCAGGATACTGTCGGAGGAGAAGGCGCTGAAGGCCTGATCATAGGGCGAGCATCCTGTCCAGGGCCTCCTTGGCCCTGAGCCTGATGCCTTCAGGCACCCGCACGACTGTCTTCAGCTCCTTGAGGGCCGTGTAAACGCTGCCCAGGGTGGTCTTTTTCATGTTCGGGCAGACCATGTCCTTCCTGAGGGGGTGGAAGACCTTTCCCGGGTTTTCCTTCCTGAGCCTGTGCATGAGCCCCACCTCGGTGCCGACGATGAACTCCTTCGCCGGCGAGCTTTTGGCGAATTTGAGCATGCCCGAGGTGCTTGTCACATGGTCCGCGATTTCAAGGACCTCCATGCGGCACTCGGGATGGGCCATCACGAGCGCGCCCGGATGCGCCTTTTTGGCCTTGATGACGTCTTCCTTTTTTACCCTGTCATGCACGTGGCAGAAGCCGTCCCAGGCGATGATCTTCTTTTTGGTGTTTTTCTGCGCCCACATTGCCAGGTTCCTGTCCGGCACGCATATGACTTCATCGCCGGGCAGCGACTCCACCACTTTGACCACGTTTGCGGAGGTGCAGCATATGTCGCTTGCCGCCTTCACATCGGCCGTGGTGTTTACGTAGCTCACCACCGGGACCCCCGGGTACCGGGCCTTCATATCGTTAAGGGTGAATTCGACCGGGAAGAGCAGGACCGGCTGCGTGTCGTAGCCGGGGAAGAAATCCTTCACCTTCCTGGGCGTGCTCACCTGTATCATGTCCGCCATGGGGCAGCAGGCCCCGGCTTCCGGAAGGACGACGGTCTTTGCGGGGCTCAGGATGGCCGCGCTTTCGGCCATGAAGTTAACGCCGCAAAACACGATGATGTCGCAGTCGATAGCGGAGGCGGTCCTGGAGAGCTCAAGTGAATCGCCGGTGAAGTCGGCCAGGTCCTGGACCTCGTCCCGCTGGTAGTTGTGGGCCAGTATGACGGCCCGTTTTTGTCTCTTCAGTTCCAGGATTTCCTGGGTCAAGTCCAGATCATGCATGATTTTGGTTCACTCTTTAGTTTATCTTATTTTGTTTTTAAAATTAAAATCCAGGCGGAGTATTGGTATATAGAACTGTGCCGTCCCGGAGGGCTACTTTATATATGACCGTCGGTTTCCTTATCCTCGGCCGGCGGGAAGCGGAGACGGACCTGCCCGCGGGACTTTCTCCGGGCCGGAAATCGCCGCCGTCCAGGCTGCACATGGCCCCTCCCCGGTACGAGCTCAAGACCTTCCTTATGTAATTTTCGGTCTCCCGGTAAGGGGGGATTACGCCATATTTCTCGATGTACTTCGGCCCTGCGTTGTATGCGGCAAGGGCAAGGGTCAAATTGCCCCCGAAGCGCTGCAGCAGACTGCTTAGATACCTCACGCCCCCCTCGATGTTCTCCGCCGGATCAAACGGGTTGTAAACGCCGAGCGAGACGGCCGTCGCCGGCATCAGCTGCATAAGCCCCATCGCCCCTTTGTCGGAGACCGCCGTGCAGTTGAAACCGGACTCGGCGCGTATGACGGCCTTTACCAGAGAGGGATCTATCCGGTATTTCATCGACTTTCGCTTTATCAGGTCCTCTATCCGCGTGGAGGAAGCGCCTGCGGCCGCCTGCCTGCCGGCGAAGGTACCGGCGTGCTCCCCTCCCCGCCGGTCATTGGCCACCTTCAGCGCGCCGGCCACCGGGGTGTCTGAAAAGTGGATGGTGCCGTCCTGATCGGTGTATTTGTAGATCGCAGCCCTGGCGGGATGGACCATGGCAAAAAAGGCCGCTATCAAAGCCAGTGCAAACATCCATAATATTTAACAGTATAAGGTCCGCATAGTCAAATAAAAAGGGCGTGCCTCCCCTCCGAAAGGCGCGCCCCTTGGCATTTTTTGTTTGTTTTTTATGCCAGAGTTGTTTTTACTGCTGTTTCTGGACGTTTGCAGCCTTTGGGCCGCGTTCTCCATCGACGATTTCGAAGTTCACCTTGTCGCCTTCATTCAGGGTCTTGAAACCGTCGGCCATTATCGCGGAATAATGTACAAAGATATCAGGCCCGTTTTCCTGCTGGATGAATCCATACCCCTTCGTCTCGTTGAACCACTTCACTTTTCCCTCGTACGACATGCTTCTGATCCTCCTTCTTCCCTCCCAGGGAAATAAAGTGATACTCAATAAAACCTGCTAGACAGGCTATACCCTTTATAGCACGCGTTAAACGCGTTGTCAATAATATTTTTGCTCGCCGGAGTCTCCGCGGCATTCTTATGCCCTTGGCTAAAAATCCCTTATTAATGCTAAACTTATCTGGTTTCCTTTTATGGATTGCGGGGCATCCCGGGGGGTGGGAGAATTTGCGCGGTAACCCGGCGAGTGGAAAAAAGGAGAAATTCTTCAAAAAGGACGATGGAGGAGACTATGAAGGGCAGAAATGGTAATATCGCCGGCTGCCGGATGGTTGCCGCCCTTTTTACGGTCCTGGCGCTGATTTTTTGGGCCATCCCATCGATAGCGGGGGCGATGGCGGGGCAGATGCAGGACCTCATCGGCAGGCTGAATGCCAAATATGCCGACTTTGACAAAAAGATGAATAATGTGATCATAAAGACGGTAGAACATTCCGGCGCGTCCGAAACGAAAATGAAAATTTACAGGAAAAACGACAAGTTGCGGGTGGAATCCTTGCCGGAGCTTCCCGGGGTCCGGCTGAAAAACCCTGATGCCCTGGGGACGGTCATAATATGGGACGGCTCCAGCGCATGGATGATTACCGCCACCGGACAGAAGAAGATCCCCGGCGTAACGAAGGACACCTTCCAGGCGGAGAACAACTGGTGGAAGGAGATCGCCAGGGGGGCAAAAATCTCCGGAGAGGAAACGGTGGGGGGCAGGCAGTGCTACGTAATAGGAATTGCCCGCCCGAAGGCGCGCTTCGACCGTATCTGGATCGACAAAAATGACCTCGTGATGGTCAAGGCCGCCACCAAAAGCCCGGGGGGCAAACGGCTTGAATGGCTTTTCTCGGATTTTAAAAATATCGGGGGATGGGACGTGCCCTTCAAGACGGAAACACTCATGTCGGGAAAGGTCGTCTCGACCTCGGACATAGAATCCTTTGAGTTCGGCAGGGAGCTTCCCGACGGGCTCTTTGTCCCTCCCGGGAATTCGGGGCAATAATGGAGATGGAAAAGGCAGGATTGCTGATATCATTTGAATTATCGCCAGTTAGCTGGTAAAATAAGGTAAGAAAATGCGCGGTGTTGTTTACTGGAGAGAGTGGGCGACCACTCTTTTGTTTTATATGGGCAGGCCGGTCTTTTTGATATGAGCAGGGTAGAGGCAAGGATAAGGCAACTGGCCCGGGAGGCCGCCCAGGCATTGGGCTATACAGTGGAGGATGTGCAGCTGCTGGGAAGCGGGCAGAAGCTTGTCCTGAGGATAAGCATCGACAAGGAAGGGGGAGTGACCATCGGGGACTGCGAGCTTATGAGCAGGCAATTGGGCGCGCTTTTGGATGTGGAGGACCTCATCCCCGGCCGTTATTATCTCGAGGTCTCCTCTCCGGGGCTCGACAGGCCGCTTAAAAGCCCGGCCGATTTCGTAAAGCACAAGGGGAAGCTCATAAGGGTTTCCACCAAAACGCCCCTGGATGGACAGAATTTTCTGATAGGCAGGCTTGAAGAGGCGAAGGAGGAAGCTTTTGTCATAAGGGTGGGGGAAAAGGACCTGGAGATCCCGTACAAGGCCGTGACGAAGGCGCGGCTTGAAATAGAGATTTAGTTTTTTTGTTGTTTTCTTTCACAGGGGGAGATGATATGAAAGAGATAGCGTTTCTCATTGACCAGATTTGCCGTGAAAAAGGCATCTCTAAGGACGTGCTTGTGGGAGCGCTCGAGTCCGCCCTGCTGTCGGCGGCGCGGAAACGTTATGGCGGCAAGCCTAACATAAACCTGCGGATCAATCCCGAGACGCTCAAGATCAGCGTCTTCGAGGAAAGACGCGTTGTGCAGGCCGTGACCAACCCCGAGGAGGAGATATCCGTAGAGGAGGCCGCAAAGGAGTTCCCGGGCAAGGGCGAGGGTGATACGGTCGAGATGCCCCTTGCCCCGATTGATTTCGGGCGCATAGCGGCCCAGACCGCCAAACAGGTGATCCTGCAGAGGATGCGCGAGGCGGAGCGCGATGCCCTTTTCAACGAGTTCAAGGGTAAGGTGGGCCAGGTCGTAAGCGGCAGTGTCCTCAGGAAAGAGAAGGGTTTCTACTACGTGAACATCGGCAAGACCGAAGCGGTGCTGCCGATGAAGGAGACCCTCGCCAGCGAGACCCTCCGGCGCGGGGATTTCATCAAGGCCTATATCGAGGACATAAGGCTTACGCCCAAGGGGCCCGTGATAATCATATCCAGGGCGACCCCGAAGTTCGTCGCGGAGCTCTTCAGGATGGAGGTGCCCGAGATCTCCGAGGGGCTTGTCAGGATAAAAGACATAGTCCGGGAGCCGGGTGAGAGGACGAAGATTGCCGTCTATTCCACGGACTCCAGCATCGACCCTGTCGGCGCATGCGTGGGGATGAAAGGCACGAGGGTCCAGTCAATAGTGAGGGAGCTGAAGGGGGAGAGGATAGATATAATACCCTGGAACGATGACCCGCGCGTCCTGATAGCCCGCGCCTTAAGCCCGGCAACCATAGACCGGGTGGGGATAAACGAGGAGGAGAAGACCGCAATGGTCGTCGTCTCGGACCAGCAGCTTTCAATCGCCATCGGCAAGAAGGGGCAGAACGTCAGGCTCGCAATGAAGCTCACGGGCTGGGACATAGACATAATAAGCGACACCGAATACTCCAAGATAAAGATGGAGGAGGCCGAGGCCGCATTCGACGAGGCCCTCAGGGACACCAAAAGAGAGAGGGAAAAACAGGAGCAGGAATAAGGGCTTGGGGCATGCCTGTTTGCATCGGCTCTGCGCGGCTCATCCGCGCGGTCTTGAAAAAAGCCGGAACCGGGACCCTCGTTTGGGTGAGGGGCGGGTAAAATGATCGAGAAGCTCAGGCGCAACTTCGAAAGCGGAATTGCAAAGCTCAAGTGGTTCTCCGGGCTGTTGAACGAGCGCCTGAAGGTCGAGATCGCCTTTTTCAAATATGCGAGCAGGGCCGAAAAACTCAGGCGTGAAAGAGACGAATTCGCCAGGGCCATTGGCGAGAGGGTCTATGAGGAGAGGCAGCAGCTCTCCCTCCTAGCCAGGGATGAAAACCTGAAGGGGCTCTTGAAAGAGATGGAGCTCGTAAGCGAGGAATTAGACAGCATGGCCGAGCAGGCCTCCAGGATGGGAAGGGAAAAATGAGCGGCAGGGGAAAATGATCCCAGGGGGCGTGTGGCTTTATATCTTTTCGGCCCTGCTTGGCCTCATAACCGGTTCTTTCGCAAACGTCTGCATTTACCGGCTGCCAAGGGGCAAATCCGTCGTACGTCCGGCCTCCCGCTGCCCTTCATGCCAGACCCCGATCAAGCCCTGGGACAATATTCCCGTGTTCAGCTACCTCGTGCTGAGGGGCAGGTGCAGGGCCTGCGGCGAGCCTATTGCCGCAAGATATCCCGGGGTGGAGGCGCTGAACGGAGCCTTGTATCCCCTGGCCCTCTACAAGTTCGGGGCGACTGCCGCCACCCTTTTCTATTTCGTCTTCATAACCGCCCTGATCGTCATCACCTTCATAGATTATGACTTCCAGATTATCCCCGACGAAATTACCCTGCCCGGTATACCGGTTGGCATTCTGGCCGGATGGCTCATCCTGCCGGACCCTTTCTACAGGGTTCTGGATATGGGGGTAGCCGTGTCCCTCATCGGGGCGGCGACCGGGTTCGCCCTTTACTATGCAATAGCCTTCGTTTCCCGCGGGGGCATGGGGGGCGGGGACATAAAGATGATGGCGATGGCGGGGGCGGTGCTCGGATGGAAAGGGGTCCTGCTTACCACCTTCATCGCGAGCCTCATGGGCTCGGCCGTGGGGATTTATCTCGTGATCTTCAAGGGAAAGGGCAGGAAATCGAAGATACCCTTCGGCCCGTTCCTGGCCGCGGGTGCCCTTCTCAGTCTTTTTTACGGCCAGGAGTTCGTCTTCTGGTATCTGAGGTATGGGCAGCACTGGTAATCCCCTGTTATACCTGATCACCCCGCTTTCTTTTCTGATAGGATGCAGCCTGCTTTTTTTTGCCGTCCTGCTCATGCTGTTTGCGAAATTCTACCGCGGCAAGGGCCGGGCGGCTGATAAGAGGACTTCGGAAGTGGGTTTTGTGATGGACACCTTCCAGGACCTTGTGGCAAGGCTCAAGAGCAATGAAAGGGAGCTTATGGCGCTTCGAGCCAGGGCCGAGGACAGGGCCAGCCTTATCGAAAGCCTGAGCGAAAACATCCTTGAGAGCGTCCCAAGCGGCGTCATCAGTTTTAATGAAGACCTGGAGATCACCATGGTCAATTCCTCGGCTGAAAGGATACTGGGGTTTAACAGGCTGCAGGCAGTCGGTAAAAGGCATGCCGATGTCCTGAAAGGACAGATAGCCCGCTACATCGAACAAAAAAAGACGGTTGAAAGACGGGAACTCTCGTATCCCGCCACGCCCGGCCGGCAGCTCTGGCTTGGGTTTTCCATAACTCCCCTGCTGGAGGCCAGGGGGGAAAGACTGGGGCTGATCCTCGTCTTTACGGACCTGACGGAGCTGAAAGTGCTCGAGCGCCAGGCGGAGCTCAGGCGGCGGCTTTCAAGCCTCGGGGAGATGGCCGCGGGGCTTGCCCATGAGCTCAGGAACTCCATGGCCGTGATAGCCGGTTACGCGAAGATGCTCTCGAAGGGGGACCAGTCCCCGGACCATTCCCGCGGGGACCAGTCCCGTGAAGCCGGGGCTGCCAGGGCCATCGGCAAGGAGGTGGCTGCGATGAACTCCATAATTGACGGATTTCTTTCGTTCGCGAACCCGGCAAAACCCGCCCTCGATGCCGTCCCCAGGGAGGGCCTCCTCGGGCTTTTGAAGACCTGCATGAGCGCGGCGCTTGCCGGCGATACCCGGGTTACGGCTTCGCTTTCCTCGGGCGAAGGGCAGTTCACCATAAAGGCGGACGAGATACTGCTTAAGCAGGCATTCATGAACCTCATACAAAACGCGGTCCAGGCGATGCCGGAGGGGGGCGAACTCGCCGTCCACATAGAGAAAAAGGGCGCCGAATGCCTCATATCCATATCGGATACCGGCCATGGCATACCCGAGGAGATGAGACAGAAGATATTCCTGCCCTTCTATACCACAAAGCAGAAAGGGACCGGACTCGGCCTGGCCGTTGTGCACAGCATAGTCCAGAGCCATTTGGGGAGCATCGAACTTGAAAGCTCGACCCGGGGCAGCCGGTTTCTTGTCAGGCTGCCCCTGAGCGAATAACGCAGCCGGTTTCTTGTCAGGCTGCCCCTGAGCGAATAAGCTAAAAACGCCGCTCTCTACGCAAGCAGCAGCGAGGCGGCCCAGACCGCGGCGAATACCAGGAAACTGATCGCCCCGTAAAGGGCGGGCCTGCCCTTAGGCCTTCCTGTCTTCCCGAACCCGAAAATCGCGGTGGCAATGGCGGATGCCACCCAGCCCCAAAAACCTGCCTCGGCCGCAATGGACCAGAAAACCGAGGGCGCCCTGTCGTCCCTGAAAACGTCCATGTATTTTTGTCGCCAGGCCGCGGCGTCCTCAGGCTTTATCGCGCCTTCCCTGACGAGCATCCGGGTATCAAGCGAGGCTATTTTATTGTCGCATCGCTCTATCCAGCGCCTCTCCGGCGTGTAGAGGCCCCTCGTGCCGTATAGGGAGCTCCTTATGGAAGAGTAGGCAATAAGCGCCCAGTCCGGCTTGCCCTCCGCCTCGAACATCCGGCCTATCTGCCACAGCCTTCCGGCCGACTCCTCCGTTAGGGGCGAGAAGGGCACATAAAAATGCATCGCAGTGTCGTATTGCCTGATCGCAAGCTTCCAGTTGTGAGCGGCGAAATATCCTTCCGCCTGGCGGAAGCTCGATGCCTGTCGCAGCACCATCCTGCCGGCCAGAAGCGCAAAGGCCGCCAGGACCGCCAGAAGAATCCTTCTGTACATCGTGTAAAAATAGCACAGACGGACAGGATTAAACAAATTCCATGAGGCAAGGTTGTGTATAATAAATAAAGTAGCGCCAGGGGGCAGGTTTTCCGCCTGAAATGGATGGCGAGCATATTCCCCCTGCTTGCCACGGGGTCAAGCGAGCGAACAAGATGAAAAAAAGTTCCTTGCATTGGATTCCATGCGGCTTGCCGCAGGAATATCAAATGCAACTGCCTGTTTTTTTTATATAAATTTGACAAACGGGTTTTTTCTGTTTTAATCTACATAATAAGGAGGAGTAATGCTTAAGGCGATAGAGGAAGTAAGCCCGACAAAAAAGCGGCTGCGCATAGAGATATCTTCCCAGACTATTGAGAAAGAGATAAGCGAGTCCCTCGAGAAGCTGAGACAGAGGGCGAAGATAGCCGGTTTCAGGGCGGGCAAGGCCCCGATGGGGCTGATTGAGAAGAAATTCGGCAAGGACGTCGAGGGAGAGGTGCTCCAGAAATTGATCCCCAAGGCCTATTCCGAGACGATAAGGGAGGCCAGGCTGAAACCCGTGGACGAGCCGGTCTTCGAGGAGATGGGAGATTTCAAACGGCAGGAGCCTTTCAACATGACGCTTCTTGTCGAGGTGATGCCCAGCCTGGGCGAACTGAACTACGCCGGGTTGAAGGTCCGCGAGGTTGAAACGGACGTCCAGGACAAGGACGTTGAGGACGTCCTTGAGCGGCTTCGCGAGGAGAAGGCGGTTTATGAGCCCTCCGAAGAGCCCCTTGCGGAAGGCGACATGGCAATAATGGATTACAGGTTTTCGCTGGAGGACGGCGAAAAATCCTTCGAGTCCCAGGTCTTCAAGGTGGGCTCCGCGAACATGCCGGCTGATTTCTCCCGGGGGCTTGCCGGCAGGAAAAAAGGCGAGAGCTTCGATGTCACCGCGGGATTCCCCGAAGACTATCCCGTGAAGGAGATGGCGGGCAAGCAGGTCCTCTTTCATATAACCCTCAAGGACTCGAAAAAAGTGAAATTGCCTGCGCTCGATGACGAGCTTGCGAAAGACCTCGGACGCGAAAACCTGGAGGATTTGAAGGCGCATATTAGGGAGCAGGTCCAGAAATCGAAGAAACAGGCGGCCGTCAGGATGCAGAAGGCCGAGTTGATGAAGAAGCTCGTGGAATCCCATGAGTTCGACGCGCCGGAAACCCTTGTGGAGAAGGAACTTGCGGGGATGGTCGAGGAGGCCGTGGCCCGCGGGGGCAAGGATGCGGACGTGCAGGCGCTGAGGGAAGGCATGCGGGAGACCGCAAGGAGGAGCGTGAAGGCGAGCCTTCTGCTTGAGATAATCGGGGAGCGCGAGAAGGTGGAGGTCTCGGAGGAGGAAATAAAGAAAAAGATAGCGGAACTGGCACAGAGGCTTTCAATCACGCCGGAAAACGTTATCAAGTACTACATCTCCCGGGACGGCTCCCTCGATGGCCTGAAGCATGCCGTTTTTGAGGAAAAGGTCATGGACCTGGTACTGGAAAAGGCGCAACTTGAGAAGGTGGACAAATGAGCAGTGTAATACCGATAGTCATAGAACAGACGGGCAGGACGGAGAGGGCGTATGACATCTACTCCCGGCTCCTCAAGGACAGGATCATATTCCTCGGCACTCCGGTGGACGATTACGTGGCCAACACCATAATCGCGGAGCTGCTTTTTTTGCAGAGCGAGGACCCTGAAAAGGATATCCACCTCTACGTGAATTCGCCCGGCGGGGTCGTGAGCGCCGGCCTTGCCATTTACGACACCATGCAGTATGTGAAGCCGGACATCGCCACGTACTGCATAGGACAGGCGGCCAGCATGGGCGCGCTTTTGCTGTGCGCGGGGGCCAAGGGGAAGAGGTTCGCCCTCCCCAATTCAAGGATAATGATACACCAGCCAACCGCGGGGTTCACCGGACAGGCCTCCGACGTGGAGATCCACGCCAGGGAGGTCCTCAGGATGAAAGAGCAGCTAAACAGGATCATGTCTTATCATACGGGGCAGCCCTTAGAGAAGATACACGCCGATACTGACAGGGATTTCTTCATGTCGGGCGAAGAGGCAAAGACCTACGGGCTCATTGACGAGGTCCTTAAGACCGCGAAGATCAAGGCGGCGGAATAAAACGGAGGTTCCCAGATGGCAAAGAAGGAAAACCCGGAGTATAAATGCTCTTTTTGCGGCAGGGGACAGGATGAGGTCAGAAAACTCATAGCCGGGCCGACCGTATTCATCTGCGATGAGTGCGTCGGACTCTGCAACGAGATCATAGCCGATGAGCTTTTCATCGAGGAGAAAGGGCAGGGAGGCCTGCCAAAACTCCCGACGCCCCGCGAGATAAGCCGCTTCCTTGACGATTACGTCATAGGGCAGGAGAGGGCCAAGAAAACCCTCGCCGTCGCGGTCTATAACCATTACAAGAGGATATACGCCCCCGCGGAAACGGACGTGGAACTCCAGAAGAGCAATATCCTCATCATAGGGCCGACCGGCACGGGCAAGACCCTTCTGGCACAGACGCTGGCCAGGCTCCTTGACGTGCCTTTCACCATAACGGACGCCACCACCCTCACGGAGGCGGGCTACGTCGGCGAGGACGTCGAAAACGTGATACTGAAACTCCTCCAGGCCGCCGATTACGACGTGGAGAAGGCCCAGAGGGGAATTGTGTATATCGACGAGATAGACAAGATAGGCCGCAAGTCGGACAGCCCCTCCATCACCAGGGACGTCTCGGGCGAAGGCGTCCAGCAGGCCCTCCTGAAGATAATCGAGGGCACGACGGCAAATATCCCGCCGCACGGCGGCAGGAAGCATCCGCAGCAGGAATACATACAAGTGGACACGACGAACATCCTCTTCATCTGCGGCGGGGCGTTCGTGGGCCTGGACAGCATCATAAAGCAAAGGACCGGCAAGCAGACGGTGGGTTTCGACTTCAAGGCCGCCGCCTCCAGGGCCGGCGAGCAGAGGCTTGGCGACATACTCTCGCTTGCGGAGCCGGAGGACCTGATAAAATACGGCATGATCCCCGAGTTCGTGGGCAGGGTGCCCGTTGTGGCCACCCTGGACGAGCTTGACGAGAACGCGCTTGTGCGGATACTTACCGAGCCGAAAAACTCCCTCATAAAGCAGTACCAGAGGCTGCTGTCAATGGACAACGTGCGGCTCCGGTTCACGGAGACCGCGCTCAGGCAGATCGCGAAGAGGGCGATAAAGAAGAAGACGGGCGCCAGGGGGCTGAGGAGCATCCTGGAGGGCATAATGCTGGATGTGATGTTCGAGGTGCCCTCGGAAAAGACGATAAAGGAGTGCCTCATCAACGAGGACGTCCTGGAGAAGAAGGAAAAGCCCATCCTGATATACGAGAGGCAGTCCGCTTAAGCAATCCGGAGTGACGCAGGGGACAGTGGACCGCGTCCGCCGTCCCCTGATGTTTGCCTGCTGTTAGCCGCTGGCTTGTGCCTTGTATTGCCGGATTGGAGGGGTGGCCGAGTGGTTGAAGGCGACGGTCTTGAAAATCGTTGTAGGCTCACGCCTACCGAGAGTTCGAATCTCTCCCCCTCCGTTTTTATTCCGCCCCTTTTTTCAGGTAGACGACCTGTGTAGGGTATGAAAACTCTATCCCCCGCCTTTCGAACTCCCCGGCGATGCCCAGGTTTATCTTCTGCTGGATGTCCATGTACAGTTTGTAGTCGTCGCTGAGGACGTGATAGACCACCTGGAAGGTGAGGCTCGAGGCGTCGAAGGAAAAGAAGTGCGCGCGCTCGAAGGACACATTGCCGGCGCCTTTTATTATGGATTCGATGATGCCGGGTATCTCCTTCAGGCTCTGCAGGCTAGTCTCGTAGGTGACCCCGATGTTGAACTGGATGCGGCGGTCCCGGAGCGTCTTGTAGTTTTTGATCCTGGAGGAGGTCAGGTCGCTGTTTGAGAACACGAGCAGCTCTCCGCTTAAACTCCTTAAGCGGGTGGTCCTGATGCCGACGTGCTCAATCGTCCCCATCAGATCGCTGCCGCTTATGACGATGAAGTCGTTCATCTCGAAGGGCCTGTCAAACAGGATGATGAAATAGCCGAAAACGTCCTTCAGGACCGCCTGGGAAGCCAGCGCGATGGCCACGCCGCTTAAGCCGAGGCCAGCCACGAGCGACGATATTTTGAAGCCCAGGTTGTCCAGGAGGAATATGACCCCGATGCTCCAGGCAATCACCTGGATTATCGGGAAGAGTTTGTTGAATATCTGTCTTTTGACCGCGTCTTCATCCCTCCGCCAGTAAAGGTCGGTGGAATGCTTCAGGGCCGCTATGGAGAACCTGATGGCAAAAAGGGTAAGGAGGGCCGCGCCGGCGATGTCCGTAAACTTTCTGGCCGGCGCGGATATCGCCAGATACGTTACGGCAAGATAGAAAATCCCAAGGTAGACAATCGGCAGCACGGCCTTTTCGATGCCTGCGACGACTAAATCGTCAATCCGCGTCTCTGTCTTTTCCGCCCATGCCTTCAGGCGGTAAAGGACTATGCGCTTGAATATCTTTACAAGGAACACCCCGGCCAGTATTATCGCGAGGCTTGTCAGGTAGTCCTGGATGCGGTTCTGCCAGAAGCGGTACTGGAGAATCCGCTCCGCCTGAGCCTGAAGCGAGACGTTTATTTTCATTGCCGGGGAAACAGCCCTTCCTTGTCCCTTTCCGGATTTTTTGCTTCTTCAGAATGCTCAAATGATAACCCGTATATGGGAGGATTACAAGCGGCCTGCGGCAGCGCAGGGGCATGAAGAACGGGGGCTGAAAATGTTAATCTAGAATTCGGGGGCCGTTGCCTTGACATATTGGGTTGCGGCATGGTATTACTTATAGGCTTTTGTCCTTGATTATCAACAGGAAAACAGGAGGTAGGGCTTTGCCTACATTTGCAGGCGGCGTACATCCGCCGGATAAAAAGGAGCTCTCCGAGTCCAAACAGATAACCCCGC
Source organism: Nitrospirota bacterium (assembly GCA_021825295.1). GTDB lineage: Bacteria > Nitrospirota > Thermodesulfovibrionia > Thermodesulfovibrionales > JdFR-88 > JAJYGJ01. The sequence goes on from JAKAHV010000023.1 coordinate 26,789, forward strand.
TAAAGGCGCCCGACCGGGTGGTGGTCCTCCTCAGGCAGCATATAGGCGCCCCCGCGAAGGCGGCGGTCTCCATAGGCGACGAGGTCAAGATAGGCACGGTGGTGGGCCGCCCCGAGGGGTTTGTCTCCGCGCCCGTGCATTCCTCCGTATCGGGCAAGGTCATAGCCATCGGGGAGTTCCCGACGGCCATGGGCCGGCCGGCTGAGGCGGTGGTGATAGAAAATGACGGCAAGGAAGAATGGGCGGAGCTGAAGGAAGACCCCGCCTTCATGGACCTGCCGCCGGAGCAGATAAAGGAGAAGATAAAGGCCGCTGGAATAGTCGGCATGGGCGGCGCGACGTTTCCGACTGCCGTGAAACTTTCTCCCCCCAAGGAAAAGACCGTGGACGTTGTCATTGTAAACGGGGCTGAATGCGAGCCCTATCTGACAGCCGATCACAGGCTGATGGTTGAAAGGCCCTCGGATGTCATAAACGGGCTCAGGCTTATCATGCGCTCCCTCGGGGTCAAAAAGGGTTTTGTCGGGATAGAGGACAACAAACCCGACGCCATAGCCGGGATGCGGAAGGCCGCCTCCGCCTTCCAGGATGTCGAGGTCGTCTCCATGCAGGTCAAGTACCCTCAGGGGGCGGAAAAAATGCTCATAAAGGCCATAACGGGCAGGGAGGTGCCGCCGAGGGCGCTGCCGATGGATGTGGGCGTGGTTGTGCAGAACGTAGGGACAACAGTGGCCGTTTACGAGGCCGTTCGCTTCGGCAAGCCTCTCATCGAGAGGGTGGTCACCGTCACGGGCGAGGGCATACGTGAGCCCAAAAACCTGATGGCGAGGATCGGCTCCCTGGTGTCCGGTCTGATAGATGAGTGCGGCGGTTTCTCCGCCCAGGTGGCGAAGGTTGTGGCGGGCGGCCCGATGATGGGTTTCGCCCTCAGCTCCCTCGATGTGCCCGTGACGAAGGGCACATCGGGAATACTTGTCCTGCCCGAGGAGGGTATCTTCCATGCGGACGAGTTCAAGCCCTGCATAAGGTGCAGCCGTTGTGTCGACGTCTGTCCAATGGGACTTACGCCCGGCCTTCTGAGCGTGCTCGCGGAGAAGGGACGCTACGAAGAGGCAAAAGAGCACAACCTCTTTGATTGCTTCGAATGCGGATCGTGCGCCTTTGTCTGCCCTTCGAAGAGGCCCATTGTCCAGCTTGTAAGGCTCGCGAAATCCATGGTCAAACCCTGAGGAGAAGAGATACAGATGGCCGCGATCAGCGAAAAAGCAAAAGGGCAGCAGAGACTAATCGTATCCGTAAGCCCCCATATAAGGAGCGAGGTCACGGTTTCGAAGATCATGTGGACGGTGAGCGCAAGCCTGCTGCCGGCCCTGGTGATGGGGGTTTACTTTTTCGGTCCCAAGGCGCTGGGCATAGTCGCGCTTTGCGTCGTCTCCTCGGTCGTCTTCGAGCACCTGATCGGCAAGGCGATAGGCAAACCCGGCACGATCTCGGATGGCAGCGCCTTTTTGACGGGACTTCTGCTTGGCATGAACCTTCCCGCCTCGCTCTGGTCCATAAACCCGTTCATGCTCCATGTGCCCATATTGGGCTCCCTCTTTGCGATAGTGATAACGAAGCTGCTCTTCGGGGGGCTCGGCTACAACATATTCAATCCCGCGCTCATGGGAAGGGCGTTTCTGCTCGTCTCCTGGCCGCGCGCGATGACCACCTGGCTGGCGCCAACCGCCACTTTTGTGGGGCTTGACGCAAAGACCACCGCAACCCCGCTTGGGATACTCAAAGAGGAAGGCGTGGGAAAGCTCATGGAGATATTCGGCACGAAGGGCAACCTCTACCTGCACCTGCTCATAGGAGACCGCGCGGGCTCGATCGGCGAGGTCTCCGTGCTGGCCCTCCTTATAGGCGGCCTGTTTCTGCTCTACAAAAAGTATATAACATGGCACATACCCATATCCTTTCTGGCTACCGTGGGGGTCGTGGTCTGGATTTTCGGCGGCAAGGACCCCGCGACAGGCCACCTGGTGCTGTTCACGGGCGACCCGGTCATGCATCTGCTCTCCGGCGGCCTGATGCTGGGGGCATTCTTCATGGCGACGGACTATGTCACGGGTCCGCAGCTAAGGTCCGCCCAGGTCATCTTCGGCATCGGCTGCGGCCTCATCACCTGCCTCATAAGGCTGCTAGGCGGCTTCCCGGAGGGCGTGATGTTCGCAATCCTTCTCATGAACTGCTTCGCCCCTCTCATTGACAGGGCTGTCAAATCGAAACCCTTCGGCTTCAGGGAGGTTAAGGCGTGAAAGACCTGATAAAGATAACCCTGAACCTTGCAATCATATTCATCTGCGCTGGCGCGATTCTGGCGGTGGTCTATGCCGGCACCGAGCCCAGGATCGAGCTGACGAAGAAGCTGGAGAAAGAGAAGGCGCTGAAATCCCTGATACCGGAGGCCGCCTTCATAAACACCGCGGGCACCTATGAGCCGCTGGAGGGCAAGAAGGCGGAATACTACATCGCGAAGGACAAAAACGGAAAGCCTGTGGGCTATATCGCCTCCTCCTACAGCAAGGGGTATTCGAGCATCATACACCTGTTTGTCGCCGTCGACCCGGCCATGCGCGTGAAGGCCATAAACATACTCGACGAACAGGAGACGCCGGGGCTTGGCGACGATATAGGGAAGAAGTACTTCCAGGACCGCTTCAAGGGCAAGACGCTGGATCAGCTCGTGGTGGTGAAAAACCCCGACCCGGCAAAGATACAGGCGGTTACCGGGGCGACCATCTCCAGCAAGGCGGCCACCAAGGGCGTCAGGACGGGTGTGGAGTTCCTGATGAAGACCTATCTGCCAGGCAAAGGGGTAACCAATGGCGCAGCCTGTACACAACCGAAAGCGCCGGATAAAGGGGAAGGGAGCAATAAATGAGCACCGAAGGCAAGACAAGCTATGCCGGGCTTTTGAAAAACGGCATTTTCGGGGAAAACCCCGTTTTCAGGGTCGCGCTGAGCCTCTGCCCGTCTGTGGCGGTCACCAATACCCTCAAGGGCGGCCTGCTGATGGGCATAGGGGTGTTTTTCGTCCAGACCCTGGCGAACGTCTCCGTCTCCATCGTGCGCAATTTCGTCCACCAGAGGATAAGGCTGCCTGCGTACATCCTCATAATAGGCATGTGGGTGACGGCAATAAACCTGCTGCTGGAGGCTTACGCATACGGGCTTTACAAGCAGATAGGCCTGTACTTGCAGCTTATAGTCGCCTTCGCCATAATACTTTCCAGGGCGGAGCTGTTCGCGAGCAAGAACAAGGTGGTGCCGTCGCTTTTTGACGGGCTCGGCATGGGGATGGGCTTTCTGATAGCTCTTCTGACCATCAGTTTCTTCCGGGAGCTGCTCGGCAGCGGCTCGCTCTTTGGATACCATATCGTGGATACGAAGCCAGTGCTGCTGTTCGTGCTGCCGGCCGGCGGGTTTTTCGCGGTGGGGCTTCTCATGGGATTTTTCAACTGGATAGACATGAGGTTCTTCGGAGGACACGGGGCCTCGGGCGCAAGCCACTGACCCCGGGAGAGGAATTTTTACAATGGGAAAACTCCTTGAACTCGTAATCGCGGCCTCGCTGGTGAACAACTTCGTCTTCACCAGGTACCTGGGGCTCTGCATTTTCTTTGGCGTATCCAAGAAGATGGACACCGCCGTCGGCATGAGCGTCACCTTCATCTCCGTCATGGTCATTAGCTCTTCCCTGAGCTGGGTCGCCTATCACTTCGTCATGGCGCCGTATCATCTGGAGTTTCTGAAGATACTGGTCTTTATAGTGATTATCGCGGCCTTTGTCCAGGCGGCCGACACGATGATGAGGAAGGTTGCGCCGGCCCTGTATTACAAGCTGGGCATCTACCTTGCGCTGATAACCACCAACTGCATCATCCTTGCCGTGCCCCTCATCAATGCCGACTCGGGTTATAGCTTCATCGATTCGATAGTCTTTGGCTTTGGCTCCGGCCTGGGTTTCGCCCTTGCCCTGGTGATCATGGCCAGCATAAGGGAGAAGCTGGAGGTGGCCGACGTCCCGAAACCGTTCCGGGGGCTGCCGATAGCATTTGTCCTTACAGGGCTCATAGCGCTTGCCTTTATCGGATTTTCCGGTTTGATAACGCTTTGATTGGGGTGTTAAAATAAATTGATGAATTCGCATAAAGGGGTGAGATGATGCATGCCGCTTCCTTCAATCCGATTGACGCAATAAAATTTACGGTTATCTTCCTGGGCGGCATGGGCGCGCTTTTCGGGCTCGGTCTGGCGTATGCCGCACAGAAGTTCTCGGTGAAGGTGGACCCCAAGGTGACCCAGGTGCGAAACGCCCTTCCCGGGGCAAACTGCGGGGCGTGCGGATTTGCGGGCTGCCAGGGTTATGCGGAGGCGGTCGTCGCGAGGCTGGAAGTTGCACCGAACCTCTGCGCACCCGGCAAGGCGTCGGTGGCCCAGCAGGTGGCGGCCATCACCGGCAAGGTGGCGGAGGCAAAGGAGCCGGAATTCGCCCGCATCATGTGCCAGGGCGGTTGCTCGAAATCGCAGAAGAGATACAAATATGAGGGCGTGCGGGACTGCCGGGCCGCAGTGCTTGCCGGCGGCGGCGACAAGGCCTGCAGGTACGGCTGCCTCGGATACGGCACCTGCGCGGCTGTCTGCCCCTTTGGCGCCATAACGATGACGGAAGACGATCTGCCGTATGTGGACATCACCAAATGCACGGGATGCCGCAAGTGCGAGGCCGCCTGCCCCATGAAGGTCATAGAGGTCCTGCCGGCCTCGAAGGAAGTGCTCGTCGCCTGCCACTCGAAGGATAAGGGAGTGGACACCAGGAAAAACTGCGAGGTGGGCTGCATAGCCTGCGGGATGTGCCAGAAGGTCTGCCCGTTCGAGGCGGTCTCCGTAGCGAATAACCTGGCCAGGGTAGATGTAAACAAGTGCAAGGTCTGCGGGCTTTGCACCACGAAATGCCCCACCGGAGCCATCAAGGACTATATACCCGTCAGGTCCAAGGCCTTCGTAATGGACAACTGCATCGGCTGCAATATCTGCCAGAAGGTCTGCCCGGTTGATGCCGCGTCAGGGGTCCTCAAACAGAAGCACCAGATAGACCAGGCGAAGTGCATAGGCTGCGGCATCTGCACCGCGAAATGCCCCGTCCAGGCGATAGATGGCACCTTCAACGCCCCGGCCGTCTTCGAGGCGGCGAAGGCCAAAAAGGTCAAGACCGCGGCCGCCTGAGATTTTTTCAAAAGCTGTTTTCTTCTGGAGCCGCCGGGCAAGGCGGCTTTTCTTTTTTGGCTCTTCAGGCTTTTGTGTGGGATCAGCAGTATTAAAAATAATTTGTATATTTTGCGCTTGCCGATACCTGCCAGGCCCTTTCGTTCGGTCGCGCGGTTCCGGACGTATCCAGACGGCGGGATTTAGATCGTCTTCGAGGGCGAATGGCGAAAGATTGGCAGGATGCGGCGCGTCGTGATCCGTCCGCCTGCTCGCTCTCTCAAGGGCCAGGCAGGTATCAGCTTTATACTCCCGGAAATCTCAGTGATCTACTCCTTGTATGTCGGGGCCGGGGGAGCGGAACTCAGTCGCGGGGGGTTGCGCGCCTTTCGAGCATCGGTTCGTTCTTGTACAGCGTGGGAAGGAGGTCCTCGATGCTGTCGATCAGGTAATCGGCCTCTTTTACGGGGGCCTGCCTGTTTCCGTAGCCGTAAGTCACGGCTACAGTGCACTTGACCCCGGCCTTTCTGCCCGCCTCGATATCGAACCTGCTGTCGCCGACCACGACGGCCTCCTCCGGGCGTGAATTCAATTTTTTCAGGACATAAAAAACGGGCTCCGGAGAGGGTTTTCTCTCCCCCGCGGTCTCCGGGCCGACCACGAGATCGAACTGCTCCGCCAGATCAAGCCCCTCCAGTATTTTCATGGTGAGAGGTACACGCTTGTTGGTGATTATCGCCTTTTTGAAGCCCTTTAGGTTTTTGAGCGTCTCCGGCACCCCGGGGTACGTTTGCGTATGGTCCAGGAGATGTTTCCGGTAATGGGCCAAAAATTCCCTGGTCAGGTCCTCCGCCAGTTGCCGACCGTCTTTGGCCCCTTCCGCCTGCGAACCCTCCGCCGCGGCGTCCGCCGCTGCCGGGCCGGCCGTCAGCGAACCATCCCTCTGGATGGCCTTTTCGATGAGCTTGCCTATCCCCTCGCCGACGATCCCCTTGACCTGCTTTTCCGTCAGCCTGCTTTTCAGGCCGCACCTGCCGAATGCGTAATTGAGGGAATTGGTGATATCGGTCAGCGTGTCTATGAGTGTGCCGTCCAGATCAAATATGAACAAAGATATAGGCATTGGAAATTATATCACATCCGCATCGGCGGGATTTCCCCCTCCATAGGGCGGAAGTGGGGAAACGCGCGCTTTACAGGCCGCCGGCCATATTCAGCTCCACGAGCCTTTTATTTATGTCTATGGCGGCCTCGGCGCCTTCCCCGGCGGCTATGACTGCCTGATCGTTGCCGGCAAGCGGGCCTACCATATAGAGCCCGCGCATGCTGGATTCAAAATGCCGGTTCGTCTCGTACTTGCCGGATGGGTTTCGCTTAAGGCCCAGGCCGGCCAGGAAAGAATCGTTTAACGTGTAGCCGTAATTTGAGAGCACCACATGGCAGGCGACACGCCTGCCGCTTTTGAATTGTGCAGCCTCAAGCTCCGCTTCGCCCAAAAGCCCTTCCGGCTCGTCGAAGATAACTTCAATGCCCTCGTTTTCAAGCGCTTCCCTGTAGCCGGGCGGCGGCTCATATCCAGCCAGCGCGACGGTGACCCTATTCGTGTACATCTGCTTTACAGCCAGGGCCAGACGAAGCGCGCTCTCCGAATTTCCGAGGATGACGGTCTTCTTGCCCCTCATGCGATACCCGTCGCAGTCCAGGCAGGTAAAAAAATTTTTGGCGAAGAACTTCTGGAGGTCCTTTATCCGGGGCAGGTTGTCGCGGGCCCCGGTCGAGACGATGGCAAATCTCCCCGTAAAAAACGCGCCATCGGTTGTTTCTATCCGGAAGACACCTTCGCCGGGACCCTTTGCCACCGCGGAGACCGTCTTTTTTTCGATGCGCGCGCCGAAGCGGAGGGCCTGTGAGATGCCGGTTTCAATGAGTTCACGGCCGGAGATGAGCGGCTGGCCAAGAAAATTTTCAATCTCCTTTGCGTGCAGCGTCCTGCCGCCTCCCCTGTCCAGGACAAGGACACTGCGGCAGTAGCGGCCGAGATAAACGGCGGCCTGAAGGCCGCCCGGCCCCGCCCCAACAATTACACAATCATACTGGATATCCTTGTTGCCGGCCATGCCTTAATGATAGAGGATTTGCCGGGCGGTTGCCATTTATGCGGCAGGTGCGGAAAGGGTTTCACCTGATTGACAGATGGGGAACCCCTGATAGAATGAAATTAAGCCCGGATAGCGATTGTGCTGGAGCGGGCTGCGCTTTGAAGAAAGGAGGTTCTTTAGGGAATATGCCAACAATGGTAACAATGCAGATGGCGCTTGTCAAAAGCTGCAATGTCTCGGAGTGCGCGTATTGCAAACAGGGCAACGAATGCCACGCCATGGCCATAACGGTAGGCGGACCCCATCCCTATTGCGACACTTTTTTCCGGAGTTCAGGCAAGGGCGGCGCGGAGCAGACCGGCGCCGTAGGGGCATGCAAGGTGGACAACTGCAAGTTCAATGTGAAATTCGAATGTTCGGCGGAAGGCATTGACGTGGGTATCCACGAGGACCACGCGGACTGCAAGACGTTCAGCCCCAGATAAACGGCGAACGCACTGTAAAGAGAAACCCCCGCGCAAGACATCTTGCGCGGGGGTTTTGCCATTTCCGAAACGGCCTGAAGAAATTTTTTACTGCTCAGGCCTTCTTGATGCCTTCCTTGAGCGTTATGCCGTATTTGTCGTTCTGAAAGGGATGGATCGCCGGGAACCTGGCATACAGCCAGCCTCTGAATATCTGCTGGTCCCCGTCGAATACGTCCACCCTGGCTGCCGGGTTGTTCGGTTCATTCGACACGGAGGTTATCTCCGTGCCGGACATCTTGAAATCCGGCAGGAAGTTGATGACATGCACCCTCATGTTCGAGCCGGGTATTTTGTAATCCGATCCGATCTTGACTGTTGCCTCGCTGGTCTTCCCCGTTGTTTTGTCCTCTACCACGAGCACCACCTTGTCCCAGCTGTTCTTCACGTTCTCGGGGACCGTTACCTGTGGCTCGCCCTGCGGCAGATTGATACTCGGGGCTTGCGGGCCCATCTGCTGGGCGGGCTGCTCCTCTTTCTTCTTGCAGGAAGTGAATGCAAGCATGAGGGCAAGCGCTCCAAGCAACAAAACCGATTTCTTAAGCATGCGACCCAAACCTCCTTGATGGAATTTTTCTCGCAATTATCCGTTTATGGCGGAGAGGCAGGGATTCGAACCCTGGGTGGGGTGTTACCCCCACAACCGCTTAGCAGGCGGCTGCCTTCGACCTACTCGGCCACCTCTCCAATGAATCAGAACATAATAACATTTTTTAGCCAAAGATTACAGATGCGCCGCGGGCTCCAACCGGAGCCCCCTCAGGAGGTTTTTCAGGTGCTTCGCGTGCAGGTGGCAGCCATCTTCCTGGAGAGCCTTTTTTGGTCCTCCTCCAGATGGCATTTCTTGTATTTTTTGCCGCTTCCGCACCAGCACAGGCCGTTGCGGCCGGGGTTTTCATGGTCGGCAGGACGCTCCGGAGCTTTCCCGGGCATGAAAAAATTCCTGATGTCGCTTAAAATTCCCATTTTCCGTCTCGAATCCACCGTTTGAATATTATACAATAATTCCGGTGGTGGAAAATATCCAAAGTCGGGAGGCAGACATGGAGAAGAAGTCCCTGGGTGCGAAGGTCCTTTTTTATCCGGCGCCGGTGATGGTCGTGGGCACATACGACAAGGAAGGCCGGCCCAATGTAATGACTGCGGCGTGGGGAGGGGTCTGCTGTTCACAGCCGCCCTCGATTGCCGTCTCCCTGAGAAAGGCGACCTATACCTACGGCAACCTGGTCGAGAGGAAGGCCTTCACGATAAGCATACCCTCGGAGGCCAACATCAAGGAGGCGGATTATTTCGGAATGGTCTCCGGCAGGAATGAGGACAAGTTCAAGGCCACGGGGCTTACACCCGTCAGAAGCCAGGTGGTTGACGCCCCATACGTGGGCGAGTTCCCCTTTATCATCGAGCTGAGGCTTCTCCATACGGTGGAGATAGGCCTGCACACCCAATTCATAGGCGAGGTGGCCGATGTAAAGGTTGACCCCTCCGTGCTTTTCGAAAACGGCGCCACGCCCGATATGGAAAAGCTCAGGCCGCTCATATTCACGCCGGAAAGCCGCCTGTACTACGGAGTTGGAGCCCTGCTGGGCAAGGCCTTCTCAGTGGGCAAAAGGGGATAGGGTTAGACGGCCGGATCGGGGAAGACTGTCCCGCCTGCCGCCGGATGGCCTGCATGCAGGATTGGAAATCGAGGATAAAAAGGGCGGGAGATCGAATGATTCTCCCGCCCGGTCTTGTTTTTTTACTCTATTTTTTCTTCGTGTCCTTGCCTGCTTCCTTGCCCTTCGTCTTGCCTGTCCCCTTGCATTTTCCGCAGCCCATCAGATGATACCTCCTTTCGCTTTAGAGATGGTCTGATTTTAAACATAAGCCATTCCGGGCCCGCCAGTCAATCCCCGCAAAAAGTTTCTAACGGACCTGCCCCGTAAGGCGTTCGAGGTTTTCCATGGCCTGCGTGTTGTCCGGGTCTATCTTGAGCGCGGCCTGGAACTGGGCGATCGCATCGCCGGCGCGGCCTAGCTGCTCATAGGTTACGCCAAGGTTGTTGCGTACCATCGAGTTCATCGGCGCCAGTTGGGCGGCCCTGCCAAAAGCCTCCAGGGCGGGATAGAATTGCCTTTTGCCGGCATAGGCCAGGCCCAGGTTGTAATACGCCTGGGCGTTGTCCGGCGCCAGCCTTGCGGCTGTCTGAAACTCTCTGAGTGCGTCATCGGGGCGGTTTTGCCCGGCGTATGCCACACCCAGGTCCAGGTGGGCCTCGACCAGCCCCGGCTTGAGCCTTATGGCCGTTTTGTACTCCGCCATCTCGTCCCCGGGGTCGTCCATTGCGCCGTAGGCAAGTCCCAGGTTGAGGTGCGCCTCTGCAAGGCCGGGGTCCAGTATAATCGCGGTCCGGAATTCATTCACCGCCGCCTCAAGGTTATTGCCGGTCTGATAGGCGGCGCCAAGCCAGCAGTGCGCGTCCGCATTCCCCGGATTCGCCCGGACCATGCTCTTAAACAGGCTGACATCGTCCCTCCACACCGAATCCCTGTGGAACGACCATCCCCCGAGGGCAAGGACGAGTATGGCGGGCACCGCCCATCCCGGCGCGGGCCGGAGCCCTCTGGAGGATTTAATCCTGAAGAGTTTATCAAGCAGAAAGCCAGCCATGAGCAGGAAGCCAAACAGCGGCAGATATTGATAGCGTTCGGCCACCGGAGCGCTCGGTATCGCCACTATATTCGATATGGGAAGAAGCCCCCACAGTATCCAGAGGGCCCCGGCCCGCACCGGGGCCGGTCCTTTCGGCCTCCATGCGAGATATAGAAGCAGGGCCGCGCCAAGTGCGCCAAGGACGGCCGGCAAAACGCCAAGCCCCTCCACGTATTTTTTCGTGTAGAAGGCGTTCAGAATGAAGGGATAGACCATAAGCCTGAAATTCTCAAACAGCACCGTGGCGGCAAACCTAAGCCTCTCAGGGGAAAGCACGATTCCCTCCTGCGAGGTGAAGACACCAAGCACCAACCGCCTCAACACAAAATACAGGCCGAGCGCCGCAAAATAACCGGCGAGCAAGGGCCATGACGGCCGGGGCCATGAGCGATTTTCGGCTCTTTGACCGTCCCCGCCTTTGACCAGGCGGAGGGAAAGCAGGAAAAAGGGCAGCACAACAGCGGGTTCCTTGCTCAAAAGGGCAAGGAAATAGAATACCAGCACGGCCAGCCATGAGTGTTTTCGCCTCCAAAACAGAGAAAGCATGGAAAGGAGAACGAAGTCCGCGCAAAAAAGGTTATTTCTGGCCGAGATAAAACCCACCGCCTCCACGTTTACCGGGTAGACGGCGAAAAGCAGCGCGGATATGAAGGCAACAGCCCCGTCCCTGAAAACAGTGTCAAGAAGCAGATAAAACAGCAGCGCCGCAAGAGCGTGCAGCAGCACGTTTTCCGCGTGGTACCACAAGGGGTTTTGTCCCCAGAGGCGGTCGTCCAGCATGTAGGAGAGCGTATTGACCGGCCTCCAGTATGGATTTTCCATCTTGCTTCCAAACGGGGTGTCCGAAGAAGAAATGATTTTTAGGGCGCTGCCCGGAGCGTGGAAAAAAGCCTCTCTCTGGATTATCAGGAACTTGTCATCCCAGACGAATCCTGAACGCAGGCTCCCGGAGTAAACCGCCAGGACCGCAAAGAGCAGCACTGGAACCGCAAACTTTTTTTTGTTGATCCAATCCATGCCGGCAATTTTAAATTCCTTGTATTTTACAACACGGTCCGGCAGGCCGGCCCATTTTTTTTGCCGGCCTTTCAGGAATTCCCGGGGTAAGGCACTAGAATCTCGGGGAATATAGGTTGATAACTGCCCGGTCCTTTCGTTCGGGCATGCGGTTCCGGGCGTATCCTGCGTCTTTTGTTTAGAACCTATTGGAGTTTCGATTTGACAGGGCCTCGCTTTTTAAGTAGTGTTTAGATTAAGGTTCGCATGTATGGGGATCCGTAACAGCAATCTTTGTTCCCTCCCCCTTTTTGATCACCCGTAACCAGCGGAACACCGCGTAGCCGATGATCTTTCCGATTTTCTTATTGCAAGGAGGTAGACAATAGTGAAAGATTCTTTGCCGGAGGCGCTTTCGCCGGAGGCATGCGCCAATAAGATATTCGAGATAAGCGGCGCCAGGTTTGAAGCGGCCATCGCCGCCGACTTATGGCAAAAGATACTGAAGCACAAGTGGCTCATGTCCGAGAAGCTTGGCCGCGATATAGGCCTGCGGACCGCGTGCATCGATTTTTTGGAGAACATGGACCAGGCCCTCAGGGAATACATGGACTATAAGCGCAAGGACATATTGACCGACATGGGGGCGCAGAGGATCAGCGCGGAAATATGGGACACCATATCCGACTCCCAGCCCCCGAAACAGCTTGTCCAAAAGAGGATAATCCTGCCGCTCAAGGAGGAGGACCTCTCCAGGAAGCACGGCGTTACGCCGCCTAAAACCATCGTCTTCTTCGGGCCGCCCGGCACCGGAAAGACCCATTTCGTCAAGGCTATAGCGGGCGTACTCGCATGGTGGTATATCGAGATACTGCCAAGCATGCTCATGGTGGACGGACCGGACAGGATAGGCGCCAATCTGCATGCGGTAATGGAGAAGGCGCGCGCCCTGGAGGAGGCCGTTGTCTTCATAGACGAGTTCGAGGAGATCGCCGCCAGCCGGCATGCCGCCAACCGGGTCGACAAGTCCATTACCAATGAATTTTTAAAACAGGTCCCCCTGCTGAAAAACAAGGGAAACAAGATATTGTTCGTATGCGCCACCAATTATATCCGTCAACTGGACGCCGCGCTGCTTCGCCCCGGGAGATTTGACTGCATCATCCCCGTCGGGGGCCTGGACGAGGACGGGAGGCGGACTATTTTGGAGCGGCTCATGTCCAGGCTCAATATTAACGCGGCTAACGTCGATCTTGGCCTTATCGTAAAGATGACGGCCCGGTTCACGCCCGCCGATATAGAATATCTCTTCCAGCAGGTGGCCCAGTTCTCCTTCGAACGGGAGTTTTCACTCAAACAGAATTACGAGGTGACTACGGAGACGTTTGTTGAAATCCTGCCCAGAATCCGTCCGTCACTGACCGATGAGATCATTGAGGAATTTCAGAAGGACATAATCACCTATTCCAGGGTCTGAGAGGGCGCATGAAACTAAAAGAGGCCACGTCCGGCGGCGTAACCCCTTGAAATTTATCGTGACAAAACCGTGACAAGAAATATGGGCAAAAAATGAGTTTTGAATTTATATCAAGAGGGCGGTCAGATTCTTTGCAATTTTGCATTTAAAATGCAAAAATACAACAAATTATGCCAGACCATTTCATTGAGCGATCCATAGACCCCGTTATCTGCCATATCTTGGGAAACTCGCCTCGCTCCTTCCATGCGGGAAACCCGAAGAGAAGATAGTTGAATTCAGGATGGGCGGCATTGTCTGCCTGAAAAGGGACGAAACCTGCTGGGCCGTGGCGTGGGCCATCACGCCGGACATTTTAAAAGACTGAACGCCTTGGTTCTTGCCGCGCTTGAAAGGGCCTATTTCTTTGTGCTACAATGTCTTACAGAAGGGCTCCCGGAAAACAAGTTTTCCGGGGCAGAAAGAGGGAGGCAAAAATGCCCGGTACGATTACCATACGATTGCCCGAGAAACTCCAGAGGGACCTGGAGAAGATTGTAAAGGCGGAAAATGCATCCAAAAGCGACGTAATAAGGGACGCCCTGGAGCGTTATGTAGCCCTGAAACGATTTCAGCAGCTCCGCAAACGGGTCCTTCCCTTTGCAGAGGCCGAGGGCCTGATAACTGACGAAGACATCTTCAAAACGGTCTCTTGAGAATAGTCCTTGACACAAATGTGGTCGTTGCTGCCTTTGCGGCCCGCGGCCTGTGCGCCGAGGTATTCGAAGTCTCGCTTGCCGGCCATACCCTCATATTAAGCGAGCATATCCTCCTTGAAGTCAAAGTTGCCCTCCTCAATAAGGTAAAATTGCCCAAGCAGATTGTCCATGAAGTGGTCAATTATTTAAGGGACTCGGGCGAAATAGTAGAGCCAGCCGCCGTTGACAGCTCGATATGCCGGGATAAGACTGATCTGCCCGTTCTCGGGACCGCAATCAGCGGGAAGGCCGTTTTCATCGTGACAGGGGATGCCGATCTTTTGGCGGTGAAAAATTGCCGGGGGATTGAGATCATAACACCCAGGGAGTTCTGGAGCCGCTTAAAATGAGGGCATTGCCAAATGAAATTTAACAGCCCTCTGGAAATTTATAAAATTCTGCCAAGGACAAACTGCAGACGATGTGACTTCCCAACATGTATGGCCTTTTCCGCGGCCGTCTTTAAGGCTCAAAAAACACTTGCCGATTGTCCGCATCTGGACAAAAGCGCCATCGGCCAATTTGAAGAAGATTCGGGCGCGCAGTCAAGCATGGAACGGTTGTGGGAGGAAACGCTTAAGGATTTAAAAGAGAAGATTACAAAGATGGATTTTTCTTCCAGGGCAGAGATCATCGGGGCGGAAAATAGCGGGCAAAAGGGAAAAATAACAATCAAGTGCCTGGGCAAGGAATTTGAAATCGATGCGGAAGGCAATCTCACTTCAGAGTGCCATACGAATGTATGGTCGGCAAGACCGCTTCTTAACTATCTTCTGTTTGGCGCAGGTCTTGACCCGGCGGGTGAGTGGGTCCCTTTCAGGGAACTGAAAAACGGTGCGTCATGGAATCCGCTTTTCGAGCAAAGATGCGAAAAGCCGATGAAAAAAGTGGCGGATACCCATCCGGAACTGTTCGAGAGCCTGGTAAATATCTTCAGCGGGACGAGAGCACATGCTAATATCCCTTCCCATGCAAAAGCCGATGTATCGGTCATCCTGTTACCCTTTCCCAAGGTCCCCATATTGGTCTGTTATTGGAGGCCCGAAGACGGGCTCGAATCCGAGTTGCATTTATTTTTCGACAGAACGGCTGAAGAGAACCTCAATATCGAACATATCTTTTCTTTGGGCACGGGACTTGCGCGCATGCTGGGAAAAATAATGCTCAAACATGCTTGAATCGTAAGCGGTACTTGGGCGTTACCAAGGCCACGATCTATTATTGGACTTCCCAAAAAAAGATTCCGCACATAAAGCTCACTAAAAGGCTCCTGAGGTTCAGGGAGAAGAAAATCATGGACTGGCTTTCGCAAAAATCGGTTGTCGCCGATGCGCCGGAGGCCGGCAAAAGGAACAGGTATTATGCCAGGCCATCTTCCAGCATTTCAGATGACAGCATCGAGCGGATCATCAGGGAGGCCAGGGAAGAAGTCCTTAAGAGATAATTGAGAATCTTTTGGGCATGTTTTGGAAGCCACGCACCAGGTCATCATACTGCGGCCGTTTTTTGCCAATGTGGGAAAGCGTCTGGTGAAGACGCCCAAGGTCTACTTTACGGATGTCGGCACGCTCTGTTTTCTTGCCGGTCTCCGGGACCCGGAGCATGCGGCCTCAGGCCCCATGGGTGGCGCCATATTCGAAACGGCCGTGGTCACGGAAATTTTTAAGACGACCATAAGCCGCAGCATCGAGCCTCAGATGTATTTCTGGAGGACTTCGGCCGGCATGGAAGTGGATATCGTAGTGGAGTCCGGCCATGGACTGATCCCCATAGAGGTGAAGCTGTCATCTACGCCAAAGCCCGCCATGGCCCAGGGCATCAAGGCGTTCCGGGGAGATTTGGGGGAAGATTTTGGGGATAGGGCGGCGGAAGGATATGTGATTCATACAGGCGACATCCGCTTGCCCCTGGGCCCGGGCGTGACCGCTTTGCCGTTTGTAGGCTTGTGAAGTAGTCCTTTATCAATAAATAAAAAAATTTGACATTTTTATCGTCATTTATCATGATATATGACGAAAATGTTAACAGGCTCGGAAAGTGGTGGAATGCTTTATATAAACCGGCTTCTGAATTTGGAATCGCTTCTGGAGAAGAAATCCCTGTTTCTCCTGGGGCCTCGCCAAACGGGCAAGACCTCTTTGATCCGGCACACTTTAAGTAAGGCCAAAGTCTACGACCTCCTGGATACATCCGTATTCCTAACGATGAGTCAGAACCCCGGCCGCCTAGCCCAGGAATTGACCACAAAGGACCGGATCGTGGTTATCGACGAAATCCAGCGCTTGCCAATTCTGCTTAACGAGGTGCACCGGCTCATTGAAAGCCGGGGTATTCATTTCCTGCTTACCGGCTCAAGCGCCAGAAAGCTTCGCCGCGGGGGGGTGAACCTGCTTGGAGGCAGGGCGCGGACAAAATATCTGCATCCCCTGACCAGCCGGGAATTGGGAAAGCATTTTGACCTGTTGCGCGCCATTCAGAGGGGACTGATCCCGTCGATCTATTTCTCTGACGATCCGGACGCCGACCTGAAGGCCTATGCCGGCTCTTATCTCCAGCAGGAGATCGTGGCCGAAGGGGCGGCGCGTAATGTGCCGGCCTTCAGCCGTTTTCTGAAGGTTGCCGCCTTATGTAACGGCACGATAGTCAATTTTACAAACGTGGCCAGCGACGCCCAGGTGCCCCGGACAACGGTATACGAATATTTTGAAATCCTCCAGGACACCCTGGTGCTGCACGAACTGCCGGCGTGGCGCCGGTCCGAAAAAAGAAAACCGCTGGTCTCATCAAAATACTATTTCTTTGATATTGGCGTAACCGCGGCGCTGCAAGGAAGGGAATTCCGCCCGGGGACTCCGGAATTCGGCGAAGCCTTCGAGAGCATGCTCTTTCACGAACTTAGTTGTTACCGCGATTACATGACGAGTGAGCCGCTGGGCTATTGGCGCTCCACCTCGGGTTTCGAGGTTGATTTCATATTGGGCGGCCATACCGCGATAGAAGCAAAGGCGAAGGAGAACGTATCCGCTCAGGATCTGAAATCTCTTCGTGCGCTGGCGGAGGAGAAAAAACTCAAGCGGTATGTATGCGTAAGCATGGAAAACCGGCCGAGAACAGTGGATGGGATCAGCGTTCTTCCATGCAAGGATTTTTTGAGCGGCTTGTGGGCTGGAGAGTATTCATAAAAAGGGCGTCAAGGCGCTACGGGGAGATTTGGACGCCCCGCAATCCCAAAACTTCAGAGCCGGATTTTTTCCGGAGATATGCGGATGATCTCCTTGATGGAGTCGAAGTGCCTGTCGGCTGTGATGATCTGATTAATGCCGTTACCCAGCATTACCGCCGCATGGATCAGGTCCCGCGGCGGAATTTTTTCTTTTTTCCTTTCATATTTCCCGAAAAGATCGCAGATGCGGTCAATATCGTTTGCAGTAACAGGCAAGATATCGATGTCAAGGGCCTGAATGTCCCTGCAAACGGAGATGCCGGTTTCCCATTTTTCTATCATGAAGTACCGATACAGTATCTCCTGAAACACTTCAGTATTTATTACCGGACTTCCCAGGCTCCCCAGATCGCCTTTATTGCCAATCTGGAGTATTATCCTGCCGCATGGGTCTTTTAAAGGGTGCTCTTTCCCCCTGGCGTACATAAAAACGCTGGTATCGAGGAATATCCTGTTTTTCACTCTCCATGGCCTTTAGCGACAGTTTTTTCGAACTCATCCCA
Source organism: Nitrospirota bacterium (assembly GCA_021825295.1). Classification (GTDB taxonomy): domain Bacteria; phylum Nitrospirota; class Thermodesulfovibrionia; order Thermodesulfovibrionales; family JdFR-88; genus JAJYGJ01. The sequence continues at coordinate 44,289 of JAKAHV010000023.1, forward strand.
GTCCACCGGTTCTTCTTCCGCCGATACGAGTCTGGCTGCGGCCTGTTTGCGCTTTTCAGCATCCACTTTACCGGATATGACCGCCTCCACCGATTCGCGTATAACGCTGCCTACAGAGGCGTGCCGCATTTTGGCGTATTCTTCGAGTTTTTTGTACTGCTGCTCGTCAAAAAGCACCATCGCCTTTTTTGTTAATGGCATTCCAAACCTCCTCTACATCTATATATAGATATATAACATAAATCGCGAATCCTGGTCAAACACTTAAATATTAATTTACTACTAATTAATCTAAATTTAGTAGAATCATTATTGACATCTGACCAATTACTAATCTAAAATTAATTTAGATTTACATCTGATTAAGGGGGAATATTGGTTTGTCCAAATACTAATTTACTACTAATTAATATCAAATTAGTATTTGAAAGGAATTTATGAAAATACCTGAAAAAGCTCCAGATTTAGGCGAAGTATTAGCAAAAAGCCGTATTACCCCGGATGTAATAAGCAAGACCAGAGACCTTATCAGAAAAGTTAACAGCGAGTATATGTACTGGGATGATTTGAAATATCAACACATGCCCGAAGGTATTACACCTGAAATAGCCTGGATTCTGGTCAAAATGTCCAGGATTGTGCAAACAAGGCATATCCCCCTCGAAGACTCCAAGGGGAATCCATTTGGCTACTGGCAGCCTGATTGTGTTTTAAAAGAACTCCATTACATTGACCAGCGAGCTGGCGGGGCCATTCTGGTTGATGAAAAGTCAGTGCTTGCTGAGGAAAAAAGCAGATATATGGTTAGATCGCTGGTTGACGAAGCGATTTCATCAAGCCAGATAGAGGGGGCGGCTACAACGAGGGTTGCCGCAAAGGAAATGCTCAGGACAGGGCGAAAACCGAGAGACCGCTCCGAACAGATGATTTATAACAATTATATTTCGATGCAACTGATTAAGGAACTCCTGACGGAACCGCTCTCAATCGAACTGATGTTAAGAATTCATGCTTCCATGACAAAAGACACCCTTGATGACCCCTCATGGGAAGGGCGGTTCAGGACGCCAGAAGATGAGCCTATACACGTTTTTGACGCTGATGGACAGAAAATCCTTCATGTTCCGCCACCAGCCTCTGATGTTTCCGTTTCAATGCGGAAACTTTGTGAATATGCAAATGCGGACAGTGAAAACGAGTTCGTTAATCCAATTGTAAAAGGGATATTGGTTCATTTCTGGGTTGCATATGTTCATCCTTTTATGGACGGCAATGGACGCACGGCAAGGGCTCTTTTTTATTGGTACATGCTGAAGCATGAATACCGGCAATTTGAATATCTTTCCGTATCAACAGCAATTCTCAGTGCCCGGGCCCGGTACTATAGATCTTTTCTTTATTCTGAAATTGATGATAATGACGCCACGTATTTTATTGTCTACAATCTAAGGGCGATACATAAGGCAATAGAAGAATTAAATGCGTACATCGAGAGGAAGCAAAAAGAGAAGAGGCGCGCATACCGGTTTGCGGCCAAATATCCAACGTTAAATTACCGGCAAAGGACTCTGCTGGCAAGCGCAATTGAAAAGCCAAACGAGATTTACACAATCGAAACCCATTCCAATATCCATGGAGTCACTTATCAGACCGCCCGTACGGATTTGCTCAGTCTTAAAGAAATGGGATTGCTTGAAATGCGGAAAGAGGGTAGAAAATTTATTTTTATTCCAGTTGCAGATCTTGCAAAAAAGCTGGAAGCTTGATCGAGGCTGTTATGGCATCGATTTTATGCGGAAATCGCCGCTTTTATGGAGTGGCGGGCCTGTATGACGAGGCGATCTCATTGGCAACAAGACGCCCTGCGACCCGAGGACGCTGACGCGCGCTGCCAGGAAGGCCGCAAAAGAGCATACGGCATTCGCGGTCGAGGCCGGGATGGCCGCGCTCCGATGGATTTGCGAGGGGTACGGTTATGAAATTATCTCCCTGGACATCCTGGATGCCTATCGCTACACGATGGAAGCCGCCGAAAACGCCGGCAAGCGGCCGGAGACGTTGGAGCGTATACTTAGGCTCGCGGCAGCGGGGACGCCGAGCGCCCGGTTCGTTGCGGATGTGCTTGGTAATGAGATGACGTGATGAAAGAGGTATACTGAAAATACCTGTTTTCCTTTCAAGTCTTGCTTTCTGATAACATAAGGCACATGCAACAGTATGCCATGAACATCGCAGCTTTCAAATCTGTTATAATCCGTCAGGTTTCAATCGGAACTCTTTAGGCAAGATATGGGTTCTATTTGGGCTCTTGTCAATAGGTGTGTAAAAAGCCATCAGGCGGCCATCCTTACAAGCGCCTTTGAAGCATCTTTTGCAATCCCGTCGATAAACTTTTTCCCTT
>JAKAHV010000024.1:0-31590 GCA_021825295.1 Nitrospirota bacterium
GCGGTTGGAACTGAAAATTTAAGGGTTTTTAGAATGTAATTAGCAATCCGTAAATGCTCTCTGAATTTCCGGCTTTCAGGGCTGTTTCCGACTTAATTTCCGGCTTTCGGAAATTTCCGGCTTTCGTTTCCGGCTTTCGGGTTGGTAAATTTTGCGGGAGTTATAGAAATCAAGGGGTTAGATTGAGGGCGCGACGGCAAAAACCGCCTGGCACCATTACGCGAGGTTTCAGGAAATCAAGGCCTTTCTGTGTTAGTAAGTTTTCCCTGTGAGTCCTTCAAGTCCTTTGTTTTTCTTAGAGAATCCCGTTTTCTCCCGCTGATTCCCACCAAAACCCCTGTTTTTCTGAAACTACGTGTTAATAGACAACAGTGGCGGATTATGCCAGGGGCCGGCAGGGCCTTTTGAAGGCCGGGGCCGGGCTAAAAATCATTATAAAATCGGAGGTTAAGTTTTTTGGCTTGAACGGGAAAACACAAAAAAAGAGAGGCGGGGTGGGTTATACTAGATAAATGGAAGAAAAACCCTATCGCTCCGGGTTCGTCACTATCGTTGGAAGGCCCAATGCGGGCAAGTCCACCCTGCTTAACGCGCTTCTGGGGCAAAAGATCGCCATAGTAACGAAAAAACCCCAGACTACGCGAAACCGCATAATCGGGATAAAGACGCTCGAAGCCGCGCAGATAGTCTTAATGGACACGCCGGGCATCCACAAGCCCCACAACAGGCTCGATGAGGTCATGATGCGCGAGGCCAGGGATGCCATGCAGGAGGTGGATGCGCTTCTCTTCATGGTCGAACCGGGGCGGCCCGGCCCCAGGGAGAAGGAGATCATAGAGCTGATCGGCAGGGCGGGGGAAAAAAAGGCCGTATTCCTCCTCATAAACAAGGTGGACACGATAAAGAAGGTGAAACTCCTTCCCGTTATCGACGAGTATTCGAAACTCTTCCGTTTCGATCAGATAATACCCATATCCGCCCTGAAGGGCGACGGCGTGGACCTGCTCCTGGAAAAACTCCTCCCTTATCTGCCGGAAGGGCCGAAGTATTACCCCGAGGACCTTGTCACCGATCAGGTTGAAAGATTCATGGTTTCTGAGATAATAAGGGAAAAAGTGATGGAAGCCACCTTCGACGAGGTCCCGCACGCCGTGGCCGTCGAGGTCGTCAACTGGCAGGAGGGAGGCCAGCCTCAAGGGAGCCAGCTCCCGGACCAGCCCCAGGAAGGCCAGTCCCCGGAGGACTACGGGATTGCTGCTGCCGGGGAGGCCGCGGGCGGCCTGATCCGCATAAGCGCGGACATCTGGGTAGAGCATGAAGGCCAGAAAGGTATTATAATAGGGAAAAGCGGCCGGATGCTCAAGGAAATCGGGACAGCGGCAAGGCTGGACATAGAAAAACTCCTTAATGCGAGGGTTTACCTGCAGCTCTGGGTGAAGCTCAAGCGGGACTGGCGCGAGGACGCCAGGTCCATAAGGGAGCTGGGTTTTAATTTAGATCAGGAAAAAAGGCGGTAGACTTATAAGATGCTTGTTGAGATGAAAGTGGAAGGGCTGCTGTTCGACCCGAGGAGCAACATGTACATACTCCTGCTGCGGGAAGTGGAGGGGACCTCCACGCTTCCGATCTGGATAGGCAAGCCGGAGGCGGACTCCATAGCCCTTGCCCTGGGGAAGGTGACGACCCCCAGGCCCCTCACCCATGATTTGATAAGGAATATCATAGACGACCTCAAGGTGAAGGTAAGCAGGATCGTCGTTACCGACCTGCTCGAAAACACTTACTACGCCCTCATCCATCTGACGGACGGGAAGAAGGAGACACCGGTGGACTCCAGGCCCTCGGACGCCGTGGCCGTGGCGCTCAGGATGAACGCCCCCATATACGTCGAGGACAGCATTCTTGAGCTCAAAAATTCCGACGAGCTGGATGAATGGCTGAAGAACCTGAAGCCGGAGGACTTCGGCAACATAATGTAGATGCCCGGACGGACCGAGGGCATCGTCCTGAAGAGCCGGCCCTTCGGCGAGGCCGACCTCATCGTGGAGTATCTGACGCGGGATTTCGGCATCCGCCCCGCCTTCGCGAAAAGCCCCAGGAAGATAAAAAGCCGCTTCGGCGGCTCCCTTGAGCCCTTCACCCACGCCCGCATCTCGCTTATGGGCAGGGAGGACGCGAACCTGCCGCGGCTTACCCAATCGGACATCATAAGGCCGTTTCAAACCCTCCGGGAGCACTCCGGCGGCTTCGTTCAGGCCTGCGGCCTGGCCGCGCTGGTCATGAAACTCCTGCCGGAGCGGGAGACCCACGGCGCGCCGGACGCCTTCGAGCTTCTGCTCTGGGGGCTTGACGGGCTTGAGAGGGAACCGGGCTCCTCATTCGTCCCGGTGGTGTTCAAGCTGAGGGTCCTCGCGCTTGCCGGCTACGCCCCTTCCCTGAGCGGGTGCGCAAGGTGCGGCAGGCAATCGGAGGCTTTCAATTTCAGTTTCTATCCCCGCGACGGCGCCCTTCTATGCGGGGACTGCAAAAAGGACGCCCCGGCGATAAAAATTTCAGCAGCCCTCAAGGGCCTGCTGGGCAGCCTCCAGGCCTTCCCGCTGGAGAAGCTCGCGAGGATCAAGCCGGGGGAAAAGCTCCTGTCGGAGCTGAAGGGGTTTGTGGAGACACATTTCAGGGAGGGCGCAAACATCACGGTGAAGCCCGCAAGGCCGTTGTGAATTTTTTTGCAGCTCGGGGCTGCGGCCCACGGTATCGGGCCTGCCGCCTAGGCCAGCCGCGCCCTGCCTTCCTCCCGGTCCGGGTGCCTTTGAGGAGCCGGCCCGCGCGGCCCCGCCAGACGGCCGCGGCCCATTGCAATGAAGTAGGTGATTGCGGCCAGTCCGGCTATATAAAAACTGACGGGATAATTGCTGACAAGGGCAAGCAAAAGCCCTCCCCATGTGAAGGCGAGCCCCAGAAGCACCGATATGAGTATCGTCTGCAGCGGTTTTCTGCTGAGGTATTGCGCGGCGGCTGCCGGAGCGACGATAAGCGCGAAGACCAGCAGCACGCCCACTATCTGTATCGTCGCGGCCACCGTGGCCGCCAGCAGCAGCATGAAAACTATGGAAAGGGCCTTTGCCGGCACCCCGCGCGCCTCCGCGACCTCCGGGTCTATGGAGACGAAAAGCAATGGCCGGAATATGGCCGCAAGCGCGGCGAGCGTCCCCAGCGCCAGGACAATGGTCAGCATTATGTCCGCGGCAACGATGCTGAATATGGACCCGAAGAGCACGCCGGCCGCCTCGCTGGCGGAACCCGTATAAAGCTTCAGGAAAAGGACGCCCATCCCGAGCGCCAGGGACAGTATCATGCCTATCTCAACATCGCGCCCGCGCAGGCGCTTTCCGAGCGCCCCCATCCCAAGCGCGGCCGAGATGGTGAACCCAAGCGTGCCGGCAAGCGGATTGATGCCCAGCAGGGCCGCAAGTGTGGCGCCCGCGAAACCGACGTGCGACAGCGCGTGAGCCGCAAAGGCCTGCGCGCGCAGCACTACAAAATACCCGATTACGGCGGCGGTAATGGCGATGAGCGTGCCGGCGATGAAGGCGTTCCAGACGAATGCCTGAGGCAAAAGCGCAGTCATGCCGCTGCCGCCCCATGGTTTTCCCGCCCGCCTGACGCGGGCGGCAAAAGCCTCACTGGCAGATATACGCAGAACGATATCGCGGCGATATAAAAACTGACCGGCCATGAACTGACCGCCGCCAGGAAAATGCCGAGCCAGGTGTAGCAAAGCCCGAGGACGATGGAAAGGGCAATGGCGTTTACAGGCTGGTGCGCGATCCTCGTGGCCGTCGCCGCGGGCCCCACCAGCAGCGTGAATATCAGCAGGACCCCGACTATCTGCACCGATATGGATACGGCAATCGCCGCCAGCACAAGAAAGACTATGCCCAGGGCCCGGACCGGCACGCCGCGCGCCTCGGCCACCTCCGGGTCTACTGAAGCAAACAGCAGCGGGCGGAAGATTGCCGCAAGCGCAACAACGGTGACGGCGCCAAATACCGCGGTCACCATGACGTCTGAGGCGCTGATGCCAAGGATGGTCCCGAAAAGGATGCTGTAGGCGCGCTCCGCGTAGCCCTTGTAAAGGGAAATGAAAAGCGCGCCGAACCCGAGCATGAGCGTCATGATGATGCCGGTGCCGATGTCCTCCTCCGTCAGTCTTTTCCCGAACACCCCGACCCCCACCCCCGCGGTTATGGTGAAAAGAAGCATGCCGGCGAAGGGGTTTGCCCCGAAGACGAGCGCGCCTGCCGCGCCGGCAAATCCGATGTGCGACAGCGCGTGGCCGGCGAACGTGAGCCCCCTGATGACAAGGAAGTAGCCGACAAACCCGGCAACGACCGCCACGAGCGAGCCGGCGAGAAACGCGTGCTGAATAAAACCGTACTGGAATACGGAGAGCATGCGCATCATGTCTCCGCGCCCGCCACGAAGACGCGCCCGCCGCTGCGCACCACCTCCACCTTCGTCCTGTAAAGCTTCGAAAGCGTCTCGCTCGTAATTATCTCCTCCGGGGTGCCCATCACCCCCCGGCCGTCGGACATGTAGAGCACTTTATCCACAATGGGCAGCAGAGGATTTATGTCGTGGGTAACGAGCATGATGGTCACCTTCCTCTCGTGGCATATATGGGCGCCCTTCTGCTTCGAGGGGCAGAGTCTCTTCGTGAGCAGCAGGATGACCTCCTGCGCGTGGGTAATGTCCAGGTTGGAAAGGGGCTCGTCCAGCAGCAGGATCTCCGGGTCCGCTATGAGCGCCTGGGCTATCAATACCCTCTGCTGCTCGCCTCCCGAAAGCTGCCCGGCCGGGGCGTTCCCCAACCGGTAGACGTCCATTTCCTTAAGGACATTGTCTATCAATTCCTCCCTCTTGCGGCCGGACAGCCAGATGCCCCACCTGTTGCCGTCCAGGCCGAGACCTACAACGTCGCGCGCGCGCAGCGCGAGGTCCGTTTCGAGCACCCTGTGCTGGGGGGCGTATCCTATCTCGCGGTTGCCGCGCCGCGGCGGCTTTCCAAGCACTGTCACGCTGCCTTCGGCCTGTTTCAAAAGGCCCAGCAGCAGCTTCATGAGCATGGTCTTGCCTGCGCCGTTTGGGCCGAGCACGGCAACGAATTCCCCTCTTTTCACCTCGAAGCCGACATTGTCCAGGACGGTCCGGCCCGCAAGCCTGACTGTCACGTTTTCCAGGGAGATGACCGTTTCGTTTTCTTCCATATTTTTCTAGCGGCCCGTCGCCAGGGCAAGGGCGCGCTCCAGGGCATTCAGCTCGTCCATCATCCACGCCTGGTACGAAGAGCCCGGCGGCATGGTCTCCGATACGGCGACGACCGGAATGCCGTTTCTCCTGGCGGCGTTTTGCAGGTTCGTGGTGACGGGCGTGACCGTTTGGCTGTTGCAGATCAGGACTTTTACCTTTCTGCCGCTCACCAGGCTGTCAGTCAGACTGATGCTTCGGGCGGGCGGGTCGTTGCCCTCCGCAACGGCCTTCTCGAAAACGAAAGGCGTCAGGACGTTCAGTCCCATGGGCCGGGTCTGGTAGAGGTAGAGCGTCTCCGTCAGGGCGACGGGGGTGCCGGCATATCTTGACCTGATCTCGTCCATCTTCCCGCGGATTTCAGAGAGCGAACCTTCAAACGCGGCCAGATTTTTTTCAAAAAAGGGTCTTTGGGCCGGCTCGATTTTTTCAAGCGCAAGGGTGATCGATTTCGCTATGGCGGAGATGTTGCCGATTCCGTACCACACGTGAGGATTGTCGGGCAGCAGGTCCGGGGCAACGCTGCCGGCGTTGATGACGATACGCTCCGGGTTCGGGGAAGCGGAGAGGAGCTTGTCCATCCATGTGTCGTATTGAAGACCGTTTTTGATGACGATGTTTGCCTCCGCGACCGCTATGCCGTCCTGCACGTCCGGTTCATATTCGTGCGGATCGACATTCGGGGCGTTGAGGATGCTTACGACCGAAACGCGATCGCCTCCAAGCTGTCCGGCGATATTGCCGTAAAAATTTTCCGCGGCGACAACCCGGATGGTCCCGCCCCTGAACCCGGATTTGGGCTGTACGGTCGCCCGCATGGAGATATAGGCGATTGCTCCTATTGCCGCCACCGCGATGAGCGCGGCAAGTATTTTTTTACTCATGCCTCCGGTCCCTGTCCGGTCTGCAATTGGGGCAAAGCCCCTCTATCAGCACCTTCTGTCTTTCCGCAACGAACCCCTTCCCGAGGGCCCCCTTGTAATAGACCTTGAAATCCTCCAGGCAGGCCGTCATGCCGCAGCCCCTGCACGAAAAATGGGGGTGGCAATTGCGCCCGCTGCATTTGCCGGGAAGCTCGTAAACCCGGTGTCTGCCGTCCACGAAGGCCATGTGTATGATGCCTGCCCCGGTAAATGCGTTCAGGATGCGGTAGACACTGGCCCTGTCCAGCTTAAGCCGGAGCATTTCCATGATCTGCTTCTGCGCCAGGGGCCTGCCGGCCTTGAAAAAGAGGCGCAGCACCTCCACCCTGCCTTTTGTCGCCTTAAGCCCGTTGTCCCTCAGGAGGCCAAAAAAACGTTCTTCCATCGTATCTGATTGAATTATAATTTAGATGCGACATTATTGCAAAAAATAAAAACCTTTATGCGGTTAGAAAAGCAGGCCCGCGCCCGCGCCGGTGTAATGGGTGAAGCCGCCGAGGCCGCCCGAAAGGCGCACGCCTTCCTCGGCGTCTATTTCCAGCCGGCGCGCAACGAGGTACTGGACGCCGCCATCGAAGTCATAGCCCGCCCCCTGGCCGGGGCCGGTCTTTGTCTGGCCGAAGACCTCGCCGTAAAACTGCAGGCGCTCCAGGGGCTGCCATGTCGCGACAATATCCGTGTTGAAACTCGTGAAGCGTCCGCCCCCGGCCAGCTCCGGGGCGGTCTGGGAACTCAGGCCTGCCAGCAGCGACAGCCCGATCTGGTCTGTAAGAGAATATGCGGCTATGCCGTTTAAGGCTATTCCAAGGCCCCGGCTTCCATATGCGTAGTTGCCGGAGGGCAGGGTCAGAAGGGCCTCCACCGAGCCAAGCCATCTGCTGGTATAACCTATTTCGTGCTTGAAGCCGACGGCGGTCGCCGAAAACCCGGAGGACGCCCCGCCGGGGGTCCTTTGGCTGTTGTAGTTTGGCAGAAGGACCTTGAATTCATTTGAGCCGGGAAGCCCCACCCGCGCCTCCGCCTCCGGATAATTGCCGGCCGTGCCGCCTCCCTCCCCTCTTACAGACGCATGCTCATAGCCCAGTTCCAGGACCGCATGGCCTAGGGGGGCGGCGCAGGCGCTGTCCGAGACTGTGGGGCGGTCCAGGATGGCAAGCAGGCTGGCGCAAGGATTGGGGATTTCACTTTCACCGGCATGGCCGTCCTTGGCAAACGCCTCCCCGCCGATTGCGGGGAAGAAGGCCAAAACCATGCATGAGGCAAAAAGAATCAAAAATGCCCGTCTCACAAAAACCCTCCGCCTGCGACCCGTTTCCTTATGCCGTCCATCTTATCATCAACGCAATATTGTTGCAATTACTAATCATCCTTTAACTTGCAATTCCCTGCAGCTTGCTGCAGGGTCCCTTGAGTCATCCCCTCACCCTCCGCTTCGGGACCAGTGCGCTCCTCCCTCTCCCAATGGGAGAGGGTTGGGGTGAGGGAGTCCTTGGCCTTGGATACCCTGCAGCTTGCTGCAGGGTATCCATCGGGAAATAAATCCTCGCATCAAAATCAATTTTTGAGATAGGTTCTGTTCAGGTTTACCCTGCAGTTGCATAATTGATGTTCCCAGCGGGGGAATTTCCTCCCCACAGGGAATATCAATGTGCTCAGGGCAGGGCCTGCCGGGCCAGTATGACCAAAGCTATCCCGATTGCCAGCGCCATCAGGTTTAAAAGCATGCTTGCTCCATGGAGCCTTCCGAATTTCCTCCGGGGAGCTGAATCCGGGGCCGCCTCGAACGAGGGCACGGACTTTTTCACCCGCAGGATCGCGGGATAGAGCAAAAACCTGTGTGCCGCATTCAGGAGAAGCGCCAGGACGAGGAGGGAAAGCGAAGGCCCGCGTCCCCCGCCCGCCGACAGGAAAAAAAGCAGCGCCAGAAAAGACAGGGCGAGCTTGTAAAGGAAATACCCCGGAAACAGTCTCCCCACAATCTCCCCCGCCTTGTCCCTTCCGTAGGACCTGAATATCGCGGGCGTTACAAGGAACGTGTAAATCGCCATCCCGCCCGTCCAGAGGGCAAGCGCAAGACTGTAAAGGGCCGAAAACGAAAACGCGCCACCGTGCATCTTTCAAGCCCAGGTTTTTATCTTTATCCGGCGGACTGCGCCTTTCTCCATCCCAGGCCCGCGAGGCGCTCCATGCGCTTGAAAGTCCAATTCCTGAATTCCTGGATATATTTGAGCCGGTCCTGCCTGCTTAATTTTAGAAGCTCCGCCTTTTCCCTCGCGGAGTCCTCGGCGTCTCCCGGATAGAGGCCCTTCCACGTGCAGTAGCCCTCGTCGAAGAGGAACCCCGGGGTGATGCCGGAGGCCGATCTTGCCATCTTGCTTAAAGAGGCAAACCTGGCAATCTCCATGTCGTAGGCTATAACCCAGCCGTTGTCCGCTATCATCGTCTCCGGGTCGAAAGCGACGCCGCCCGAGCAGCCGGGGCAGTAAAGCCCCCTTATGACCTCGACCGGCATTATCTCGTCCCTGAGGTTGAAGCTTGCCGCCGCCGCCCCGCACTTGCAGATGATCTTATGGTCTACGCACATGGCTGCCTCCTTGCCGGATGTCCGGTTGTCTTTTTGCGTCCGTTTTATTGCAATCGGGGCAAAGCCCGTAAAATCCTATCTCGTTTCCGGTAATCTCGTAGCCCATTTTCAGGGCTTCCGGTATCTCAAGGTCGAATGTGTGCTCTATATCGACGATCCTGCTGCACGAGATGCAGATAAGATGATGATGCGGCCTCGTCCTGGGGTCGTAGCGCCTCTTGGCCGGATCGATTGAAAGCTCAAGGAGCCGCCCCTTGTCCCTGAGGGAGGCCAGCGTGTTGTAGACCGTGGCGAGCGAGAGGCCGGGAAACCGCCCGGCCACCGCCGCGTAGATTTCCTCCGCGCCCGGGTGGGCCGTGTTTCCGTCCAGGTATTCGAGTATCGCCAGCCTCTGGGGGGTGAGCTTCAGGCCGAGCAGCCTGCATATGCCCGCGGGCTCCAGGCCGGCTTCTTTCTTCTCCGGCCCCTGATGCGTATTCTTACCCTTCACTTGTAATCATTCTAAATTGAAAATCATTCTTTGTCAAGATTTTATGCCGGGAGGGCGTCGGATTTGTGGGGCCCGTATCCGTCCCCCCCGGAGAAAAACGCATCTGCCTGTTCCTGGAGAGAAGCGAAGAGCGGACGGATCACGGCGGGCCGCATCTTAACCATGGCCTGATATTCGCCCTTGGCGGCAGTTTAAATGGAGCCGTCTGCTTACGCCCGGAACCGCGCGCTGATCGGAAGGAGCGGGCAGATGCCCCGCCTTGCCCACAAATCCGATGCAGGCCCTCCCGGGATATCACGTTTACTCGATCATTTTTTAGCCATATAATAGGATTTATGGCTGAAGATATAATGACCCCCGAAGTCGTAAAGGCGCTGACGGAGGCCTTCAAGGGGCTCAGGGACGATGTCACGCTTCATGTATTCACGAAGAGGGGCAGCAATGAGCAGTTCAACGATATACTCTCCGGCCTTGTAAAGGGCATCGCCTCTCTCGACAAGCGGATAAAGGCGTATTTCCATGACATCGCGGACGAGAGGGACGCGGCCGCGAGGCGCTACGGCGTTGAAAGGTCGCCCACCCTGCTTATAAGCCCGGAGAGATACAGGATCAGGTACACGGGCGCCCCAATCGGCGAGGAGGGCCGCTCCTTCATAGCCGCCATACTTATGGCGTCGACGGGGAGGGGTTTTCTATCTGAGGAGTCCGCCAAAAGGCTTGCCTCGCTGGATGTCCGCAGGGACGTGAAGGTATTCGTAAGCCCCACCTGCCCTTATTGCCCGCAACAGGCGGCCTACGGCATCGCGGCTGCGGTGGAGCGGCCCGGGCTGGCCGGCGTGGAGATAATAGAGACCTACGAGAACCTGGACCTCGCGGAGAAATATGCCGCGATGTCCGTACCCAAGACGTACATAAACGAGGAGCTTACCGCCTCCTACCTGGAGACGGAGCAGGAGTTCGTGGCGTCGCTGCTGGCCGGGCGTCCGGCGGAGTTCGCCGAAGAGGCGGTGGAAAAGGAGAAGCTGGACCTCGTGATCGTGGGCGGCGGTCCGGCCGGGCTCACGGCCGCCATTTACGCCGGCAGAAGCGGCCTCAGGAGCCTGGTCCTCGAAAAGGCCAACGTGGGCGGGCAGGTCTCGATAACACCGATCGTCGAGAACTATCCGGGTTTTCAGGCAGTGGCGGGCAAGACCCTTGTGGACATGATGATGAGGCAGGCGGCCCAGTATGCCCGGATAAAGCAGGGCGTAGGTGTCACGGACGTCAGAAGGACCGACGATCTTTTCGATGTCGTCACTACCGGCGGCATTTACCAGGCAAGGGCCGTCATTATCGCCTCCGGGGCCGGCTACAGAAAGCTGAAGGCGCCGGGGGAAGAAAGGCTGACCGGCAGGGGCATCAGCTACTGCGCCACCTGCGACGGCTATCTCTTCAAGGACGGCAAGACTGTCATTGTGGTTGGCGGGGGCAATACGGCAATCACCGACGCCCTGTACCTGGACGGCCTCGGCGCCCACGTCACGCTGGTGCACATAAGAAACACGCTTAAGGCCGAGGACAGGCTGAAACAGACCTTTTTCCAGCGGGACCTGCCCACGCTATGGGAGTCCCGCGTGGTGGAGTTCCTGGGGGACAAAAAGCTGGAAAAGGTCCGGATTGAAAGCCTGAAGGACAAATCGGTGAGGGACATGAAGGTGGACGGCGCATTTATCGCAATCGGATACGAGCCCTCGAACGAGCTTGCCAGGACGATGGGTCTTGAGCTGGACAGGGAGGGATACATCAGGGTCGACGGGCTGATGAAGACGTCCGTGCCTTTCGTCTATGCGGCCGGCGACATCACCGGCAGCGAGAAGCAGATTACGGTGGCTGTCTCCCAGGGCACGCTTGCCGCCATAAGCGCCTTTAACGACCTCACCGGCGGCCCCGCGCTGTAAGGCCGGGGCAAGACCCCCTCTCCTAATCCTCTCCCCTCGGGGAGAGGATTTCACCGCGTCTTTATTGCCGGTACATGCCGGCAGTCGCCCAATGAAGCAGCATGTTGACGACGCTTATGACCAGGGCGCCCTTGAAGGCGGCCCAGAAACCCTCCACGTAGAACCCCAGGTCCAGGCCCCGCGACAGCCAGGCCGTAAGCTCCAGCATGAAGGCGTTTATCACAAGGGTCAAGAGCCCGAGCGAGAGTATGAGAAAAGGCAGCGTCAAAAGTTTCAAAAGAGGCTTTATGAAGGAGTTCACAAACCCGAAGATGACCGCGATAAGCAGCATCATCCACCATTTGCCCTCGAACCTCAGCCCGCCTACGAGGTCCACCGCCACGGCGAGCGAGACCGCGTTGATGACGATCCTCAGTATGAAGCCGCTCATCGGGCCCGTTTCTCCGCGGCGGACGGCTTTCCGTTTCCATTTTTACCCGGGCCGTCGTCCGAGAGCGGGCAGGAGCCGCAGAGCGGGGCCCGGGGCCTGCAGAAGGTTTTGCCCGCCTTCACTATGAGGGCGTGGTATTCGTTATAGAGTTTCACATCCGGGGCCAGGCTTTTATGAAACAGCTCCTGCACATGGGAATAGTCTGTCTCCCCCGATATGATTTCATGCCGGGCCAGTATCCTTTTCGTGTAGGCGTCTACGACGAAGACCGGCTTTTCAAGGGCGTAGAGCAGGATGGAGTCCGCGGTCTCCGGCCCTATGCCGTTTATGGCCAGCAGTTTTTCCCGGAGAACGGCCGTCTCCGTGTCCCTCATCCGCAGGATGTTTCCCTGGTAGCCGCTTACGATAAAGGAGACAAGCGCCTTGAGCCTGAGCGCCTTTATGTTGAAATATCCCGATGGCCTGACCAGTTCGGCAAGCCGCTCATTTGACATCCTGTCCATGGCCAGGCTGCAAAGGGCGTTTGCCTCTTTCAGGTTTCGGATGGCCTTCTCGACGTTGCCCCAGTTGGTGTTCTGGGTGAGGACGGCCCCCACGGCCACCTCGAAAGGCGTCTCGCCCGGCCACCAGCGCTGGCGGCCGAAGGCGTCAAAAAGACGCGTGTAAAACTCCCGGAGTTTCCCCTTGATCAATTCGTCTTTTTTATGTCCAAATGCTGAATCCACACCCGGCACCTTATGATATATTATAACCATGCTTGATGCCAGATTCGTAAGGGAAAATCCCGAAAAAGTGAAGGAAGCGCTTCAAAGACGCAATATGGAGATAGACCTGGCCCCCTTCATGGCGATTGAGGAGGGGCGGTTATCGAAGGTCCGCAGCCTGGACGATCTCCGGGAGCAGAGGAACAAGGTCTCCGAGGAGATATCCAGGCTGAAGAAGCAGAGGCAGGACGCCTCCGGGCTCATCGAGGAGATGAAGGGGGTTTCCACCCGCATAAAAGAGCTTGAGGAAAACCAGAGGGAGGCCGAGAGGAAGGCCAGGGAGTTTCTGCTTGCCGTGCCGAATATCCCCCACTCATCCGTGCCTGCCGGGAAGGACGAGACCGGAAACGTCGAGATAAGGAAGTGGGGCGAGCCACGGCGGTTCGACTTCACGCCGCTCAATCACTGGGACCTTGGCGAGATGCACGGGATAATGGATTTCGAGAGGGCGTCGAAGATAGCGGGCGCCCGTTTTTCCCTTATGAGGGGCGAGGGGGCCAGGCTGGAGCGGGCGCTCATGAATTTCATGCTGGACCTGAACACCTCAAAGGGCTACACGGAGGTCTTCCCGCCCATACTCGTAAACCGGGACAGCATGACTGGCACCGGACAGATACCCAAGTTCGAGGGGGAGTATTTCAGGATAGCCGATCCCGAATTATATCTCATCCCCACGGCGGAGGTGCCGGTGACGAATATCCACAGGGAGGAGATACTGGAGGAAGAGAAGCTCCCGATCCGTTATACCGCCTATACGCCCTGTTTCCGGCGCGAGGCGGGCTCCTACGGGAAGGACACGAGAGGGCTTATCCGCCAGCACCAGTTCAACAAGGTGGAGATGGTCAAGTTCGTAAGGCCCGAAGACTCCTATGACGAGCTTGAAAAGCTGACCGGGGACGCCGAGGAAATATTGCGCAGACTGGGGCTGCCGTACAGGGTGGTTGTGCTTTGCACCGGGGACCTGGGCTTCTCCTCCGCCAAGACCTATGACCTTGAGGTCTGGCTCCCTGGGCAGGACAGGTACAGGGAGATATCCTCCTGCTCCAATTTCGAGGATTTTCAGGCAAGGCGCGCCGATATAAGGTTTCGGAGGGCCGGAAAGAAAGGGACCGAGTTTGTGCATACCCTGAACGGCTCCGGCCTTGCGATAGGGCGCACCCTGGTGGCGATACTTGAAAACTACCAGCAGAAAGACGGCAGCATCATCGTCCCAGATGCCCTGAGGCCCTATATCGGGATCGAAAAAATAGGTTAAAAAAAACAAAAGCACTTTTTTGGCTGAAGGCAAAGAGGCATACTGCGTTGTCCTGCGGAAGCAGGCGGATTTCTTCCCGTTTCAGGAGCTGGCCGCGCTTCTGAGCGAGGCGCTGGGTGTCCCCGTGCCGGACGCCGCAGCCGGTCTCAGGCGCAACTGGGGGCTTCTCTTCAGGACGGGTGAGATCGGTCGCGGCGAGGCCCTTCGGGAAAAGCTCGCGGCGGCCGGCGTGGGTGTGGCTGTAGTTGCAGCCTCAAGGCTGAGGCCGCTTCCCCCACTTAAAATCATCAGGAAGATTTCCCTGTCCGGTGAGGGCATGGTGGCCTGGACAGGACACGGGGCGGCTGATTGCGCGGGCCAGACCGAAATCCCCTGGAGGGCTTTTGAGTCCACCCTGCTTTGCGCGGGAAGTTATACGGAAGAGGAGGCAACAGGTGAGGCGGAAGCGGCCAAAAGCGGCCCCGGGCTCTCCGACATCGTGAAGGCCGCCGCCATCACAATTGCAACCGGCATGCCGCCGCTGGGGAAACTGAAACCAAGCCGGGAAAAGACCGAAGCGCCCGCCGGACGCCGGAAGCAGGGTTCCTATCTGGATATCATATCGGCGGCCGGGCAGGGGGAAAAAATCTCCGCATTCAGGATTTGCGGAGAGTCATTCGATTACTCCTGTCTCGGGAAAAGGAAGGAGTATTCCTCCGTGCTTAATTTCAGGAAGCTTGCCGCGGATTTGCTTTCCTATCTTCCAAGGGCCATCAAAAACAGGGGGGCAATGGCGCTTGAGAAGGGCCCATTGTCCGGGGCGGGCTTCAGATATAACGGGAAAGAAGAGTACGAGGCCGAGAGGTTCTGGCTACTGCAGCTCCTGTAAGGGGGCGGAGCTACGCAGTCCAGGGCAACCCTGTTGATATGCCCACCCAGAAGATATCCGCCCGGCCCTTTCGTTCGCTCGTGCGGTTCCGGCCGTGTATAAACGGAACTATTGCTTTGTCCTCAGGGCGAATGGCGAAAGGTTGCCAGGATGCAACCCGCCGTGATCCGTCCGCTCTTCTCCCTCTCTCAAGGACCGGGCGGATATCCTACCGCGCTGATAATTTTAACGGGAATAAATGTATAGCGAGCGTATTCCCCGTGGTCTCTTCCGCGGGGAATCTTTAATCCGTTCAAGTCCTGAAAATACCGCTCGCGTTAGCCGCACCCGGAAATAATTCGCCGGGTAGCTTATTGAAGTTATTTCCGGGATGGCATTTAGTGCGTGATTTCCGTCCCCACGCCCTCTTTGGTGAATATCTCCAGCAGCAGGCAATGGGGGATGCGGCCGTCCAGTATGTGGGTCTTCGCCACCCCGGCCCTGAGCGCCTCGAGGCAGGCCATGGTCTTGGGTATCATTCCGCCCGATATCACGCCCTCCCTGATCATCCTGTCCGCCTTTTCGGAGCCGAGCGTTGAGATGGTCCTGCCGTCTTCAAGGATGCCAGGCACATCGGTAAGAAGTATCAGTTTTTCGGCCTTCAGGCCGGCGGCCACGGCCTGGGCGACGGTGTCCGCGTTTATATTGAGGCTCTGCCCGTCGGGGCCGACCCCTATCGGGGAGACGACCGTTATGAAATCCTCCTTCTGAAGGTTTTGGAGGATCTCGCAGTTTATCTGCCTGACGTTGCCCACCAGCCCCAGGTCCGCGCCCCCTGAAGGGGCCTTCTTTTCGGCCCTGATGAGGAAGCCGTCCTTTCCCGTAAGCCCTATGGCCTTTCCGCCCTGGCTGTTTATGAGAGAGACGATCTCCTTGTTTATGAGCCCGCCAAGCACCATCTCCGCGATCTCCATCGTCTCCGGGTCGGTTACGCGGTGCCCGTTTATGAACCGCGGCTCCTTGCCCATCTTCCTCATCATCTCCGATATCCTGGGGCCCCCGCCGTGGACCACAACCGGATGGATGCCTATGAAGTTCAGCAGGACCACGTCCTGCGCGAAGGCGCTTTTCAGGGCAGGGTCCTTTTGCGCGGCCCCGCCGTACTTTATGACGAAAATTTTGCCGCTGAAATTCTTTATGTAGGGGAGCGCCTCTATCAGGGTGTTCGCTTTTTCTATAAGGCTGAGCAGAGTTGGTGCCTCCTTCAAAAAGGGATAGTAGGATTTTATACCAGAAAAGGGGAAAAAGGTTAAAATACTACGATGTCCTTTGACGAGCTGATAATAGAGGGCGCGAAGCAGAACAATCTCAAAAACATCTCCCTTGTGCTGCCCCACGATCGGGTCATTGCCGTAACGGGGGTGTCCGGCTCCGGGAAATCCAGCCTGGCGTTTGACACCATATTCGCGGAGGGGCAATGGAGGTTCATTGAGTCGCTGTCGACCTACGCCAGGCTTTTCCTCGAGAAGATGGACCGGCCCGCTGTAGACGCCATCCGCAACATACGCCCGGCCATCGCCCTGGAGCAGAGAAACCCCGTGCGAGGTTCCCGCTCCATCGTCGGCACGATCACCGAGATATACGACTATTTCAGGCTGCTCTATTCCAAGGTGGCCGTGCCATTCTGCCCCGAATGCGGCGCCGTCATAAGAAAATGGGAGCCTCCCGAGATAAAAGAGGAGCTTTTAAGGGAGCACAAGGGCGGGCGCGCCCTTGTAGTCTTCGAGAGCCGCCAAAGCCCCGAGGAGCTGAAAAGGAAGGGATTTTACCGGCAGCTCAAGGAAGGCCTCGTGGTTGAATTCGAAACGGCCGGGGTGGAGGCGCAGGGGCCTGGGGGCGCGGCGAAGCTGGGGGAAGAGAATATCGAGGTCGTTCTGGACAGGCTTGTTATAAGGGATGAGCCCCGCCTTGCTGATTCAATCGAGACCGCCTTCAAGCATGGGGGCGGCAGGATGAAAGTCCTGCTTGTGGAAGGCGCCGGGGCGGACGCCGCCCTGCCGTCCTACAGGCAGTTGAGGTTCAGCGCGGGCAATGTCTGCGACGCCTGCGGGACGGAGCTTGCGGAGCCGACCCCCCTGCTTTTTTCATTCAATCACCCCGTGGGGGCCTGCCCGGAGTGCAAGGGGTTTGGAAACGTACTGAAATACTCGGAGGACCTCATAGTGCCGGACCCTTACATTTCCGTCTCGGAGGGCGCGATAGAGCCCTGGGAGAAGCCGGCCTACAGGTGGTGGAAGAGGCAGATGCTGAAGGCCCTGAAGGACAAATTCCCCCTGAACAAGCCCTGGCGTGAGCTCTCCGCCCCGGAAAAGCGGACACTGTTTAAGGGCGGCGGGGATTTTTATGGCATAGACGATTTCTTTGAGGACCTCGAGTCCAGACGTTACAAGCTCCATGTGAGGGTCTTTCTTTCCCGCTACAGGAAGGGACAGCCCTGCCCCTCATGCAAGGGGAAACGTCTCAGGCCGGAGGCCCTGTCATATAAAATAGGCGGGCGCGATATAGCCGGCATGACGCGGATGCCGGTGGGGGAGCTTCAAAGGCTGTTTTCGGGCGGGTTTTCCCTTTCGCCCGGCGGTGCGGAGATCGCAAGGGAGCCCCTGAGGCAGATAAATCTTAAACTCGGTTTTTTGAGCCGGGTGGGGCTCGATTACCTGGGTCTGGACCGCGAGGCGAGGACGCTTTCAGGCGGGGAATACCAGCGCGTGAACCTTTCAAACCAGCTTGCCTCCAGGCTTACCGGCACTCTTTACGTCCTGGACGAGCCGACAGTCGGACTGCACCCGAGGGACACGGAGCGGGTGGCCGATATCATGGCGGAACTTTCGGCTTTAGGCAATACCCTCATCGTGGTGGAGCACGACAAGGACATCATCGAGAGGGCGGACTGGATAGTGGAGCTTGGCCCCGGCGGCGGCCAGTTCGGAGGGGAAATTGTCTTTTCCGGGCCTAAAAAGGAATTTTTATCGGCGGACACGCTCACGGCCAGATACATCCGGGGCGCCGAACGGATAAAGGCCGCTGAACCGGGCAAAAAACCCTCCAGGTGGCTTGTCCTGTCCGGAGCGGCGGGCCACAATCTGAAAAACGTCAATCTGAAGGTCCCGCTTGGCGCCTTCACCGTGGTCTCCGGCGTTTCCGGCTCCGGCAAGAGCAGCCTTATCGTGGAGACCCTCTACCGGGCGCTTGCAAGACAACTGAGGGTGGAGCCGGAGCCTCCGCTGCCCTTCAGGGCCATGCGCGGGACCGAGGCGGTGCAAGGGGTGAAGCTCATAGACCAGAGTCCGATAGGCAGGACCCCCCGTTCGAACCCCGTCACCTATCTGAAGATATTCGACCAGGTCAGAAAGCTGTATGCCGCCCAGCCGGAGGCGAAGGCGCACGGCTACGGGCCCGGTTTCTTTTCCTTCAACGTGCCGGGCGGCAGGTGCCCCACCTGCGAGGGCGAGGGCTATCAGAAATTCGAGATGTATTTCTTCGAGGACCTTTTCATAAAGTGCGAGGACTGCGGTGGAAAGCGTTACAGCCCGGAGGCCCTCCGCGTGCTCTACCGGCAAAAGGACATAAGCCAGGTCCTTGGCATGACAGTGGAGGAGGCCCTGGATTTTTTCGGCGCGCTGCCCGGCATCAGGGAGAAACTCCTGCAACTGGCGGAGACCGGCCTGGGTTATCTCAAGCTGGGGCAGCCGGCAACCACGCTTTCTGGCGGAGAGGCGCAGAGGCTGAAGATCTGCGCGGAGCTTGGCGTCTCCTCCGGGAGGGCCGGGCTTCTGTACGTGCTGGACGAGCCCACGGTGGGGCTGCATCACCACGATGTCGAGGCGCTGCTTGGGATACTGGACAAGCTCGTTGCCCTGGGCAATACGGTCGTGGTGATAGAGCATAACCTTGATGTTGTCGGCGCGGCGGACTGGGTCATCGATATGGGGCCGGAGGGCGGCGACAAGGGGGGGCGGATCGTCTTTGAGGGCACGCCCGCGGGGCTGATGGCGGCCTCCCGT
Source organism: Nitrospirota bacterium (assembly GCA_021825295.1). Classification (GTDB taxonomy): domain Bacteria; phylum Nitrospirota; class Thermodesulfovibrionia; order Thermodesulfovibrionales; family JdFR-88; genus JAJYGJ01. The sequence continues at coordinate 18,596 of JAKAHV010000024.1, forward strand.
TCTCACACCGGCCGGTATCTGAAAAAGCACCTGTCCTGACCTACCCGCGCCTGGCCTTGCTCAAATGGGACCCCGCCCGCGCAATATTTCCGTACTTTTGATAAAATTTCCGCCAAGGGGGCGAATATGAGAGCTTTTCTGCTTAAGGCATCAGGTGAACGACGGGATGGATGAGCCGGCGGGGGAGCTTTTCGCGAAGGGGGAGGACCTCTTCAGGCGAGGCGAAGGGCTGGCCGCGCTTGCGATCTTCGAGAAATGCGCCAGCCTGGACAGTTCCAACTGCCTCTGCAGGTCCTATATCGCCCTGCTTTCAGCCACTGAGCGGGGAGAGTTGAACCGCGCAATAAAGGCATCGGAGGCGCTGATGGACGAATGCCCCGGGCAACCACTGGTTTGCCTGAATCTTGGCAGGCTCTATCTGAGGGCCGGACGGAAGGCGGAGGCGGTTGAAGCGGTGCGAAAAGGGCTTGCGCCCGGCCCCCTGCCGGATGCCGTGGAATTCCTCGAAACCCTGGGCCTGCGGAAAAAGCCCATCTTTCCCTTTTTGTCCCGGCAGCATTTCCTGAACAAGTACTCCGGGCTGCTTTTAAAAAAACTCGGCCTGAGATAGGCGGCTATAGCCGCGCAGGAATCCGCACGGTTGCAAAAACCCCTTAAGGACTGGTTTAATAGGACATCAATGCTTAAAGCCATAGAGCAAAAAAAGGGCAAGGTCCGCATCCTTGACCAAAGCAGGCTCCCCCACGAAATCTTTTGGATTGAATGCAGGAGATGGCAGGATGTTGCAAAGTGCATTAAAGAGCTGAAGATAAGGGGGGCCCCGGCCATAGGCATAGCCGCGGCCATGGGTGTGGCCCTGGGGGCCCAGACGGCGAAGGCCGGCAGCGCACGGGAACTTTACAACGCCCTTCGTCCCGTATTAGAGGGGCTCCTGGCGACCCGGCCTACGGCAGTCAACATAAAATGGGCGGCCGACAGGATGAAGGCCCGTCTTGCGGCGGTTGCTTCCGCCCCCGGCGGGGGCGGAAGCGTCTCCGAGGCCAGGGAGGCCCTCTGGCGGGAGGCGGAGCTTATCCATGAAGAGGACATAAGGATAAACCGGACGATCGGGCAATGGGGGGCGCAGTTCATAAGGGACGGGGACGTCGTCCTCACTCATTGCAACGCCGGAGCGCTTGCAACCGGCGGCTACGGGACCGCTACAGCGGCCATCTTCGCGGCCAATGAGCAGGGCAAAAGGATACATGTCATCGTCGATGAGACCCGCCCCGTCCTCCAGGGGGCCAGGCTCACGGCCCTTGAGATGAAGGAGGCCGGCATACCGATGACGCTTATCACCGACAATTCGGCGGGCGCCCTTCTGAGGAAGGGGGAAATCAACCTGGCCATAGTCGGGACGGACAGGACGGCCAGAAACGGCGATGTCGCAAACAAGATAGGCACCTACCCGGTGGCCGTGCTCTGCAAGGAAAACCGGGTGCCCTTTTATGTGGCCGCGCCGCTAAGCAGCATTGATTTTTCCATGCCCTCAGGTGATATGATACCCATCGAGGAGAGGGACCCTGAAGAGGTGGCTTCGGTGGCGGGCAGAAGGATAGCTCCCCGCGGGGTTAATGTCAGGAACATGGCCTTTGATGTTACCCCCGCCCGTTACGTAACCGCCATAATCACCGAACTGGGCGCCTTCAGGCCGGGCGAGATAAAAAAACTGGCCGGGGGCAGGTATCGTCCGGAGCGGGCAAAGTATTTTTTACCGGGGGCAAGGTGCTCAAGCAGATAAGCGGCGACATAAGAAAGATTTTCGGCGCCTATGAAAAGGACCTCACCAGCATGGAGTATTCCCTCAGGGAGCTTTTTGCAAGCAATGTCTTTCTTATACCGCTGATAGGCCATTACCTGATAGAGGGCGGGGGGAAACGGATGAGGCCCCTTTTCCTCCTCATCAGCGCCAGGCTTGCGGGCTATGAAGGCGGCAGCCATATATCGCTTTCAAGCGTCATAGAATCCATCCACACCGCTTCGCTTCTGCACGATGACGTGGTAGACGGGGCGGATGTCCGGAGGGGGAGGGCCGCGGCCCACGTAACGTGGGGCAATCAGGTCGTTGTGCTAGTGGGAGATTTCCTGTATGCAAACGCCCTGAGGGTGGCGGTCTCCTGCGGGGACATAAGGATCGTGGGGGCGCTCTCCCAGGCGGTGACCTCGATGTCCGAAGGCGAGCTGCTGCAGCTTGAGAAATCCGGAGATGTGAACATCACCGAAGGGGATTACATAAAGATAATCTCGTCCAAGACGGGCGTGCTGATATCTACAGCGTGCAGGATAGGCGGCCTGCTCGGGGGGGTGCCCCCGGAGCAGGAGGAGGCGCTTGCGAGGTTCGGCCTCAAGGCCGGCATAGCGTTCCAGATGGCCGACGACATACTGGATTACGTGGCCGGACAGGAGAACGGTTTCGGCAAGAAACTCGGCAAGGACCTGGAGGAGGGCAAGATCACCCTGCCGCTTATCTATCTGCTCAGGCAGGCCAGCGTGGAGGAGAGCGCCGAGATAAAGACCATCCTTGAGGGAAGCCCTTCGCCCAGGGGGCTTGACAGGATACGCGAGCTGTTTAAAAAATATGACGCCGTCGGCCTGGCGCTTGAAAAGGCCCGCGAGTTTTTGAATGAGGCGAAGGCGGAGACAGCCGTGCTGAGGGACTGCCCGGAGAGGCAGGAACTTCTGACCCTTGCAGATTATGCCCTGCAAAGGGAATTTTAGGGGATGCATCCGTTTGTAGACCTTGTAAGAAAGGCCGTAGAGCTTTACGTAAGAGAAGGGAGGGTCGAGGCCGGTACGGGCGAGCTTCCCGCCGAGATGCTCGAGAGGGCGGGCGTCTTCGTCTGCCTCAAGAAAAAAGGGCGTCTGAGGGGATGCATAGGCACCATCGAGCCCGCCACCGCGTGCGCCGCCCAGGAGGCTGTCAGAAACGCCATCGCCTCCGCCTCCGAAGACCCGAGGTTCCCGCCGGTCGCGGAGCATGAACTGGACGACCTGGATTATTCCGTCGACGTGCTCTGCCCTCCGGAAAAGATAAAAGACTTCTCACATCTGGACGTGAAGAGATACGGGGTGATAGTCGTGAAGGGCGGCCGAAAGGGGCTTCTTCTCCCCGACATCGAAGGCGTGGACACCGTGGAGGACCAGGTCCGGATAGCCATGTCAAAGGCCGGCATCCCGCCCTGGGAAAATGACCTCGATCTCTACCGGTTCGAGGTGAAGAGATACTCATGACGGAAGCCCCGCTGTTCAAGGGGACTTTTTCACCCGGCAGCGAGACGCTCCCCAGACTCCTCATGTATCTGCACACCTCCGGGCGCACCGGGACGCTTTGCGTGTCTTCAGGCGCCGTCGCCAAAAAACTCTATCTCAGGCAGGGGGAGGCCGTCTTCGCCTCTTCCAACAGCAGGGAAGACTGGCTTGGCGTCGCGCTCGTAAAGGCGGGCAAGATAACCCTCCAGCAGTTCGAGTATTCGACAGAGGTCATGCAAAAGGGCGGCAAAAGGCACGGCGCGGTATTGGTGGAGCTTGGATATATCACGCCGAAGGAGCTCTTCTGGGCGGTGAAGTTCCAGGTCAGGGAGATAATCTACAGCATGTTCGAGTACGACCGCGCCGGTTATGAGTTCGTGGAAGGCGATATCCCGGAGGAAGTCATCACTCTGCTGATGAGCATGGGCAGCCTCATATACGAAGGGGCCGGCCGCATCGACAACCTGATACGCATCAAGGAGGAGCTGCCGCCCACCTGGACCGTCCTGCAACTGAATGACGATCCCCTCCGGCTTTTTCAGAGCGTCCAGTTCTCGGTGAAGGACAAGAGGATACTGTCTTTAGTGGATGGCAAAAGGACGATCAAGCAGGTGATCGAGGACTCCTGCCTGAACAGTTTCGAGGCGATGAAGATCGTCTATGTCTTCTGGGCCATAGGCATCCTGACCGAGAAAAAAAGCGAGGCGGGAAACATCAGTGTAGACGTGCTTTTCCTGAAGCCATACGGCGACCAGAAGGAGGAATTCGAGGCAAGGGTGTCCGCGATACACGAAAAGCTGGGGCAACTGGGCCCGCGCGAGCTTCTGGGCGTTCCGGAGACCGCGGACCTGGCGGCGATCAGGGACAGCTATTACAGGCTCGCCCGGGAGTTCCACCCGGACAGGGTCTTTGACGCCGAGGACCAGCATCTAAGAGACAAGCTCGTGGAGATATTCGGCGCGGTCAAAAATGCCTATCTCTCGCTGTCGGCCTCGCTCTCTGTCGTGGAAGACGCCTTTTCCCTGGGCCCGGATTCCGCCGTCTCCGGGGGGCAAACCGGCCCCGAACCCGAAGGCCAATCGATGCCCGACAGCACGCGAGCGCCGGAGTCCGCCGATTCCGCCGGGCCGGCAAACGCGGGGATTGACATGCTGCGGGAGGCGGTGAGACTCGATCCGTCGGACCCCGCGGGCTGGAGGATTCTCGCCCTTGCCTTGAGCGAGGCGGATGGTTTTTCCGAGGAGGCGGAGGGGGCCATGCTGGAGGCGATAAGGCTAAACCCTCTTGAAAGCGACTGCTACCTGGAGCTGGGCCTGATCTATCTGAAGGGGGGCAGGACCGGTGAGGCCAAACGGCAATTCGAAAAGTCCCTCGTGCTCGACCCGGAAAACAAAAGGGCCCTGGAGCAACGGGGAAGACTCGCGGACTGAGAAGGAAAGCGAAGTCTGGATACCAGCGGTCATCAACAGCAAAGACGCATACACCAAGGCCATCAAAAGGCCCGGCTCGCCAGAAGAGAGCGAGCCATTCACGCCGCCAGAAATTTGAGTTCCACATAATTTTTAGCCCAAGCCAAAGGACAATCTTCTTCAACTATCTGGGACAGCGGCACCGGGTATCCAACGTTCTATAGCACGGCCTTGATTCCGGGGAGGCATCCATGATAAGTGAATATCAAGGAAAGAGAGTCCGGAATTGACGGGAAGGAGACCATGCTTCCCCCTTCGACTCCGCACTTGTGAATGAGCGAGGCAGATGCAGTAGTACTCCCCAAAACATTGGCATCCAAATCTGTTATAATTCCGCAGGTGTGCGTCCTGAAAGTTGCATCACTCCGCTGGTGAAAGTCCAGACCGGGTAAGCGCCGGAGCGCCCGGAAGCAGGCACCGGTTTAAGGAAGAGATTCCTCATGCTGAGCGGTGCGTCAAAGGCAGGGGGACTTGGAAACGGAGCGGTCTAAACCGCCACCGCGCCAGATTCCACCAAAGTACAATTGGTAATTATTAAGTGGACATCGTTGCAAATACATGAGCAATTGATGAATTTAGAACTCGCATCAGAACAGGATTTAAATCAAATTCTGGAGTTGCAAAGAAAGGCATTTCGCGGCCAGGCATTGATCTACAACGACTTCACTCTACCATCACTCACGCAGACAATTGATGACCTCAAAAAGGAATTCAAAGACAAGACATTTTACAAGGTGGAAGAGAATGGGAAGATTATCGCAAGTGTTCGCTGTTTCATTAATAACCAGACTCTTTACATCGAGAAACTCATCGTGGATCCCGATTTCCAAAATAAGGGCATCGGGACGACTATCATGAATGAAATTGAGGATAGATATTCTTCAGCCGCTATTAAACGATATGAATTATCCACCGGGCATAAGAGTGATCGGAATTTACATCTCTACAAGAAGCTGGGTTACAAAGAAATGCGGCGGGTACCTTTAAACGATAATTGCAATCTGATTGTTTTGGAAAAAGTAGAAAAGAGGACGGTTTAATTAAGATTTTGATTTTGGCTGTAGGGGCAGGGCCTGCCAGCTCGGACTTCAGGGCGAACTCTGCATTCGAAAGTGGTCCTATGTTCCTGTGAACTTCTGGACGAAATCGGCGAAGCCGGGGCCTGTGCTGCTGCAGGCCGCGGGAGAAGTGTCAGCCCTGTTTCGGCCCTCTCGTCTTTCTCCTGTACGTCCCGCTTTTGCCGCCGCTTTTTTCGATGAGCATGACGTCCGAGATGACGGCCTCCCTGTCCACGGCCTTGCACATGTCATAGATGGTGAGGGCGGCCACGCAGGCCGCGGTGAGGGCCTCCATCTCGACCCCCGTGCCGCCAACCGTCTTTGCCTGGGATTCAATCTCCACGGCGTTTCTCTCTTCGTCCAGCCGGACCTCCAGGGTCACCTGCGAGAGGGAGACCGGATGGGCCAGGGGGATGAGTTCCGGGGTCTTTTTGGCCGCCATTATGCCCGCGATACGCGCTGCCGCCTGAACGTCGCCCTTGGGCACCCGTCCCTCCCTGATAAGGGCGATGGTATTTTTTTTCATCAGGACGGATGCGCGCGCCACGGCGCGTCTCTCCGTGCGGGGCTTTCCGCTTACATCGACCATCCGCGCCCTGCCGCTGCCGTCAAGATGGCTCAGCGCACCGGGCCCGGGGGAGGGCGCCTTCAACGGCTTCTCCGCCTCGATTCCTTCTTCCTGTCTTTCTTTTTCATCTTGGCCAGTTCGGACTTCGCTGTCCTGGCCTCCTGGGTGCGGGGGTATCTGTCCAGGAGCTGCTGGAAGATGGCGGCGGCGACCTTGTCGTCCTTTGTATTCATAAAGGCGATGCCCTGCTTCAGCAGCGCGGCCGGCGCCTTCCTGCTCTTGGGATAGTGTTTGAGCACATCCTCGTAGGAGAGGATGGCCTGGTCATAATGCTTCTGCTCGAAATAGCTCTCGCCGATCCAGAACTGCGCGTTTCCGGCGAGCGGGTCGTCCGGATATTCCTTCAGGACGTCCTCGAAACCCTTTATGGCTTTGGAATATTTTTTGTTCTTGAATGCCTTGTAAGCGTCGTCGTATATGCTCTGGACGGAAGAGCCCTTGACGGTAGAAGATGTCTGCTGCGGGCTTGTCTGGGCGGCTGCCTGGGCCTGGGCTTGAGCCTGGGCCTGGGTCTGGACCTGTTTCACCTGCAGATCAAGCGCGCTCAGCTTCTGCCCCTGGGCGTCCAGCTCGGCTTGCATCTGGTTGACCCTCCTGGCGAGGTCCGAGGTCTGCGAGGACTGGTCCGCAAGGAGTTTCTGGGTGAAATGCTTCTCCTCTTCCAGTTTGCCCCTCAGGGTCTTGATATCGTTTTGAATGGAGGACATCTGGTCCACAACGTCCGCCTGCGAGGCCCTCATGGTATGCAGCGCCTCGTTCTGGGTGGAGGAGGATTTTTGGGTGTTCTGGATGTTGCCCTCCAGGGCCTGCACCTGGTTCTGGAGCGAATAGGTCTGGCTCTGGAGGTTGTTGATGTCCGCCCTGATTTCATCGTTGTCGGCGCATCCGGCAGCGAGCAGGACGGCCCCGCAGGACAGCGCCAGTAAGGACCACTTCAAAGATTTCATCATCCCACCTCGTATATTTTTTATCTGATCGTTTTCAGTCTTTTTGTTCCCTGCAGCAACCCGGCTTTAGCCTTAAACGGCACCCCTTTTCCCCGCTACTGATTGCTCCACCTGGGGCCGTATGCCTCCAGCCCCGGGGGGCTTAGCCTTTTCTGGCCCCGGCCGTCGGCCCTCATGATGTAGATGGCCCTGTGGCCTCCTCTGTTTGAGGTGAACGCGATCAGCCTGCCGTCCGGGGAAAAGCAGGGGCTCTCGTTATTGCCCGTCGTGGTCAGCAGCATGAGGTCCGATCCGTCGGCCTTAATGGTGAATATCTGGTTGCTGCCCTCGTATCTTCCCACGAACACCAGCCTGTCCCCGGAGGGCGACCACGCCGGGGAGGTATTGTAATCACCCGAGAACGTGAGCCTCGAGATATTATAGTCATTGGTCTTCATGATGTAAATCTGCGGGCTGCCTCCCCTGTCTGAGACAAAGGCTATCTTCGAGCCGTCCGGCGAGAATGCGGGCGAGACGTCTATGCCGGAGGTCTTTGTGAGCCTCAGGAGTTTGCCGCCGGCGAGCCTCTCATAGAGGTTCGGGCTGCCCTGGACGGAGGATGAGAAGACCACGTCTCCCCTGGCGTCGATGTCGCCGGCAAGGTTTGTGCCCGCTCCCCTGAAGACCGCCCTTTCCCTCATGGTGCGAAGGTTCAGGAGGAATACGCCCCAGAGGCCGCCGCTCCTGGCGGAGTACAGAAGCGAATTGCCATCGGGAGACCATCTGGGCGGCAGAAGGATTTCGTCTCTGAAACCAAGGTGGTGGATGCGCCTGCAGTCCCAGTCGGCTATGGCCAGGTCCCTTTTGCCGTGGCTTACAGTCACGAAGGCGAGCCTGCTGCCGAAGGGGCCTTTTGCGCCCGTCAGCGCCTGATAGATGTCGCCTGCGATGGAATGCGCAAGGGGCCTGATGAGGTCGGACGCCGCGCTGTATTTTTTGCTGAAGATCGCATCTCCGGAGGAGACGTCATAAAGGGTGGCCTGCGCCTCGAATTCGCCCTCCGGGGTGTAGGCCACCGTGCCCTTCAGCACGAAGTCCACCTGGGCGGAAAGCCAGTTTGCCCGCTGAAACGGCGCCTCCGGCGTCTCGGTAAAACCCTTGGGGTCCAGGAAGAGAAAAAGCCCCGTGTAGTCCAGGTCGTCAGTTACGATCTTCGATATCTCCCCGCCTCCGAGGCCGGCAAGAGGGCTTATCGCTATGGGGACCTTTCTTTCCGGGTTGGTGATGTCTATGTATATCTTCGCCTGCGCCGCGGGCGGGCCCGAAAAAATATCCGGCGGCGCGCCGCAGAGGACAAAAAAGGCAACGGACAATATGGTGAGGATTATTCCGGGCAAAGACCGGCTGGCTTTCTCTCTCATTTCAAGTGTTGACCTCCACAAAACTTAAGGGGTGAACCCGACTGCGATTTCAAGCGGGAAAGGAGGCGGCGGGACTTTCCCCGTACGCTGCACCGCCCTCATCGCGGATTGGTCCAGCAATGCGTCTCCGGAGCGCTTGTCAAAACCCTTTGGCACGATGGTGCCGTCCTTGAGAATGACTATTGTGATGACGGCCTTCAGGCCGTGCGTCTTTAAATCCGGGAAAAACCACTGCGACCTTATCAGGGCCGCCACCGTATTGGCATATGCTTCGAGGGACGCGTTGCCGTCCGCCGCGCCGGCAGAAGCGGCGCCGGCCTGGCCGGGGCTTTTGGTCTGCCCGTTGATTTCAAGCTCCTTTTTGAGCCTGGCTATGCCGCGCAGTTTCGCAAGCGCGTTGTTTATCTCCTCGTCGCGGGAGTGGCTGCCGCGCAGTCTGGCAAGCGCGTTGTTTATCTCTTCGTTCCGGGAGCGGCTGCCGCGCAGTCTGGCCAGCGCATCGTTTATCTCCTGCTGCATATCCCGTCTGTTTGTTTTCTCCGGTTGGACGGCCATCCTGGATTTTGCATTATCCGGGCGGGGGGCCGCCTTGGGGGCTTCCGGCGCGGCTGGCGCCGGGGCGGAGAGGTTTTTTGCCTCCGTCGACACCAGGTTTACCTCGAAGGGCGGCAGGGTTATGTATGGTTTTTTGAGGGAAAAGGAGATGGCGGCCAATATGACCGCGTGAAGTATGACCGACAAGATGACTGTCTTTTCAAAAGTCATCCCTGGCTGAGGGGCTACCGCCCTTTGGGCGGTTCGGTCACGATGCCAAGTTTTTCTATTCCGGCGTCCTTGATCTCACCCATCACCTGGGCCACGCGCCCATACGAGACGTCCCTGTCCGCCTTCAAATAGACGTCGGGGTCCAGTTTGCTCATCATGCTGAGCCTGGCCTTCATCTGCGAAAGGCTCAGGGTGGCGTCGTTCATATGGATCCTGCCGTCCCTGCTGATCAGGATGTTTATCCTCTGTTCGGCGGGAAGCGGCTTGCCCTTGGCGCGGGGCAGGTTTATGTCCATCCCCTGCTGCATGAGCGGCGCGGTCACCATGAAGATCACCAGGAGCACGAGCATCACATCCACCAGAGGCGTGACGTTTATCTCGGACATGCTGCTGCCGCGGGCTTCACTCTTCACGGTCTTTACCGGTCAGAAGCGCCTCTATCTCGGGCGTTATGCTTTCCATCTCCTGTATGACCCGCCTGGTCCTGCCGATGTAGTAGTTGTAGGCTATGACGGCGGGTATGGCGGCCACCAGTCCGAAGGCCGTGGTTATGAGGGCTTCGGCTATTCCGGGGGCGACTACGGCAAGCGATGCGCTGCCCTTGAGCCCGATGCCCCGGAAGGCGTTTATGATCCCCCAGACCGTCCCGAAAAGGCCGATAAACGGTGTGGTTGAACCCGTGGTCGCAAGGAAATGCACGTATTTTTCCACCTTGCCGGCCTCTATTACCTCCTGCCGGTCTATCGCCCGCCTCAGCCTTGCCCTGGAGACGGCTTCAGGGAAAACGTTCTTGAACAGGGAGGCTATGGGGCTGGCCTCCAGGTGCCTGGCCTGCGAAAGGACGGCCCTGGGGTCTCCGTTTGACAGCGCGCGCAGAAATATCTCGTTTTGCTTCTCCAGGCGCGACAGGTACCTGTACTTGTAAATGATTATCGCCCAGGAGAATACCGAAAAACCAAGCAGAAGCAGGACGACCAGTTTTACAAGCAGGCTCGCTTCAAGGACCATTTGCAACGGGCTGGTTTCCATGTTCTTATATTTTAAATGATAAACTTCCAAAAAAGTCAAATTCAGTCCGCCCACCGGCCGGACTCTCTTAAATAACAACTTTATCGTAAAGTTTTGATTAATATAAAGAATGCTAAATGATAAATTAATTTTTTTTATTTGACCGTTGAAGCAGAGTTATTTTAATGTTCAACTCCGGGTGAATTTCGGGCGTATTAAAAGCGAAGCCTAAAATCGGTTATAATTAAGAGATTCTGTTTTTTCTCGAATAACTTCTAAGGAGGAAGGAAAATGCCGACCATTGATTTTCAGGGCAAGCAGATTGAATTGGATGAAGACGGTTACCTTGTAAACCTCGGGGACTGGACGCCGGACCTTGCGACACATCTGGCGACCGGCGACGGGATGACTCTTACGGAGTCTCACTGGGAGGTCATAAATTTTCTGAGGGACTATTACGCGAAGTACCAGATTGCCCCGATGATAAAGATCCTCGTCAAGGAAATAGCCAAGTCGATGGGTCCCGAGAAGGGCAACACCAAGTATCTTTATGAGCTTTATCCCGCGGGCCCCGCGAAGCAGGCCTGCCGTTACGCCGGACTGCCGAAACCCACGGGTTGCGTTTAGGCGAGGAAAAGGGGAAGAGCGCGGCAAAACGGCGCATGTCGTTTTCCGCGCCTTCTTGGGGGAAGGTCTTTAAAAAAATCTAAGAGCGGTTTGGGCCAAGGATGGATCTGAAAAGCTTCCTACTTGAGAAGCGGACGTCAGTCCTGGAAAGATGGCTGGGCGACGTGCTCTCGTCATATCCATCGCAAACCGCCGAGTTTATCAGAAACCGCAAAAACCAGTTTGCCAACCCGGTGGGCAATATCATTTCAGAGGGCATAAGCGGCATATTCGACGGGCTGCTTGCGGGCCTGGAGGCCGATGCTCAACCAGACGCCGGAGTAATGGCGGATTTCCTCGAAGATATAATAAAAGTCAGGGCCATACAGGACTTCAGCGCCTCTCAGGCCCTGGGTTTCATCTTTTCCCTGAAAAAAGCAGTCAGAGACGAGGTGGGTGCGCTTGGCGAGGGGGGCGAGGGGCTCCATAAGGAATTGGGCCGGCTCGACGGCAGCATCGACAGGCTTGCGCTTGCCGCCTTCGATGTCTACTCGCAGTGCAGGGAGCGGATATACGAGCTGAAGGCAAACGAGGTCCGCAACCAGACCTACAGGATCCTTCAGCAGGCGAATCTCATCTGCGGCACCAACCCGGCGGAGACCGGGAAAGGCGGAGGCAATGGCGATAGCCCTGAAAAGAAAATCGGTTAGGATAGAGGAAAAAAGTTCAAGGAAAAGAGGTACAACCGGATGAAAGCGTTTCTACCCTTTTTGGCCGTAATTTTTCTCGTTCTGCTTGTCATCGTCGGAGTGAAGGCCGCCAGCCTGTATTTCCTGTTCGGGGTCATAGTGCCCTATGCGGCCCTGCTCACCTTTCTGGCGGGGGTCGTCTACCGGGCCGTGAAGTGGGGCAGGACGCCGGTGCCCTTCCACATACCCACGACCTGCGGGCAGCAGAAGACGCTGCCCTGGATAAAGCAGAGCAAGATCGAAAACCCCTCCACCACGGGCGGGGTCGTCGTCAGGATGCTCCTGGAGGTCTTCCTGTTCCGCTCGCTTTTCAGGAACCTAAAGACCGAGATGCATGAGGGGCCCAAGCTTACCTACGGGTCGGACAAGTGGCTCTGGCTTGCCGGCCTTTCGTTCCACTGGTCCTTCCTGATCATACTGGTGCGCCACCTGAGGTTCTTTACCCAGAACGTGCCGGGGGTTGTGCAGATCGTGGGGAGCCTGGACAGCTTCCTGCAGATAGGCCTGCCGCTTCTGTACATAACAGACGTGATCTTTCTTGCGGCCGTGGCCTACCTGTTCATAAGGAGGGTCGCGATTCAGCCGGTCAAATACATCTCCCTGGCGGCGGATTACTTCCCGCTTTTCCTCCTGCTTGCCATCGGCTGCTCCGGGGTTCTCATGAGGTATTTCCTGAAGGTGGATGTGGTCAGCGTGAAGATGTTCACGATGAGCCTTGTCAGCCTCAGGCCCAGGATAGTGCCGGGGGTGGGCACGCTGTTTTATGTCCATCTGTTCCTGGTAAGCACGCTCTTCGCCTATTTCCCATGGAGCAAGCTGATGCACATGGGCGGCGTGTTCCTGAGCCCGACCCGGAACCTGGCCAACAACAGCCGCATGAAGAGGCATGTAAACCCATGGAACTACCCCGTGAAGGTCCATACATACGAGGAGTATGAGGACGATTTCCGGGCTAAAATGAAAATGGCCGGCGTGCCGGTGGAAAAGGAGTAGACATGGCGAAAGAACCCAAGCCGGAAGAGATTATAAATACAATAAATTACACGCCTCCGAAGACGGACTGGATGGATACTCCCT
>JAKAHV010000024.1:31600-44932 GCA_021825295.1 Nitrospirota bacterium
GGCCGGGGATGTTCTGCTGGGGCGCAAAGGCCAAGAGCCTGAACGCCGTGGGGTTCCCCAACGCCAGGGACTGGAACCCGACCGAGGAGGACTGGAAACTCCCCGAGAACTGGCAGGAGATATTTCTGGAGGGCATGAGGGAGAGGCTCTCCAAGTACCGTTCCTTCCGCCTTTTCATGGACATATGCGTCAGGTGCGGGGCCTGCGCGGACAAATGCCACTTCTTCATCGGCACCGGGGACCCGAAGAACATGCCCGTGCTCCGCGCGGAATTGCTTAGGAGCGTCTACAGGAGGTATTTCACCAAGGCCGGAAAGATGTTCGGCAAGCTGGCCGGGGCCAGGGACCTCGACCTGAAGGTGCTCAAGGAGCTGTGGTATTACGCCTTCCAGTGCACCGAGTGCCGCCGCTGCTCCGTCTTCTGCCCTTACGGCATAGACACGGCCGAGATAACCATCATAGTCAGGGAGCTTTTGAACCTCCTCGGCCTTAATATCCAGTGGACGATGGGGCCGGTCGCCGACTGCTACATGAAAGGCAACCACCTTGGCATCGAGCCCCATACGATGGTCAATATTTTTGAGACCATGTGCGACGATATCGAGACCCTGACGGGCATCAAGATAACGCCCAGTTTCAACAGGAAGGGGGCCGAGATACTCTTTGTGACGCCTTCGGGCGATTTCTTCGCCGACCCCGGCACCTACACCTGCATGGGCTATCTGATGCTCTTCCACGAGCTGGGCCTCGATTACACCTGGAGCACCTATGCCGCCGAGGGCGGCAATTTCGGCTTTTTTACCTCCAACGAGATGGCCAAGAGGCTCAACTCGAAGATATACGCGGAGGCGAAGAGGCTGGGGGTCAAATGGATACTGGGCGGCGAGTGCGGCCACATGTGGAGGGTCATGAACCAGTACATGGACACCTGGAACGGTCCGGCGGACTTCCTTGAGGTCCCGAAATCCCCGGTAACCGGCACCGTCTTCGAGAACGCCAGGTCCACCAGGATGACCCACATCATCGAGTTCACCGCGGACCTGATAAGGCACGGAAAGCTGAAACTCGACCCCAGGCGCAACGACCACCTGAAAGTCACGTTCCACGACTCCTGCAACACATCCAGGGCGATGGGGATTTTCGAGGAGCCGCGCTACGTCATAAAGAGCGTCTGCAATCACTTCTACGAGATGCCCGACGGCACCACCAGGGAGCAGACGTTCTGCTGCGGCAGCGGTTCCGGTTTTAACGCCGGCGAGAACATGGAGCTCAGGCTCAGGGGCGGCCTGCCCAGGGCCAATGCCGTAAAATATGTGCGCGACAAGTACGACGTCAACATGCTCGCCAACATCTGCGCGATAGACAGGGCGGCGCTGACGACCAGCATGAACTACTGGAACCCCGGCATGGGCGTCACGGGAGTCCATGAGCTGGTCGCAAACGCGCTCATCATGACAGGAGAGAAGAAGAGGGAGACCAATATGAGGGGCGACCCCCTCGATATGCCCGTGGAGGAACCGGAGGCCGAGGCAGGCGCGGCCGCGCCAGCGGACAAGGCGGCGGGAGGTAAGGCCAATGTATAACGGAGGCAAGATATTTTTCGGGATAATCGTCTTTCTGGGCATCTTCACCTTTCCGGTTTACTACAACATCGGGAAGGCGGACACCACGCCCAAACCGTCGCTCAACACGCCCGTAATAAACCAGATGAAGGTAAAGCACTGCGTGGAGCCGAAGGCCTTCATGAGGGCCAACCACATGCAGCTTCTGAATGAATGGAGGGATTCCGCCCTGCGGCAGGGCCAGAGAGACTATGTCAGCTCCACTGGCGAGACTTACAATATAAGCCTCCAGAATACATGCCTGCATTGCCATTCCAACAAGGAAAAGTTCTGCGACCGGTGTCATAACTACATGGCCGTGCACCCGTACTGCTGGAGTTGCCATTTCGCCCCGGGGAAGGAGAACAAGCTATGAGTATGGACAGAAGGGAGTTTATGAAGATAGCCGCGCTCTCCGCGGTCTTCGGCGTAGGCGGGCCGCTGCTGCTTGGCAAGCTGGGCGCAAAAAACCTCGAGGCCGCCGGTTTCGAGCAGACGCCGGGGGGCCTGCGCGCCAGGCACTGGGCCATGGTTGTGGACGTCTCGAAGATCAGCGGGCCCGGCGGCTTCGCCAAAATAACCAAGGCCTGCCGGGATGCGCACAACGTGCCCGTCATCCCGGACCCGAAGCACGAGGTGATGTGGATATGGACTGACGACTACGAGCACACGTTCCAGGGGACGGAAAACCCATACATGGAGGCCAGCGTCGAGGACCAGACCTTCCTGCTGTTTTGCAACCACTGCGACCATCCGGCCTGCGTGAGGGTCTGCCCCACAAAGGCGACCTTCAAGAGGGCTGACGGAATCGTCATGCAGGACTACCACCGCTGCATCGGCTGCAGGTTCTGCATGGCCGCATGCCCTTACGGCTCCAGGAGCTTCAACTGGGTGAACCCGCGCCCCTATATAAAGGACCCCAACCCCACGTACCCCACCAGGATGATAGGCGTCGTGGAGAAATGCACCTTCTGCGTCGAAAGGCTGGACAAGGGGCTTGAACCCGCCTGTGTGCTGGCCTCAAACGGCGCGATGGTCTTCGGGGACCTCGACGACCCGAACGGGCCGGTCAGGAAACTGCTTGCTTCGAACTTCACACTCAGACGCAAGCCGGAGCTGGGCACCTCGCCCAATGTCTATTACGTCATAGCGGTCATAGGAGGCGGCAAAAATGCTTGAGAAAGCCCTAACCGGGAGTAAGGCTTACTGGAGATGGATCATATTCCTGCTTGTGGTCATAGGGGCCGGCACCCTGATGTATCTCAAGCAATTCCATGAAGGTCTCGGCATTACCGGGATGAGCAGGGACGTTTCCTGGGGATTCTATATCGGACAGTTCACGTTCCTGGTCGGCGTGGCGGCATCGGCTGTCATGCTTGTAATCCCTTATTACCTGCACGACTACGAGAAATTCGGCAGGATAGTGATATTCGGCGAGTTCCTGGCCGTCGCGGCCGTTACGATGTGCATACTGTTCATCTTTGTCGATATGGGGCAGCCCATGAGGATAATGAACGTGGTGCTCCATCCTACGCCGAACTCCATAATGTTCTGGGACTCGGTGGTGCTGCTGGGCTATATGCTTATCAACATAACCATCGGCTGGACGAACCTTGGAATCGAGAAGAAAGGGCTCCACGAGCATCCGGGCTGGGTGACCAAGCTCACCTACCTTTCCGTCCCGTGGGCGGTCTCCATCCATACCGTCACGGCCTTCCTGTACGCCGGGCTTCCCGGCAGGCATTTCTGGCTTTCGGCAATCATGGCCGCGAGGTTTCTGGCCTCGGCCTTCGCGGGCGGTCCCGCGCTGCTGATCATCCTTTCCCTGATCGTGCGCAAGGTCTCCAAGTTCGACCCCGGCAAAGAGGCGATCCAGACCGTCGGCAAGATAGTCACATACGCCATGTTCGTGAACGTCTTCTTTCTGCTCCTGGAGGTCTTCACCGCGTTTTACAGCAATATCCCGGATGAGATGGCCTCCTTCAAGTACCTCTATGCCGGCATTGACGGGCACACAAGGATGGTGCCCCTGATGTGGGCCTCAAGCATCCTGGCGGCAGTCTCCCTTGCCCTGCTGGTCTTCCCGCAGATAAGGAGGAAGGAAGGCCTGCTGGCGACGGCCTGCGTTACGACTTTCTTTTCCCTTTGGATAGACAAGGGGTTCGGGCTTGTCATCGGCGGCTTCATCCCCAACATGTTCGGCCGCGTCACGGAGTACTGGCCGACTGTGCCGGAGCTGATCATATCCGCCGGCGTATGGGCCACGGGCGCCCTCGTGCTTACGGTCCTCTACAAGGTTGCCATCGCCGTGAAGGAGGACGCCGAGGGCCTCCACTACAGGGAAATAGTGAGCGTACGGGCAAAGCGCGTGGAGCCGGCGGGCACCTCGCACTGACGCCTCGCCGGGCAATGGCGCCCGAATCAGGGAGAGGCTCAGGATTTACCGGGAAGGGCGGGCGGAACCGCTGGCGGGCGGAACCCCGCCCTTTAGCCGCGGGCTTCCAGGGAGGGTTTGCAAGGACGCCATCCGCCGCCAAAGCTCGCCCGCTTGGTTGCAAAAAAAAGCGGGAATGTAAGATAATAAAAAAACGCTCCGGGTCCGGCGAATTAGGGAAAAGTTAAAAATTTCTCACATTAGATCAGATCCCCGCGGCAGGCTGCGGGAAAGATCAATTATCGATTGCGAAATCGCAAGGAGGTGAAAACGATATGTCTTACATGGTTACGGTTGATGCCAGCAAGTGCGAGGGCTGCGAGGAGTGCGTCAGCATCTGCCCCAACGAGGTGTTCAAGATGACCGACGGCAAATCCGATCCTCACCAGACTTCCGAATGTGTCTTCTGCGAGAGCTGCGTCGGCGTGTGCCCTACGTCCGCAATAACGATTACCGAATTATAAACCGTCAAATAAAGGGTAAAAAAGAAGGGGAAATCCACTGGATTTCCCCTTCTTGCTTTTCCTGCAGTCCGTGCCGCTACTTCTTCTGGATGTAGAGCTCCCAGTATCCCTTGTCTTCGATTTTTTTGGACTCGAACCCGAAACCCTGCTTCTCGGCCCACCTGGGTATCGTGTCCTCGGCGGAGGCCGGCGCGTCGCACAGGACCTTTATTATGTCGCCGCCCTTCAGTTTCTCTATCGCCTTTTTCGTAAGCACCAGCGGGTAAGGGCAGACTCTCCCAAGGGTATCCAAAGTCTGGGTGGGTGTCACGCTGCTAAGCTCGCCCATGATTATTATCCTCCTCTTTCGGTTTTAGAAGAAAAGCACGTGTTTGGCTTCTTCCATGAGTTTTTGTATATCCGCGAAGGGGACGATGTTTATCTTTTTTTCCCCCCCCATGTCATCGGCATCCGGTAACTGGTCCACGCTGACGCCGTATCTCTCGCAGTCCTCCTTGCACATGTAGACATCGAGGTCGACGAGGAGGCAATTTTTTATGTGCGACTCGCTCGACGTGATTCCGTATACGTCCATCGCCTTCTGCCCCTTCGTGAAGCCCAGTACGCCTTCCCCCACAAAGCACAGCGCGGGGGTGACGGTCTCCCCGTCCTCCAGGAGCACCTCGACGGTCTGGTAGGCGAGCGCGTGGGTCAAGGCCAGCCTGGATGTCTCCCCTTTATATTGCGGCCGCTGGACTATGAATGCGCATTTGATGTCTGCCATTATTCACCTCCTATGTGAAGCACTCTGTCTGCGGCGTGTATCTTGGCCAGATACCAGTGCATCGCGTTCCACTGTATCTTGGCGATGCCCTCGGGCTTCTGGATGCCCCTGGCCACCGTGCAGGCCTCGCAGGTGCATACCTCCACGCCCTTTTCCAGGAGGGAGACGAGGTATTTTTCGCCGGTCGAGTAGTCTTTAAGGTGCTTCTGGTGCGCCTTGACGGAACCCGTGGCGTTGCCCGAAAACCAGATGTAAACCTTGTGCCCCTTGTTTGCGGCCGCCTCAGCGAGCTTCAGCGAAAAATCATAGCAGGCGGAACCGACAAGACCGGGGTAAACGCCTAGTGTCAGGACTCCCATTATCTCTTTCCTCCTAGAGCCAGGCTACTTTTTCGAAATCGTTAAAAATGACATCCACCAGGCCGTTGTAATCAACGACCTTAACCCGCTTGTCAACCTGCTCCGGTGACAATCCCCTTGTCAGCAAATCCTCGGAGAGTGCGTAAATCTTGGGGCTTTTCCCCAGTAGCGCGGACTCCTTGCCCCCCTCCTTGATCACTGCGTGATAAACCCCGTTTAAGACCAGAACGATGCCCAGGCCGTCCGTCTTCAACCTGTCCAGGGTGTCGACGGGAATCTTGTAATCGCTTACAAATACACCAAGTTTCATAAGGCAACCTCCACTTGCGTCCATGGATTTTTGGGGATGAAAGTATAAATGTATACCAGTTATGGGCCAGTTTGTCAATGGGTGACCCATAAAAAACACTTATAATATATCCTTTAATATATCCTTTCAGGAAGGTTCCGGATGGTCCGACGATTCCAGCGGAAATCTTAATGCAGGGAAATTCTTTGTTTTTTTGGCCGCCGGCTTAAGGCGGGCTGCCTGTTTAAGCTTGACGGGGCCCGCCTTTCCCTGATAAATTATACTCTATTCCAATGGTTTGAAAGGAGTTGATGACGGCATGCCCTTCATAAGGGTGGGCGAGGGGGAGTCCCTTGAAAACGCGCTCAAGAAGTTCAAGAAGCAATGCGACCGCGAGGGAATCATCTCCGAGGTCAAGAAGCGCGAATTCTATGACAAGCCCAGCGTAAAGAAGAAGAAAAAGGCTATCGCGGCCCGTAAGAAAGCCTCAAAAAAACAAAGGTCTTACAGGTAATAAAGACCTGAAGGGATTTTTGGGCAATGTCACTGCCGGAAAAGATCGATATCGACCTTAAGGCGGCCATGAAGTCGGGGGACAAGCTGCGGCTTGAGACCCTCAGGATGATAAAATCCGCTGTCAAATACAGGCAGATTGAAAAAGGCGGCCCGCTTACGGACGAGGATGTCATTGCCGTCCTATCCACCCTTTCCAAACAGCGCAGGGAGTCAATCGAGCAGTTCAGAAAAGGTGGCAGGGAGGAGCTTGCCCTGAAGGAAGAGGCTGAACTGCAGGTACTGAAGGGTTACATGCCGGCGGAGCTTTCCCCGGAGGAGCTGGAGAACCTCATCGGGCAGTCGATAAAGGAGAGCGGGGCCCGGGGGCCCGCGGACATGGGCAAGGTGATGCGCCTGTTGATGCCCAGGGTCAAGGGGGCCGCGGACGGCAAGACCGTCAACGAAAAGGTGAAGGCCGCGTTGTCCCGCCTGGAGAAATAAAAGCGCTGTCGAAAGGGTGAAAATGAAGTTAAGGGACATCTATAAGAAGGCGGTCGCCGCAGGCATGGCCAACGACCCGCGGGGACCGGAGATCGTGCAAAGGGCCCTCGCGGACAGGAAGAAGGATTTTGATTCCCTCAAGGAGGAGGAAAAACCCTACTTCGATATGGAGTCTCTTGTAAACCCCTATGCCGACACGAGAATACTGTCGGGCACCGGGGACGAGGAGGTCCGCACCGTCATTGCCGGCATAGATATGGAGGTCCCTGAAATCCTCCTGGTGGACGCGCTGAAGGCCAGGGGAAGACAGGTTGACGCCGTCATAGCCCATCATCCCGAAGGCAGGGCCTACGCCAACCTCTATCAGGTCATGGGCATGCAGTCGGATATCCTGAACAGGTTCGGCGTGCCGATAAATATAGCCGAAGACCTCATGGAAGGCAGGATAAAGGAGGTGCAGAGGAGGCTCATGCCGGTCAACCACACGAGGGCCTCGGATGCGGCGAGGCTCCTTGGCATTGCCTTCGCCTGCTTCCACACCGTGGCCGACAATATGGTAAGCTCCTATCTCGAACGGCTCTTCGGGGACAGGAAACCCTATCTTCTCTCCGATGTGCTCGACATCCTGAAGGAGATCCCCGAATATAAAGAGGGGCTGCTGAACGGGTCCGGCCCCAACATACTCATCGGCTCCCCAAGGAAGAAGGCGGGCCGGGTATACGTGGACATGACCGGCGGCACCGAGGGCTCAAAGGATATCTTCCAGAGCATGGCCACGAGCGGCATCGGCACGATAGTCGCCATGCACCTGAGCGATGAACACCGCAAGGAAGCCGAGAAAAACCACGTAAACGCGGTCATAGCCGGGCATATCGCAAGCGACAACCTGGGCGTAAATCTCCTGCTCGACGAGATTGTCCGGGAATCGCCCCTGGAAATCCTCGAGTGCTCGGGTTTCAGAAGGGTAAGCAGGCTGTAAGGCATTTCATTTGCCGGACCGCATGGGGGGGCTTGCGTCAGGTCGTGGGGCTGGTATCTGCCTGTTCCTGGAGTGAAGCGAAGAGCGGACGGATACCGGCGGGCCGCATCTTGACAATGGCTTGATATTCGCCCCTGGCGGCAATCCCGCCGCGGCGGGACTTACGCCCGGAACCGCGCGCTAAACGGAAGGAGCAGGCAGATGCCCCGCTTTTGCCTACAAATCTGACGCGGCCCCCCTTTTCTTTTTTTATTAATAGTCTATAATTTATAAGATGTCGAAGGACTTTGTAGAAAGACTCAAGTCCAGACTGGACATCGTAGAAGTCTTATCCGGATATATATCCTTAAAGAGGGCGGGCCGGAATTACAAGGCCGTCTGCCCGTTCCATAACGAAAAGACCCCATCTTTCGTGGTAAGCCCCGACAAGCAGGTTTTCCACTGCTTCGGATGCGGCGCGGGAGGGGATGTCGTGGGCTTCGTGATGAAATACGAGTCTCTGGGGTTTACGGAGGCGGTGCGCGGCCTCGCGGAGAAGGCGGGCCTGGACCCCGGAGATTTTGCACCCGGTGAAAAACGCGGCGGCGCGTATGACAGGAAAAGGCTTTTTGCCATGCTCAAGGAGGCCGCCGAATTCTATTCGCAAAACCTTGAGCGTGCCCCTTCGGCAAGAAATTACCTGGAGAAAAGGGGGGTGGATGCGGGCAGCATCGGGAAATTCAACCTGGGCTATGCCCCGGCCGGATGGGGAGCGCTTTCAAACCACCTGAAAGGCAGGGGTTTCGATGAGGAGACGGTCCTGGCCTCGGGGATTTGCCGCAGGGGCCAGGGGGCCGGCAGCGGGCAAAAACTCTACGACATGCTCAGGGACCGGGTTGTATTCCCCATAAAGGAAACAGGCGGGCAGGTCATTGCGTTTGGCGGCAGGATAACCGGAGCCGGGGGGGCGGGAGACAATTCCAGGGGCGAAGCCCAGCCGAAATATCTGAATACGGCCGACTCTCCGGTCTTTAAAAAGGGCGAGACCCTCTACGGAATGGACCTCGCCAGGGAGGCGGTCCGGAAAAAGGGCTATCTGGTGCTGTGCGAGGGGTACCTGGACGTAATCATCTGCCATCAGTACGGGTTTGAGAACACGGCCGCGCCCCTTGGCACCGCGTTCGGGGCGGCCCACTTGAGGAAATTAAAGAGGCAGACCAACCGGCTGGTCTTCGTATTCGACGGCGATCAGGCGGGCCTGAATGCGGCCAAAAGGTCCATAGGCCTGGCCCTGGACCAGGATTTCCGGGTGAAAGTGGCCTTGCTGCCGGAAGGCTTTGACCCGGACACCCTTTTGAGGGAAAGGGGGCCGCTTGCGTTCAAAAAAATACTCGGCTCCTCTCTTACCCCGGTCGAGTTCGTATTGAAGACGACAAAGGGGCCAAGGGTGGACGCCATCAAGGAGGCCGCCGGACTGCTCGGCCGCATCGAGGACCCCATCGCCAGGGAGGAGTTCATACGGGAGCTCTCCGAGCGGGGGAAGATAAGGGAGTCCGCCATAAGGCAGGAGATGGGAAGACTGGGCAGGGGAGACAAAAAAGCGCCGGGGGACATTATCGGGCCGGGCGCGCGGGGAGACGATTTCCGGTATAACGAGGAGACCCTCCTTCTGAGCGTATTTGTGAACCTCCCCGGCAAAAGGGAAAAAATCCTTCAGGAGACGAACGGCCTGGAAGGTGTGGAGGCCCCGCTTGTAAGGGCCCTGATTTTCAGGTTGAAGGACGGGCAGGCCGGGGGACCCGAAGACTGGAAGGCCGAAACCTTCTCCGATGAGGAGCAATCGCTTTTGTCCAGGGTCTCGATAACCCCCGGCTTTTTGCCGGAAGAGGCCGACCAGACGATTGGCGGGTGTGTCAGAAAGCTGCGTCTTCGCGCGATCGAAAAGAAGATCAGCGAGGCATGCGGGGATGTGAACCTTCTGAAGGGACTTTACAGGGATAAAGAAGCGTTAAAAGGAGGAAACCTGAGATATGGGGAACGAACTCACGGGGAATGATTTTGGCGAGATTGTAGACGAGGAGTCTTTCGAGTTCCCGGTTGCAGAGGAAGACGACGAGCATAAATCAGGCGAAAGCGAGGTCATAGAGGGCGAGTACGAGCCCATAAAATTCTACCTGAGGGAGATGTCCAACGTCCCTCTTCTGGACAAGGAAGGCGAGGTCGCCATAGCAAAGCAGATAGAAAGCGCCAGGTGGGGGCTCGCCAGCGCCACCTTTTCCGTGCCTTTCTGCATCAGGAAACTGGTGAGCCTGGGAGAGCTGGTGGAGAAGGGAGAGGCCCCGTTTGTCGAACTCATCCAGAACGGAGAGGACATAGAGGATGAGGACCTCTTCACGGAAAGGGGCAGATTCTACCAGGTAACGCAGGAGCTAAAGAGATGCCTCCAGAGACTGAACGCCTCGAAGGCACGGAGCGCGGGCGAGAAGAAATCGAAGACCGCCCTGAAGATAGAGTCCGAAATCAGGCAGAAGATAAACGATCTGAGGCTGAAAGAGGAGACGATAATCGCCTTCTCGGACGAGCTCGACAGGCTCATGGGCCAGGTTGTGAAGCTTGAGGAGTCCATCAGCGCGGAAAAGAGGAAAAAACACGTCCTGGAGAAGAAGGAGCTGGAACATCTTACCGGGACCTTCGGCCTGAGCACGTCCGAAATGAGGGAGAAGCTGAAGGAGATCGCGGAGTTCGAGGGCGCGCTCATGGAGGCCAAACGGCGGCTCATAGAGTCCAATCTCAGGCTGGTCATAAGCATCGCGAAGCGCTATATGGGCAAGGGCCTCAGCCTTCCGGACCTCATCCAGGAAGGCAATATCGGGCTCATGCGCGCCGTCGACAAGTTCGAGTACCAGAGGGGCTACAAGTTTTCCACTTACGCCACATGGTGGATAAGGCAGGCGATAACGCGCGCCCTGGCCGACCAGTCGCGAACGATAAGGATACCGGTCCACATGGTGGAGACGATAAACCGCATCACCAGGGTGTCGAGGGAGCTGGTGCAGGAGTACGGCAAGGAGCCCCAGCCCGAGGACATCGCCTCCAGGCTCAAGATGCCGGCCGACAAGGTGAAGGCCATACTCAAGGTGGCGAAGGAGCCCATATCGCTTGAAACCCCGGTCGGCGAGGAAGAGGACAGCCACCTGCGGGATTTCATAGAGGACAAGGCCGCCCCGTCTCCCCTGGACGACGTCATACTTGACGACCTTAAAAAACAGATCGCCAGGATCATAGAGTCCCTGAATTCGAAGGAGCAGATCATAATAAAGAAGCGCTTCGGCATCGGGGACGACCCTCATACTCTGGAGGAGGTCGGCAAGGAGTTTTCCGTGACCAGGGAGAGGATAAGGCAGATCGAGGTGAAGGCCCTGCGGAAACTGAGGCACCCCTCAAGGAGCAAGTGGCTCAGGGATTTCATGGAAAAACCGTAAGAGGGGGAGCAGCCTCGTCCCTTTGAGGGCGGGCGGTAATAAGCGCCCGGCCTTGCCCCGCAAATCTGACGCAGGCCCAAATGCCCGATAGTGCATCAGTTTGAGCAATTCAGGCGGGGTGGAAGGCGGAGAGGACATGGCTCGCATCATTCTCGGCGGCCGTCCTGGCCGCCTCCGAGGGTTTTTGCCTGTCCGGACATCCTTGTCCGGACTTCGGCGAAAAAATCCGCTCGCATGCCCTCATCCGCCTTCCGCCTCACGCACGTTTGCTCAGACTGGCGCTGTTTGAGAAGCCGGGCAATGCCGGATTGAGCGAAAGCCGATGTTGCCCGGCTTTTATCAAACTGATGCACTATCAAATGCCCTTTGAAGTTGACTACCGGCAACCGGAGCATTTACAATAGAATTTTCACATTGCAGGAGGGCCCATAGCTCAGCTGGTAGAGCTACCGGCTCATAACCGGTTGGTCCCAGGTTCGAGTCCTGGTGGGCCCACCACTTCGCCCGCCCGGGGCGTGCGGAGCGGCCCCTGGAATGGTTGGGGGCGAATATTAATGGAAAAAGCTCTTTACATCGGGTTTCCCGCGGTTTCCGCGGGGAAGACCGGTTTGCTGTTGCGGAGGTGAACGCAAAGTCTTGAATGCCCAGCTGAAACTCCTCATAGAACTGCAGGAAATGGACAGGGAGATCATCGGCAAAAGCACGCTTGTGGCGCGAATACCGGAAAAGATACGCGAGGGGGAAAAATCTCTCCTTGAGGTCAAGGCCCGTCTGGATGCCGCCAGGAAACAGCAGGAATCGTTTCTGAAGCAGAAAAGGGACATGGACTCCGAGGTGGAGCAGATGAACCAGCGTATCGCAAAGCTCAAGGCCAGGACGTCCGAGATAAAGACGAACAAGGAATATCAGGCCCACCTGAAGGAGATAGAATCGGCGGAAAAGGAAGTCTTCAAGTACGAAGACGGCATCATCTCCATCATGGAGAGCATCGAGGCGGCGGACAAGACGGCCAAGGCCGCGGCCGCGGACGCAAAGGTGGAAGAGGAGAAGCTCGCGGCCGTCAAAAAGGAGCTTGAGGCCGGGCGCTCCCAGGCTGAAAAGGAACTCTCCGCGCTTAAAAGCAGAAGGGCCGATTTTGCCGGCCGCCTCGAGCGCGATATCTACGAGCTTTATATGGGCCTTCTTCAAAAGCACCAGGGACTGGCCGTCGTGGAGACCAGAGACGAGGTCTGCGGCGGATGCAACATGAAGATCATGCCCCAGCTTTATGTGCAGGTCAGGGAGACGGACGATATCTACCAGTGCCCGCAGTGCGACAGGATACTTTACCGCGCTGAAGAGAATATGGAAGAGCCGTCGCCCCGCAACTGAAGAAAGACAGTTGAGAAAAGAAAAAGCCCTCATTTACACCGATGGGGCCTCCAGCGGGAACCCCGGAAAGGCGGGCATCGGCGGCGTAGTCAGCCTTGGCGGGCGCACCCACGAGTTCTCCCGTTTCATAGGCGAAACGACCAACAACGTGGCCGAGTATACGGCCCTCATCGTTGCCCTCGAAAAGGCGCTTGAGCTTGGCGCCCTGGAGGCCGACGTCTTCATGGATTCCGAGCTGGTTGTGCGCCAGATAAACGGCCTGTACAAGGTCCGGCATGAGAATATAAAGCCGCTCTTCGAAAAATGCGTCCTTCTGCTTCGCCGTTTCCGCAGGTTTTCCGTCCAGCATGTCCCCAGGGAGCAAAACAAAAGGGCCGACGCCCTCTCGAAAGAGGGGATAAAAAAGGCCCCCGGTTCCCCCCCCCGGGCCCGCGACGGCCAGCAACAGGATTTGTTTTAACTGCTCTTCAGGAATTCCCGCCCCCAAAAGCATTAAAACCACTTGACACGCAAAAAATTTTATGGTTTAATCCACCAATTTGTAGGCGTTCTTCTTCAGAAGCTATTTCAAGGCAATTTCTCAAGACACGTTGGAGGGGCTTGATGAGATTATCG
>JAKAHV010000025.1 GCA_021825295.1 Nitrospirota bacterium
GAGCAGGTCTTATAGGGCTTCTCGATGTTTACGGCTCTTATAACTTACGAACCGCCGTATGCCGAACGGCACGTACGGTGGTGTGAGAGGACGGCAGGCGAACTAATCGCCTGCCTCCTACTCGATTAAATCCTCCTTTATTTCTTCAAAGTGTCATAGGTCTCGTTGGGCGAAGGGACCTCGCGTCCGTGGCAGTCCATACAGTTGTTCTGGGATGTGATGCCATTGGCCATGACATTGTACAGGGTCTTGTGCTTGGGCCTGTATTTTCCGTCCGCCCAGGCGTTAAGCATATTCGTTGCATACATCGAGACATTTGCCGCAAGACGTGCGCACCTCTCCACCCTCTGCTTGGTCAGAAAACCTACGCCTTCCGCCCTCATCCACCTGCCTACGGAGATGTGGCAGATGGGGGTGCCAGCAATGGTCATGTGCTTTATATCGGCGTACAGCACCTTGGCCGGTGTAAAGGACGGCACTTCGGTGTAGGAATAGTAGAATGCAAGGTCGTTGACCATCTGCTCGGCGGTGTCGGTGTCCTTTGTCGCCAGGCCTATGACCACGCCCGCGCCTGGCATCGTCCCGCAGAGAGCGCCCCAGCCCGCCAGGCCGCCGTGTCCCCACCTGTATGCGTCGATGGGGAAATCCTTCCACGCGCCTCCGGCTTTCTTCTGCAGGTTGCCCACCAGGCCGGCAATAACCCCGGACATGCACCACCTCTTGCCGTAATTTTCATAGGCAAGCTGGCCCACCTCCTGCGGGTCCAGTTTCACGTACTTGTACTCCGAGGCGTATTCATATGCCTCGGCAGTCTTTGCGATGCCAAGCGCGCCCAGGGACAGGGCCGCTGCGCCAAGGACGGCCGCCTTCCCGCCTCCCACAATCATATCCCGCCTTGAGAGTCCTTCATTATCAGCAATCATGAATATCTCCTTCTTGACTTTGGGTGTTTTCAAGATGCTGGAAATTTTCAATTTCCCCTCATTCCCAGTTTAGCGCCTTTATTAAAAAAGGCTCCGCTCCAGGTCCCCTGGATACCGGGTAAGTCCCGAAGCGGAGCCAGCCTAGAGGGAGGAATCCAACAACACAGTTCCCATTGATCTTGCGCAAAGGCCTGACTTCAGCAAAACTTCCCCTTCGGGAATTGACGGGACCGCCCTGAAAAAGTGACGGATTGCCGTAAGTCGCGGGCGCACATCACGCCACGCAGCGCTTTTCCCCGCCTCCTGGCGGAGCAGCGCCTTATGACAAACCCGGTTTTTCAGGACGGGGATCGGTTTTGGGAGGGTGCTCCTTCGAGACAGGCAGCAGAAGCGGCCTGAAATCCTGCTCCGGTATTTCAAGCGGACGTGCAAAATCCGTATAAAACACCTTACCGGCAAACGCATGAATAAACGGCATGGACTGGCCGGACAATCCCCCGCTGCCATGGTTGCAAACATCAAGAGACAGGATGCATGGTTTCCCCGAGGACGGTCTTTCCACGTAGAGATGGGCAGCCACAAGGGAAAAAGCCAGGAAGGACAGCATTATTACGGAAACCATTTTCACCCTCACCAGCGTATGGTACTTGCGGGGGACGGAGGTGTCAACCTCAAATTCTAACTTTAGATTATCGCCCGGTATCCGGTAATCCCAGCCCGGCGGCCGCCTGGATTGATTAAATTTGTGCCGCGCATTTAAAATTTCAGATGGCGAGAATTTCGCGGATGGCCGCCGCTGTCCGGTCGATGATGGTCCCGTTGATTATAGCCGCGTTCGCGGTCTCATCCTGCAGCAGGATGCCCGCCTACGGGAAGGCCCCGTTAAACGGCGGCGGTGATGTTGCGATAAGCGTGGGGAGCATCAGGGAGAAGGTCCCTAAATTCTACAGCTTCGATCTTGGCGGGCAGAGGATAGATTTCTTTGTGGTCAGGGTAAACGGGCAGATACAGTCTTATTTCGACGCCTGCGCGATGTGCTATCCCAAAAAGCTTGGTTACCGCGTTGAAGGCGGCGAAATCGTGTGCAGGGCCTGCAATCTGACATACACGGCCGGGGACCTTAAGACAGGGAAAGGGAGCTGCCATCCCATACCCCTGGACGGCCGCGTAGAGAATGGGTTTTATATCATCACCAGGGACGCCATCAGCGCCGGATCGAAATATTTCTAGCACC
This sequence comes from Nitrospirota bacterium, assembly GCA_021825295.1. GTDB lineage: Bacteria > Nitrospirota > Thermodesulfovibrionia > Thermodesulfovibrionales > JdFR-88 > JAJYGJ01. The sequence goes on from JAKAHV010000025.1 coordinate 2,158, forward strand.
CCATTTCCGCGCGGGCAGGAATCCAGTTTCCCGGGCTTTTCATAGAATGCCTGATTTTGAGACGTGTCCAGTTTCAGTTTTTGTTTCTAAGCGTCTTTGAGAGAAACATCGGGCAGTCGTCCCAGCCTTCCTGCGCGCAGAGGCCTTCGCCCCTGGATTTATCTATCGCCATCAGGAAAAGCGAGGCCAGGCATACGCCGATTTTTGAGCTGAAGTAGGGGCATGCCTCCCCGCCGCCCCTGGCCACTTGCTTCATTTTGCGTTCACCTCCCTGTATTCTGGACTGTCGTGATATATCAGGGCCGCCATGCCAGTTTCGGGACACTCCGAGAGCGCCGAATCCCTGCCGATTATGTACCTGTTGCCCCTCCAGACAACCGTGTTTGACACAAGCGGCACGAACCAGGCAAACCCAATGAGCATGTCTTTAACCGGGGCAAGCAGATATAAAAGGGGATTCATCCGGGACCCCAGGGTCTCCCCGGTGTAAAAGTCCGCGGCGATTTTCAGGATGCAGGCCGAGAGGGCCAGGGCAAGAGTCCGGACGGACGGCCCGAGAATGACGAGGGGCATCGCGGACATGAATACCGCGTTCAGGAAAAGCTCCGTGAGATATCTTGCCCCGCCTATTCTCCACCTCAGCTTGCCCCAACGGGTGTGCCGGTTCATGAACCTCTTCAGGCTCCAGTAGTGGTTAACCGTCTGGACCGGGAAGCCGCAGAGCACGACTTTTTTGCCGGTCTCCGCAATTTTTTTGCCGATCATGTAGTCCTCGGCAAGCACGTCTTTTACGCCGTGCAGCCCGCCTACGGCCTCCAGGTCCGCCTTCCTGAGGAGCATCGATTTGCCTATCACGCAGGGCATCTTCATGAATTTATCGAGGAAGCAGACGCCGCCCATGACAAACGAATTCAGGTGGAGGTTCTCGAAGACGGACCCAAGGCTCCGCGCCCCCACGCCTTCAACCGGGTTTGTGACAAGCCCGACGCCGGGCTCGCCCATTCGGGCCATTATCTGCCCGAGGTATTCTTTCCGGACGCAAACGTTGCTGTCGCTGATAAGTATATATTCGTGCTTGGATTTGCGATAGGCGGGAATAAGGTTGTTGACCTTGGGATTGAGGCCCTCTTCACACCTCTGGACGACGATGCTGATGCCCCTGTCAGGATATCTGCGTTTGATCTTCTCCGCGACCTTGAAGGCGAGGTCGTTTCTGTCCTGGAGGGCGAATATGATCTCATATTCCGGGTAATCCAGTTTGCAAAAACTCTCCAGGTTGTCAAACAGGTTGTCGTCGAGCCCCTTCAGGGGTTTCAGGATGGAGACGGGCGGCAGGTGTCCGGCTGCCGCGGATACGCGCCCCTTCGTATAAGACCTTATGGACCAGAGCTGTAATCCGCAGCTTAAGACGCCCATGGCCGCCAGGGCGGCAAAGAACCAGAATATCGCCATGTTTCCTCCTTAATTTCTAAACAGCGTGATGGCCACTCCCTTGTTGTGCCTTATGCAGTTTTTGACCGAATCCACGTCCTTTTCGCAGTTCAGCAGCGTTTTCCACGAGTAAAGGTGCCTTGGCTTGTGGAAATCGCTGTTTGCGACGTAGCGGTATTTTTTCAGGCTTATCACGTTAAAGACGTCATCCCGGTTGGCTATCTCCCAGGCGTCTATGTACCTGGCGTACTTCTCCCGGTTGTTCCAGAGGTAAAGGGTCTCCCTGGACATGTCCGAAACGTGGTGGGGGTGGCAGGCGACTACGAGCGCGTCTTGTCTTTTCGCCTCGATGAATATCTTCTCATAGCTCCAGCCAGCCGGGATGAATTTCTTTATATCGACGATGAGCATATGGGCCGAGTCGTCCGAAGACATGTAGTTTTTGCTTATCTCCACCCCGCGGATGACAAGCATGCCGTACTTGTTCCAGGCCCTTTGGGCCTCGCTGTCTATCCGGCGCATGTAATCCTCGAAATTGTCCTGCCTCACGGAGAGCCTGAACCTGTGGGCCAGCTTGCCTATGAGGCTGTCGCTGTTGACGACGTGGTCCGTTATGGCGATCACGTCAAACCCGGCCTGCCCGTAAAGGTCTATGGTCCTTGAAAGCCCGACCGACCCGTCCGAGTATCTGGTATGGATATGGAAATCGCACAGTAGCATGGTCCTATTTTAAGGCCGGGCAATTACAGGATTATTTCGGAAAGATTAAGCTCTTGTTACGGACTTGCTTTTGATGAGGCCGGAATAGAATCTTGCCGCCGCGGTCGGTGTCCTTGTAAGATTTCTGCTTTCAAAATCCACCCGGTAGAGGCCGAACCTTGCATCGAGGCCCTGGAGCCATTCGTAGTTGTCCATGAGGCTCCAGTAGAAATACCCCCGGATGTCCATGCCCCGCCCTATGCACTTCTCCACAGCGTCCACGTGCATTTTGATGAATTTTATCCTCTTGTCTTCATCGTGGGTCGCAATGCCGTTTTCAGTGATTATTAACGGCACCTGCCTTCCGTCTTGGTCCCGGAGGCGGGATGCGTACTCCAAAACCCTTTCAAGGCCCTCCGGGTGTACCTCCCAGCCCAGGTCCGTGAGGCCATGGCCGCCCAGGTCCCTGTGCCTGAGTTCGCCGCACATTTTCCTGAACGGGGAAAACCTCAGATGCACCCTCGTGTAATAGTTTACGCCCATGAAATCAAGTTTCCCCTTAATGGGCACGCGGATATTTATTGGCTTCATCAGGGGGAGGCGGAATTTGAGTTCCCCGGTCATGAACGCGTCCGGGAGGGAATGGTTATAGAAATATATCCCGATGCGGGAAAGCACCCTGTCGGCCGGGTTCCACCTGTTCCATGGCGCGATGGCCGCCATATTATGGGCGACGCTTACCATGGCGCCGGGCGTTCGCGCGTGGATCATGTCGTAAGCCCTGGCGTGGCAGACAAGAATGTTTTCAAGCGCCTTCACGGCCAGCCCGGCGTCCCTGATGCCCGGGGGCATGCAGCCTTCGATGTACCCGCCAAGCAGGAGCACGTAAGGCTCGTTGAAGGTTATCCAGTAGCGGACGTTTTTGATCCTTGAGGTTATCTTCTCAGCGAACCTTAAAAAAATCTCCGTTGAGGACTGCTCATGCCATGCATATTTTCTGGTAAACCACAGGGGATGCGTGAAGTGGTGCAGCGTCACCATCGGCTCTATGTGGGTTTCGCCCAGCAGCTCCGCGACCCTCAGATAATGGTCAATCGCCCCTTCGTCCCACACGCCCTCGCGGGGCTCAATCCGGCTCCATTCGACCGAGAAGCGGTAGGCGTTCACGCCGAGGGATTTTAGCAGCCGGATGTCCTCTTCATAGAGGCTGTAATGGTTTGTTATGCTGGGATTTTTCCTGAGTGAAGCATCCCAGCCGGCCCAGTCGGCATACGCGGAGCCCTCAAGCTGAAAGGCCGATGTCGCGGCGCCCCAGAGAAATCCTTTATCCATTCATGCCCTTTTTCAACAGGTATCGCGGTTTGGACAATCCCTGATTTTAGCATTTCGGCTCTTACCTATGGGTCCACCGGGGTTTCCCCTGAAAGCATGGGGCTGATATCTGTCCTGTCCTTGAGAGCGGGCGCAAGCGGACGGATACGAAGTGCTGCATCATGACGGCTTTTCCCCATTCGCCCTGAAGACGCCCTGAATCCCGCCTCGGGCGGGTCCCTCCTCCCTCCGGATACGCCACGGAACCGCGCAACCAAACGAAAGGGCCGGACAGATACTGTCAATAACCCCGCAAAATAACCGGAAGAGCCAGCATTTCGGGGCGTCCTTAGAGCTTTCCGGAGACATTTATCATGACTTCATGCCCGCCGTAGCTGCCGTGGCGGACGACTGAAAAATTATAGTTATATGCGGCCTGAAGGCGCGTATCGAAGAAAAATCCGGTGGTGAGCCTCACCCCGATTGCCGGAAGCAAACCGTTTTCGTCAACGATCCCGGCGCCACGCCGACGGAGCCGATCCAGCCATGCGGCCGAGGCGTCCAGCCCCAGGGCGGCGAAAAAGACCGGCTGCCACCGGTATTCGCCCGTGGCGAGCACATAATGTTTCGGGAAGAACTCGTCTATCGCGGCGCCAGGCAGGACGGGCAGGCATGTCGAGCCGTATTCCTCCCCGAGCGGATTCGGTCCGCCTCCGATGCGAGTGGCGGAGAAGCGGTCAAGGTGATGACCGTAGCCTCCGTAAAGGGCGCCCACTAAAAACTGGCGGCCGCTATTAGCCCAGGGGACGCCGCCCGCGGCAAGAAAATAACCGGCAAGGGAGAAGTAATTTCGCCCCGAGCTGGCCGTCTCCGCACCGTTTAGGCCCCAGTCCCGCCAGTCGGCGCGTTGGCCGTAAACCATATCGGAGCCTGCGGCGTAGCCTTTTTGAGGGAGCTTAAGCAGGTTTCTCCTGAGGGCGTCCCATCGAATCTGCAGGTGGGCCCGAAGCTCGAATGTGTCCTCCGGGACAATGAAGTTGCGGGCCGTGCCGGAACCCCTGTCGAAAAAAAGAAAGCCGGGCTCCAGCATCAGGTCTGCGGCCAGCATGTTGTCCTGATTGCCGGGGTAGACCTGCCTGCGGTACCCGAAGCCGAAACCCGGACGCACATAACCCCACAATAGCTCCTCCGTCTTCAGCTCCTCGCCGTCAACCAGCTCGGAGCGGGCGAATGGGATGGTGAAATTATTGAACGTAAGCACCGTCTCAAACGGGCCGGGGCCGGGGCCGGCCCGGAAGACGTCGTCCCATACACCGGAGAGCTCCGCGCGGAACAGGTGCCGGCTGTCGGGATGGCGCCAGAGATAAATGTCCCCGAAGGGGATGATCTCGGAGCCCTCCGGGGGCGGCTCGGATATGTCGACCCCGAGCTCCCAGGCCGTAACGGAGCGCGGGTTTCCGGGCTTTATCGTCACCTGACTGCCAAAGACATCTGTCCGGAACCCTTTCCGGTCCCCGGCCAGGGCGTGCGCCGGGACGAGCGCCATGAGGGCCACTTGGAGGAAGATATGGAAAAACAGTCTTCCAAGGACATTTTTCATGCGGCTTTTCATGGGTTTTTCCATATCTCGGGGTAATGTTCTTTCTTTTTGAAAAATTCTATCATCTCACACCGGAAGGACCAAGGAATTTAATTTATGGCTCTTCATGCTTTTGTGTGGGATCTGCAGTCTTAAAAATAATTTGTATATTTCGCGCTTGCCGATACCTGCCAGGCCCTTTCGTTCGGCCGCGCGGTTCCGGACGTATCCAGACGGCGGGATTTAGATCGTCTTCGAGGGCAAATGGCGAAAGATTGGCAGGATGCGGCGCGTCGTGATCCGTCCGCCTGCTCTCTCTCTCAAGGACCGGGCAGGTATCAGCCTTATACTCCCGGAAATCTCAGTGATCTACCCACAGGAATCTGAAGAGCCTAATTTATTTCCGGGGGCGGGCGGGAAAATTCGCATGCAGCATTTAAAATATTGCGGCTCGTGTTTTATAATTGTCTGATCACATTTTATTTTTTCAAATTTTTTAAAAAAAAGGGTCCCAGGCGGTGAAAAGAGGAATATTTTTACCGGCGGTTTTGTCCTTTGCCCTTGTGTGCGCCGTGTCGTGCACGACGATGGTGCCCAGGAAGGAGCTGCCCGCCCCGCTGACAACCAAAAGCTATGGGGACCCGGTAAAAGTAGTGACCATACCGCTGCCAGCCATCTCCACCAACCCCAACGAGGGCATCACTTACGGGGCGCTTGTGGCGGCGCTCATTTACGACAAGGCCGGAGCGGCCAGGACCCTTCTTGCCCCCCAGGTCAACTACAATGAGCATTACGGGTTCACCGAGACCCTTTACGGGGCCCTGTATCCGAAGACCGGCCGGAGCTGGGAGATGAACATATCCAGGTCCCAGCACGTGAATTTCGATTATGAGCTCACCTTCAGGGACGACGGCAACATAGAGAAGGGGGTTGATCTGAATGCATACGGCTTTTATTTCAACAACGGCTCCGCCCGGTTCTACGGCTTCCAGTCCAACAGCCGGCTCAGGAACCAGACGAATTACGGGGACCAGGAGGCCGGATTCAAGCTGTCGGCCGTTTTTGACGTCCTGCCGGATTTTTACATATCGCTTTTGGAGAGATTGAGGAGGGTGACGATAACCAAGGGGGCGGTCACCTCGCTGCCGTTCATAGGGGACGTCTTCACCCCGGAGGAGGTGCCGGGGATAAACGGGTTCAGGACGCACGCCCAGGGGATTGCGCTTATCTACAGCACCCTCAATTCGCGCGAGATGCCCACCAGGGGATTTTACGCCAGGGCCTACGGCGAATGGAGCCAGAAATTCCTTGGCAGCGGCTCCGATTTTTTCCATTACTCGATTGAAGCCAAGGACTATATTCCCGCCTCGAAGCAGCGTTACGTCACCCTCGTCAGGGGGGTTTACAACCAGACGGTCGGCGAGAACGTTCCATTCCTGGAAAGAAGCATCCTGGGCGGGGAAGATACGCTCAGGGGCTATGGAGACAACAGGTTCGTGGACAACAGCTATCTGCTGTTTAATTTCGAGGAGAGGATCAGGCTTTTCACGAAATCGCTTTTCAATGTCAGAACCCACTGGGAGATCGCCCCGTTCCTGGACATGGGCGCCGTCATGAGTTCGCTAAACAGCATCTCGGCAAAGCAATTCAAGGTGAACCCCGGGATAGGTTTCAGGGCGATCGTTCCGCCCAGCATCGTGGGGAGGATAGACGTGGGGTTCGGCAACGAAGGGCCGGCAGTCTTTGTGGGGCTGGGTTATCCCTTCCTGGACTAAAAGCGCCTTACCGCTGCCAGAGTATGAGGTTTGACTCCAGCGGCAGCGAGGCGCCTGGCAGGCGGGGCCTTATGCAGGCCGTGTAATCCGCCGCCGGCCGGCTGCCGGGCACGCGGGCCCGGTAGACGTATGCGCCGTGCGGTCCTCTTTGGCCGGCATCCAGCTCCATCTCCTGTTGAAAAGGCCCCTTGCCGCCCTCTGCGTAGAGTTCCACGCTTATCATCCCGGGGTCCAGCCCGTTTAGATGCACGCGGACCTCGAATGTGTGCCAGTCGGGGCCTGTCGCCACCTTTACCTGCCCGAAGCCAAGTCCGCTCCATCCATCATGCATGCGTTCGAGCCGCTCTGCTATATCGGCCCCAAGGGCGCCCTTCCTCGCGGTCCGCTCCCGGCAGGCGAGGGCGGCCGGGATATAGTATTTTTCCGTGTATTCGGCGACCGTGCGGGTCGCCGAGAATTGCGGGGTCAGCCGGGAGATGCTCTCCCGTATCCGGGAGAGCCAGGCCCGCGGGATTCCGTCGCCGCCGCGCGCATAGAATTCCGGAGCGACAGTCTGCTCCAGGAGCCTGTAGAGGGCCTCCGCCTCCACGGCGTCCCATTCCGGACCGTGCTCCTTTCCATCGCCGATCGCCCATCCGGTGGCCGGGGTATAGGCCTCGGCCCACCAGCCGTCCAGCTCCGAGAGGTTTAGTCCGCCGTTGACCAGGATCTTCATGCCGCTTGTGCCGCACGCCTCCCACGGGCGCCGGGGCGTGTTGACCCATACGTCAACCCCGTGCATCAGGCGCGCCGTCAACTGCATGTCGTAATCGCTTAGAAATACCACATGGCCGCGCGTCTCCGGCCTTCCGATGAACTCCATCCACTGCCGGATCATGGCCTGGCCGGCAAGGTCCGCAGGGTGGGCCTTGCCCGCTATAAGCAACTGTACCGTACGGGCTGGGTCGGTGAGTATCTTCAGGAGCCTGTCAGGATCATGCAGGAGGAGGTTCGGACGCTTGTAGCTCGTGAAACGCCGGGCAAACCCCAGAGTAAGCCGCTCGGGATCGAGGATGTGTTTTGCGTTTTCGATCTCCTCAGGCGGGGCGCCGGAGACGGAGAGCTGCCGGATGAGCCGCTTGCGGACGTACCTGACCAGATTGGCGCGGACCGTCTGCCGGAACTGCCAGATCCTGGAGTCGGGCGCCGCGCCGATCTTCCGTTTGATGTCCTCCGCGCCGCCAAGCCAGCGCTGCTTCCCGCATGTCTCGGTCCAGAAGGAATCGGCCTCCGCAGAGACCCATGTCGACATGTGCACCCCGTTTGTGACGTGCCCCACCGGCACTTCGGAGGCGGGCCAGCGGGGGAATATTGGTTCGAATATCCGCCTGCTTACCTCGCCGTGGAGCCGGCTCACCCCGTTAATCGCAAGGCTGCCGCGCGCGGCGAGATAGGCCATGTTGAAGAATTCCTCTCTGCCGGCAGGGTCCTGGCGGCCCAGCGCAAGCAGTTCCTCAAGACTGATGCCGAGCCTGTTTGTGGCGTATGCGCCCAGGTACTGCTCTATAAGATGAGGCGGGAAGCGGTCGAAGCCGGCGGCAACAGGCGTATGGGTTGTAAAGATGTTGCCGGCGCGCGTGGCGGCAAGCGCAGCCTTGAACGGACGGCCCGTCTGCTTCATGAAGGAGCGGGCGCGCTCCAGCACCGCGAAGGCCGGATGCCCCTCATTGAGGTGGCAGACTTCGGGTTTCAGGCCTATGGCCTCCAGCAGTTGCCAGCCGCCGATGCCAAGGACGATCTCCTGCATCAGCCGCAGCTCGAGCCCGGCCGGATACAGCTCGCTCGTGATGCCGCGGTGCGTGGGATAGTTCGCGGGGTCGTTGGCGTCAAGCAGATACAATTTTATTCTTCCCACCTGGACCTGCCATGCCCTCAGCCAGACCAGGCAGCCGGGGAAGGCTATTTTCAGCCTCAGCCACTCGCCGTTTTGGTCCCTCAGGGGGACAACAGGCAGCCCGCTTGGGTCGTTGTACGGGAAAAGGGCCTGCTGGGAGCCGCTCCTGTCTATGGCCTGCCGGAAATAGCCGCGCTGGTAGAGCAGCCCGACACCCGTCACGGGCACGCCAAGGTCGCTTGCGGCCTTGAGCTGGTCTCCCGCAACGTTGCCCAGTCCTCCGGAGTATATGGGCAGCGCCTCGCTCAGCATGAACTCCATGCTGAAGTAGGCCGCCGCCTCAAGCGGAGATCCGGGATGCTCCCGCTGGAACCATGCGGGCGCGCTTTCGGCCTCGCGCTTGGCCTTCAGGCAGGCGTCTATCTTCCTGCGGAAGGCGGGGTCCGCCAACTGGTCTCTCAGCCGGTCCTTCGAGACGGCCTGCAGCACAACCCACGGGTTGCTGGTGAGGTCCCACAAGACCGGCTCCAGCCGTTTCCATATCACATCGGACGACCGGCTCCAGGACCATCGCATGTCGAGGGCAAGCTCCGCGAGGCTTCCGAACCCGTCGATGTCAAAGGGCAGGAAAGAGCATGCGAGGCCGCCCCCCGTGTAACCGTCGCTCATCTTCCTCTGTTTCCGGCAGGAGGCCCGGTCCTTGCGCCCAGGGCGTCGTCTATCATCGCCTGGGCCTCCTCTATGATGCGGCGCAGATGGTCCTGCCCGATAAAGCTCTCCGCGTATATCTTGTAGATGTCCTCTGTCCCGGAGGGGCGGGCGGCAAACCACCCGCCCTCCGAAACCACCTTTATCCCGCCGATGGGCTCGCCGTTGCCGGGCGCGCGGGAGAGGACGGCCTGTATCTTCTGCCCTGCCAGCGTCTCCGTGCGGACCTGCTCCGGAGAAAGCCGCTTGAGGATTTCCTTCTGCTGCGGGGTGGCGGGCGCATCCACGCGTTCGTAGACGGGCCGTCCGAACTCGGAGGCAAGCTCACCGTAAAGCTCGCCAGGGTCCCGTCCTGTCCTTGCCCTTATCTCCGCGGCCAGCAGCGCGGGGATTATCCCGTCCTTGTCCGTTGTCCAGACAGTGCCGTCCATGCGAAGAAACGACGCGCCGGCGCTCTCCTCGCCGGCAAAGCCCAGGGAGCCGTCTAGCAGTCCGTCAACGAACCACTTGAAGCCGACCGGCGTCTCATAGAGCTTCCTTCCGGTCTTCATGGCCGCCCGGTCTATCATCCCGCTGCTGACAAGTGTTTTGCCCACCGCCGACCTCTCCGGCCAGTGCGGCCTGTGCCGGAACAGATAGTAGACCGATGCGGCCAGGTAGTGGTTTGGCGGCAGCAGGCCCTCGCTCCTGGTCACAATACCGTGCCGGTCGTGGTCCGTGTCGCTTGCGAAGGCGGCGTCGAATTTGTCCTTCAGGCCTATGAGCCGCTGCATGGCATAAGGCGAGGAGGGGTCCATACGGATATTCCCGTCCCAGTCGACCGTCATGAAGCGGAATGTGGGATCGATTGCGTCATTGACGACGGTGAGATTGAGGCCGTAGCGCTCCGCTATCCGGCCCCAGTAATGCACCCCCGCGCCGCCAAGCGGGTCCACGCCGAGGCTTATGTCCGCGCTGGCGATGGCGTCCATGTCGATGACGTTTCCCAGGTCCTGCACATAAGCGCCCATGAAGTCGTGCCTGTGGGTTGTGGGGGCGCGCAGGGCCCTTTCAAACGCTGTCCGCTTCAGGCCGCGAAGGCCGCCTTCGATCAACTCGTTCGCCCTGGCCTCTATCCATCCGCTTATGCGGGGCTCCGCGGGCCCCCCGTGAGGCGGATTGTACTTGAAACCGCCGCTGTCGGGCGGGTTGTGGGACGGCGTGATGACGATTCCGTCCGCCAGTGCCGTCCTCCGTCCCCGGTTGTAGGTGAGTATCGCGTGGGAGACCGCCGGGGTGGGCGTGTAAGGCTCCCCTTCCGGGATCATGACGTCCACGCCGTGCGCCGCCAGCACCTCGAGCGCGCTTGCGAACGCCGGCACCGAAAGCGCGTGGGTGTCCATGCCGAGAAAGAGCGGCCCGCCGGTCTTCTCCTTTTCCCGAAAAAGGCAGATGGCCTCGGTGATCGCCAGTATGTGCGTCTCGTTGAATGTCTTTTTGACCGATGAGCCCCGGTGCCCGGATGTGCCGAATACGACACGTTCGCCGGCCGCCGCAGGGTCCGGCGCAAGGGTGTAATAGGCCGCCACCAGCCCCGGCACGTCCGCCAGCAGCGAGGGCGGGGCGGGCTTGCCCGCCAGTGGGCTTGTTTCCTTCATGTCCGGTTACCTCGCATAAACGGAGTTTTCATCCTGCTCCCGATACAATTATAATTCAGAACCGCCCGGAATTTGTCGAAATTCTACAATAAAATTTGGAGCATTCAGGGTTTCGGACGGAATTATCTGCTATAATACAATTTTAAGTGAAAAAGAAAATCCTGATAGACGCCAAATATCCCGAGGAGAAGCGGGTCGCCATCATCGAGGGCGACCGCCTCGTCGATTTCTATGTGGAACTCGCCTCGAAGGAGCATCTGAGGGGCAATATCTACAAGGGGACCATCGCCAGGGTGGAGCCCTCCCTGCAGGCGGTTTTCGTGGATTTCGGCCAGAAGAAAAACGGCTTCCTGCAACTGCGGGAGATAAAGCCGGAGTATTGCGGCCCGAACGGCAAAAACAGGAAGATCCGCATGCAGGAGGTCTTTCAGAAGGGGCAGGAGCTGATCGTCCAGGTCGAGAAGGACGAGAGGGACACCAAGGGGGCCAGCCTCACCACGTACATATCGATCCCGGGCAGATACATAGTCATGATGCCCGGCCAGAACCGGATAGGGATTTCCAGGAAGATAGGCGACCAGGACCGGCAGCGCCTGAAGCAGGCCTTCGGGACGCTCAAACTGCCGGATAACACGGGATTCATCCTCCGGACGGCCGGCATAGACAAGACAGCCGAGGACCTCTCGAACGATCTGAAATACCTGACCAAGCTCTGGAACGAGATACAGAAGGAGGCGGGGAAGGTAAAGGCCCCGGCCCTTATCTACAAGGAGCAGGACATAGCCATAAGGACGGTGCGGGACTACCTCACGACGGACGTGGAGGAGGTCCTTGTGGACGACCAGGAGACGTTCAGGAACATAAAGTCGTTTCTGAGGCGCACGCTTCCAGGGCGGCGGAAGATAAACGTGAGGCTTTACAAGGACAAGCGGCCCATCTTCGACCTGCATAACCTTGAGGACCAGATCGCGAAGATAAACGAGCGCTTCATCCATCTGCCCTCCAGGGGATATCTAGTCTTTGACAGGACGGAGGCCCTTACCGCGATAGACGTGAACTCCGGCCGGAGCAGGAAAGAGAAGAACATAGAGCAGACGGCGCTCCGGACAAACCTGGAGGCGGCCGACGAGATCGCCAGGCAGCTCAGGCTGAGGGACATGGGCGGGCTTGTGGTCATAGATTTCATCGACATGGAGAACTCGAAGAACAGGAGGCAGGTGGAGGCCAGGCTGAAGGCCGCGCTGCTTGCGGACAAGGCCCATACGGACATAACCGGCATATCCAGGTTCGGGATCGTCGAGATGACCCGTGAGCGGATGAGGACCGCGTATTTCGAGTCCGCGTACAGAAAATGCCCCACCTGCGAAGGCTCCGGCGTGCTGATGGCGGAAGACATGGTCTCGCTGGCGGCCTTCCGGGAGATACACATGAGGGCCTCAAGGGGCGGGCTGGAGACCATAGTCTGCCACATCCCCGTCTCGGGCTCGAACTACCTTCTGAACGAAAAAAGGGACGGGCTTATGAGGATGGAGAAGGACTTCAAGGTGAAGATAAACGTCGTCGGCGACCCGTCCATCCCGCACGGACAGTACAAGATCGAGGTCCATAAGGCGAAGACGGAGGCCGAAAAGAAGGAGCCCCCCGCACCGCAGAAACAGCAGGAAAAGGCGCAGAAGCCCCCTGCCAGGATGCATAGGGAACAGCCCGCCGCCGCCCCGGAAGAGCCCGCGGAGGCGCAGGACGAGCCGGCGGAGGCGCAAACTGAAGAGCCGCCGGAGACGCAGGAAAGCGGTGATGAAACGAAATGATGAAGGCAAGCCGAAACCCGGGGCCCGCGCGGACATAAAGCCGGAGGCCGGCGGGCAGTGCAGGTGCAAGGAAGTGGCGAAAAAGACCCCCCTGGAGCTGCTGAAACTCATGCTGCGGGATTTTGCCTTCTGGAAGAAAAATAAAAGGGGGGCCAAGGGCCCTTAAGATAAGACATGGGTGACTACGTCTTATACCAGCCGCTGACCAGGGCGGACAAAATAACGGTCGTTCTCTACAGGGCGGGCATTGCGCTGGCCTGCCTGTCGCTGCTGGCCATGGCTGTGTTCGCGGCCTTCCTCCATCTGTTGGATGCGCGGTCCGCGTCCCTGTACTTCGATTACTTCCTTGCCGCGCTTTATTTCTCGATGGGGCTCAGCGTCTTTTTCATCCACCTCTACATCGGCAGGTTCAAGAAAAACCTGAAAAGGCTGTATTACGTGGCGCTCGCCGCTCTGGTCTTTATCCTGATCCAGGGAAACGGAGATACCGTCTCCTTCATTTCCGCCACGCGCGGTGGCCCGCTGCTCCTGCTGCCGATTTCGATGTGCATGGGCTTTGTGGCCGCCAAGGAGGCCTTCTGCTTCAGGCTTCTGGAGGGCTATGCGCTTGCGCTGATCATGCCCCTGTACCTTATAGCGATTTCGACCGGAGTGCTGGGGCAGAACGCCGTCACATCGGGGCTTCTGCTTATCGCCGCGCTCTTCGCCTTTTTCACCTTCAGGAAAATCTTCATGCCCATTCACGTGGACATCGGGGACAAATCCGCCTACAGATAGGCCCTTTTCTCTCCCCCGACCATTGTCTCTCCCCCATCCGCTTTGGCCGCCGCTGCCTTTTTTGTTTTTTTTGTTCAAGGCAAAAACCCTAACCCCCGTTTTTTAAATGATTTTTCAGGCCCGGCTGTTCAGGCGTTCAATGAACGCCCCGGTCCATGGCGGTTAATCGCATGTCCCGGTGCCTCCGGCTTTGCCGGTTTCGGCCTCAGGTCCCGCAGCCATTGTTTCAAACCTGGCTGCCCATTGTTCAAACTTGGCTGCCTTGTCATCCAGCATTGCCGATGCAACGACCTTTTCTTTCAGCGAAGCATTGCGTATGTCGGAATCCGATATCCGGCCAAGGATGTGATCGGAAAGCAGAAAGCACTTCATGGCGTGCCGCGCCCTCGTTTCCTTCAAAATCCGCATTACGTCCTCACGGGACTCCTTCATGATGTTGTGCACGCTGCCCACGCTGATGTCCAGGGCCTCGGCCACCTCCCTGTACGGGCGCCCCGAAGCGAGGAGCGCCTTCGCCATCGCCCGCTTCTCCTGGGCGATCCCGGCCTCTTTTTTCGGGTCTTTTTTCCGTTCCGGGAACATCCGGGCAACATCAAACGCATCCATTTGAAATCTCCTTTCCGGCTCCGGTTTCCGGGATGGAAAACCCAGCCGGTCTCATCATAATCCGCCGGACATGAAACTGTCCGCATCGGGTTGTTGCCTAAATAACTTTCCTGAATAAGTTTTTGCAAGCCCAGTAGGAAAATAGTTTTTTTAATACGATTGGCCTTGTCAGTTGTCAAAAATCGGGTAACTATAACCGATTAGGAACATCTGTCTTGCCTCTGCCTGCCTTACAAGGCCGATACAGGCGCGTATTACAAGCAGAATTTTTGGGGTTTTATATGTGTGAAAAAATCTGGCATGATTCCCCTGCAGATCAAACAGAGCGTTTAGGTGGTCATTCTCCGGCTTGATCCCCCGATCGAGGTCGGAGGACGGAATCCAGCCTTGTATGAAAAAGAATTTTTACGTTTACATATTGGCGAGTCAGCGAAATGGCACTTTATATGTTGGAGTCACCTCTGATTTAACAAAGCGGGTCTGTGCCGTATACCAGCATTATTTTGATTTTTCAAAAAATAATATACCTTTTGGGCTTTTTTTAATCATGCTTGGAATCATGTTCATCTGGACGGAACTGAAAGGGAAACGGAAAAAATGACTTGGTTATGAAAATAAAAACGGGGCCTATTTTAAATATGCCGGGCAACATCCAAACCCTTACCTATCCGGGGGGAAACACCGTCACCTACTCATATGGCAAACTAAACCGCCTGGCGACTGCCACCGACTGGCTGGGGAGGACTGCCGCTTACACCTATGACGCCGCGGGAAGGCTTTCCAGCCTTCAGCAGTTCAACGGCACGATGGTATATTACGGCTACGACAACGCAAACCGGCTGACTTGCCCTGACGAACGTGAACACAGCCGCGCAGGTGATCGCCGGTTACGATTTTGTGCTGGACAATGACGGCAACCGGTTGCAGGCGGACGAGACAACCCCGCTTACGATGAACGAGGCCGCCTCGGACACGCTCTTCGGGTATAATACCCAGGGGGACCGGCTGCTCACCGCCGGGGCGAATAATTTTACCTACGACAGCGAGGGGCAATTGTACAGCGGCTATGGCGAGTCGTACTCCTTCGATTACGAGCACAGGCTTACCGGCATAGGTTCTGCCGACCAGTTCTACTATGACGGGGCGGGAAACAGGCTCACGGCGGCGAGAAACGGAGTGACCACGAAATATATCTATGATCTTAAGGGCAATCTTATCGCCCAGGCGGACGGAAACAACAATATAACGGCTTATTACGTCTATGGAGCTGGATTGCTCGAGACGATTACTCCGGATGGGCAGGCGTACTGTTACCACTTCGATGCCACGGGAAACACCGCCGCACTGACCGACCAAAATCAGAACGTGGTAAACGCCTATACTTATGATCCCTTCGGCAATATAACCAACCAGCAGCAGGAGGCCGTGGCCCAGCCATTCAAGTTCGCAGGGGAATGGATTCTTGGGCAGCTATACAGGATTTACGAGAGCGGGAAGCAGGGCTTTGATTCGATGATGCTGAGGCTGGGCAAGATGATGGCGGAGACGATCATGTACATTGAGCGGGAGGAAATATCCGGCCCGGACTATATGCCCTTCAGCACCGATATACGGAAACACGCGAGCCAGGGCGGCTCGGTGTTTATCGGAGACCAGAGAATCAAGGGCGTACAGCATCCGCGGCTCCGCGGACCTCGGGGGGGGGATTGCGCTCCAGAGCTATCAAAAGATGAAAGATCCTGGGGGATTTTCAGAGGAACTGTTGGGGAAAGTGCTTAGGGGCATCTCATGCCGGAAATACGGGGAGACCGTGACGGAGGCGGCCGGGGCATTCGGGGTATCTGCCAGTGCTGCCTCCGCGCATATTATAGAGGCCACTGCAAAAAAACTGCAGGAGTTCAAGGAGCGGTCATTATCGTCCTTCGTACCCTTTGCGGTATTCCTTGACACCATTCACCGGGGCGGGGAGGCGTTCATAGTGGCTCTGGGGCTTGACGTGAAGGGAAGGAAGATGCCGCTTGGGTTTTGGCAGGGCGCGACAGAAAATCATGAAATCTGCGAAGAGCTGCTTGCGGACATGGAGCGCCGGGGGCTTAAGATTTCCAGGCGGATCATCTGGGTTACGGATGGCGGCAAAGGGGTCATCAAGGCGCTGAGGGACCGCTTTGGCAAGAAGCTCATCCACCAGCGTTGTACCGTTCATAAGGACCGCAACATTCAGAAGCATCTGGCCAAGAAATACAGGAAGGAGGCCCACCGGCAGTTCACGGCGGCCCTGAAGCAGAACAGCTATGAGGATGCCCGCAGCATGCTCCTGGACATGGAGAAATGGCTCAGGCGCATAAACGAGTCGGCGGCGGATTCACTCCTGGAGGCATTTGAGGAAATACTGACCTTGCACCGGCTGAAGATTCCCGGCCTGCTCAGGCAAACCCTTCATTCGACCAATCCCATAGAGAGCATGTTCTCCACGGTGAGGGATGCCGAGGGCAATATAAAACGGTATCGCAAAGGTGGAATGACGCAGCGGTGGCTGGGCGCGGTGCTTCTTTACTGCGAAAAGAGATTCCGGCGGATCAAAGGATATGCCTCGATCTCCAAGGTCATCAGGAATATCGCGGTCATGGAAAACGACTCAATCGACAGGCTGGCGGCGTAAGGAAAAACATGGGAACCACTCAGGTAATTTCAACTAAGAACTTGACAAGGTCGGAAGAAATTGCCGGTCATGAAGCCTGTCATTCAAAAAATGCTCGATGAACTGAAAGAAAACGGCGTTTTGCCAGGCTCCTTGTTACGTCTTTTGCGGCCTCTGAGAAACGGCCTATACGCCGGCCGTGATGTGCAGCTTCAGCCCTAAGGCTTTCGCCACCTTGAGTACGTGCCCTCGCCGACCGGCCCGCACTCGCCAAAATTACCGACAGATGCGGTCTATCCTCGCCTGGATGCGCGCCTTGGCCGCCCGCTTGTCACGCAGCCTGGCAAACCAATCAGCAAATATTTCGGCCTGGCGAATTTCTATCACCGAATTTGTTGTAACTTACAAATTACAATAAAACAAGTTAAGTTTGTTTTCCGACGGGCGTCCGCTCTGCATATAGGTAAGCCGCCCACATCGTCGAAGATGAAAGAGCAAAAATCCGGCAATCTGTAAGCTATCTGTAATCCGGCCCCTATTAAAATTGCGGCCAATATAAGCAGCATCTATAACAAAAGGGGAGAGGATGAGAATGGGGGAGGCGAAACAAGGAAAGGGCAGGCGGGCAAGGCTGCCAGGCGGAGCGTTTTTCATATTTGCGCTTTGTCTGGTGTCCGCCGTGTCCGCCCGTGCTGAAGGACCCGCTGCGACCCTGACGGGGCAAAAAAGATGGGCGGCGCTGGAATCGCCCCAGGAAGGCGCGGTTATTATCGCGAAGAGGCCGCGCATAACAGTCGTATTTTCAGGTCCGGACATAGTACCAGGCTCGTTGTTTGTAACACTGGATTCCACCGACATCACTCAACTGGTCAATATGAGCGGCAAGGGGTTCGAGTACAAGCCGCCGGTGCTCCTGCCGGCCGGAGCGCATACGCTCGTCATCTGCGCCTCGGACAGCGCTGGAAACCATCTGCAACAAACATTGTCTTTTTCGACACGCCATACTGCGCCGTTTGAAGAGGCATACAGCAAAAACAATGCTTCGGTGGTATACGAATCCACGCTCGTGAAGCCCGCGGCGGCGACTTCCGTCCCCTATTCAAGCGTAGACGGCATTCTCACTTCGGAGTCGAGGCTCGGCAATAACGGACTCGAACTGACATTGACCACGCGCCTGAGGTATTTCGACCAGGACAAGCCGGTATCATTCCCGCTGAAAAAGGGGTTGGATGCGCAGAGCTGGACTTTTACCACTGCCTACGCCGGCCGGCGGGGGCGGCTCCTCCTGAGCATGGGCGACGTCCAGGTGAATGAGACCCGGTACACCGTCATGGGGCTGGCCAGAAAAGGCGGCGTGCTGAACGGCGAATACGGGGACTTTTTTTTGAATGTCTACAGCCTGCAGAGCGCCCAGTATCCAAGCAGCCATGGGATAGGCATATCGACGGACCAGGATGATCACATCATCGGGGTTTCGGGTGGGGTCAGGCTCTTTAACAGACAGGTGGAATTGAGGACGCTTTATCTGACCGGGGGAGCCTCCGACAGCACCTTCGGGTTGTCTACCGCGGGCGGGGGCATGAAAGGAGACGTGCTGGGGTTTGTCCTTGGCAGCAATTTGCTGCAAAACAGGCTGGTTACCAGGTTCGAGACCGATTTTTCGAAATTCGATTCAGATACCTCTTCCGGCCTCGGCGGCAGGAACGACCGGGCCTACAAATTCAGGGCCGGGGGCACGCTCGGAATGTATAATTATGATGCGCTTTACGAGTATATAGGAAAGGACTACTAGGTCGTCGGCAATCCCGGCCCCATGCATGCTTCTTCCATCGTTCACCAGCCCCTCGGTAACGGCGGGATCTAACATCTCTTACAACCGGTCGAGGGCGGACTCCACAGGTATCTGGACCGATACCTACAGCTTCGGCATGAACCTGAACTCCAAGTTCCTGAACAATACCCTCTTTTTTGACGCCTTCACCTCATACAATATCATAAGTGCCAGCGGCGACTCGGCAGACAGCAGGGGCCTCAGCGCGGATTTCAGGCTGGCCTATGCGATCAGGGGACTCCTCAAGGATTTCGTCAGGCCGGCAATAGCGATCCGGGGCGCTTACGTGAACACCCACGACCTGGTGAACTCGGCGCTTGACAAGGACGAACTCTCCCTGTTTCTCGTATTGTCGACAGCCACGCCTTTCACAATCTAGGGGGAAAAATGAAAAAAAATCTCTTGTCCACCTGCAGCATCGCGGTGATTTTTTCAATCCTGCTCAATGCTTCCGTATCTTCGGCCATAACGATCGTGTCGGTTTCTCCCACTGCGGCGATGGCCGGACAAAGTGTAACCGCCGTAATATCCGCTTCGACTTTAAGCATACTGCCCTGTAGCGTCATGGTGAACTTCGGGGACGGGTCGCCCGCGCTCAGCGCAGGTTCCTGCAGCACACATACTCCTTGCCAGCTTAGCGCAAATCACGTCTATACGTCGGCTGGCTCGTATGTCATAACGGCGTCGGATGCCGGAGGAGGCACCTGCAGCGCACCCATGTCCGCCTCGGCACCGCTGACAGTTTCGGCCGCCCCGGCGCCTCCGGCCCCTGCTTCCGCTTCCTCTTATGTTTCGCCGTCCTCGTTCAGCATCCCTCATAATCTGGCGACAACCCTGACCCTTTCATACACATTCTCCGGGCCCTCCTCGCTGAACACGACTCTTCAATCCGGCAGCGGCGATTTCCTGGCGGGCGGCTCCGTTATTGCAACTGCAAACACGCCTTTAACCGCGAAGGTCTCAAACGGCAGGGGGGGAGTCACCGAAACGTTGACCATCCCGGCCGCGGTCTCCCTTCAAGCCGAAAAACTTGGGACCGCAAACATCACCTTTTCGAGGACGTTTTCCGGCGGGGGAGTCTCGACGACTACTGCAGTTGCCATTACAGTTACAAGCGGGGCGGCGGCCGGGTTTTCGATCACCAGCATCCGGTTGTATTTCCCGAACGGGAGACCCGAGGTCACAATAGGCAGAAACACCCGGCTCAGCGCCTTTGCGGATATAGGTTATACCGGGACCGGGCGGGTCCAGGGCTACTGGGAGGTCGACGGAAACCTCCTCTACAACGTTTACCAGACTCTTCCATTCGGCGGCCTGGTCACCATGCAGACCCGCGTTGTGCCGCCCCTGCCTACTTTCGTGCCGGGAGCGCATATACTGAGGTTCGTGATCACAAGCCCGTCCGCAAGCGTTTCGCTTCCGGAGGCAGTCTACTTTGTGACGGCAAGCGCGCCCGGAGAAACGAAGATGATGCTTCTTTATCCGGCCGACGGTTCCGAAGCGGGTTCAGGGGAATTGGCTTTCCAGTGGGGGAAAGCGGCCACCGCTTCCGCCTATCTGATCGAATTCCTCGAAAAAAAAGGACGGCAAGCCCATCTTCTCCGCATACGCCAAATCCCCGGTTTACAGTCTTCCGAAGACCGCACTGGCCGGTACGTTTTCGCTCGGAAAGATGTATTTCTGGCGGGTGACAGCGTTCGACGAAAACGGAGTCAAGATAGCCAAGAGTCCGCTTTACCGTTTTGTATTCAAATAATTTCCAGCATAGGAGGAGGGCAGCATGAAAGTGACAGGCTTTATTCAAAAACAGGCTGCAGGCAGACGAGAGGCGGCGGTGGGTAGCCCCGGCAAATTTAAACGGCAGCGGTTTCGAAATCCGGATCACCAATCTGTCGAACCCCTCCATCATGGCCCAGGTGCCGGTCGCTGTCGTCCCGGCGCCAGCTCCCTCGCACGCCTCAAACGGCGGCAACTCCTCAGGCGCCGTATCTGCCAACGGCTTTGTATCAACAGGTAGTTCATCCACGAGCACATCATCGGGCGGCACGGTTTCCGGCGGCTCATCAACCGGAAGCCCCAAGTGCAGCGCCATCGAGCAACTGAAGAGCGATACATATCTCAAATACGACAGCGCTGGCGATACCGCCGATTTTTCCGCAAGCTGGCAGGTGCAGTTCGACACTTCCACATGCACTGTCTCACAGGGCCTGCTGGCAAGGGATACCGCCCTGCCTTACGCCCCCGGGCAAGATGCCACGTTTCGAGGGTTGGGCGTTGTAAAATTCAGCGGCGGCTACGTTTCACAGGGTCTGCTTGCGCAAGACACATCCCTGCCTTACGGCCCCGGGCTGTACACTACGTTTGGCTACAGTGTATTGGAGCCATATGATGTGACCGTCTTCAGCGGCGGTTATGTGCATCGGGGCATGCTGGAAAAGGATACGCAGTTGACGGACCTGTCGGGGAAAACCTATACCTATCCGGTCGGGACATATGCGACATTTGACAGCTCCGGCCACATCTTGTCGGCGAAGTACGCCAAAGTAAAATTGGGAAACGGCAATTAACAGAAATGAAGATGAGGGCGGCGGCCATCTGCGCCGCCCTCATCCCAACCGCTCATGCCCCCCGCACCGGGTGATAGCCCCGATTTGCCTGGAATCCCTCCGCCGATTCTTTTCGTTTTTCATTTATGCTTCGCCCAATGCAGGCTTATCTTCCTGGTTAAATGATATGCTCAAGGCGTAACTCGTTTTTGGATTGTTTTTTGTGCTGGATGCAGATTGATTTTCAAAAAAAGTTTTGGCGGGGCAGGCGTGACTCTCAGCAAAACTTTTTTGGTCGTTATTTTAGCTTCCTGTTTGTTCAATTCAGTTTCACCTGGTTTTTGAAACGCTCATATATCATCCGGCCGTTGGCGTCACCCCGGTCCGCGCCTCTTTTGGCGTCTTTCACCGCCGATACGAGGTCTCCCTTGTGGAAATAAGCGCCTCCCTGCTCCACATAAGCCCTGCCGTCTTCGGGATGCAGGGCTATGTATTTGTTCCAGGACGCTATTATCCCGTCCCAATCCGATCTTGCGGTCAATATGCCCCGGTCCAGAAGCAGATAGGCGTCGAAGTAGCCGGGGTTGAGGGCCATTGCCTTTTCGAGGTCGTTATATGCCGGATCCGGTTTTTTTTCGGCCAGGTATCCGCGCGCCCGCCAATAATAGACGGATGCGTTCCCGGGGTCGGCCTGAACGGCAAGATCATAGTCTTTCATCTCGCCCGCAAAGTCGCCGTTTTTTTGCAGCTCGAATCCCGAATAGACCAGCCTGCCCGATATCCAGTTCCTCTGTTTCATGTAGTCAGCGTTGTTCGGGTCCAGCTCATCGGCCGTATTCAAGTCCCGGAGCGCCTCCCGCATCCTGTTTTGATTGCCCAACATGATGCACCTGATAGAATATGCCTCGGCGTCGGCCGGGTCCAATTCGATCGCACGGTTTATATCCCTGAGCGCGGCATCGGGCATTTTCAGGTTGTCGTAAGCCCTTGCCCTGTCCTTCAGGAAAAAAGGCACCTCGCCGTACGCCAAAGCCTTGTTTAAAAGCGCGAGGGCCGCCGTATAATCATGGTTTATCTCCTGCACGTCTCCTGCGTCATAAAAGGCATATCCTTTGAGCGCGGCAATTTTCGGGTTTGCCGCCGCATATTTCTGCGCCTCGGTTGCAAACGCGTCCATTTCCCGGTACGTCCCCCCATCTGGGCGTGATCGACATCAGATATACCGACCGGGATAATTATTGGCGCGATCATGTGAATTTGCATCTTAATCCAAGGTCAAATTTTCCATTCGGCAAACAAGGTTTAAAACAGCGAAATGGGGCAAGTCTTGCATCTTGAATTCCGGCTCTCCAGCGCTCAAATTTCAGGCCCGGCTGCAAGGGATTTGAGTTCCTCCTTGACGAGGTTTGCCTTTGCCGTTAATTCCCCGTCTTCGGAGAGGTATAAGAGGCCGTCGCAGGCTGCTCTGAGGGCGTTGCGGAGACACTCGGTTTTCATCACAGGGTCCTCAAGGCCTTCAGCCTGTTTCAAAAAGGTTCCCATTTTCCCGAGGAACAAACCTCTGAGCCAGTCTTCTTTTAACTTGCCGAAATATTCGGAAAAGCCGCTGTCCCCAACGTTCATCTCATCGCCAGCCTTATCTCCGAGGCCCATTTTAATCTTTGCATTGGCGGTTTCGGCAGAGAGCATGTCTATATCGCGCCGGATTTGGGCAAAACAGTTTATCCCGGTCTCCGGGTCTCTTGTCGAGTTGATAATGGCCAGATTCTGCTCGATGGATCGTTTCAGCGCGGCAATAACAGGCCGGTAGTTTTGCGTTCCGGCCGCTTCGGCGTCCTCCGTATTGCCAATTATGATTTTTGAGGGCGTGTTTTCAATTTCAACTATTGCCGGCGCGGCAGACAACCCCTCCATTTTGCGGAGAACGCGTTTCAATTCGCAGTAAACGGCGAAAATGATAAGATATATCATATGAATCCGCCGGAGATTATGCTACTCTCATGATGCGCAAAATGCAACAGCGCGGGCGTGACCGGACGGGACGTTTTTTGACAGTTTCAGTGAACGGCCAAAATACGCCCTTGACGAATGATGCCGGGTTATCTCTTTTTCATGATCGCGCCGGCGCAGGCGCAAATTTGGAAGCTATATAGTCCGCCATTTCGTCGGAACCCATCAGCGGGTAACCGGGGAGCACATATTTTATGACCCTGTCTTTATTCAGTATGACAGTCGATGGCACGGCTATGACGCCGTAATCATGGAATGTGACGAGCCCGTAATCTATCGAAGCGGGGAAGCTGATCTTCAGGCGGTCCAGTTTCGACTTGATCCGCGCGATGGTCCGGTCCGTGATCTCCTGGCCGTCCACATCCACGGCCATTACGGACAGACCCCTTTTTTTATATTGATCATAGAGCCGCTCCATCTGTTTCAGCGCCTTGTCGGAATCGGGGCTCCATGTGGACCAGAAAAGAAGGATAGTGAGCTTTCCACCTTTTATCCGGGCAAAATTCTCCGTCTTCCCGTCCACGCTGCGGAGCGCGAAATCCGGTCCCTTCATGCCGGACTGGAGGCTCTCAAGGGTGTCCGCGGGTTTCGAGCCCAGCAAAATCATCGTGGCAAGCGAAAATATGAGCAGAAGAACAAAATAAAGAGGCCGCCCGCCCGTGAAAGCGCATATCGCGGGCAATGGTTTTTTCTCCATTTAAATCCTCCTGAAGTTTTAAAAATTGGATAGATTGTATTGCAGTTGAGTTAAAATTCCTGTACCCCGCCATATAACCCAGGTTTGGTTTCAGGCGGCGGTTGTCCGGCAGGAGAAAGAAGCTGCTACTTCGGGGCCGGCCCCAGTGTGACCTGCACGAAATCTTCCGGCCGTATCCACTTCATGAAGGCGGCCTTCACGCCGCCCGCAGTCATCCGCCTGTAGAGCCGGGCGGCAATCGCAGTCTCGCCCAGGGGCAGCCCGTTTATGGAAAAATCAAGGAGGTCATGGCCGATGCCGCGGACGCTGGATTCCGCGAGCTGCAGCCGCCGCAGCACCAGAGCCTTGTTCTGGATGAGCTCGCTTTCCGTTACCGGGGCGGAGCACATCTGTTTGATGTCCCGTTCGACGATGGCGCGGGCGGTGGAGACGTTTTTGGGGTCGCATGCATAGGCCACCAGGAACGTGGAGCGGGTGCGGCCCGCCTCGACCTTGGCCCCGACCGCGTAGACGAGCCCCGTCAGTTCCCTGAGGTCGCGGTACAGCCTGCTCGCGTAAAAGCCGCCCGCAAGCACGCGGGTGCCAAGCTCCAGGGGATAATAGTCCGGACTCTTGCGCGTTATGCCCAGTGTCTGCGCCAGGGTAACATTGTCCTGCACCCGGCTGGGGTCCGGGACGACGGAGTAAGAGGGCCTGTTTGGCGGCACGGGCGGCAGGTCCGTTTCCGGTTTCGGCCCGGTCGCCTTCCAGCCGCCGAAGTATTTGCCTATCGCCGATTTTGCCTGCTCCGGCGTAACCCGGCCGATTACAACTATGGTGGTCAGGTCCGGGCGGAACGCGTTTTTGAAATATGAACGGACGTCGTCCAGACTCAGGGCGGCGGCGGTCCGGGGCGTGGCCTCACGCAGCTTGGGGTCGCCTTTCGGATAGAGGCCGGCGCGCATGCTCCGCCTGGCAAGATAGGAGGGGCTTTGAAGCAGCCCGTGAAGTGACTCCGCGGTCTGCTTTCTCACCACCTCGAAGGGTCTTTCCTTGATGGCCGGTTGAAGCAGGTTTTGGGCAAGCAGTCCCACGCCGCGGTCGAAGTATTTTGAGAGGACCTGAAGCGAGAAGCTTGCCCCCGCCGTCTCGTCTGCCGCTATATCGTCAAGCGCTTTCTGAAAGGCCATGCGGTCCAGCTTGCCGGCGCCGTAAGGGAAAAGGCCGCCCAGCACCTGGGAGACCCCCTCCTTCCCTTTCGGCTCCTGCATGTAGGGGTCGTTTTTCACCTGCCCGTAGACGCTGACCGTATCGCTTACCGATTCGGGCTGGACGATGAGCCGCAGCCCGTTTGGAAATGTGGTAACAACGGGGTGGACTGTCCCTTTAAAGGGCGCCGGCAGGGCGGCGGCCTTTAAAGCCCACCGGGGAAGCTTCACCGGTTTTACCTCTTTCGAGATGAAGGACTCCCCGCCGCGGCCTTTCGGGCCAGTGACGACCTTGCCCGGGGGAGCGGGGACCAGAACGGCCGTAATCGCGGTATCGTTTATCAGGTATTTCCTCGCCACGCGGTTTACGTCTTCCGCCGTGACTTTCCTTATGGCGGTTATATCGTCTTCAGGGCTGTTTCTGCCCTCAACCGCAAGCGCCTGCGACCACAGGGAGGCAAGCCCCTGCATGGAATTTTTCTCGAATTCGGCCTCGGCCGCCTCGCGGCGCTTCGCGGCCTCAACCAGGCCGGCCGGGAAGCCCTTCTTCAGGTAGCCCGCAATGACCTCCTTCATCGCTCCAACCAGGGCCTGGCCGTCCGCGCCTTTCGCAAACGAGGCCAGCGCGTATCCTATGCCGGCCGCGGGCTGCTGGTCGATATCGAATTCCGCGGACAGCGCCCGCCCGCCGGGAACCAGCGCATAGAGACCGGCGCGTTTGCTCGACAGCACGTCGGCCAGTATCTGGCTGGCCGCGAAATCGGGACTGCCAAAGCCGGGCAGGCGGTATGCCGCTACCGCGACCCCGTACGGCAGGTCTGTCTCCATCCGGATGGTTGCCGCATGAAGTGGTTTTAGCCGCACCTCAGGCCGTTTGGGTATCGGGCGGGACGGGATCGGGCCGAAGATGTCCTTTACCATCCTGAAGGTGGCCGCGGGGTCGACATCGCCCACGATTACGAGGATGGCGTTGTTGGGGCAGTACCATTCATTGTGGAATTTCCTGATCATCCCGGCCGTGAGCTTGTTGAATGAGGCAAACGTGCCAAGCGGGTCATGCGAGTATGGGGTGCCGGAGTAAATGTCCGACAGGAGCCGCTTGTAAAAGACGTACTCCGGGTCCGAGAGGTCCTGGGCCACTTCCTGTTCTATCGCCCCGCGCTCCTGGCCCCAGAGAGACCGGGTCGCCAGTATCGCCTTCATGCGGAGCGCCTCCACCCGCAGCGGCACTTCCAGGTCCGCAGCCGGCACCGTCATGAAATACTGGGTTATCGTCTGCTGGGTGTCCGCGTTGAACTCCCCTCCCAAATCGCTGATTATAGCGGAGAGCTGGTCCTCGGAAAGACCGGGGCTGCCCCGGAACATCATGTGCTCGTGCGCGTGCGCCGTGCCGGGAAAACCCGCCGGGTCCTCATTGGCCCCGGCCATGTAGTTTATTTCCGTCGTGACGACGGGAGCAAGCGTGTTCCTGACGATGACGACCCGGAGCCCGTTTTTAAGGGTCGCCTTGAATACATCCGGCCTTTGCTCCGCACTTGCGGTTGCCGCCCAGCCGCATAGCGCCCAACCGCATAGAATGAAGAGCAGCGCCGTGGCGGCTGGCAGACAGCGGCTGTATGGCCGGAATCTTTTTTTGTCCTGGTTACGCATACCGGCTTTAAAGTTTCATCCATTTGCATGAAATTGTCAAGCCGCCCGGGCTTTTAATCCAGGAGGTCATGGACGGCCTTTATTGTCTTTCCGACAAGCTTGCCGGCCAGGGGCTCCCTGGCTTTTATCGCCCCATGCGGACAGACTTCAAGACAGCAGTAGCACCTTATGCATTTTTCGTAATCGAAAATGAGCCTGCTTTCTTTTTTCCCGGCCCGGCCTTCCCTTTTTTCGATAGCGCCGGCCGGGCAGTACCGCCAGCACTCTCCGCAGAGCCTGCAGAGGTCCTGGTTGGCGACGGGCCTCTGAAGCAGGTGCGTCCTCATCGCGGAGTGAAATCTCTTCGGGCCGAAGATGACGTCCATCGCCTCCGCCGGGAGGATGAAATTTTCGACAAGACGGTCTTTTGCCCCCGCAATCTCTACCTCCTCTTCCGATAAAAAACCCATTTTTTTTGCGGCTTCGTTTGTGGGCACCCTGTCCGGGTCTATGCCGAGCACGCGGCAGACTGCGGTGTCCAGGGCGGGAGCGCTGGCGGAGGCAAAAAGCAGGCCCAGATTGCGGGGGGAGCCGCCTTTGCCAGGGCCGTCGCCCTCCATCGCGAGTATGCCGTCCAGGAGGGTAACGGCCGGTTTCAGGGCGGCCCAGATTTGCACCAGCAGGCCTGCAAACATCTGCCTGTCCACACCCGCCCTGAAATGCCATTCGGGTTTTCTGAGACCCACGACGCAGCCGAAGAGATTTTTAATGCCCAGGGTGAGCAGCATCTGGGCATGCGTCTTCAGTTTTGGCAGGTTTATGATAAGCTCCGCATCGATGGCGTCTTTTGCAAGCTCAAGCTTCGGGAAGGGCGGACCCGCGGCCACCGTGACGGACCGGCTGAACTCCGAGAACCTGACATCGAGACCGGCGAGCGCATCCCTGAAGCCGCCCTCCTTCAATATCCGTTCAAAGGTCCCCACAGCCGGGCTGTCAGAGACCTGCGGACGCCCGCCTTTGCCGATGACGTATTCCGAGACCGCGCGGACCACGAGCGGATGGGTCAGCATCGCCTTCTCCGGGGGCGCCGGGGAGAGGAAATTCGGTTTTATAAGGACAATGCCCCGCTTTGGTATGGCCGCCCCGCAGGCCTCCATCATCTCGAAGACGGCGGTTCTCAGACGCCCGTAATCATAGGAAGCCTCTCTGACGTAGACCTTCCGCGCCATGGCCTATTTTACCCGATTGGGCGGCCATGCCGCCCAATCGGGTTTTATCCGGTCCCGGCGTTTTTTTATAAGACTCTTCAGAAATTCTTGCGGGTAAATAGCGATATTCCCGGGAAAGGCTGATATCCGCCTGGCTCTTGAGAGAGGGAACAGGCGGGGATAACGGCGGGTTGCATCTTGACAACCTTTCGTGGGTCGCCCTCGAAAGACGCCCTTAACAAAGCCGTTTGTACACGTCCGGAACCGCGTGACCGAACGAAAGACCGGGCAGATATCAGTCCCCGCAGGAATTCCTGAAGGGCCTTTTATAAAAGCGGGTCAGTCCGGTCCGGCCGGCGGGGCCGCCAGCACGAGATCTTTTACCGTCTCGCCCCTGATTGCTCCAGCGGCCGCCCCGGCCATCCTTTCCACCGTCTCTTCGACCGCCTTGAAGCGCCCCTCCGTGAGTATATTGAAGAGGTCGGGGAAAGGCAGCTCCCCGAATGTCCGCGACGCCTCGATCACCTCCTCCAGGCTTATGGTCTCGATTGCGCGCGAGGGCAGATATCCTTCGGCCCCGTCCGCCGGCGAGACCGCCAGCAGCCCCTTTGCCAGGAGCATCACCAGCGTCTGCTCAAGGACGGCTTCCGGCATCTTCAGGCGCGCGGCCAGCGTCGCGGCCGTCCAGCGGGGCATGCCATAAAAATAGCTGCTTCCCACCATGTACATTATTACAAGCGCGAGTTTTTCCTTCAGCCGTCCGCTCAGGGGAAGCTCGCCCCCGAAGAGGGGATACCCCGGGTTTTGATAATGGAAGGATGCATTTGCCCCTACCAGGAATATCACCCAGTTCAGGTAGACCCAGCTTATGAAGAGCAGCATTATCGCGAAACTGGAATATATGGCCGGGTATTTGGAGGAGGCGACCGTGAGATTGGCGAAGGTCCATTCCACGCTCTGCCACACGATGCCCGCGACAACGCCGCCCGCCAGGGCGGCCCTGAATTTTACCCTGGCGGTGGGCAGGAAGAGGTATATGTAGACAAAGGCCGCCGAGATGAAGAAGTAGGGCATCAATTCGCCAATGAAGTAGATGACGCCACCAAGCGCCCGGATGCCAAGCACGCTTCTGACAACGGAATTCGACATGAGCGAAGAGGTTATGCCGAGGGCGGATATGACCAGGACCGGCCCTACCACTATCACGCTCAGGTAATCGCTGAACCTGCGGGCCAGGGCCCTGGTCTTTGAGGTCTTCCAGAGGAAGTTGACCGAGTTTTCGATCTTCTGCACCATGGAGACTACCGAATAGATGAGAAGCAGGACGCCCAACGAGCTGAGCACGCTGGTGTTTATGCGGTTTATATAGCCTATTATCCTGTCGGCCATGGCCGCGCTCTGCGGGCCCAGGGGGGCGAAGAAGCCCAGCAGCAGGGGCCTTATCCTGTTGTGCATGCCGAGGGATTTCAGAAGGGAGAAGCTTATTGCCAGAAACGGCACAAGGCCGAAAAGCGTCGTGTAGGAGAGGCTGGCCGCCCTGAGGGTTATCTCATTGTCCTGGAAACCGGCGGCCACCAGCACAAAGGCCTTCAGGAACCTGAAAAACCAGGCACGGGGCCGGCTGCAGCGGCTTATGTCCTTTGCCCAGAGCCTTCTTGTCTGCTCCCGGTATGTCTCGATTATGCCGGCCATGCGCCCATGCCATGTTTTCGGTTTTGCCTCTCATAAAGAAGTTTACCACCGTTTTTCCCCTCAAAGCCGGACGTCCTTCAGCCAGTCCCTGTTTTCCATATGCCAGCGGACGGTCTTCTCCATCCCCTCCTCAAGCGTGACGCGGGGCTGCCAGCCAAGCAGCCTTTTGGCCTTTTCTATGTTCGCCCATGTGGCCTGCATGTCCGCCTTGTGGAAGGGTTTCAACCTTTTCTCGCTTTTTTTGCCGAGGCAGCGCTCTATAAGCTCTATCATGTAGCTTAGCTTGAAGGGGCTGTTGCCCCCGAGGTTTATGACCTCGTATCCTGTCTTGGCCTCCATCGCGGCCACGGTGCCGCGGGCGATATCGTCCACGTAGGTGAAGTCCCTGCTCTGCGAGCCGTCGCCGAATATCTCCAGCGGCACGCCCTCGTCCGTCCACTTTATGAACCGGAAGATGCTCATGTCCGGCCTGCCGGCCGGGCCGTAGACGGTGAAATACCTGAGGACGGATATGTCCGTGCCGTAGAGGTAGTGGTAAGAGTAGCAGATCGCCTCCGCGGCCTTTTTGGTGGCCGCATAGGGGGAGATGGGAGTGTTCACGGGCAGCTCTTCCACGAAGGGCATCTGTCCCCCCGCATAAAGGGAGGACGTCGACGCCAGAACGAATTTTTTAAGGCCGTTTCGCCTGCCCGCCTCCAGGAGGTTCAGGGTGCCCATGGCGTTTGTGCGCATGTAAACATAAGGGTCTGCGAGGCTGTATCTCACGCCGGCGCGCGCCGCGAGGTTTATGACGGCGTCGAATTTTTCCTTCTTGAAGAGTTCATCAATCGGTTCTTTTTCCTCTATGTCCAGGCGGTGGAAGGTGAAATTCCCGAGCCTCTCCAGCTCCTTCAGGCGGTATTGCTTGAGCCTCGGGTCGTAATAGTCGTTCATATTGTCCACGCCCAGGACCCGGTAGCCCCGGTTTGCAAGCTCCTGGCTGGTCCTGCATCCGATGAAGCCGCAGCAACCCGTGACAAGTACGGATTTGATGTCCATTGCTCTCCTCTTTCAATTTTCCAGGGATGGTTTTCTGATTATATCACATAAAAGACGCGCGGCACGGGGCGCACCCTGGCATATGATTCGTCAAAGGACCGATGAGTGAGGGCCGGGAGCTTGCGAGATGTCCGTAAAACATTTAAAATGAGAATGGCCTCAGGCCATTGAGATCATCGATAGGGGAGGGCGGATGGTGCCCAGGACGGCGGCGGTCATCATAATAGGCAACGAGATACTATCCGGGAAGGTGAGGGATGAAAACGCCCACTTCCTGGCCGAAGAGCTGAGAGCGCTCGGGGTGAACCTCTGCCGCATAGCCGTGATCCCCGATATCGTGGAGGAGATAGCGGCCACCGTGGCCTCCTGCTCGAGGAAATACGATTATGTCTTTACCTCCGGAGGGGTCGGGCCCACGCACGATGATGTGACGATGAGGGGCGTTGCCGCTGCATTCGGCCTGGATACGGTAATGAACGAGCGGTACCGTCAGGCCATCATCGAGCGGTGCGGGATGCAGACCTCCGAGGTGGCCCTGAGGATGGCGGAGCTGCCCAGGGGGGCCGAGGTTATCGAATTAAACGGCATAAATTTTCCTCCCGTGAGGGTGGAAAACGTGTATGTCTTCCCGGGGATACCGGAGTTCCTGAGAAAGAAGTTCCTCGCCCTGAAGGAACGCTTCCGGGGCGAGCCATACCACCTGCGCCGCATTTATCTGAACGGCGAGGAATGCCTGATTGCCGAATCGCTTGACGCCGTGGCCAGGAAATTCCCGATGGTCGAGATAGGCTCCTATCCGAAGATCGGGGAGAAGCGCTACAGCATACTGGTCACGCTGGAGAGCACGTCGGAGGGGTCGCTCGCGGAGGCGGTGGAGGAGCTTTTAAAGCTGCTGCCCGGAGATATCGTCGTCAGCACGGCGTAGGCCGCGCAGGTAATCCTCCCATTCCACAGGCAGCAGGTTTTTCTTTCCCTGGTTGCACTGCCTGCAGGCCGGCACTATATTCTGCCTCACGGACTTCCCCCCCCGCATCAGCGGCACGATGTGCTCCATGGTCAGCTCCGAGGGGTGGAACTTCCCGCCGCAGAAATGGCAGACTCCGGAGCTTCTTTTCCTCTTCCACCATCCGGACTGGCGCAACTCGCGCGCCTTGTGCCTTTCCTTCCTGATCTCTTCCGGGGTCGCCTCCGGCGTAAAAAAGCTCATGGATTATTTTAACACGGAATTTTGCTGGCTGTTTCCGTCCCGCAAGGCATGATCTGATATCCGCCAGTCTTTGAGGAAGGGAGCGCGCGTCCGGGAGGGCGGTTTTTTAAGAAATCAGGCCCTGGCCGACTTTTCCGGCTCCGGGCAGGGGCCAGCCTTCGATGTTTTTTCCATCTCCGAGCAGAGGCCCGCCAGATGCGGCAGAAGGTCCAGCTTCGGGATGGAGGTCTTCTCCTTGACGCAGGCGCAAAGGAACCCCATGAGCCCCACGCACACATTTTTGCCGTTGGCCTGGAAGGAAAGAATATACCCTTTCTTGCGGTCTTCGGCGATATACAGGGATTTTGCCTTTTTGGCGAACAGGTCCCGGGCCTCCTTCAATATTTCATCCAGGTCCGCCTGTCTTGAAATTATGATGTAGTCGTGGGTATCTATCGTGCCCACGAAGGAGTCCTTCGCCCGGTCCGCCGTGGTCTTCAGTATGGCCGCCGCCCATTCTATGAGGTCCGCATGGTGCTCGTAGCCGTATTTTATGAGGAAGGGATAAACGTTCGAAACCCTCACATAGGCCACGGCGTACTGGCCAAGCCGGGAATAAACCCGGTCCAGTTCCCGCAGGATCGCGGCCTTGCCGGGCAGCCCCGTCAGGTAATCCGGCCAGTTGCCGGGATCGCTCTGTTTTTTATGCAACTGTGCTATGTATTTTTTTGCTTCGGCAACTCCCATGATATTTTTAGAAAACCAAAATTCCGGGGGCTTTGTCAACTTGAAATTGTGGTTATAAGATAAGCTGGCGGCGGTCGAAAAGACCGCCGCCGGTAGCGGGAAAATCCTTTTTAAACAGTGGCTCTGGAGAGGTCCGCGCCCGTTTTCCCCTTTGCCGCCGCCTGGGCCGCGGCCAGTTTGGCTATGGGGATCCTGTAGGGGGAACAACTGACGTAGTTGAGCCCTATCCTGTGGCAGAACTCCACCGATTTGGGTTCTCCGCCGTGCTCTCCGCAGATGCCCATTTTCATGTCCTTTTTGGTCTTCCTGCCTTTTTCGACCGCAAGCTTCATGAGCTGGCCGACGCCGTCCTGGTCCAGCGTGATGAAGGGGTCTTCCTCCAGGATGCCCTTTTCCACGTAGGCCGGCAGGAACCTGCCCGCATCGTCCCTCGAAAGGCCGAATGTGGTCTGCGTGAGGTCGTTGGTGCCGAAGGAGAAGAAATCGGCCTGGCCGGCAATCTCATCGGCGGTGATGGCCGCCCTCGCCACCTCTATCATGGTGCCGACGGAATAGCCGACCTTTGTCTTTTGCTGCTTCTGCACCTCTTCGGCCACCCGTATGGTCATCTCCCGCAT
Organism: Nitrospirota bacterium; assembly: GCA_021825295.1. GTDB lineage: Bacteria > Nitrospirota > Thermodesulfovibrionia > Thermodesulfovibrionales > JdFR-88 > JAJYGJ01. The sequence continues at coordinate 35,388 of JAKAHV010000025.1, forward strand.
CGACTTAAGCTCGTTCACGTGCCCCACCAGCGGTATCATTATCTCCGGAGAGACCTTCACCTTTGCCTTTTTAAGCTCGCAGGCCGCTTCCATGATCGCCCTGACCTGCATCTCGTAAATCTCCGGATAGGTGACGCCGAGGCGGCATCCCCTGTGCCCGAGCATGGGGTTGAACTCATGAAGGGCCTTGTTCCTGGCCTTCAGCTTTTCAAAAGGCACGCCCATCTCCGCCGACAGCTCCGTGAGTTCCGCATCCGTGTGGGGCAGAAACTCGTGAAGCGGCGGGTCCAGCAGCCTGATGGTGACGGGGAGTCCCTTCATCGCCCTGAATATCCCGATGAAATCCCCCTTCTGCATGGGCAGAAGCTTTGCCAGGGCCTTTTCCCTGCCCTCGGTGTCGTCCGCCAGGATCATCTCCCTGACGGCCTTTATCCGGTCGGCCTCGAAGAACATGTGCTCGGTCCTGCAAAGCCCGATGCCCCCGGCGCCGAAACTCATTGCCGTGGCGGCGTCCCTGGGTGTATCGGCGTTGGCCCACACGCCTAGCTTCCTCGTCTCGTCGGCCCACTTCATGATGGTCGCAAAGTCCTTCGTCAGCTCCGGCTGGACAAGCGGGGTCTCGCCCAGCATGACCTCGCCGGTAGTGCCGTTTAATGTTATGAAATCGCCCTCCCTGACGGTCGTGTCGTTGACGGTGAAGAACTTCGCCTGCTCGTCTATGTTAAGCGAGCCCGCGCCGGCCACGCAGCACTTGCCCATCCCCCTTGCGACAACGGCGGCATGTGAGGTCATCCCGCCCCTTCCGGTGAGGATGCCCTGGGCCGCGTTCATCCCGCCTATGTCCTCGGGCGAGGTCTCCGGCCTCACCAGTATTACCTTCTCGCCCCTTGCGGCCCACTTCTCGGCCTCGTCGGCGGTGAAGACCACCTTGCCGATGGCCGCGCCGGGAGAGGCCGGCAGCCCCTTGGCAAGCACCTTTATCTTTGCCTTCGGGTCTATCATCGGATGCAGGAGCTGGTCGAGCTGCATCGGGTCGATCCTCAAAAGCGCGGTGTTTTTATCGATCTGCTTCTCCTTTACCAGGTCGATGGCTATCTTCAGCGCGGCCTTCGCCGTCCTCTTGCCGACCCTGGTCTGGAGCATGTAGAGTTTGCCCTCCTGGACGGTGAACTCCAGGTCCAGCATGTCCCTGTAGTGCTTCTCCAGCTTTTTGTAAATGCCATCCAGGTCCCTGTAAGCCCCGGGCAGCCTCCTTTTAAGCTCGTCTATGTGCAGCGGCGTGCGGATGCCGGCCACCACGTCCTCGCCCTGGGCGTTTATGAGGCATTCGGCGAAGAACTGCTTCTCCCCGGTCGAAGGGTCGCGCGTAAAGCCCACGCCCGTGCCGGAGTTGTCGCCCATGTTGCCAAACACCATCGTCTGGACGTTGCACGCGGTGCCGAGGTTGTCGGGGATGTCGTTTAATCTCCTGTATTTTATGGCCCTTTCGCCGAACCATGAACCGAAGACGGCGTTGATGGCCATCCTGAGCTGCTCGTACGGGTCTTCAGGGAAGCCGGAGCCGGTCTCTTTCCTGTAAATGTCCTTATATGCTTCCACAAGCTCCTTCAGGTCGTCAGCGGTAAGGTCGGTGTCCTGGCTGTAGCCTTTTTTCTTCTTCGCATCTTCGAGGACTTCCTCGAATTTCTTTTTGCTGATGTCCATGACGATGCTGCCGAACATCCCTATGAAGCGCCTGTAGGCGTCGTATGCGAAACGCTCGTTTTTCGTTTTTTTGATGATCCCCTGGAGGGTGTCGCGGTTCAAGCCCAGGTTAAGAACGGTGTCCATCATGCCGGGCATCGAGAATTTGGCCCCGGAGCGCACCGAAACCAGAAGCGGGTTTCCGGCGTCGCCGAACTTCATCCCCATCGCCTTTTCGACCTTTTTCAGATTTTGAAGCACCTCTTCCCACATCCCGGCCGGGTAACGCTTGCCACTGTCGAAGAAGGCGTTGCAGGCATCCGTGGTGATGGTAAAACCGGCCGGCACCGGAAGCCCAAGCCTGCTCATCTCGGCAAGCCCGGCTCCCTTGCCGCCCAGAAGGCCTTTCATCTCCCCTTTCCCGTCGGCCTTGCCCATGCCGAAGAGATATACCCATTTCCCGGCCCGACTTTTGCCAACGGCCCTTCCGGCGGAGTTCTTGCTTTTTTTCGTTTTTACGGGGACTTTTCCCGCTCTTGCCGCTATAGCCATCTAACTCCCTCCAAAATTGAATTAGGTTATAGAAGGAATATAAGTCTAAACCATAACAGCCTGATTTTCAAGACAACGGGCTATTTAATTTAGTTATAACTTTTTAAAAAAGGCTACAGGGCGCAAAGGCGGGCGCGGTCATTTGATCTTCGCGCCGGGTTTGATATCCTTGTCCGCGGTAAGCACGGAGAGGGTGCCCTCGGAGTCTGTCGCGGCAAGGAGCATGCCCCTTGATTCAAGCCCCATCAGTCTGGCGGGTTTCAGGTTGGAGACGATTATTACTGTCTTTCCTTCGAGGTCCTCAGGCCTGTACTGCCTGCCTATGCCGGCGACCACCTGTCTTGGCGCCTGCTGCCCCTCGCCAAGGTCCACTTCCAGCCGGATGAGCTTGTTTGACCCCTTCACGGCCTCGGCCTTCATTACCCTGCCTGCCCTGAGCTCCACCTTCGCGAATTCCTCTATGCCTATGAGATCTTTATCTTCCGGCGCCTTCGCCTCCGCGGCTTCGTTTGCCTCCTGCATTTTGGCTGTCTCCTTTATCATGGCTGTCTTTTTTTCTTTTCCGCCGCCCGGGGCGGCACCGGCTCCTGACCTCGCGGCGGCGGCAGCGGTTAAAATCCTGGGGAAAAGCGCGTTTCCCTTTTTCACCTTCCTGCCCGGAAGCGGATATCCTCCCCATTCGAGGTATCCGGGGCGCTCCGGGAGGTCTTCTATTTTTTCATCTATTCCAAGCTGGCTCCATATCTGCCGGGCGGAGGAGGGCATGACGGGGTAAACCCGTATCGCAATCAGCCTCAGGGATTCGGCAAAGCAGTAGAGGAGGTTGGACAGCGTGTCATCGTCTTTTTCCTTCCAGGGGGCCGAGTCCTCTATGCATTTATTTACGCGCCTGACCGTATTTTCCCACAGATGGCCGAGGGCGGCGGAAAAATTAAGCTCATCAAGATGCCTTTCATATATCCGGTCTTCATTCAGGGACGCGAAGCTGTCCTGGACGTCCCCCTCCAGTGTCTGATGCCCGCCGATGGTCCAGCCGCGCCTGAATTTCCCCGAAACGGGGGCGGGTATAACGCCGTCCCTGTACTTCTCTATCATCGTGAGGGTCCTGCTCAGGAGGTTCCCCAGGTCGTTTGCAAGGTCGGTATTTATCCTGTTTACAAGCGCAGCTTCGGAAAAATCCCCGTCGTGGCCGAAAGGGATTTCCCTCATGAGGAAGTACCTGAAGGCATCCACCCCGTATTCACCGCAGACCTTTGCGGGGTCCACGACGTTACCAAGGGATTTTGACATCTTCTTCCCCTCTATGGTCCACCAGCCGTGTGCGAAGATAGTCTCCGGCAGCGGCAGCCCGAGGGCCATGAGCATGCAGGACCAGTACACCGCATGAGTGGTCAGGATGTCTTTTCCGATCAGGTGCACGTCCGCGGGCCACCAGGGCCCGGGGTAAGACGGCGCGAGGTAAGACGGAGCCGAGTAGTAATTGACGAGCGCGTCGAACCAGACATAGGTGACGAATTGCTCATCGAAGGGCAGGGGGATTCCCCACTGGAGCCTCTTTTGGGGCCTGGAGATGCAGAGGTCCCCCAGGGCCTGGTTTTCCAAAAACCCCAGGACCTCATTTTTTCTCGTTTCCGGCCTGATATAGCCGGGATTTTCCTTTATGTGCCTTATGAGGGCCTCCTGATATCGGGACATCAGGAAGAAATAATTCTGCTCCTCGATCCTCTCCACGTCCCTTCCGCACTCCGGGCACTTGCCCTCAATGAGGTCCTTTTCCGTCCAGAACCTTTCATCGGGCGTGCAGTACCAGCCCGAATAAGACCGCTTTTCTATAAGGCCCCTGGTCCAGAGGTCCTGCAGCAGTTCCCGGACGACTTTTTTGTGCCCGGGGTCCGTTGTCCGTATGAAATTGTCATATGAGATGTCGAGAGTCTGCCAAAGGCCTTTGAAATTGCCGGCCATCCGATCGGCGTGCTCCTGAGGTGAAAGCCCTTTGGCCTCGGCCGCCTTCTGGACCTTCTGCCCGTGCTCGTCCGTGCCCGTGAGGAAGAATACCCGCCGGCCGCGCAGCCGGTTATGGCGCGCCAGTGTGTCGGCCGCTATGGTCGTATACGCATGCCCGATATGAGGGATGTCGTTGACGTAGTAGATAGGGGTCGTTATATAGAATTTCGAGCCGGAGACTTCGGGGCCGTTCGTGGTCATCTCAGGCCTTCTCGTTTCCGGAGGTCTCCGGGCCCTGTTGTGTCCCGTCATGGCCCCCGTTGTGCCCCCGTTTCTTCCATCTTTTTTTCCTTCTCCGTCTGTGGGCCGGAGGGTTTCCGTTTCCGGGTTCCCCGCTTCCGGCATCCTGCCCCGGGACCTGCGCCCCGGCAGTTTCAGGCTCCGGTGTCAGTGGTTCCTGTTTCTGGTCTTTCTCCGTGCGCCTGCCTGCCTCCGTGTGCCTTTCGCGGCGCAGCCCACGCTCGAAGCGCCTGGTTTTCCTGGCGCCCGCAACGGCGGCATCGGGCCGGGCGTGATGAACGCGGACTTCAGGCGTGGCCGGGGTTTCTTCGGGGTTGTCTCCGGTCAGCGCCTCCTCCGGCTCCTCCACGGCCTGTTGCCCCTTGCAGCCGTATTCGTAGCTCAGGCAGCACATAAGCCTTCCGCAGATGCCGGAGAGCTTCCCGGTGTTGAGGACGAGCTCCTGTTTTTTGGCCATCTTGATCGATATGGGGGCGAAGTCCACGAGAAAAGAGGTGCAGCAGAGCTGCCGGCCGCAGAGGCCCAGCCCTCCGGTCATCTTGGCCTCGTCTCTCACCCCGACCTGCCTCATCTCTATCCTGGTGCGGAATTTCTGGGCCAGGTCCTTGACCAGTTCCCTGAAATCTATCCTTTTTTCGGCGATGAAATAGAAGATTACTCTTTTCCTGTCCAGCGTGGCCTCGGTCCGTATGAGCTTCATCTGGAGCCCCCGGGCCATCACACGTTCGCGGCAGAAGGCGAACGCCTCCTTCTCAAGCTCCGCGTTTGCCCTGCTCTCCCTGATGTCCTCCTCGGAGGCGAGCCTCATCACCTTCTTGTACTCCGCGCCAGGGCCGGCGGGCCTGGACTTGCAGACCACCTTCCCGATGGAAAGCCCCAGTTCGGATTCCACGACTACAAAATCGCCGGGTTTAAGCTCCACCCCCGCAGTCTCGAAATCGTAGAGTTTGCCGCATGGCTTGAACCTTATGCCGACCACTTCAGCCACCAGTTTTTACCCTTGCCCTCCGCGGTTCCAGTCTCTTCAGCATGCCGGCCGTATAATTCCACAATATGGATTTATTGGGGTTATAGACCAGGCTGTTTTTAATGCCGGCAATCCCTTGATAACAATCTATTATAACTTCTTCATTTGCCGCTTTGCCAAGGGATTTCATGTCCTCCGGCATGGCCGGGTTCAGAAGGAAGTCCTCCCTGCCGGTGGCGCGCAATACGAAGATGTCCCTGAGGAAAAGCTCCAGGCCGTCCATGAACTCCTCTATCTCCTCCTTGTCGGCCCAGGAGGGGTTCCTGGAGCCGGCAAGCATCTGCAGGAGGGATTTTGCAAACTCCTCCCTCCTCTTCAATATGTCCCCTCCCTTGCCGATTGCAAGGCCCGGCCTGCCCATGGAAAGCCCGATCAGGGCCTTTCTTTTCTGAGGGTCCTTTATCCTGTCTTTCAACAGGGATTCCATCAGGGCGGCGGAGAGGGGCTTGAATTTCAGGGCCAGGCATCTTGACCTTATCGTATCGGGCAGCCTTTCCGGGTTTGAGCTTGCAAGCACTATGACGCTTCCGGCGGGCGGCTCCTCAAGGCATTTCAGAAACGCGTTTGCCGCCTTGTCGTTCATGAGGTGGGCGTCGTCCACGATGGCGGCCTTGTAGCCGCCCTCGTACGGACAGAGGGAGAGGGCCTCTTCGAGCTTTCGTATCTCCTCTATCTTTATGACCCCCTTTTCGGGCCTGACGAAGGCCACATCCGGGTGTATCCCGGCCTCGATCCGCCTGCAGGAGGGGCAGCCGTCGCAGGCATCCGCCGCCGCCCCGTCTTCCCCGGGGGGGAAACCTTCCCGGCCGGACCGCCGCTTGCAGTTCAGGGCCTTCGCGAAATTCAGCGCGGTGAAATATTTGCCGGTGCCGGAGGGACCCTGGAAGAGGTATGCGGAGGCCACTTTCCGGTTCAAGATGGAGCCTTCGAGTATTTTTATCGCGCCTTCCTGCCCAAGGATGTCTCTTAAAGCCATGAATTAGGATACCATGTTACGGGAAAACGGATAAATGGGCCTGCGGCAGATTTGACTTTGCCCCCCTCTGTGCTAATCTGGAAAAAAGCTGGCAGAGAGGCGAGCAAGCCCCGCATACACCATATAATTTTCCACCCCTAGAGAAAAAGGAGGAACCCGCCATGGCAGTCCTTACAAAAGGCGTTCTTTCCAAACAGGAGCTAAGGACGATAGACGCTTACTGGCGCGCAGCGAACTACCTGTCGATAGGCCAGATATACCTGTACGCCAATCCGCTTTTGAAGGAGCCCCTGAAACTGGAACATATAAAACCGAGGCTCCTCGGGCATTGGGGGACCACCCCCGGGCTGAATTTCATTTACGCGCACTTAAACCGCGCGATAAAGGCGCACGACCTCAACGTCATCTACGTCACGGGGCCCGGCCACGGCGCGCCCGGCATCGTCGCAAACACCTATCTTGAAGGCGTCTACAGCGAGCTCTATCCGGATGTCTCCAGGGACGAGGCCGGGATGAAAAAGCTCTTCAGGCAGTTCTCTTTTCCGGGCGGCATTCCAAGCCACGCCGCACCCGGGACCCCCGGCTCCATCAACGAGGGCGGGGAGCTTGGCTACAGTCTTGCCCACGCGTTCGGGGCCGCCCTGGACAACCCCGGTCTCATCGTCGCCTGCGTCGTGGGCGACGGAGAGGCGGAGACCGGCACGCTTGCGACCTCCTGGCATTCAAACAAGTTTCTGAACCCGGCCACGGACGGGGCTGTGCTGCCCATCCTCCATCTGAACGGCTACAAGATAGCCGGCCCCACGTTTCTTTCCCGCATAGAAAACGGGGAGCTGGAGGCGCTCTTCAGAGGGTACGGTTACAAGCCCCATTTCGTGGAAGGGACGGACCCGGAGGCCATGCACCAGCAGATGGCCGAATGCCTGGACAGGGTGATAGAGGAGATAAGGGATATCCAGGGGGAGGCGCAATCGGCGGCTGCTGTAAAACGGCCGCGCTGGCCTATGATCATCCTGCGCACGCCAAAGGGCTGGACCTGCCCGAAGACGGTCGACGGACTGAAGGTCGAGGGTTTCTGGCGCGCCCATCAGGTGCCGGTAACGGACTTGTCACAGAAGCCGGAGCACATAAAAATCCTGGAAGACTGGATGAAGAGCTACAAGCCGGAAGAGCTTTTCGATGAGGCGGGCAGGCCGGTGCCGGAACTGGAGGAGTTTGCCCCGAAGGGCGCCAGGCGGATGGGCGCAAACCCGCACGCAAACGGGGGGCTGCTTCTGAAAGACCTCAGGCTGCCCGATTTCAGGGACTATGCAGTCGGCGTCCCCGCGCCGGGCCGGGCTACGGCCGAGGCCACCAGGGCGCTGGGCCGTTTCCTGAGAGACGTGATGAAAGAGAACCTGGGAACCAGGAATTTCCGGGTCATGGGGCCGGATGAGACATCCTCCAACCGGCTGGACGCCCTCTTTGAGGTGACCGGGCGGACCTGGATGGAACCCATCTTCCCGGAAGACACCAACCTCTCCCCCGACGGCCGCGTGATGGAGGTCCTCAGCGAGCAGATGCTTCAGGGGTGGCTGGAGGGTTACCTGCTTACTGGCAGGCACGGGTTTTTCGCCTGCTACGAGGCCTTCATCCACATTGTGGACTCGATGTTCAACCAGCACGCCAAGTGGCTGAAGGTGGCCGGCCATATCCCATGGAGGCGGCCGGTGGCATCGCTGAACTACCTGCTTACATCGCACGTGTGGCGGCAGGACCATAACGGTTTTTCGCACCAGGACCCCGGTTTCATAGACATAGTCGTCAACAAGAAGGCGGACATCGTGCGGGTCTACTTCCCGCCGGACGCAAATACGCTGCTGTCGGTGGCGGACCATTGCCTCAGGAGCAGAAACTACATAAACGTCATCGTCGCGGGCAAAAACGAGCAGCCGCAGTGGCTTGACATGTCTTCCGCCATCAAACACTGCACCTCCGGCATCGGCATCTGGGAGTGGGCCAGCAACGACAAGGGGGCGGACCCGGATGTCGTGCTTGCCTGCTGCGGCGATGTGCCGACCATCGAAACCCTGGCCGCCGCTGAAATCCTGCGCGAGCATGTCCCGGATTTGAAGGTCCGCGTCATAAACGTGGTGGACCTGATGACGCTTCAGCCTCCGGAGGAGCACCCCCACGGCCTTAACAACAGGGACTTTGACGCGCTCTTTACACCCGATAAGCCCATAATATTCGCCTATCACGGCTACCCGTGGCTGATCCACCGCCTCACCTACCGGAGGAAAAACCATGCAAACCTGCACGTCAGGGGCTACAAAGAGGAGGGCACGACCACCACGCCCTTCGACATGGCCGTCAGAAACGAGATCGACCGTTTCCACCTGGTAGGCGACGTGATCGACCGGGTCCCGAAGCTCGGGCATATCGCGGCGTACCAGAAGCAGGCAATCCGGGACAAGCTCGTGGAGCACCGCGAGTATATAGCCAGATGGGGCGAGGACATGCCCGAGATAAGGGAGTGGACCTGGAAGGGATAATGAGGAAGCCCGCCCTCCCGCCCTTTAATGATGGGGGGCTGCGCCCCCCATGCCCTCCCCCCCCCAAAAAAAGACTGAACGAAGGCCGGACCGTTATTGGAGCGCGGCTGGCAGTGAGCGAGGAGCGAAAGGTTGGCAGGATGCGGCGCGTCGTGATCCGTCCGCTTGCTTCCTCTCTCTAGAACCG
>JAKAHV010000026.1 GCA_021825295.1 Nitrospirota bacterium
CCGCATCCTGCCAATCTTTCGCCATTCGCCCTCGAAGACGATCTAAATCCCGCCGTCTGGATACGTCCGGAACCGCGCGACCGAACGAAAGGGCCTGGCAGGTATCAGCAAGCGCGAAATATACAAATTATTTTTGAGACTGCCGGTAACCCACACAAAAGCCTGAAGAGCCGGGAAGCTTTCAGACGTCCAGGTTCCTGGCCTCCAGGGCGTGACGGTGTATGAACTCCTTGCGGGGCTCCACCTGGTCGCCCATCAGGATGGTGAATATCTCGTCGGATACGACGGAGTCCTCCACCGCCACCTGCAGGAAAGTCCGCTTCTCCGGGTCCATCGTCGTCTCCCACAATTGTTCAGGGTTCATCTCCCCCAACCCCTTATACCGCTGGACGGAGAGCCCCTTTCTCGCGGTGCGCATAATGAAGTCCATCAGGTCCCCGGAGGAGGCGAACTGCTGCCCGGCCTCCTTCGTCTTCACCTTGTAGGGCGGCTCCCCCAGGGCGGAGAGCTCCTGGTAGAGCTTCCTTAACTCGCGGAAATCGGGCGAGCCCAGAAACTCTTCCGACAGCTTTACCCTCTGGTGGTGCCTTCTTATCTCCACAGAGTTCGATTCGTGCTCCTCGTCGCTTGAGACCCCTGTCGTCCTTGCCTCGGGAAACTCCCGCTTCGCCTTCTCCACAAGCTCCTCAAGCCTCCGCCTGTCCTTGAGCAGCTCGATGTCCACCCGCTGCCGGAGAACGAATTTCAGAAGCTCCGGGTCGTTTCTCCTCAGTGCAAACAGCTCCAGCAGCCGCTCGAAGCGCTCCAGTCTCCTCAGATGGGGCACCAGGGCCTTGCCGGTCACGGGTTTGCCGCCGATATCGAAGTACAGCTCCTCGCCGGCAAGCTCCAGGAGCATCTCCCTCAACTCATCGTCGGTCTGCACGTATTTTTCCTGCCTTCCCCTCTTGACCTTGTAGAGCGGGGGCTGGGCGATGTACAGATAGCCCTGCTCAATGACGGCCGGCATCTGCCTGAAGAAGAAGGTCAGCAGCAGCGTCCTTATGTGCGCGCCGTCCACGTCCGCGTCCGTCATGAGGACCACCTTGTGGTAGCGGGCCTTGGATATGTCGAAATCCGGCCCTATGCTGGTGCCGAGGGCCGATATGAGGACCTTTATCTCCTCGGATGTGAGCATCCTGTCGAAGCGCGCCTTCTCCACGTTCAGTATCTTCCCCCTCAGTGGCAGGATGGCCTGGAAACGCCTGTCCCTGGCCTGCTTCGCGCTTCCGCCCGCCGAATCCCCCTCCACGATGTACAGCTCGCTCTGCCCCGGGTCCTTCTCCGAGCAGTCGGCCAGCTTGCCCGGCAGGGAGGAGTCCTCCAGAAAACCCTTTCTCCTTGTAAGCTCCCTCGCCTTCCTTGCCGCCTCCCTCGCGCGCGCCGCCTGGAGGGATTTATCCACGATTTTCCTGGCGATGGAGGGGTTCTCCTCGAAATATGCCCCGAGGATGTCGTTTACGATGGACTCCACAAAACCCTTCACCTCGCTGTTGCCGAGCTTCATCTTTGTCTGCCCCTCGAACTGCGGATTGGGCAGTTTTACGCTTATGACGGCCGTGAGCCCCTCGCGGATGTCCTCCCCGGTGAAGGGCTGCCTGCCCTTCAGAAGCCCCACGCCCTGCGCGTAGGAGTTCGCCGTGCGCGTAAGGGCGCTCTTGAAGCCGGCCAGGTGGGTGCCCCCCTCCCTGGTGTTTATGTTGTTTGCGAACGTGTAGATGGTCTCCTGGTAGCTGTCGTTGTACTGAAGGGCGATCTCCAGGGATATGCCCTCCTTTTCGCCCGAGACGAATATGGGCTTCGGGTGTATGGGCGTCTTGTTCTTGTTCAGATGCTCCACGAAGGAGACTATCCCGCCCTTGTAGAGGAACTCCTGCTTCTTGCCGGAGCGCTCGTCCGAAAAACCTATCCGCAGGCCCTTGTTCAGAAACGCCAGCTCCCGCAGGCGCTGCGAGAGCGTCTCAAAACTCCACTCCACCACCTCGAATATCTCGGCGTCGGGCTTGAACGTCACCTTGGTGCCAACCCTGCGGGTCTTGCCCACCACCACCAGGGGAGTCACCGGCTTTCCGCGCTCGTACTTCTGCTGATAGACCTGGCCGTTTCTGCGAACCTCAAGCTCCAGCCACTCCGAAAGGGCGTTCACCACGGAAACACCCACTCCGTGCAGGCCGCCTGAAACCTTGTACGCCTTGGATTCGAACTTCCCGCCCGCGTGCAGCTCCGTAAGCGCTATCTCGGCCGCCGTCCTTCCCTCCGGGTCGCCCGGATGGGGCTCGGTCGGAATGCCCCGGCCGTTGTCCATGACCTCGGCGCTGCCGTCCACGTGAAGCACTATCTCGATGTCCGTGCAAAACCCCGCCAGGGCCTCGTCCACACTGTTGTCCACCACCTCGTAGAGCAGATGATGGAGCCCGTCCGGCCCCGTGGAGCCTATGTACATCGCCGGCCGCTTCCTGACCGCCGAAAGCCCCTTCAGTATCTTTATCGAATCCGCGCCGTAGTATTCGGCGCCCTCGTTTTTCCCTTTTTCCTCGCTCATTTGCCTCCTAAAGCTACACCCTCACCCAACCCTCTCCCCCGGAGAGGGTTTTACAAAAGGCGTATTTGCCATAATTTCTTTAGTCTAAGTACTTATATATTATAACTTTTTTGAGTTGTTTTATGCAAAACCCTCTCCCTTTTCAGGGAGAGGGTTGGGTGAGGGTGCCGGCAAACAAGATGCCGGTTAAATCCTCATCGGCATGATGACGCACCTGTATGACGGCTCGCCCTCGGGCCTCAGCAGCGTGGGGCTCAAGGGGTCCTGAAGCTCGAAGGTCACGTTTTCCCCCTCCATGGCGCTCAGGGCCTCTATGAGGTACCTCGCGTTAAACCCAAGCGATATGGAGTCTCCGCTGTAGCGGGCCGGCACCTCGTCTTTCGCCTCGCCCAGGTCCGGGTTGGAGGAGTTCAGGGTAAGGAGGTCCTGGCTTGCGTCCATGCGCACCGCGTTGCTCCTCTCGCGGCTCATAACGGAGACGCGCCGCAGGGCCCTGATAAAGGCCTCCCTGGAGACGGTTATCTTCTTTTCGTTGTTGGCCGGGATGACCTGGCCGTAATTTGGATAGGAGCCTTCGATGAGTCTTGTCAGGAAGAGTACCTCCCCCACCTGGAAAAGGACATGGTTTTTGCCCAGCGATATCTTTATCCTTTCCACCCCCGGGAGGAATTTTTCAAGCTCCGTGGCGGCCTTTCTCTGGACGATGAGCTTCTTCTCCTCCGTACCGGTCCAGCCGGCGGCGGCATCAAGCGGCATCGAGATAACGGCCATCCTGTGGCCGTCGGTGCCCACTATTGTCAGGTCCCTCTCGGCCGCCCTCAGGTGAAACAGTATGCCGTTTAAAGTGTAGCGGGTGTCGCTTTCGCCGGCCGCGTAGGCCGTCTTTTCTATCATCCTGGCCAGCTCGCGCGCGTCCACCTCTATCTGCTCCGATGCGCCCAGGTCCGGCCACAGGGGGTAGTCCTCCGCCGGAAGGCATGCTATCCGGAAGGAGGCCGGGCCCGCCTTCACCCTTATCCACTGGGAGTCCTCGGTCTCTATCTGTATGTCCCCTTCGACTTCCCTGACGATCTCGAAGAGCTTTCTTGCCGGCACTGAGAGGGCGCCCTCCGCCGCGACCTCAGCAGCTATCGGCTCCCGTATGGCGGTCTCAAGGTCTGTCGCCGTTATCGTGGAGCCGGACTTTGCCGTCTTCAGAAGAAAATGGCTCAGGATGGGCATGGTGCTTTTTTTCTCGACGACCGGCTGGATGTCTGAAAGTCTTTGCTGGAACTCAGTTTTGGCGATGGTTATCTTCATGTTTCTCTTTAAAACCCTCCTTCAAGACTTTGTCTATCCAAAATTCAAATATCTCTTTTGCCTCAGGGTTTCAGCTTCCCGGCCAGGGAGTCGATCATGCGGTCAAAATCGCCGTCGGAGGCCCGCCTGTCCGCCACCTGCTTGCAGGCGTAGATGACGGTGGCGTGGTCCTTGCCGCCGGCTGCCTTGCCTATGTCGCTCAGACTGGCCTCTGTCAGTTCCCTGGCCAGGTACATGGCCACCTGCCTGGGAAGGGCGATCTCCTTCGTCCTCTTCTTCGTCTTCAAGTCCGCCAGCTTGATGCCGAAATGCTCGGATACGGTCTTCATTATAACCTCTACCGTGAGAGGTTTGTCATCGTCGGTTATTATGTCCCTAAGGATGGTCTTCGTCATCTCCACGTCTATGGGGCTGCCGGTCAGGGAGGAATGGGCGGCCAGCCTTATGAGGCAGCCCTCGAGCTCCCTTATGTTGCTTTTGACCTTTTTCGCCAGAAACTCCACCACGCCGGGGGGAAGCTGGATCCTCTCCATCTCCGCCTTCTTCTGGATTATCGCAAGCTTCGTCTCGAACTCCGGGGACTGTATGTCCGCGATAAGCCCCATGTTGAAACGCGAGCGGAGCCTGTCCGTGACGTTTTTTATGTCCTTGGGCGGGCGGTCGCTGGATAGCACAATCTGCTTTTGCCCCTCGTAGAGGGCGTTCAGGGTATGAAACAGTTCCTCCTGTGTGGCGACCTTGTTCTCTATGAACTGGACGTCGTCCAGGAGAAGGAGGTCCAGGCTCCTGTACTTTGCCTTCAGCTCGTCCGTCTTGCCGTGGCGCACGGCGTGCACGACCTCGTTTGTAAACTGCTCCGAGGAGACGTAAAGGACGCGGAAGTTTTTTATCCTGTCCACCACCGCGTTTCCGATGGCGCTGATGAGGTGCGTCTTTCCAAGTCCGACGCCGCCGTATATGAAAAGCGGGTTATAGGCCCTGCCCGGATTCTGGGAGACGGCCTCCGCAGCCGCGCCTGCAAACCGGTTGGAGTCCCCGACCACGAAATTCTGGAAGATATACTTGGGGTTTAGATAGATCCCCCTCGATGCAAGCCTCGTCTTCCTGTTTTCCAGCAGGTTGTCCATCTTCCTGGACTCCGCGTCCAGCTTCTCGGACATCCTGAACTTGACCCTGAGGACCTCGCCCGTTACCTCCCTGAGGGCCTCCGGTATCAGCCCTGGATAACTGTCCTCTATCCATTCCTTGAAAAAACGGTTCGGTATCTCCAGCACCGCCTGTCCGTCTTTTATCTGGACCAGCTCGACAGGCTTGAACCAAAGCTCGTAGAAATGAGTGCCGACCCTCTCCGATATCAGCTTCAGTGTCTTTTCCCAGATTATCTTCATTCAGGTGGAAACGAATAAACTCCCCGCGGTTCCCCCGCGATCTTATGTCCAGCTTTTTTCTTTACCTGATATAGTTACAAACAATTTACTGACAACGTGTCAGTAACTTCCCCCCGGAAGGCGTTGTATTATAGCTTATATGGGTAAGGTTGGCAAGAAAGCCTTGGGCGGTTGTCAGCAACCCGGACAAACCCGAGCGCCCGCCCGCAAACGATTTTCAAACGCCCCGCGCCCCACAGGTTTTTAAAGTGGAAAACATCCTGAAACAAAAAGCGAAAATTCATCTTTCAACATGCCAACAGGACATTCTTCTGCTTCTATCTTTTTAAAATATCTTTTTTAGTTGAAGAGACCCTAAGGGCCGACTCGATAAAGGGGTCTATGTCCCCGTCCAGCACGGCGTCGACGTTGCCGATCTCCAGGGCCGTGCGGTGGTCCTTTACCAGCCTGTAGGGCTGAAGGACGTAGGAGCGTATCTGGCTGCCCCAGGCGATGTCCCTTTTGAGCCCGATGATGCTCTCCATTTTCTGCTCCTGCTTGCTCATCTGAAGCTCATAGAGCCTGGACCTCAGAATCTTCATGGCGGACTCCCGGTTTCTGTGCTGTGAGCGCTCGTTCTGGCAGGAGACGACTATGCCGGTGGGCAGATGTGTTATCCGCACGGCCGAGGAGGTCTTGTTCACGTGCTGCCCGCCCGCCCCGGAGGCCCGGAAGGTGTCTATCTTGAGGTCTTCCTCCCTTATGTCCACCTCTATCTCGTCTTCTATCTCCGGGCTTACGAGCACGGCGGTGAAGGAGGTATGCCTTCTTTTGTTGGCGTCGAAGGGCGATATCCTCACAAGCCGGTGCACGCCCGCTTCGCCCTTGAGATAACCGTAGGCGTAGGCGCCGCTTACGGTGAAGGTGGCGCTTTTTATGCCGGCCTCGTCGCCCGGCTGCAGGTCCAGCATCCTGGCCTCAAAACCCCTGCGCTCGGCCCACCGGAGATACATCCTCAGAAGCATCTGCGCCCAGTCCTGGGACTCCGTGCCTCCCGCCCCCGGATGGATGGTGACTATGGCGTTTCCCGGGTCCAGCTCGCCCGCAAGCAGATGCCTGAGCTCCAGTTCCCGTATCTGCGTGTTGGCGCTCGAAACGCCCTCTTTTATCTCATTCAGAAAGACCTCCCCGCCTTCCTCCTTCAGAAGCTCCGCGGCGTCCTCCAGGTATTGCATGTCCGCCGCGATCTTCTCGAAGGGGATGAGTGTGGCCTCCAGGCGGGATTTATGTTTTCTCAGCTCCTTCTGGCGCTCCGGGGTCCAGGAGGCCTCCTTCGCCAGCTCGCCGTCAAGCTCCGCTATCCTTGTCTTCAGGGCGGCTACATCAAAGATAACCTCTTAGGGCGTCCACCTTTGTCCTGAGCCCCGCGATCTCTTCTCTCAGCTCCTCGTTCATCTCTATCATTTACCCTCCTTTATATCCGGAAAATTAAAATATTTTCACCATGGTCTTTTCAGAGTCAGAAACTCTCCTTCTCACTCGAGAAGATAAGTATAAACAAGGCCGTCAGGATGCACAGATAGGCGAATAGGTCGCCGTAGCGGGTATAGAAGGTCACGGTGGGGTCCGTCATGATCGTGGCCGTTATAGTCCTGCGCTCGAAGAGCGCCGTGTGTTTTATCACGAGGCCCGTGCTGGTGAAAAATCCGGAAATCCCGGAGTTTGCCGCCCTTATGACCGGCTTTCTGTTTTCCACCGCCCTCAGGGCCGCCATGCTCCAGTTCTGATACGGCCCGATGCTCCTGCCGAACCAGGCGTCGTTGGTGATGGTCACCATGAAATCCCCGCCGGTTATGAAAAACTTTCTCACAAGGCCGGGGAAGGCCATCTCGTAACAGATGAGCGTGGCGAACCTGTTGTGGCCGACGCCCCCGTCCAGATAATCGTCGCCGCCGGAGAAATCGCCTATGGCATCCGAAAGCTTGTTGACAAAAAACAAAACCCTTTTGAGAGGGACATACTCCCCAAAGGGCACCAGATGTATTTTATCATAAATGTAGGCCGGCCTTCCGCCGTCGATGAGCACGGCGCTGTTGGCGTACCGGCCGTCGGATTTTTGCCTTACCGCGCCTATCAGAAGCGGGATATGCATGGTGTTTTCGGTCTGTTCGAGTTCCTTCACCCGCGGGTCATGGCCGTCGAAGACGAACGGAAGGGCGCTTTCCGGCCATACTATCAGCCTTGGCGACTGGAAGGCCGCCCCGGTGGTGAGGTTCTGATAAATCCGGAAGACATGGTTTTGATATCTCTGGTCCCATTTCTCGGACTGGCTTATGTCGCCCTGCGCTATGCTGACCTTCAGGGGGTGGCCCGGGCGGGGCTCGTCAAGCCTGTAGCCGCCGTATAGAAAGGTGGCGGCAAGCAGGCCCGCCAGGCATATGTAGCCCGTTACGGTGTATGTGACGGGATAAAGGGGCATCCGCCTGGTTCTGCGCCTGAGGAGGAAGAAATCGGCAAACGCGGCGTTTACCGAGACGACCAGGAAGGATATCCCGTAAACCCCTGTCACGTCGGCTATCTGTATAACGTAGGGGAAATTCCACTGGCTGTATCCGAGGGTGGACCACGGAAACCCGGTAAACAGGTAGGAGCGAATGTACTCCAGCGTGACCCACAGCACCGGGGCGACAAGAAGCGCGGGCAGCCGGGTGTGCCTTATCCTGGCCGAATAGAGCATGGCGAAGACGGCTGTATAGAGGCTCAGATAGGCCGCAAGGGCCGCCACTATGAGAAGCGAGGGCACAAGCGAAATCCCCCCGAAGTCGTGCATAGAGTGGTATATCCAGTACGTGGTGCCGAAGAAGTAGACGATGCCCATCGAAAAGCCGGCCTTGAAGGCGGCCTTCAGCGGCAGGCCATCTATGCTGAGGAGGAAGGGCACCATCGCCACCCAGGCCAGGGCGTAGAGGTCGTAGGGCGCAAAAGTGAAGACCAGCAGGAGCCCGGAAAACGCGGACATCAGGTATCTTGCGCCGTTACCTCTCATCCTCACCAGTTGACAATAAAGCCATCTTTCGGTAAAAATTTATCTTCAAGGCCAGTTAGCTCAGTAGGTAGAGCAGAGGACTGAAAATCCTCGTGTCGGGAGTTCGATTCTCTCACTGGCCACTTCTTATTTTAAAGAATCCGCGCATTTTTTTTCAGGCCCTATTCTATCCCGTAACCCGAAAACGTGTAGAGAAAATGGCCGTCCACCGTGAAACTCTTCCTGCCCCATTCATCGGGCAGCGGCCAGTAGGGCTGGCCGTCCCTGAGCGCCCTCAGGGCAGCTTCATCCAGGATGGGATAGCCGGAGGTGCGCACTATCCTCACGTCGCCAAGCGTTCCGTCCTTCAGTATCGTGAAGCGTATCTCAAGCTCTCCGTAGAGCCTGCGTTCGATGGCCTGGCGGGGATAGACCCAGATGCTCTCTATCTTCTCCTTCAGGCGCTGCATGTACCCCCAGTACCGGAAATCGTGGGTGTCGAAGGTGATGGCGCCCTTTGAGCCGGAGCGTCCTTTTCCTGCCGGCACGTCGTTTTTTGCCACCATCCGGTTTATGACGCTCTGGTCGAAGAGTTCTCTTCGCCCGATGGTGGCGCCGGTCCCCGGGGTGCCGGGGCGCGGGGCCTTGCTGGCTGCCTTGGGTGCCGCGGCCTCCAGGGCCGGGGCGGCGGGCGTCCTGCTGGCGGAGGCTCCCCCTTTGTTGCCCGCCCTGGCCGGTCTTGGCGGTCTGGCCGCGGGCTGCGCCTTTTTGGCAAACTGTTTTTGGGATTCGGGTCCCTTGCGGCCCGCCGTCCTGGGGACGGCGGAGATGGGCATGTGTTCAAGCTCCCGCCTGGTCGGGGGCGGCAGGGGCCTCATCCTGAAGGGACGGAGCCTTTGGGGCGGCGTCCTTGGCGTCTTTCTGAGCAATGGTTTCGGCGGGGGTTTCACCATGTTTTCAGGGGATATGAGCGTGGCTACCATGGGGGCCCCCTGCGCTTCCCTGCGGTTTTTGATGGCGAAAAACAGAACCGCCAGGATCAGTATGTGAAGAAGGATCGAAATTAGAAGAAAATTTCGAAAATTCAAAACAGCACGTATTTCCTCAGCGCATTCACGAATGAGACAAAACTTCCCCTGCCTTCGGTCTTGTCCAGCCACAGCCTTATGCCCTTCTGCTGCACCCGCTCGTCCCTGAAGGCTGAAAGCAGTGTCTCCATCCCTCTTTCATTTTTCAGGAATGCCATCCAGAGCGTCTTCATGAGGAGGAACCTGGAACGGAACCTCTGCCGCCATATTTTCCTGTAAAGCTTTGCGTCTCCCTGAATGAGCGCCTCCGCGGCGAATTGGGCCGCCCTCATGGCATAGTAGATGCCTTCGAAGGTAAAGGGCATCACATGAGAGGCCGAATCCCCGGCAAAAAGCACGTTGCCCCTGACAAGCGGCTGCCTCTCCCAAAGCGGTATCCTGTAACCCCTTAGACCGTTTTCCCGGATGCCGGAGGCCGGAAAACCCCTCATGAGCAGGAGCCTCTGGAGCCCCGCCTCAAGTTTTTTCGGGTTTGTGCTGCCGGTTCCGGCCGATATGTTCGAGCCCCCGGGAAACAGCCAGGAATATCCCCCCCGCGCGTAGGAATCGAAATAGAATTCGCAGCAATTGTCCCTGAAGGGTTTTTCTAGCGGCAGTTTCACGCCAAGGGTATGGAGCGAATTGATCTGCTTCATTCCGAGCGATGACCTTACCCTCGAATTCACCCCGTCGGCCGCTATGACATACCCGGAGCGTATCTCCATCCTCTGCCCCCCGATTTCGGCCTCCGAACGGACGGCCGTCTTTCCGGACTCGAGGATTTTTACAAATGAGCCCTTCATGACTGCCGCACCCTCGGCCCTTGCCATGTCCCGGAGCACGGAATCGAACTCCCGCCTCTCCACCATCCCTATATAGCCGCTTTCGAAGCGTATCTCAAAGGGACCGCTCCTGGGAGGACTGACCCGAAGGATGCCTATTCGCCGCTTTATCACGCTCCGGGGCAGATCGAAGACCTCGAAGGCGCCAAACGGTATGCCCCCGCCGCAGGGTTTCGTCCCCTGAGGGTTTTTCTCAAGTATTATGCAGTCCACGCCGGCAGCGGCCAAAACCCTCCCGGCGGTCGCCCCGGCCGGCCCGCCCCCGACGATCAGGACCTTTGACTCCAGCCTCATGACGGCACCCGGCTGAATGCGTCGCTTTTAAGATTCATTTCTTTAAAGCTTCTTCTGCTTTTCTCTCATAGGGCCGGCGGGAAAGGGCAGTGCACCCGTGCCTTTCTGGGCTCCGCGGTGCCGTTCAGGTAATAGCCCGCGATCTTGAAGAAGTAGCGCCCTATGCTGCCCGAGATGGTGCCGTCCTTGTTTTCGCCCCAGAGCAGCGTCTTTGAGTTGTTGTTGATGGCGACTATCAGATAAACATGATCGCTCTTCATGCTGTCGATATCTTCCCTGCTGGGGACCGGCCTGCCCTTGAAATCTCCGTATTGCGTGTGGGAGTGATAATCGCCGACTATCCTGAGCTTGTGGAATTTGTCCAGTATGGGCTCTATCTTTTTCTGATAGCTCCTGCGCAGATCGACTGCGCGGTGCCTCCGGTTTGCGCTCTGCAGGTTGAATGCGTGCTCCACTATGAAGCGGTCATCAAGTTTGTAGCCAAGCAGATAGCCGAGGCATTCCTTTTTGTAGACCTCCGCGGAGCTCAAAAGCAGGTCCATGAAGGCCGCCTCGGAAAGATAAACCCTTAGTCCCTTGCCGGTCGCTTTTCCCATGCGCTCAAAGAAATTCAGCGGACAGAAGCGGGTCTTTTCTCAATTCACGCATTTTTCAAAAATTAAAAATTTCTTCTAAGCCTTCAGATGAATGAGCCTGATGCCCTTGAGCGTCAGCGCCGGCTCGTGAACGTCCAGCCTCTTCAGATACGGCGCGACAAGGCCCGCGCACCCCCCCGTCAGGACGACCTTGAATTTCATGAGACGCTCCAGTTCGGCCTCTTCTATTATCCTGGATATGGCCCCGGCCGTACCATATATAATACCAGAAAGTATTGCGGCGGTAGTATTGGTGCCGATGGCTCCGGAGGGCGCCCTGCGCTCGATTTCCACGTACGGCAGCCCGGCCGTGGCGCTCTGCAGGCTGTCGCGCATGAGACCCGCCCCGGGCAATATCGAGCCCCCGAGGAACAACCCCCCCGCCGTCACGAAATTTACTGTCGTGGCCGTTCCCATGTCCACGGCGCAGACCGGGCCATAGTAGAGCTTCCACGCTCCAAAACCCGCCGCAATCCGGTCTGCCCCCACCCCAGCCGGGTTTTCCACGTCGAATTTCATCTCCGGCACGGCCAGATGGCTGATTAACAAAGGCTTTTTTCTTTTCCCCAGTATCAGCCCAAGCGCCTCAAGAAACACGTCGTTATGTGAGGGCACCACCGAGCAGAGGGCGGCCGCGTCCGGGCGCTCCTCGAAACCGTATTTTTCAAGCTGCTGCTCTATCTCGTGGATGTACTCGGCCGCGCTCTTGAGCGGATGGGTCGGGATGCGGTGGATGAAGGGCTCCTCCCCCTCGAAAAAACCCATGTAAGTGCTGGTGTTTCCTATGTTTATCGCCAGGAACATTTCAGTTTCAATGTAACACCGGGAAACGGGGGTGTCAATGCAAGTCATATGCACCCTCCCGGGTTATTTACACCCTCCCCTGATCCCCTCCCTTCCTAGGGAGGGGATTTAACCGGGACAAATGCTGCCTTGTGCATGGTAAAACCCTCTCCCCGGCCGGGGAGAGGGTTGGGTGAGGGGCGTTGACAGGTGTGAGGGTGTGCCGTTGCCGTTTTGGGGCCGGATATTTTATTCTATGTGTCCCATGGAGAAGGCCCTGAGGATCGTAATTGCCACCAGGAACAAAAACAAGCTCGCGGAGCTGAAGAGGATTCTGGCCGATGTCCCGGTAAGGCTGGAGGGTTTGGACGAGCATCCCGGGTGCCCGGAGGTGGAGGAGACGGGCGAAACTTTCGTGGAAAACGCCTGTTTAAAGGCCTCCCAGGTGGCCAAATGCGCGGGCCTGCACGCCATCGCGGACGACTCCGGCCTGGAGGTCGACGCCCTGGGGGGCGCCCCGGGGGTTTTCTCGGCCCGCTATGCCGGCCCCGGGGCAAACGACAGGAAAAACATGGAAAAATTGCTTCATGAACTTGAAGGCGTGCCCGCGGGAAAAAGGACCGCACGGTTCAGGGCGGTCATTGCCCTGGCCGCGCCCGACGGGCATATCATAGAGACCTTCCAGGGCAGGGCCGAGGGGACGATCGGGTTTCGCCCGGAAGGGGAAAACGGCTTCGGATACGACCCGCTCTTCTATCCCCTCGGACACGAATCGACCTTCGCCCAGATGGGTCCCGCCCGCAAAGACGCCATGAGCCACAGGGGAGAGGCGCTGAGACTCTTAAAGCAATTTTTGATGTCCAAAATCCCATCCTTATTGAAATTATAAGAAAATTTAATCTTACGATTTTATTATTTAACTTGATAAATCAGGCGTTTGATTCTTAATATTTAGCTTTGGAGAACCTGCCGTCTGAAAAGAGGCAAATTAGAAGGGGGTAATTATGCGTATCGTTATGCTCGGCGCGCCCGGTGCCGGAAAAGGCACTCAGGCAAAGAAGCTCATTGAAGATTACGGGATACCCCAGATTTCGACTGGAGACATACTGCGTCAGAATATAGCGCAGGGTACGCCGCTTGGAAAAGAGGCCAAGGGTTTTATGGACCGCGGGGAGCTTGTGCCCGACAAGGTGGTGCTGGGGCTTGTGGAGGACAGGCTCAAGCAGCCCGACTGCAAGAAGGGTTTCATTCTGGACGGCTTCCCCAGGAACACCGCCCAGGCGGAGGCCCTGGACAAGATGCTGGCCGGCATAGGGATGCCGCTTAAGCTGGCCATAAGCGTGGATGTGCCCTTTGAGGACCTCATGAAGAGGCTCACCGGCAGGAGGACCTGCCGCACCTGCGGGCAGATGTATAATGTTTATTTCACCCCGCCGAAGAAAGAGGGCGTCTGCGACAAGGACGGCGGGCAGCTCTTCCAGAGGGACGACGACAAGGAAGAGACGATCAAAAAGAGGCTCCAGGTGTACGAGTCCCAGACGGCGCCTCTCATAGACTACTATTCGAAAAAAGGGATCGTAAGGAAGATAGACGGCACGGGCACCATCCCGGCCATCTACGGCAAGATCAAGTCCGAGCTTGAAAAAATAAAATAAGGAGGTTTTCTGATATGGCTCTTGTAAACCCCCATGGCAAGGAAAAGAAGCTGAAGCCGCTGCTGCTTGAAGGCGCGGCCCTGGAGGCCGAGAAGCAGAAGGCCAAGAGGCTCAATCAGGTGAGGATAAGCTCCCGCGAGACAGGCGACCTGATCATGATGGGAATAGGCGGGTTCACGCCGCTTACGGGTTTCATGACCAAGGCCGACTGGCAGGGCGTCTGCGACAACTTCAAGATGGCGGACGGCACCTTCTGGCCGATCCCGATAACCGTTTCCACAACTCCCGGGCAGGCCGACGGCCTGAAGACCGGCGAGGAGGTGGCCCTCGTCTCCGAGGAGTCTGGCGAGACGATGGCCACGATGAAGATCACGGAGAAGTACACGATCGACAAGGAGCATGAGTGCAAGTGCGTCTATGGCACCACCGACATGGAGCACCCCGGCGTCAGCATGGTCATGAAGCAGCACGAGGTGAACCTGGCCGGTCCCGTTAAGGTCCTCAGCGAGGGCAGCTTCCCGAAGGAATATCCCGCCCTCTTCGTGAGGCCGGCCGAGTCCAGGAAGATATTCGAGGAGAAGGGCTGGTCCACCGTCGCCGCCTTCCAGACAAGAAACCCCATGCACCGCTCCCACGAGTACCTGACGAAGATAGCCATCGAGACCTGCGACGGCGTCTTCATCCACATGCTCCTTGGGAAGCTCAAACCGGGCGACATACCCTCGGACACGAGGCAGAAGGCCATTGACACCCTCATAGAGAAATACTACGTGAAAGACACGGTGACTGTCGGCGGCTATCCGCTTGACATGAGATACGCCGGGCCCAGGGAGGCGCTTCTGCACGCCCTCTTCAGGCAGAACTACGGCTGCAGCCACCTGATCGTAGGCAGGGACCACGCGGGCGTGGGCGACTACTACGGCCCCTTCGACGCCCAGAAGATATTTGACCAGATACCCGAGGGATCCCTCGAGACAAAACCCCTGAAGATAGACTGGACGTTCTACTGCAAGAAGTGCGACGGCATGGCGTCGATGAAGACCTGCCCCCACGGCAAGGAGGACAGGCTCATCCTTAGCGGCACCAAGCTGAGGAAGATGCTCTCCGAGGGCGATGAGGTGCCGGACCACTTCTCAAGACCTGAGGTCCTCGAGATACTTCGCGCCTACTATGCCGGGCTCACCGAGAAAGTCGAGATAAAGACGCACAAGTATTCGGAGGGAGCATAAAGGGAAGGGGGTGAAGTTTTACCAGTCTTCTGGCCTTAAGATTTTAATTTTTTCCTGCATCGCAGGAATACCTTAAAAAGGAGGTCCGATATGCCTAGTTTTGTGATTACTGAAAAGTGCGATGGCTGCAAGGCGCAGGACAAGACCGCCTGCCAGTACATCTGCCCCAACGACCTCATGAAGCTGGACCGGGACAAGATGAAAGCTTTCAACCAGGAGCCCGACCAGTGCTGGGAGTGCTACAACTGCGTCAAGATATGCCCCCAGCAGGCCATCGAGGTGAGGGGTTATGCCGATTTTGTTCCGCTTGGCGGCAGCGTCATCCCGATGAGGGGTTCCGACTCCATCATGTGGACAATCAAGTTCCGCAACGGGAAGCTCAAGAGGTTCAAGTTCCCCATCAGGACTACCCCCGAGGGCTCTATAGACCCGTACGCCGGCAAGCCTGAGGCCAATATCGACAACGTAAAGAAGCCGGGCTACTTCACACACCAGGGCGCGGGCAAGGCACTGCCCACGATCAAGAAGTAGGAAAGGAGCCAACACATGGAAAAAGAGACCTGCACGTTTTCATATTGTCAGAGGCCCGAGGTCGTGACCGTTGAGTCCGACATCCTCATCGTCGGCGGCGGCATGTCCGCTTGCGGCGCGGCCTTCGAGACCGTCAGATGGGCCCAGGCCGCCGAGAAGGCCGGCAAGGGCAAGATAAAGATAACCCTGGTCGACAAGGCCGCCATGGACCGCTCCGGCGCCGTGGCGATGGGCCTTTCGGCCATCAACACCTACATGGGCGAAAACGACCCCGCCGACTACGTCAGATACGTAAGGGGCGACCTGATGGGCATCATCAGGGAGGACATCGTCTATGACCTTGGCAGGCACGTCGACGACACGGTCGAGAACTTCGAGGACTGGGGACTGCCGATCTGGAAGAAAGACGACGCCGGCCACACACTGGACGGCGCGGGCGGCGGCAAGAAGCTCAAGGACGGCGGCAAGCCCGTAAGGTCCGGCAAATGGCAGATAATGATCAACGGCGAGTCCTACAAGGTCATCGTCGCGGAGGCGGCCAAGAAGGCCCTTGGCCTCGAGAACATCTACGAAAGGGTGTTCGTCACGAAATACCTCCTCGATGAGAAAGAGGACAACAGGATAGCCGGCGCCATCGGATTTTCCGTCAGGGAGAACAAGGTTTACCTCTTCAAGGCAAACGCGATCCTCTCTGGCTGCGGCGGCGCGGTCAACGTCTTCAGGCCCCGTTCGGTCGCCGAGGGCCAGGGCAGGGCGTGGTACCCCGTATGGAACTCCGGCTCGGGCTATGCCACGGGCGCGATGGTCGGCGCAGAGATGACCATGATGGAAAACAGGTTCGTGCCGGCCAGGTTCAAGGACGGCTACGGCCCGGTCGGCGCGTGGTTCCTCTTCTTCAAGGCGAAGGCCACAAACGCCTACGGCGAGGACTACTGCGCGGGCGAGAACTTCGAGGAGTCCAAGAAGCTCTACAGCCCGTATGCCGAGAAGCTGGGCACCTGCATCCGCAACCACATGATGATGATGGACATGAAGAAGGGCAAAGGCCCCATCCTCATGAACACCGACAAGGCCATGGCCGAGCTTGGCAAGACGATGGACGCCAAGCAGATAAAGCACCTCGAGGCCGAGGCCTGGGAAGACTTCCTTGACATGTGCATCGGCCAGGCCGGTCTGTGGGCCGGCATGGACATAGAGCCCGACAAGAAGCCCTCCGAGATAATGCCCACCGAGCCCTATCTGCTTGGCTCTCACGCGGGCTGCGCGGGCTTCTGGGTAAGCGGTCCGGACGACCTGGGCGCCCCCGCCGACTGGCACTGGGGCTATAACAGGATGTCCACCGTCAAGGGCCTCTTCATGATGGGAGACATCTGCGGCGCCTCCGGCCACAAGTTCTCCTCCGGTTCCCATGCCGAGGGCCGCATCACCGGCAAGGCGGGCATCGCCTTCGTCCTGGACAACAAGGACTTCAAGCCCACCATCAGCAAGCCGGCGGAAGAGATCACGGCCGAGATGTACCTGCCGTTTGAGCTTTACGAGAAATACAAGAACCACTCGACTGCGCCCGAGGTCAACCCCTACTACATAAAGCCCAGGATGATCCAGGCGAGGCTGCAGAAGATCGCAGACGAGTACTTCGGCGGCATCTCCACCTGGTACATGACCAGCAAGACGATGCTCGAGGAAGGACTCCGGCAGCTCATGATGCTCAAGGAGGACACCACAAGGACTGCGGCGAAAGACCTCCACGAGCTGCTGAGGGCGTGGGAGAACTACCACAGGATATGGGCCCTCGAGACCCATGCCAGGCACATCCTCTTCAGGGAGGAGTCCAGGTATCCCGGCTACTACTACAGGGGCGACTATCTGGCCATCGACGACAAGAACTGGAAGTGCTTCGTCAACTCCAGGTTCGACCCGAAGACCGGCCAGTGGAACGTCTTCAAGAGGGATTACGTACAGCTTGTCGACTGATAGCTCTATCAGGTCGAGCTGCTGGAAGGATTGATTGAAAGCGGGGGCATGCCCGGACGGGCATGCCCCCTATTTTATAAGCAGGCGGCATTTCCTTTATACGGCTATAAGATATTGCAATTTCCCTAAATGCCGGTGAATAAGTTATATTGTTGTGTTATCCTCGTGGCCTGTATCCCCGAAAGGGGTTTTTATTAAAACAAACATTTAAAAACAAGACGTTTTGCATATAGATTACCGACCAAGCCTAAGGAGGTTCGTAAATGGCTGAACAAAGTATCCTCGTCATTGGGGGTGGCATAAGCGGACTCACGGTCGCGCTCGAGGCCGCTGAGGCGGGCCACGATGTCACGATCGTGGAGAAAAACCCGTACCTGGGAGGCAGGGTGGCGCAGCTCAACAAGTATTTCCCGAAGCTCTGCCCGCCCGTATGCGGCCTGGAGATCAATTACCGCAGGGTGAAGGAGAACGCGAAGGTCACCTTCCATACGATGGCCAGGGTGGAGTCGGTCTCGGCCAGGGACGGGGGCTTTGACGTGACGGTCTCGGTGGCCCCGCGGTACATAAACGACCGCTGCGTGGGCTGCGACGCCTGCGCGCAGGCCTGCCCCGCGTACCGCCAGGACGATTTCAATTTCGGGATGAGCAAGACCAAGGCTGCCTATCTGCCCTTCGAGCAGGCATATCCGATGCAGTACGTCATAGACGCCGCAAGCTGCGCGAAAGACTGCGGCCAGAAGTGCAAGGAGGCCTGCAAGTACGGCGCCGTTGAGCTGGACATGAAGCCCCAGACTCTCAAGATAAACGCATCGGCTATCGTGGTGGCCACGGGCTGGAACCCGTACGACATCTCGAAGGCCGACAACCTTGGCATGGGCAAGGTCAAGAACGTTGTCACGAACATGATGATGGAGAGGCTGGCTGCCCCCAACGGGCCGACCGGCGGAAAGATCCTGCGCCCCTCCGATGGCAAGGAGCCCAAAAAGGTGGCCTTCGTCCAGTGCGCAGGCTCCAGGGATGAGAACCACCTCCCCTACTGCTCATACATCTGCTGCATGGCCTCGCTGAAGCAGACCGCATATCTCAAGGAACAGTATCCGGACGCCACTTCGGACATTTTCTACATAGACATAAGGACCCCGGGCAGGTACGAGAAATTCTACTGGAAGGTAAGGGACATGGAAGGGGTCAGCTTCACGAAGGGCAAGGTCGCCAGGGTGGAGAGCGCGCCAAATGACGATGTTACGGTGACCCTGGAGGACGTCCTCTCCGGCAAGCGGGTGCAGCGGACCTTCGATATGGTCGTGCTGGCGGCTGGCATGGAGGCCGCCGCAAGGCAGACCCCCCCGCCGCTTGACATAAACTACACGGCCGAGGGGATGATAGTGCCCTCGACGCTGAAGCCCGGCATATACGCCGTGGGTTCGGCGAAGAGCCCGGTGGATGTGGCCAAGTCGGTCCAGGACGCCACGGGCGCGGCCCTGAAATCCATCCAGAGCGCTTTGGCGGGAGGCAGAAAATAATGGAAAAGAAATACGGCGTATATATATGCAAGGGCTGCGGCATCGGAGAGGCCGTGGATGTCGAGAAGGTAATCGCGGGGGCCTCCTCGGCCGGCAGGGTCCCGAAGGAGCAGTTCAAGGTCCATGACGCCCTCTGCTCGCCGGAAGGCGTCGCCATGATAAATGCCGACATAAAGAACGAGGGTGTAAACGCCCTCAATCTCGTGGCCTGCTCCCAGAGATCGAAGGTGGAGGCCCTTGATTTCCCCGGCTGTGTCGTCGCCCGCACGAACATCAGGGAGCTTGTGGCCTGGAGCCAGCCCCCGATGGAGGACGCCACCAGCCAGCTTGCGGTCGACTATGCCGTCATGGGGATAGTGAAGACCCAGAAGGGCGACCTGCCGGAGCCGGGCATCCTCGAAAATCTCAACAAGACGGTCCTGGTGATAGGGGGCGGCTTTACCGGCGTCTCGTCGGCCATCGAGGCGGCGAAAGCGGGCTACGACGTGGCACTGGTCGAGAAAGAGGCGGAGCTTGGCGGCTGGGCCGCGAAGATATTCAAATCCGCCCCGATGAGCTATCCCTTCGAGGGGCTTGTGGAGTCGCCCGTGTTTGCGAAGATAAAGGAGGCGGAGGCCAATCCGAAGATAAAGATATATAAATCCACCACGGTCCAGAAGGCCGACGGTCAGCCGGGGCTCTATGACGTGACGCTGAAGACCCCGGGGGGCGAGGAGACCATAAAGGCGGGCGCCATCGTGCTTGCCGCCGGCTGGAAGCCCTACGACGCTGCCAAACTCACCCACCTCGGCTACGGGCTGCCCAATGTCGTAACCAGCGTGGAATTCGAGGAGATGGCCAAAAAAGGCAGGATCACCAGGCCCTCGGACGGAAAGCCGGCCATGAAGGTGGCCTTCATACAGTGCGCCGGCTCCAGGGACCCCGAGCATCTGCCGTACTGCTCCCATTTCTGCTGCTCCACCTCCCTGAAGCAGGCAAAATACGTGAGGGACGCCAACCCTGACGCCCTCGCGATGATCTTCTACAAGGACATAAGGACGCCCGGCCAGACGGAGCTTTTCTACAAGAACATGCAGAACGACCCGGGGGTCATGCTGACCAAGGCCGAGGTCAAGGGGATCACGGAGGCCGGAGGCGGCAATCTCTGCGTCGAGGCCGAAAGCACCCTGCTTGGCGAAAAGGTGAAGGCGCTTGCGGACCTCGTTGTGCTTGCCATCGGCGTGGTGCCCGCAACGGCAGGCCCGCAGCAGTACCTTGACGGTCTCGCGGCCGCGGCCGGCAAGGGCGATGAGGCGAAGGCGAAATACATCGCGGAGACCCCGAAGCCTGAATTCCTCCTCAACCTGGGCTACAGGCAGGGGCCGGAAATCCCCTCGATGGAGGGCGGCTTCGGATTCGCGGATTCCAACTTCCTCTGCTTCCAGTACGAGACCAGGAGGACCGGCATATACGCCGCGGGCTGTGTGAGACAGCCCATGACAATGGCCGAGACGCAGGAAGACGCCGCCGGCGCGTCCATGAAGGCGATACAGGTGATAGAGCACGTCGCGAAGGGAATCGCCGTACATCCGAGGGCGTGGGACATAACATACCCGGACCCGATGATGACCCGCTGCACCTCCTGCAAGCGCTGCACGGAGGAGTGCCCGTTTGGCGCCATCGACGAGGACGCGAAGGGCACGCCCTTCTACAAGATAAACCGCTGCAGAAGGTGCGGCACCTGCATGGGCGCCTGCCCTGAGAGGATAGTCTCCTTCAAGGACTACCACGTGGACATGATAGGCTCCATGATAAAGTCCGTCGAGGTCCCGGAGGAGGGCATGAGGATAATCTGCCTTGCCTGCGAAAACGACGCCTACGCGGCCCTGGACACCGTCGGCATCAGGCGGAAACAGAAGCTGAACCCGGCCGTGAGGATACTGCCCGTGAGGTGCCTTGGCTCCACAAACCTGGTCTGGGTGGCGGACGCCTTCTCGCGTGGAATTGACGGGCTTCTGCTGCTTGGGTGCAAGTACGGGGAGGACTACCAGTGCCACTTCGTAAAGGGCAGCGAGCTGGCCAATTACCGCTTCAGCAAGGTCCAGGAGACCCTGGACAGGCTCCAGCTCGAGGCCGATAGGTGCAAGATGGTGCAGGTGGGCATAGACGATTACTCCAGGCTGCCGGAGATAATCGACGAGTTCGTAAAGAACATCGAAGACCAGCTTGGCCCCAATCCGTTTAAGGGTTTTTAAACGGACCGGACCGGTTTTCGCGCTTTTCCGATAAAGATTAGGCAAGGAGGAAGGCAATAGATGAGCGAAAGGGTGTTGAATCCGGACCTTGGGTTTGTAAAGGACGTAATAAACGCAGGCGGGGAGTCGCTGAAGAAGTGCTATCAGTGCGCGACCTGCTCGGTGGTCTGCAACGTCTCGCCGGATGACAGTCCCTTCCCCCGGAAGGAGATGGTGCAGGCGCAGTGGGGCCTGAAGGAAGAGCTTTTCAGGAACCCCGACATCTGGCTCTGCCACCAGTGCAGCGATTGCACGGCCTATTGCCCAAGGGGAGCCAAGCCAGGCGAGGTGCTGGGCGCCATAAGGAGGATGAGCATAGAGGAGTTTTCGGCCCCCCGGTTCCTGGCAAAGATGGTGAACCAGCCGAAATTCCTCCTTCTTCTCCTGGCGGTGCCCGTGGCCATCATCGTGGCGTTCGTCGCGGGCCAGGGTTTCCTGAACTTCAGCAATGTCCCGCTTACCGACGGGAAGATCGAATACGGCAACTTCCTTTTCTCGCTGAAATATGTAGACCCGCTGTTTTCAGCCATCGCCGTCCTCGCTCTGGCCAGCCTCATAATGGGCGCCACTAAGTACTGGAAGGCGATGTACGCGGGCATGCCCGCGGGCCAGCAGCCGGCCAAACCCCTGGGCGTGGCCGTATCGGAGACCATCAGCGAGATAATCGCCCATAAGCGCTTCGACAAGTGCGAAACGACCAAGGCCCGCTCCACGGCGCACAAGCTCGTCTTCTTCAGCTTCATCGGGCTCTTCATAACGACCATACTCGCCTTCGGAAAGGTCATCCTGCAGCCCGGCTCGGGATATCTCGCATACCTCGGGCATCCCGTTGAAGTGAGCGCGGCGTTTCTTACCGGGCTTACTGTCGTCTTCAAGATAATAGGCAATGTCAGCGCCGTCGCCCTCATCATCGGCATCTTCCTTGTAATGAGCAACAGGATGAAAAACGCGCCCAAAGCCGGCATTGGCAGCTATTACGACTGGCTGTTCATAACCATTGTGGCCGGACTCGGGATAACGGGCCTGCTGGCGGAGCTGCTGAGGCTTGCCAACACGCCAATCGCATATCCGACATACATGATTCACCTTAGCTTCGTGTTTTTCCTGTTTGCGTACGCGCCGTTTTCGAAGATGGCGCACATGTTCTACCGCGCCACCGCGATGGTCTTCGGCAAGATGACGGGCAGGATATAGCCCGCGGACGGAGCGGCCCGGAGGCCCTGGTGGGACTGGCTGAAACACGGGGCGGCATGCGAGGGGGGATGCGCACCGGAAGGCCGGCAGCAGAGGGGCCGATGGCACAGGAGCGGAAGGGCAGGCCCGGCTGGGGCAGACGGCAGGAAAAGGGGCAAGAGGGGGATTTTGATTAGATAAACGGTTCGGGCGTTTCGTGTTTTTTTTCGTCAGGGAAAGGCGCAGATGCCAAAAGGATTCTTTGAATCTGAGGTTTTATTAAAATTCTTCTGAGGAGGAGGAAATGAGCGGTATAGTTTTATTTGCGTTTCTGTGCGGTGTCGCGGGTGTGGTCTATGCCCTCGTCACTGCATCCTGGGTCGCAAAGCAGGATGCCGGCAGCGACAGGATGCAGTCGATATCAGGTGCCGTCAAGGAAGGCGCCGAGGCCTTTCTTAAAAGGGAGTACCGGACGGTCGCCATCGTGGGGATTTTAATCTTCATTCTCATTCTGGCCTTCGGGCTGGGCTTGTGGACCGCCATAGGTTTTCTTATCGGCGCCATAGGCTCCGCGCTGGCGGGCTACATCGGCATGATGGTGTCGGTCCGGGCCAACGTGAGGACGGCCCAGGCCGCAAGCAGGGGCCTTCAGGCTGCCCTCGGGCTCGCCTTCAGGGGCGGCTCGGTGACGGGCCTCATGGTCGTGGGCCTTGGGCTTCTTGTCCTTTCGGCCTTCTTCAGCATCGTCCAGGGCATGATCGGCCCGGACGTCTTCCACGCGATCATCGGGCTTGGTTTTGGCTGCTCGCTGATGAGCGTCTTCGCCCGTATCGCGGGCGGCGTGTACACGAAGGCCGCTGACGTAGGCGCGGACCTCGTGGGCAAGGTCGAGGCGGGCATTCCCGAGGACGACCCCAGGAACCCCGCCGTCATAGCCGACAACGTGGGCGACAACGTGGGCGACTGCGCGGGCATGGCGGCCGACCTCTACGAGACTTACACCGTCACCCTGGTTGCGGGCATGCTGCTGGCCAAGACCGCTTTCGGGCCGGACAGCCTCTGGGTGCAGTTCCCGCTTATTCTTGGCGGCATCTCCATAGTCGCCTCCATCATAGGCACATTCTTCGTGAGGCTCGGCAAGAGCAATTACATCATGGGCGCCCTCTACAAGGGCCTGGCAGTCTCGGGCATCCTGGCGGCCATCGCCTTCTACCTGGCCTCCGGCTGGTTCCTGGGGCAGCCGAACGTTGAGCCCGCCTTCACTCAGATGGGCGTCTTTACGATCGCCATAATAGGGCTTCTGCTTACGGGCGCGATAGTCCTCATCACCGAGTACTTCACCTCGAAGAGTTTTAGCCCGGTGAAGCACATAGCGGCCGCCAGCCAGACCGGCCACGGCACGAACGTCATAGCGGGTCTCGCCGTGAGCATGAAGTCCACCGCGCTTCCCGCCCTGGTCATAGTCGGGGCCATACTCTGGTCGTTTGATATCGGTGCGGGCGGCTTCCTGAACCTCACCTCGGCACAGGCGGTCGCGGGCCTCTTCGCCGTAGCACTTGCCGCCGTCGCCATGCTCTCCATGACCGGCATAGTTGTGGCCATAGACTCCTACGGCCCGATAACCGACAACGCGGGCGGCGTGGCGGAGATGGCCGAGCTTCCCGAGGAAATAAGGAACATCACCGACCCGCTCGACGCGGTCGGCAACACGACAAAGGCCGTTACAAAGGGATACGCCATCGGCTCCGCCGCCCTTGCCGCGCTGGTCCTCTTCGCGGAGTATTCGAGGACTGCATCGGCCGGCGCCGGCGGGACCCTGGCCTTCGATCTTTCGAACCCGCTGGTGATCGTCGGCCTCTTCATCGGCGGCCTGCTGCCTTACTACTTCGGCGCGCTCCTTATGGAGGCCGTTGGCAAGGCGGCCGGCGGCGTTGTCGATGAAGTCAGAAGGCAGTTCCGTGAGATAAAGGGCATCATGGAAGGCACCGGCAGACCCGAGTACGGCAAATGCGTCGACATCGTTACAAAGTCCGCCATCAGGCAGATGATGCTGCCCGCCCTCCTGCCGGTTGCGGCCCCCGTTGCCGTCGGATTCATCCTGGGCAAGGAGGCCCTGGGCGGCCTGCTCATCGGCATCATCATCACCGGGCTTTTCCAGGCAATCGCGATGACCAGCGGCGGCGGCGCATGGGACAACGCCAAGAAATACATCGAGGATGGCGCCTACGGCGGCAAGAAATCCGACGCCCACAAGGCGGCCGTCACCGGCGACACCGTCGGCGACCCGTACAAGGACACCGCGGGGCCGGCCATAAACCCGATGATAAAGGTCGTCAACATCGTCGCCCTTCTGATAGTGCCGCTTTTGCACTAAAAAAGGGGCTCTACCAGAGAATCACAAGGCGGGCTGGAGATAAAAAATCCAGCCCGCTTTTTTTTAGTGGTAAAAATCCCCTCCCAGAGGGGAGGGGATTAGGGGAGGGGGAGAGGGTTTCACTAAAAGCGTTACAAAACCCCTTCAGGGTCCAAAAACTCCACCCCGTCGGTCTCATCCAGGACTTTCCAGTCGAGCCTTTCATCGGGAACCTCCTGTGGCAAAAGCAGGACTGAAATGTGCAGGTGTGCGGGGACGGGGCTTTTTGTCAGCCGGGCGGTTCTGCCGATTACAAGACCCTCTTCCAGCCGCCGGCCCTCGATGCCGGGTTCGGGGCTCAGATGGCCGTATACGGTGAAAAAACGCTTTTTCGTTTTCGCAGCCGCCGGGCGGGCCTCGTTTTCCACGAAGATGCTTTCCCCCAGGAAATCGGGCATTATCTTTACAATCCTGCCCGGATAGAGCAGGGGGATTTTTGTCCCCTCGGGAAGGGCCTCGGTCCGGCCGCCGCCGCTCTCATAAAGCGCCAGATCGAGCCCGTTGTGCCACCCCCCGGCGCGCGGGGGCAAGCCCTCCGCCCACCATTTTT
Organism: Nitrospirota bacterium; assembly: GCA_021825295.1. Classification (GTDB taxonomy): domain Bacteria; phylum Nitrospirota; class Thermodesulfovibrionia; order Thermodesulfovibrionales; family JdFR-88; genus JAJYGJ01. The sequence continues at coordinate 25,215 of JAKAHV010000026.1, forward strand.
CCCTGCTGCCAAAGCGCATGCCGGGCCTGAAAATCCACTTGCGGAAATCAAGCCCGTTTGCGCGTACGAGGTTTTCGGTAAAGCGCGTTTTTTCGGGCTTCATTTTTCCCTGTCCCCCCCTCTAGCCGGCAAAAAATCACCACGGCAACGAGGCGGCGATATCAAAGCCAAGCGCGCTTGCCCTGGAAAAATCCATATCGTTCGCATAAAGATCAATGGAAAGCGCCTTATAGCTCAGTCCCAGCGAAGGGACGCTATAATTGAAATTGTACCCCAGATTCAAAGCCAGTGCGGGGTTGATTTCATACGCCCCGTTGATCCAGCACAAGGGCCTCTCATATTCTATGAACGTAATGGCCGGGCGCACCGAAAAGGGCCCCTTGTTATAAGTGATTTCAGCATCCATTTTTAAGGGTATGTGCTGCGTGAAATCCTTGTAGCTTTCATAACCGCTTATGGTCGGCCTGAATTCCATGTATCCCTGCGCGTCGAAGAACTTCGTTTGAGAGCCCGCCGTTGCCGTCGTATAGGGAGTGTCGTACCAGTAAATCCTTCCAAACAGGTCCCGCAAGACCACCCCCGCGCTGAGATTCGGGTCAAGAACGTATTTAAGGCCCAGATCAAAACTGTAACCGTCCCCTGTGCCGGCCACGGTGTCGGGCCTTTCATACAGATAGTTCCTGTCATAGACATAATCGAGCAGGAGATTGAAATCATAGGACCTGGCTGAAGTGGGTGTTACGGTTCCAGTCAGGGTGCCCTGCTGTATCATGTCCGCCTTCAGATATCTGGCCGTAACGCCGAGCGTCAGACCCTCCGGAAACCCCAGGGGCGCAAGATCAAAACCCTTCGAAACCTCGAACCCGGATGCCGCAAACCCCCTGGCGTTCAAATCCAGGTTGAAGGTCCTGCCAACCGGCAGGTCCTGCTTCAGTTCCGTCATTCGAAGAAACTCCATGGTGTCGCGGCTGGCCTTTGCAAATAATTCTCCACGGTAAAAGACAGCGAGCCTCCAGGACTTGTAAACCGCCCCGGCATCCGCCTGCCAGAAGAGGTCGAGGTGGTTGGTATTTTCAGGATTGAACGGTCCGCCCCATCCGTGGCCCAGGAAGATGGCCGAAAGGGGCACGGCGTTGTCGGCCCCGAAGGACTGCACATCGAGGAACGGGCCGCCCGCCGCGCGGGCAAGCGCGGCCGGATTGAAGGATGCCGGATACTGCGCCGAAGCGGGGCGGGACGCCGGGAAAAGAAGGGCCAGGAAAACCAGGGGAAACAGGGCGGCGCCCCTGAGAATAAAAAAACGGGAGGGCCTTGCGGCCCTCCCTCCTCTTGAATCCATTTAGAATATCGATTCTACATAGCCGTCTGCGAATTTTACAGATGGGATATGATCGATCATCACGAAGTTGGCGAGGTTCGTTCCGCCAGTGGAGGTGATGGTGCCGCTCAAAATGTTGCCGGCAGAGGACACATTCAGATTCAATCCGTTCTGATTGGTCAGAGTGGCCTGAAATTGTTTTGTGCCGGAATTGTATGTGCCGCCTCCGGAAAGCGATACATACGTGCCGTCCGTATTGGTCCTCTTATAGGAGAAAGTCAGGTTGTACTGCTGGTAAGCGGAGCACGAAGCCCCGATGGTGGCGGTTATGGCCGGCCGGTTTGGCGCGCTGACGGTGCCGATGAATGTGCCATTGAATTGCAGGAAATTGCCGGAAGTTCCGCTGTTTTCCATGTAATTGACGAGATTGCCTGAAGAGACATTCAAAGACCCCGTGAACTTCGCTCCGGTAGGCGAGTTGCTTGCATCGAGTTGCTCCATCGTGCCGGTGAAACTCAGTGACGGGGTGGCCGAACCGCTGCTGAACAGGTTGCTGGCGGCAAGCGAGCCGTCAAGCCGGGCCAGCCCGTTGATGGCAATATTTCCCGAAATGGAAATGTTCGTGGGCAGAGCCACACCCAGCATCTGACCAAAAGCGATATTGAACTGGCTTAAGTCCGCCGTGACGCCTGTGTATGGGTCGGTCATCGTGCCGGTAAGGGAAATGCTTGTATATGAGCCGCTGTTCGTGGCGCCTGAAAAGGTGAATTGGCTTGTGGCGTTGAGGCTAGTGCCTGGAATCTTGGATGTAATATCGATTGTCCCCGAAGTCGGCAGGCCCGCCGGGTCCTGCTGGTAACTCGTGACCTTGCCCGTTGCAGCCGGAATATCATATTGCCCGGTTGCATTATCGAAGGCAGAGACCGTAAAGGTTGTGCCCGTCATGGCAACACTGTATCCGCTGGGAGAGATGTGGCCGTTCAGGATGCCGCCGCCAATGCCGTTGATGACCGCGCCGCCGAAATAATCCAGCACGGCGCCGGTTACGGCGGCCTGTGTTTTAATATCCGACTTGAAGGAGTCCAGTTTGCCCGAAATTTGCGTAATTGAAGTATTTACCGAGGCGTTTATTATCCCCGGCTCGCCATAGCCCCGGTAGTTGTAGACGCTGAGGGCGGTGTTCCTCAGGTCGGTTATCAGACCCTTCGCGTTGTCGAGGCCGCTGCTGGTCATGTACGGATTTATCTGATTGCTCGTAATGAAGCTGACCGAATTGTAGAGGGCGGTCTTCGTGCAGTCAGTTATGCCGGTCTTGTTGTATTGACTGCCGCAAAAACCCACCAGGGCGTTGTTGAGCGCCCCTCCGGTCGCCTTCAGGTCGCCGTTTTGGGCCAGATCGTTTTTTATCAGCGTCATGGCGTCTGCCAGGCCGGTTGCCCGGCCGCTCTTGATCATCTGGGAGATGGCGGCCAGCTCAAGCCCGTAGGTTACGGATACAGGCTGGGCGCCGGACGTCGATGAGGCGTTTGTGGCGTCGTCGGGCATCGTGCTGATTATGTTTGCGCCGATCATGTCGGACACCAGATCGTTGGCCGCGTTTATGTTGGCCGTCGTTTTTCCGCCTTTTGATTCCGCATACTCGGTGGCTATTTCCGTCAGGGGGGTAACGGCAACGGAAATGTTGCCGGTGGCCCCGCTGACGACTGCCCGCATCAGGGTGTTGTTAAAAGTCTGCCCGGTCGCCTCGTCCGTGTATGTCCCGCCCGCGACCTCGACTATCACGTTGCCTGAATAGGAGCCGAGATTCACCGAATAGTTCCCGTTGGAATCCGTCGTTGCAGTTGCAATCAGGGCCCCCGTGCTGCCGTCGGCATTAAGGGCATAAACGTCTACCGTCCCGTCTGCTATGGGGCCGTCAGACGCCTTTCCCGACAAAACCGCGCCGGAAGAAGGCGTATTGGACTGCGGGCCGCCGCCTCCTCCGCCACCGCATGATGAAAGAAGAAGTGAAAGGGCAAGAACCAAGACTCCACATGTCAGCAACCGGCTGAAAAGCTTCCTCTCCATTTCGAAAAATCCTCCTTCGAAGTTGATGCGGCCATTATGATCACGCGGCTCTTTCTTCAAGCTATGCCTCCCGGCCCGTGAATATCCTGTAGTCCGCGGGGAAAAACCTCTGCACGAGGCAGAATATCGAATAAGCCATGAAGGGAGCCGCGAAGACATCTATGGAATAATGCAGATGCCCCACCAGGACGCCCGCCCCGAAGACAAAGGCGGCCGCAATAAAGAGATATTTTAAACGCCTGTTTTCCCAGAACATCAAGGCCATGAGAAAAGGCAATCCCGTATGCATCGAGAAAAACATGTCCTCTCCGGAAGTGAAATCGGAGAGCAATCCGTCCTGGTCAGGATGATAGGGGAGGCGCGGCGCGCCTATATGGGTGAGGGTGAGGAAAAAGGCCCTGATCAAAATGAAAATGGAGATACTTTTGACCACGAATGATATCTTGGCCGGCTCCCGCACCAGGAGAAAGGCTATGAACGCCGAAAGCAGGATAAAACCCTGATAAAATACGAGGTACACGTTTATCACGGGCAGGTTGCTGAGAAAAAGATCGGTCACGGAATTGCTGGCGTGGACAGTTGCGTAAATGTTGGCCAGATAATTGATAAACAGGCTGAAGATCAGAAACAAGATGCTGAAAAACGCATTCCAGCACAGGGGCTTGTAAGACCAGAACAATCTGTAATTCCGGGCGATACCGCTCATTCACAAGCTCTCTCAAGTGCCCTACGATAACAAATCGGCTTTCCCCTGTCAATGGGAGCGGCGGGCCGCCCGAAGCGGACTTTTTTGATAAAAGGGCGGCAATGTCCAAGCCGTCCGGATGTTCTTGACAGGGCGGCGGCCCGAGTGCAATACTACTTCGCAGTATGGACCTTTCACTTTTCATGGGGGCCGCCCGGCAGACCTGAACCTGCGGATTCTGTCTTGTTTCAATCGGGTAAAAAAGTTCTCATAGCCTTGTTTGCGGTCGTCTTCGCCGTTTCAGGATATTACTCCTATATCCGGTGGATACGGAAGCCGCCGCTTCCGGACGGGCTTGTCCTGACCAATGGGCGCATCGAGGGGGACCTTGTTGCGGTGGCGAGCAAGTTCCCCGGCAGGATTAAAAGGCTTCTTGTCCGCGAGGGCGCCAATGTTGTTGCGGGCCAAAAACTAGCGGAGCTTGATGACGATCAGGCCAGGGCAAAAGCAGAGCAGGCTTATGAAGCCGTTTCCGCCTGCGAGGACAAAGTCAGGTCCGAATCCGCCTCCCTGGGGGTCCTGAAAGAGGAAGTCCCTCTCACCATCAAGGCCGCCGGGGCGGGGGTGGCCCATGCAGAGGCCCAGGTGGCGATGGCCGGCGCAACCGAGGCCCAGGCGGCAAGAGACGCCAAAAGGTTCAACGAGATGGTCCTGGAGGGCGCGGCAAGCAGGAGGAGGGGTGAGCAGGCAAGGCTTGCCCTGGAAGAGGCAAAAAGCGAGATGGCCTCCTCCCGGTCGGCGCTGGTGCAATCCGAGAAGGAGCTTGACCGGGCAAGACTCGGCCGGCAGGAGATAAATGCCAGGCAAGACGGGCTCCGCGCGCTGAAGGCTGAATGCGGCAAGGCGGCAGCCGCCCTTGTTGGGGCACGCAGTGTCTGTTCGGATTTGACCATCGTTGCGCCCTCCCCCGGAGTTGTAACCACCCGCATCGCCGACGAAGGCGAGGTCGTCGCGGAGGGCTCTCCTCTTCTTGAGATCGTGGATATGGACCGCCTTTACCTGAAGGCCTATGTGCCGGAAAGATTAATAGGCAAAGTGCGCCTCGGGCTGCCGGCGCGCATATTTGTGGATGCCTATCCCGGCAGGCACTTTGACGCCGTGGTCCGGTACATCTCTTCGACGGCGGAATTCACCCCGAAGGAGGTCCAGACCAGGGATGAAAGGGTGAATCTCGTCTACGCCGTAAAGCTGTTTCTCGTCTCGAACCCCGGACACATCCTGACGCCCGGGATGCCCGCGGATGCCCTTATAAAGTGGAAAGCCGGCACGCCATGGGAAAATCCCCGGTGGTGAAGGGCATGGACCCGGTCATAAGCGTAAGGGAATTCACAAAGGACTATAAATCCGTTCGCGCCGTGCGGGGGGTAAGCTTCGATGTTATGCCGGGCGAGATCTACGGGCTTATAGGCCCTGACGGAGCCGGCAAAAGCAGCCTGCTGAAGGCGGCGGCCGGCGTCCTTTCGTACAATGGGGGGCAGATAAGGGTTTTTGGCGGGATTGTCTGCTCGGAGCGCGCCGCCGAACGCATTAAACCCAGGATCGGTTTCATGCCTCAGGGGCTTGGGCTTAACCTCTACCCCGAACTGTCCGTAGAGGAAAACATCGATTTCTTTGCCCGCCTTATGCTGGTTTCCCGTGCGGCCCTGGCCGAAAGGAAAGAGAGGCTGCTTGCCATAACAAGGCTTGAGCGCTTCCGCCAGCGCAGGGTAAGGCACCTCTCGGGGGGGATGAGGCAGAAACTGGGACTTGCCTGCACTCTCATACATGAGCCGGAGCTTTTAATACTGGATGAGCCGACAACGGGTGTCGACCCCGTATCGAGGCGGGATTTCTGGGCCATCCTCGCGGAACTCCTCCAGGGCGGGCGGACGGCCCTGATTTCAACGTCATACATGGATGAGGCATCCAGGTTTTACAGGATGTCGATGCTTTACGAGGGGCGCATAATCGCAGGCGGCGAACCCTCGGACGTTTTAAAGACAGTGCCGGGCAGCATCGTGTCGCTGAGATGCGATGATCCGGAGCGCGCCGCGGGCCGTCTGAAGGCGGTCTTCAGGCAAGCGGCCGTCTTCGGGCGGGAGGTGAGGGTCTTCGCAAAAGGGGCCTCCCCGGATGAGGCGGCGGCCAGGGTCTCGGGAGCGCTTTCCGGCCTGGATGTAAAGGATATCAGATGCTCGGAACCGGAGCTGGAGGACGTCTTTATCGCCATCATGCAGGAAAAGGGTTTTTTGCAGACAGAGGGCCCGGCGATGCCGCCCGTGCCGCGGGGGGAACAAGCGGCCAGGAGGGCGATATCCTCCGGAATCGCCATCGAGGCCCGCAATCTTGTTCGTGATTTCGGCTCTTTCAGGGCCGTGGACAATGTAAGCTTTCAGGTAAGACAGGGCGAGATTTTCGGGCTTCTGGGGGCAAACGGCGCCGGCAAGACGACCGTGATCAAGATGCTAACGGGCATAATGCCGCCCACATCAGGCATGGGTTGGGTGGCGGGGGCCGACATGCGCCGCGCAGGACGCGAGATAAGGGAAAACATCGGCTATATGTCCCAGTTTTTCTCCCTTTACAATGACCTGACCGTGGCCGAGAATATCCGCCTCTATGCCGGCATATACGGCCTTTCGGCCAGGCGGGCAAGGTCGAGGGCCGAATGGATCCTGCAGATGGCGGGGCTTCGCGGCTATGAATCCTCGCTGGCGGGCCGGATGCCCGTGGGGATGCGCCAGCGCCTTGCCCTTGGATGCTCTCTTGTTCACAGCCCGGCAATACTCTTTCTCGACGAGCCCACCTCCGGGGTGGACCCCGTGGGGAGGCGTCATTTCTGGGACATTCTTTTTACTCTGGCAAACAGGGAGGGTGTGGCGATACTGGTAACCACCCACTACATGCTTGAAGCCGGACACTGCGGCCGGCTCGCCCTGATGCACGCGGGCAGGATCATAGCGGACGCCCCGCCCCGGGACCTCAGGCTTGCCGTCCAGGAGAAGGCGGGGCCGGTGCTTGAGCTTGAAGTCGAGGACCCCTTCAGGGCCCTGGAGCTAATAAAGGGCGCGGGTTTGACGGGCGCGGCCCTGTGGGGCAGGCGGATCCATATCCTTTCCAGAGACCCGGAACTGGCGTTGTCGCGCAGCCGCCGGGCCCTTCTGCCCCCCGGGCTGAAGATACTGGGCTATTCCGTCAGGCCTCCGGACACGGAGGATGTCTTCGTATACCACGTCCTTGCCATGGAAGGGCGCGAAAAAGCCGCCTGATGGAAATCAGCAGGATAGCGGCCATGGCCTCAAAGGAATGGCTGGAGATAACCAGGGACAGGCTTTTCTTCTCGCTGGCCTTTATCGTCCCCCTCATGCTCATGCTGATTTTCAGGTTCGGTTTTTCCTTTGACGTCAGAAACATCCCGCTGGCCGTGGTTGATTACGACGGCACCGCCTGCAGCCGCGATTATGCATACAGGTTCATAAGCTCCCGGTATTTTGACTTCAAGGGCTATGCGCAGGGCGAGCGGCAGCTCGGACCCCTGCTTGCGGGGGGAAAGGTCGGGGTCGCCATAATAATACCCGCCAACTTTCAGAGAGACCTTGCCGCGGGGCTGCCGGCGCGCGTGCAGGCCCTCATAGACGGCACGTTCCCATCCCGCGCGCAGACCATAAAGGGATTTGTCCTGGCCATCAACGGCGCGGCAAGCCTGCAGAGGATGGCTGAGAATGTCTCGCGGACGCGCGGGGTTTCGCTTTCCATGGCCCGGCGGCAGTTGCAGCCCGTCCGCCTGGAGGTCAGATACCTCTTTGATCAGAGCGTGAGCGACTGGTCGCTGATACCCAGGCTTATCATGGTTGTCCTGATGGTATCGCCGCCTCTTCTTACGGCTGTCGGCATCGTCCGGGAGAAGGAAAGCGGGGCCATCTATAACATATACTCCTCGACCGTGAGCCGGGGAGAGTTTCTGCTTGGAAAATTCAGCCCTTACATAGCCATATCCTTTGTGAACGCCATGGTCCTCTGGGCGGTTGCGGTCGGGCCTTTCGGAGCGCCTTTCAGAGGGGGGCTTTTTTTCTTTATCGCATGTTCTTTCGTCTTCGCGGCCTGCACCGCGGGAATCGGCCTTGTCGTATCGCTTCTGGCAAGCACCCAGGTTTCCGCGATTGTCTTTTGCCTTATCCTCACCTTTGTGCCCGTTTCCGTCTATTCCGGCCTTCTCATGCCCGTTGCCTCACTGGACGCGGCAGGCAGAATCCAGGCGCACCTGATTCCCGCGATGTATTATACGGACATTGTGATTGGCATCTTCCTTAAAGGGGCGGGGGTGGGCGTGCTCTGGGGCCGGCTGGCGGCCCTGCTCGTTTATGCCTCGGCGCTTATGGCGGCGGGATATTTTCTTTTCAGGAAGAGGCGCGCGGCATGAGGAACGGTCCTTCCCGGCGGCGGGCCGCGCTCTGGCTTGGCCGGATGCGGGCCTTGATAATGAAGGAGCTGCTCCAGATTTTCCGCGACCGGGTCATCCTCTTTTCCATGCTGTACATGTTTACATTCAATGTCTTCCTTCTGGGCAGAAGCGTGAACATGCAGCTTTACCATGCGGCGGCCGCTGTAAGGGACGAGGACGGAAGCAGCTTGTCCCGCGAGCTGGCAAGCCGCTTCAGGCAGCCGTATTTCCGGCTCGTAAGGGCCCGGGAGGGCCATAAAGGCCTGGGCCTTCTGGACAGTGGAAAAGTGATGATGGTGCTGGACATCCCCCCGAAATTCGAGGAATCGGTCCTTGCGGGCAGGCCCGCCCGCATCCAGATGCGGCTTGATGCCACTTACCCCCTTCAGGCCCTGCAGGCTTATAATTACGGGAGGGTGATAACGGGGGGTTTTATTCCGGAATCCGGCAGGGGCGGGGTTTCCCCGCCGGAAGGCCCCGGGGCGCTGCCCGCAATCACCAGCGAGGAGCGCGTTTTGTACAACCCCAACCTGAATGAAGGCTGGTTCATGTCCATTGCCGAACTGCTTGAGGCGGTGACGATATTCTCAATAGTCCTTCCGGCGATGGCCATGGTAAAGGAAAAGGAGAGGGGCACGGTGGAACAGCTCCTTGTCTCCCCGCTTTCCCCCTTTCAGGTCATGTTTTCGAAGGTGGCGGCGGTGACCGCGGCGGTTCTGGGCTGGACAACCATCTGTGTCTTTGCCGTCCTGAAGCCATTTTTCCATCTGCCGGTAAGAGGCAGTCTCGCCCTTTTTTTCATTGTTACAGCCATATATATCCTGGCCTGCTCCGGACTTGGGCTTTTCATCTCCACAATCGCCGGGAACATGGCCCAGGCGGGGCTGCAGAGCCTGCTGCTGGTGGCCCCGATCATCATGGTCTCCGGCCTTTGGACGCCGGTTGACGCCATGCCCCATTGGCTCCAGGTGCTGACTCTTTTTTCTCCTCTTCGCCATTACATCGATGCCAGCTACGGAATATTTCTTAAGGGCGCGGGCCCAGGCATCCTCTGGCAGCCGGTGCTTGACATGGCGGCCATCGGCGGATCGGTATCGGTTTTCGCAGTATGGCGCTTCCGCCGGCAGTGCGCATGAGAGGGCAGCCTGCCTAATTGCCAAAAAGGTGGCATACGGTACAATTTCAATTAGGAGAAGGTTTTGAGGCCGAAAAGGAGGCGCTGTATGCCCGCATACGAATATACCTGCAAGGATTGCGGAAAGGATTTTACCGTTTTTATGCCGGTAAAAGAATATGAATCCAAGCCGAAGATAAAATGTGATTATTGCGGAAGCGATCACGTCGAGAGGAAGATCACGGATTTCTTCGCGGTGACGAGCAAAAAGTCATAAGGCAAGACCCGCCCCTTCCGGCAATTTCTCCGTGCTTTATGGCGCCCGTCTTTTTCTGTTATTCTAGGTAAACATGGAGAAATTGCTCATAAGGGGCGGCGTGCCGCTGAAGGGGACTGTGTCGATAAGCGGCTCGAAGAACGCGAGCCTTCCCATAATGGCCGCCGCGATACTGGCCGGGGGCAGGAGCGTCCTGCGGGGCCTGCCCGCGCTGAGGGACGTGCTCACGATGGGGGCGCTCCTTGAGCAGATGGGAGCTCGCTTCAACTTCTCCCCTGATGATTCCCTGGCGGAAATAGACGCATCGGAGCTTAAAAACCCCGTGGCCGCCTACGAGCTTGTAAAGACCATGCGCGCCTCGGTCCTCGTCCTCGGGCCGCTGACCGCGAGGTACGGCAGGGCGAAGGTGTCGCTTCCCGGCGGCTGCGCCATAGGGGCGAGGCCCATAAACCTTCACCTGATGGGGCTTGAAAAGATGGGCGCGAAGATAGAGCTTGAAGGCGGCTATGTCATCGCGAAGGCCAGGAGGCTTAAAGGCGCTTCGCTCTATTTCGATCTGCCCACCGTGACCGGCACCGAAAACCTGATGATGGCCGCCGCGCTCGCAAAGGGGGTGACCGTTCTTGAAAACGCCGCCCGCGAGCCGGAGATAGTCGACCTCGCGGAAACCCTCCAGGCGATGGGCGCGAAGATAGAGGGCGCAGGCGGCAGTCTCATAGAGATAGAGGGCGTGGACGAGCTGAAACCCTTCGACCATGAAGCCATTCCGGACAGGATAGAGACCGCTACCTTCGCGGTCGCCGCGGCCGTGACCGGAGGGGACATACTCATCAAAAACAGCCGCCCGGAGCACCTCGACGCGGTCTCCATAAAACTCCGGGAGACCGGGGCGGAGGTGAAGAAAACACCCGCCGGGCTCAGGGTGAAAGGCAACGGCAGGCCGCGCTCCGTAAACATCACCACCATGCCATATCCGGGGTTCCCCACCGACGTGCAGGCCCAGTTCATGGCCTTAATGTGCATCGCCGGCGGCACCAGCACGATAAACGAGACCGTATTCGAAAACCGTTTCATGCATGTGCCGGAGCTTAAGCGTATGGGGGCGGACATAGACCTCCAGGGCGGCCTGGCGACAGTGAAAGGGGTCCCCGCGCTGAAGGGGGCCGAGGTCATGGCCACCGATTTGCGCGCCTCCGCCTCCCTGGTTCTGGCCGCGCTCGCGGCAGAGAGCGAAAGCGTCGTGCACAGGATTTACCACCTGGACAGGGGCTATGAGCAGATGGAGAAAAAACTGCTCGCGCTCGGGGCCCGGGCCGAGCGGATAAAGTAAGAGGATAAACACCCCCCAGATAAACACCCCCTCCCAACCCTCCCCCTTTTCAGGGGAAGGGTTTCACTAAAGGCCGGTCTTTAGTGAAACCCCCTGCCTGAAGGGAGGGGATTAGGGGAGGGTGTTATATTATTAAAAATGGATTTAAAACTGAAACTCTCCAAAGTGCCCGCGCAGCCCGGCGTATACCTCTTCAAGGACGAAAACGGAAAGGTCCTTTACGCAGGCAAGGCCAAAAGCCTCCGGAACCGCCTGCGGAGCTATTTCCAGAAGGGCGCCGCGCTCGACGAGCGGAAGCAGGGCATGGTGAAGCGGGTGCGGGATTTCTCCTACATCGTGACCGACAGCGAACTTGAGGCCTTCGCCCTGGAGGCCAATCTGATAAAGGAGCACAGGCCCCCCTTCAATGTCATATTCCGGGACGACAAGAACTATCCCTATCTGAAACTCACGGTGAACGAGGAATGGCCCCGGCTGGAGGTGACGAGGCGCATCCTGAGGGACGGGGCGCTCTATTACGGTCCGTTTGTGCCGGCCAGCGCCATGTGGGAGACCCTCGCCTTCGTTCGAAGGCATTTCAATATAAGGCCGTGCCGTTACCGCCTGGACAGGAAGATGCGTCCGTGCATTCAGCGCCAGATCGGCAGATGCCCCGCGCCCTGCGACGGCAGCATAAGCAGGGAGGAATACATGAAGGCCGTGGAAGAGGTGCGGCTATTCCTCGAAGGAGACAAGAAGGGGCTCCTGAAGGAGCTGGAGAACACGATGTACAGGCTTGCCGAAGAGCAGCTCTATGAGGACGCGGCAAGGCTCCGGGACAGGATCGAGGCCCTTAAAAGGGCGCTGGAGCAGCAGAAGGTCATCTCCCCGGAGCTTGGGGACATCGATGTCATCGGCCATGCCAGTGAAGACGGAGCCGCCGCGCAGGCCGTACAGGTATTCTTCATAAGAAAGGGATCGATGATAGGCAGCAGGGATTTTTACCTTCCAAACCAGGCCCCGATGCCACTGGAGGAGTTTTTGGCCGGCTTTCTGGAGATGTTTTACTCGAAGGAAATAATCCCTCCGGAGGCGATACTCCTCAGAAAAAGGCCTCGGGATGCCGCCTCCTTGGAGGCATGGCTTTCCGCCAGGAAGCAGGGCAGGGTAAAAATCCATGTGCCCGCGCGCGGAAAGAAAAACGATCTTCTGAAGATGGCCGAGCGGAACGCGGCCGAGCTTCTGAGGGCAAGGAGGGCCGCGCCAGGCGGCAAAACGCTAGAGTCTCTCAAGGAGAGGTTTTACCTCAGGAAAGCGCCTGCCAGCATTGGCGCGTTCGATATATCCACGACCTTCGGGGCGCAGCCCGTCGGGGGGTTCATATACTGGGCGGATGGCGAGTTCAGGAAGGAGTTTTACCGGCACGTGAAGATAAAGACCGTCCCCGCCGGGAAGATGGACGATTACCGGATGATGGAGGAGACAGTCGCCAGGGTGCTGGCGGACCTGGGCGCCGACAGGCCGGAGCTTGTGGTTATAGACGGGGGCAAGGGGCAGCTCGAAGCCGCAATGAAGGCGGTCTACACGCTTGCCGATCCCCAAAAACCCCCGGCAGGGGTCATCGCCGTCGCCAAAGACCCGGACAGGGTCTTTACAACCGTTTCGGAGCTGCCGGTGAACATCGAGGACGGCAGCCCTTCGTCGCTTCTTCTGAAGCGGATACGTGACGAGGTACACCGTTTCGCAATCGGTTTCCACAAGAGGCTCCGCGGCAAAAGCCTCCTCTCTTCGCCCCTGGAGGCGGTGAAGGGAATCGGCAGGAAGAGGCGACTGGCCCTTTTAAAACATTTCGGAAGCCTCGAGGCCATCAGGCAGGCCGGGGCGGAGGAGATAAGCCTGGTGGACGGAATCGGCACGGAGCTGGCCCAGGTGATCAAAAGCACTCTTGATAAAAAGGAAAATGTGTTAGAATGACACCGATGATGCGCTTTAAACTCATGGCGTTCGCCTTTTTGCTTTCCATTTCGGCCTTTTTTCTGGCCGTCTCCCCGGCGCTGGCGGCCTACAGGCTGATACTCAAAAACGGTTCGGTCCTGGAGGGAATTGGCTCCTATACGCGGGCCGATGGAGAGATCAGGTTCCAGTACGGAGGCGGCACGATCGGCATCCCGGAAAAAGACGTGCTCCGGATAGAAAAATCCAGGCAGGAGCCGACCGTCGTCCTGCCTGAATACACTGCGCCGGCAAAAAAAACCCAGGCGCAGCCCTCGCGGCCGAAGACAAATAATAGCGGCAGGCTGGCGGAGATAAACAGGCGGCTGGCGGAGATAAAGGCGAAGGAAGACGAATACAGGCAACTGAAGGCGCAATACCAGGAGGTCATGCTCCGCATACAAAACCTGTTTAACCAGGGCAGGCAGGCGGCCATAGGGGCCGGGAAAAGCCAGATCCAGGCAAACCAGCAGTATGGCCAGTTCCTTGGCCCCGCGCAGCAGCAGATGGTGCAGGCCAATTTCCTGGCCAAGCAGCAGCTTGAGGCGAAGATAAAAGACATGGAGACCAACGTCCTGCCGCCCTTGATGCAGGAAAAGGCGAGGCTGCTTCAGGAAAAACAGGAGCTTGAGAGCCTCTCCTGAGCCTCTCCCCCCGGGGAGAGGGTTTTCACTTGTAAGCCAAAGGCGCGTCCCTCTTTTTCGCCACAGCCGCAAGGGGCCCTGTTGGAAATACGCGCAGCAGACCAATGCGATTACCCCGAACCTCCACAATTAGCATTGCTTTTCTATGCTCAAGTTTCACCCTGTACCTTTGTATGTGCGTGATCACAGATAGGATGCAGGTTACGTCCCGTATTATTGGAAGCACCTTTAAAAACTGCACCTGAAAGCTGAGAGTGTAGTTTCTTTTGCTTGACAGAAGTTAAAATCTATTCTTATACTTTGAGAGTAATATCTTAAAAAGGAGGTGAACAGGTGACCGCTAGGAAATTTCATACCGGGCTTTTTAAATCCGGGCTTGGTTGACGATGCTCGTCAAAAGCCTGGTCGAGGTTTTCCGGTAATGGAGTTTTTGGTCCGGCGGCTGCCATTGTTCACTTTCTCGTATGCATGACCCGCTGATCTGATCAGAAGCACATCTCCCAAAACGCCATTACGATAAATATCTAAAAACCTCAAGTTGCTAAAACTGACGGACTTTTTTGCCATTACCCGTTAAGTGCGGCAAAACGTTCTTAAGTACTGCGTTGAGGTTTTTTTTACCTCACCTTCGACCTTGCTGTGTTCTCCGGGTTCGGTTTATATAATTTTAAAAAAAACAAAAAAATTGGAGGCCAGATGAGCGGAAAAGACTATGCAAAGATGTGGGAAGAGCTTGGGCTTAACCTTGAAAATCATGCCGGGCTGCTGGGCGTACTTTCAAAGGCGTACACGGACATTTATCTCTCCCAGAAAAACAGGCCCAAGGCGATGGAATATTTTGATTTCGTCATATCCGAAGTACACGGCCTCAGGATAGAAGAGATCGTGAACGCAAAGGAAGCGGGCCGTAAAGTCGTGGGTACTTTTTGCGTATATGTGCCGGAGGAGATCGTGCTTGCCGCGGACGGCGTGTGCATAGGCCTTTGCGCGGGGGCAGAGGTGGGTTCCGAGGAGGCCGAGAAATTCATACCCAGGAATACCTGCGCCTTGATAAAGGCCTTCATGGGGTTCAAGCTCTCGGGTCTTTGCCCATATGTGGAGTCGGCAGACCTCATCGTGGGCGAGACCACCTGCGACGGCAAGAAAAAAGCATACGAAAGCTTTAACGACATCACCGGGAAGGTTTATGTAATGGAAATCCCCCATATGAAGACCACCGAGGACAGGAAGCTCTGGCTAAGCGAGGTGAGGCGGTTCAAGGACAAGATGGAGGCGCTTTCCAGGAAGAAGATAACCGTTGAGGGTCTCAAAAAATCCGCCTCTGTCGTCAATGTCAAACGGAGAGCGCTTCAGCGGCTAAGCAGGCTCAGGGCGGCGGACCCCGCCCCGATATCGGGGCTTGACGCACTGCTTGTAAACCAGGTCTCCTTCTATGACGACCCAAAGAGGTTCACGGAGATGACAAACAAGCTCTGTGACGAACTCGATCAGCGGGTGTCAAATGGAACTGGTGTGGCTGCCAAAGGCGCGCCGCGCATACTCGTCTCAGGCTCTCCGATGGCGATACCAAACTGGAAGCTCCACGCGATAATCGAGGGAAGCGGCGCGGTGGCGGTGGGCGAGGAGTCCTGCATAGGAGAAAGAAATCACAGAGACCTGCTGGATGAGAATTTCTCAACTGTGGACGAAGCGATGGAGAAACTGGCCTCCCGCTATCTGGGCATAGACTGTGCCTGCTTTACGCCAAACACTGAGAGACTGGATAACATAAAGGCTTTGACCAAAAGTCTCCATGCGGACGGCGTCATCCACTATTCACTCCAGTTCTGCACGCCATATCTGATGGAGGCGCACAAGGCAGAAAAGGCGGTCACCGAGGTGCCCTTCATGAGGATAGAGACGGACTACAGCATGGAGGATTTCGGCCAGCTCAAAACCAGGGTGGAAGCCTTCATCGAGATGTTGAGGTAAAAGGACAATGAGGGTTTTGGGGATAGACATAGGCTCCAGGTTCATAAAGGCCGCTTTGCTTGAAAATGGGGAGCTGGCGGCAACGAGGATGGTCGATACCTCCTTCGACCCGCTGGAAAGGTGCAAGGAGCTCCTGGAGGAAACCGCCGCTGACAAAGTCGTTGCCACGGGTTACGGACGGCATCTCCTTGAGGTCCACTCCGATATAAAGACCATCACGGAGATAAAGGCGTTCGCGAGGGGGGCACGCGCAATGTTCCCCTCGTGCCGCACCATAATTGACATCGGCGGGCAGGACACCAAGGTCATTAGCCTTGATGATGCGGGCAGCGTCAAAAAATTCGAGATGAACGACAGGTGCGCCGCAGGCACGGGTAAATTTGTGGAGATAATGGCCAGGGCCCTTGGCTATTCTCTAGAGGGTTTTGGCTTCGTATCGCCCGAGGGCCGCAGGGAACTGCAGATAAACAGCATGTGCACGGTTTTTGCCGAGTCCGAAGTCATTTCCCTCATAACGAAAGGGGCCGGGAGGGAAGACATAGCCCTGGCCCTGCATCGCTCGGTGGCCAGTAGGGTGCTTTCCATGGCGCGCAGGGTTTCACTGGAAGAGGAAGTTGTATTTGCCGGTGGCTGCGCCAGGAACGGCCTACTTAAAAACCTGCTTGAGACAGGCACGGGGAAAACAATAAATGTGGCCAAAAGCCCGGAGATTACAGGGGCCCTTGGGGCCGCCCTATATGCTTTGGGAAGATGAATTTACCGGGGGGTATGGGGCTGGTGCCCCACATGGTCTGCAAAACCATGCTCGCGCCCCTCGATAGTGGTGCGGTGGGTTCGATTCCCACTATCCCCCTCCAAAAAGAGAAAGAGAGGCATGAAAATGGTAATTGACGCAAGGGGGCTTGGGTGCCCCAGGCCTGTCATGATGGCGCAGGAAGCCCTGTCCGGTATAAAGGAAGGGATAGTGGAAGTCCTGGTGGACAATTACGGTTCATCGGAAAACGTTTTGATGTTCGCTCAAAGCGCCGGCTGTTATGCGGAGGTTTTTAGGGAGGGGCAGGACTTTCGGGTAAAAATTGTAAAAGGATACACTTGCCAGCCCGCGAATGTGCCGGAAAAGAAAAAAGAGGAAGTTGCGGAGGGAAGAAAAGATATCCTCATGGTAGTGGCTGCCGACCAGTTGGGCAAGGATGAAGAGCTTGGCCGGATGCTCATCAAAGGGTTTTTCGAGACGATGAAGGTGACGAAGGAAGTTCCGCATACGGTCTTTTTCCTTAACGCCGGGGTGAAGCTTACGACGGTCAATGAGGAACTGATTCCCGTCCTTAAGGATATAGAGGCGATGGGAGTAGAGATATTCTCCTGCGGCACCTGTCTAAAATATTACGGCCTTGAATCAAACCTCAAGGTGGGTTACAGGGGCACGACAAACAACATCATCAACGGGATGGCAGACAGAGGGAAAACCGTGTGGATAGGCTAGCGGAACTGAAAAGAGTAGTGGCAAGAAACGAAAAGGGGACGGTTGTATAAAGCACATTGACCTATTTCATGGCGAGGGGACTTAGCTGGTTCAAACACGGGTTTGAGTTCGAAGCATTGATTTCGGACAACGGCCATGAGTTCAAAGGGTCGCTGGAGAGGGAACACCCCTTCGAGACTTTCTGTCAGCAGATAGGGCTCAGGCATTATACGACAAGGCCCTACAGGCCACAGACAAACGGCAAGGTCGAAGCATTTTTCAGAATACTTAAGAAGGAGTTTTTCAGGCCGAATACATTCGAGAATTTAAATGAAGTGACGGAACAGATGGGCGGGTTTCTCTTCGAATATAATCACCTGCGGAGGCATGGGGGTTTAAATTATCTGACCCCTTTTGATAAACTTCTAAAAGTTACCATTGGACAGGGATTGAACGGCAAAGTCCTTGTCGTTGTCCATACGTACAGAAAGATAAAAGGCAAAGAAACCGTTCGGATAATATCCGCGAGAAAGGCTACCAAGCATGAAGAAGCAAAGTATTTCGAAAAGAGAGGATAATATCATGAAAAAAGAATACGATTTCTCCAAAGCTGTTCAGGGGGAATTTTACAGACCAATGGAAAGGCTCGAAATTCCAATATACCTGGATAAAGAGGTCAAAGAGTTTTTCGGCAAAACGGCATCCAAAAAAAAGATCGGCCTCGACAAAGTTGTAAACATCATTTTGCGCAAGGAAATGGAGATGCTCAAGGCCATGGGGATTTAGGAGAAGGACACACATCACATATTTCTTCTGGAAACCTGCGTCGGTCCCGAGCAATGCAACAACGGTTCTATTTAATCAAGATGGCAAAACCAAAAAGGAATGTTATCCCTTTCCCCTTTTACAAATCGCGCATGAGAAGCCGGTTGCGGACCTCCCGTTTCAGCACTCATGTAATTTTTCGTTAAGCCAAATTTTGACCAAAGACTGATATGGTACATCGCGTTTATTCGCTTCGACTTTGAGTGCTTCCAGGAGCGCAAGCGGCAGGCGGATCGTAATTGACTTGGTGGTCGGCTTTAAATTAGGAAACCGCGCAGGCACGGCCCGCGACAGATCAAAATAATCCGCGGTATCGTGACTCTGCCAGAATTCCCGTTCCTCGTCTTCGGATTTGAATTTAGGAACTGGTTTCAGATTCTTCATGGTATCTCTTCCTTTCCCGCGCGGACATATTGCGGGCTGAAATAACTCTCAACAGTGTCCCATTCGATCTCAAGGTGAAAGTCACCAGCAAAAGCCGCCCTTCCATAGTCTTGCCATAAGCGTGAAATCGCGACTCGCTCTGACTGTGCTTCTGGTCCACCAAGACAAGCAGCGGATGATTAAAAAAGATCTGTTCGGCTTCCATTTTGGTTACACCATGCTTCACATTTTTTTCGGTATTGCCTTTATCCCAATCGAACCCTTTTACCAAGGAGAAATCGATCATATTTGTACACTATCATAATGTACATAACTTTTCAATGTTCAAATTGTTATAAAAGAATCACGGTTTTTTTAAAACGTTGCTTTCAAATGGTAACCCTTGCGATTACATCTGTTCTGCCGCGAGGACTTTGGGCCGAAGTCTGCGCTTTTTTAGAGCGACAGCCAAGTGTCGTGTCCTGCTGTTTTCCCCCGTGAAGGCTCAGGACAATAGCGGTTTGAATTTAGCGATAATTGTGGAAAGTGAAGACGCGCCCCATGAATATACAAAGGGCAAGTTTGTGCAGGATTCAATGGCAAAATAGACAATCTTCTTTTGGGTCTTCGCGTAAGAGTGTGGGTCATTTATATCTCCTTGAGCATGCAAGTAAGGACTTTTAGGCGAAGGTATTCTTCATCTCTTAGTCCGTATGCCCTTCTCTGAATGACCCTTATCTTATT
>JAKAHV010000027.1 GCA_021825295.1 Nitrospirota bacterium
CCTTTCAATCCGTTCTGATTTTTCCATGCCCGCGCCTCCTTCTGTTTTGTTATTCAGAAGTAGGATGGCATGGCTGGGCACTTCAGCGGAAGATGTACTTTACTTGACGCTTACCTTCCTTTAACGGAAGCCCGCTTTTAAGCGAACAGTATGCCAGAGATAACCTTGGCCGGATTACGCAGAAGACGGAGACCATAGGCGGAGTTACGGACACCTATACATATGCCTATGATCAAGGCGGACGGCTCATTGACGTCACCAAGAACGGCGCAAACATCGGCCATTACGAGTACGACTCAAACGGCAATCGCCTGCTCTATTCCGGCAGTTTAGGCATTTACAACGGCACGTATGACGCCCAGGACCGCCTTGTTACCTATGGGCCATATTCGTATACCTATACTGACAACGGCGAGCTGGCTTCCAAAACTGGCCCATATGGCGCAACGCAGTACGGTTATGATGACTTCGGGAATTTGACGACAGTCATTCTGCCTAATGGCACAAGGATTGATTATGTGATTGATGGACAAAACAGGAGAGTGGGCAAAGAGGTCAATGGCGTTTTAGTCCAAGGCTTTATATATGAAAATCAGTTGCGGCCTGTGGCGGAACTGGATGGCAATGGAAATATCGTTTCAAGATTTATATATGGCACTAGAGTAAACGTCCCGGATTATATCATCAAGGGCGGAGAGACCTATAGGGTCATTACCGACCAACTTGGCTCTCCAAGGTTGATTGTTGACATCAATTCCGGACAGATTGTCGAACGCGTGGACTATGATGAATTCGGGAATGTGATTTACGATTCCAATCCCGGTTTCCAGCCGTTCGGATTCGCTGGCGGCTTGTATGATCACGCCACTGGATTAGTGAGATTTGGTGCGAGAGATTACGATCCCCAGACAGGCAGATGGACGGCAAAAGACCCGATAAGATTCAAAGGCGGAGATACAAACCTTTACGGTTACAGCTTGGTGGATCCTGTAAACAATACAGATTCATCGGGCCTATGGCTTAATTGGTTGCCAAAATTACCTTCTTTTTCAGAAAGGTTTCCAAACTCGTGTTTTTGGGCCCCACTTGCTGATATTGTTTCAGGCAGTATAGAAGCTGGTGGCGCGGTCGCAACGGGAGTTGCTGCAGTTACGGTCTCTGCGGCCGGACCGGAATTTTGGTGGTTAGCACCAGCAGCCGCGCCTGAAATTATCGAGGCTGGAGCGGATGCAATTAATAGAATAAATTCAGGAATTGAAGGGCTCAATAGTTGCAATAAAAACAAGAAATGTCCGTCCCACTAAAAAAATCAATGGCGAATAAGGAAGAAATTTATAAGATCGCATCATTTTTTATAAATTTTTGGTTGATAGTGGCGGCAGTGTTTATTATTGTCTATCTTGCTGCACCTTTGCTGGGAGGCAAGCTTTCCCTTAGTGCGATATTACATTATGGCATTTGGATTGTAATAGCATTGACAATAAAATCTTTTTTAAAGCGTACCCGAAAGGGTTTTGCGTTAAGGGCATATGAGTTCACTATACTTTGTTTATTGGTCATTTTAAATTTTTTCATTTGGTTTTCGTATCCGCTTAATGTTATTTTTAGTATCTTGAATACCGCAGGTTTTATTATTTCTTACAAAGCGCAAAAACGCCAAAGAGAGCTCCACATTAAATGAAAAGCCCACATGGATTAACTTATTCCTTCCTCACCCTCTCGACGAACGCTTTGACGTCGATGATCTTTACGCCGTGGAAGTGCTTGAGATTTCTCAGGTGCGGGTCTCGGGAGACGATGTAGCCGGCCCTGGCCTCCATCGCGCAGGCAAAAAGCTTCAAATAAAGGGGTCAGGTCTTGAATCTTGACATTTTTGAGAAATAGGAAAATGGGTCAGCAACTATTAAGACTACCGGCATGGGGCTTACCAGCACTTACGAGGTGCAAACCAATTTAGACGGGACAACCACCATGACGAATGTCGATCCCGCGGGCAGGCAGACGGTGACGACTGAGGATGCCTATGGCGGCGGTACGGCCAGCTACCCCGACGGCACGGTGGTGAACACGATTATGGGGCCGGACCCCCGCTTCGGGATGCTCGCGCCGGTTACGAGCTTTATGAATGTGACGACGCCAGGCGGGCTGCAATATAGCTTGAGTGAATTCAGGACAGCGAATTTAAGCGACCCGGCCAATCCCTTCAGCTTTACCGGGCTGACCGATTCGGTTAATGTAAACGGCAACACGTTCACCAGCTCCTATGACCCGTCCACAGGGATGATTGCCGATACGCTAATCTACCCTAAAGACCGTCCTTTTTCTTACAATCATCTAATTTAGATTAGTGCGAGGGTTTCTTCGGGCTTGCGGCCCCGGTCCCACCCTTTTTCATCCTGCTAATATATTTTTCCGGGTCCTTCTTGAACAGTTTCAGGCAATCCGTACAGCAGAAATTGTATATCCGGCCTTTATATTCGTAGCTTACCTTGTGTTTCGGGTTTATCTTCTCGCCGCTGACCGGGCATATCTCGTTTCCAACGGGTTTGGCTCTCCCGGGAGCGCTCATATTGCCCATTCCAGCCATCCCGGGGTTGGGACTGTTTTCCATGCCGTGTGCCGTGGAGGGCAACAGGCCGGCCATGAAGATGGCCGCCGCCGCAAGCATGGTTGTGATCGCCAGTTTCCCGGATATTTGGCTGCCATGTTTTGTCGATCCGATTTCCCCTTTTTTATCCTTTTTCCTGTTTGTCATCCTTAGCGCCTCCATGTAATCCCCTGTGTGATGAGTGATTGTTATTAGAACCTATCTCAAAATCGCTTCTGGCTGTCCCGCCATGGCGGGACTGAAATCGAGGCATACGGTGTCGTCAAGGTAAAATCGTCCTCAACGCAACGCTGTTGCGCCTCCGGGCGATTTCCCCTTTTCTCCTTGTCTGCCACGATTTCCTCTCTCTTTCGCTTCAAAATCAATTTTGAGACAGGTTCTAATATTCTAATAATAATTTTGACATTCGAATGCTTTTTCAGTCATTCCGGGCTTGACCCGGAATCCAGCGACTTTGCCTTAACTTTCCCTATAAAGTCACTGGATACCGGCTTTCGCCGGTATGACGGAATACATACTAAAATATACATTAACAAAGCCACATTCGGCCCATCTGCTGTCATTCCGGCTTGTCCGGAATCTTTCTTTGTTTTCAGAAGGATTCCCGACGCGCTTCGCTTGCGGGAATGACAACTGTGAGGCTTTACCAGTGGTGTTCTTAGTAATGCAATGTCGTTACTATTTTAGGAAGATTAATAAGTATAATTCAACTTTTTTATCCCGTGCGTCAAGGCCGGCCATCTTTGATGACCAGGTGAAGAGTCAGGGGCAATACAGGCAGATCACCTTGAAATAATCCATTTTTCACCGTGTTATCCCAGGACGCCCCGGCCTGAGAAAGGGCGCGAGGGAGGTAGTCCCTGGAAGGGGACCGTCACAGGGACCTCCCAGAGGGGATGCTACAGTCAAAAACAAAGGCTCCCTTTGGACCTGCCCGCAAGCTCGATCAGGCTCATCGCCCCCTCGATCTCCACGTATTGGAGCATGTCCTCCGGCCGCAGTTTTCTGTTCGCCATGCTCTGCGAACAGCACTGTATATGCACTCCCATGTCGATTGCCTCTTTCAATCTCTGCCCGATGGTGGGCGCTGGAGAATCCGGAGCTTCGTGCTTCCCGATGGCCCCCTTAACCATTACATCGACCGCGCCCTGTATGCAGTAGAGTATGGTCTTGTATTGGCCGGCCGCGGCAAGGGTCGCGAACATGAGCGCGGAACGGACCCTCTCCGGGGAATCAAAACCGGAGGCGCAGAGGACTATAAAGAGTTCCTCCGGCCTGGCCGCAACTCTATCAGGCGCCTTCAATGTCTTTTGCACGTCAGACCTCCAGTCTGGATTCCAGTTTTACCGGCCTGGAGAGAGTGATCCCAACGGGAGAGGTCCTCATTACATGGTCATGGAGCTCCTGCAGGGTCTTTTTGTCCGCCGGGGAATCTATCCTTATATTTGCCCGAACCGTTTTATATCCTGGCAGCTTGTCCATATGCAGGCTCTCCGGCGGCTCAAGCCCAAGGAATCCCGGAAGGTCAATCTCGCCTTCCAGGTCGATATGTATTGCGTTCAGCTTTATTCCCCTTACCGCCGCATTCATCGCAAAACCTATCGTAAGGCAGGCGCCATAGGCCTGAAGCACCATCTCCACCGGGTTTGCGGCCATATTGGTCCCGCAGAGCATCTCCGGCTCATCCACCTTGAGGGTGAATTCCCTGGAGCATGTCTGCACCTGGAAACCGCCCTTCCAGTCGGTTGACGCCTTCCAGACCGTCTTTCCCATCTCCCATTTCTGTTTCACCGCCTCTACTACCCTGACCAGTTCGTCCGTGTTGAGCCCGTTGATTACCGCCATCGTTATACCTCCCCTGATGGATATTTATTAAATTTTCAATACCCCGCCGTCTCTGCGGCGGGGAGGTTCATTGTCTTTATCTTGGTTGTCTTTACAATGTCTTTACAATCGCAAAATCCTTGCCAGACATTTTTTATCCATGGAATAAGGCTTTTTTGATTTCTCAAGCGGAGGATGATTGCAAAATGCAATTTGCTTTTGGCATACATTCAGCATCTGGTGAGAAATTTACTTATAAAACAAGTCGAATTTCAGTAAGCGGGGAATTGCAAAATACAATCATTGTTTCCCGTCCGAGTACTGCTTGAGCTTCCGCCAGAGGGTTGATGTGTCAAGATTCAACAGAAGGGCCGCTTTCTTCCGGTTGCCGCCGGCGATATCGAGCACCCTGAGGATGTGTTCCTTTTCAACTTTGTCCATGGTCCAATCCGGATTTGAGGCGCTCGCGGCGGCTATCTCCGCGGGCAAGTCTGATAATCCCAGTTCATCGCCCTCGGCCATCACCATTGCGCGCTCTATCGAGTTCTCAAGCTCCCTTACGTTGCCCGGCCATTCGTAATTCATGGCCGCCTGAAGCGCTTCCCTGGAGGCCCTTTTAACGGACTTGCGGAATTTTTTATTGAATTTGGAGATGAAATACCTGATGAGTGGGGGGATGTCCTCCCGTCTGTCCCTCAAGGCCGGCAGTTCGACCCTGATAACGTTGAGCCTGTAATACAAGTCCTCCCGGAGCCGTCCGGCCCGGACTTCCTCCTGCGGGTCCCGGTTGGTTGCCGCGATCATCCGGACATCGACCGTAAGGGGTTTTGTATCCCCCACCTTGTAGAACGTCCTGTCCTGAAGGAACCTGAGAAGCTTCACCTGAAGGGCCTTGCTCATCGCCTCCAGCTCGTCCAGAAACAAAGTGCCGCCCTCAGCCGCTTCGATCAGCCCCTTTTTGTTGGCGTTGGCGCCGGTAAATGCCCCTTTCACATAGCCGAACATCTCGGATTCGAGCAGGTTCTCCGGCAGGGCCGCGCAGTTTATGGCCAGGAAGGGCCTTTCCCGGTGCAGGCTGTTAAAATGAATTGCCCGCGCGACAAGCTCTTTCCCGGTGCCGCTTTCCCCGCATATAAGGATGCTGGAAGGCACGTTTATGATCTTCTTCACAAGGGACAATACATTCAGCATCTTGCGGCTGGAAGCGACGATACCTTCGAAGTCCTTATGTTTGAGGCTGTCGGCTTCCTTGCGGGCCGTTTCAAAAAGCAATGAGTTTTCTATCGCAAGCCCAATCGGAAGCGTGGCGGCGCGGAGCACGTCCAGGAGGTCTTCATCCAGATCGTAAGGCGAATGGCTTATTACGCAGAGAACGCCAACCACCTTGCCCTTCGCTTTAATCGGAAGGCCCGCATAAAAATCCATCCCCTCTTTCCGGGCGCTTTCCCTGGTGAAACGGGGATCCGCCGAGGCGTTCCTCAGAATGACAACTTCGCGGTCGAACTGGGCAATGCTGCCGCACATGCATTCGCCCAGCTTCACCTTTTTTTGCGTGAGGTCCGTCACAAGCTCGTCCGAAAGGTTTCTGTATGTGACCGGCACCATCTCAAGGGACTCGTAATCTATCGTGTAGATAACGCCGCTTTTTGCGCGCATGAAGGCAAGCACCTTTTCGAGAACGTCATCGAGGATTTCCTTTAATTCAAGGGATTTGCCTACCGTAAGGGCGATGTCATAAAGGATGGAAAGCTTGCGGTTTTGCCTTTCCAGATGATCTTGCCGCGTACTCATGCCTGTAACCCGATTAATTTATATTAACATTTGAGCAGACCGGAAAACATGAAGGGTGGCCTGGCATATCGATTGCTAATAAAAATCAGGATTCAAATCTCTGGAAAGGACAAAACGGGAAAAATGGCTGAAGCGAAGATTCTTGATGTAAAGGGGCTGGTCTGCCCGATGCCGGTCATAAAGACCAAAAAAGCCGTCAGTGAATTGAAAACAGGCGAGATATTGAACGTGCTTGCGACGGACCCCGCTTCCAAGCACGATATTGTGGCGCTTATAAGCCTGCTTGGGGGAACAGTCCTCGGCATTTCGGAAGAGGAAGGGGTCATTACATTCCAGATAGAGAAATAGATTTTGCCTGCTTCAGTCCGTTTTTGGCTCTTCAGGAATTCTTGTGGGTAGATAGCTGATATTCCTTTACAACCTTTCGCCAGTCGCCCCGAAGACCCGGCAATAGCGGCGTTTGTACACGCCCGGAACCGTAAAAGGGGCCCCCGAAAAGCTCTGCTTTTTGGGGCAGGGTGACCGAACGAAAGGACCGGGCAGATATACAAATTTATTAGCCCACACAAAAACCTGTAGAGCCCGTTTTTTAAAGGGGCCTTAACAGATAGCCGTCCTTGCGGTTGGAAATTGTGACATTGAAGCCGGACTTCTCCATGAAGGATTTCATCTTTTGCGGGTCCTCTTCGGCGTTAATGCAGACGAATACCCGTTTTATTGCGCTGACGGACCCCAAAACGTTGCCGACCCTCTCGTAAAGCTTGCTGTCGTTCAAATCCCTGACATCCAGTATCACTGTAAAATTCTCCTTTTCCAAATGTGAATCCGCAAACCGGAAACATTTTAAGCCGCCGGCAACTCCGTAAGCATAGTGGAACTGCAAACCGGATTTGCCGGTCCCGGCAAAGACGATCATGTTACCATATAACTTGCTCATTTGTCCAATCCGTGCGCGCCCCGCGCGCCTCTACCAGACCTTTATTTTCCACTGCCCGTTTTCCTTTACCAGGTCCTCCTCCACCTTTATTGGCGGCATCGGTCCCATCCCCTTCAGTTTCCCCGATGGGACGAAGGTAAGCAGCGCCCAGGCCCTGCCCGTATTGCCGGTGAACTGAATGGACAGTTCCTGTAATCCTTCAGCGTCTTCGCCGATTCCAGGCGGTGTCTGATGTACTGTTGTCTGCTTACTTTGGCCTTGTAGGCCCCGTAGTAGCAGTCGTATACCTCGCCGTAGTCCTGCCTGACCGCGGAACCGAAGTATTTGTCCAGCGTATCCTTGGGGCCGCCGGTCCCGCCGGAATTGCATCCCCCGGCGAAAATGACGGCCGCTGCCGCTAAAAGGAGCATCAAAAGGTTTTTTTCAAGTTGTCCTCCAGGGTATTATTTATGAAAGGGAGGGCCGGGAGGCCCTCCCTTTCCGCCGCACTCCTATCGATGCATGGCCTGCTGGGTCGCCGAGTGGCAGACGGTGCAATTCCAGATTCAGTAATACGAATACCCGTTTTATCGCGCTGACGGACCCCAAAAACATTCGCGTGGGCATTGTGCATGTCCGGGGAGATATTGTTCGCCCCGTTGCCGGTCTCCTGCAGGATGTTGTCCGAATGGCAGTGAGAGCAGAGAGAAATAGAATTATCCTGAAACTTTTTTTTGTAAAAAGCGGGCAGGAGGTTGCCGGAACAAAAATCTATCTCCGGTCCAGGTAATCGTCCAGGCTGATATTCGACATGGGGGGAAACAGGAAGGTCAGCGCCAGCAGCAATATTATTTCCGCGCCCACGCCGTAAAGCCCAACCCATATGCCCTTGTAGACGGCCACCTTGAAACGCACGAGAAAAAGTATATATGTGGTCACCAGAATGCCGGCGATTGCCGCTATGCCGGCCGGGATTTTGGAGACCCTGTTTGTAAACAGGGGCACAAAGACAAGCGGGGAAAGCTGGACAACCCAGGAGCCCGCCATGAGCTGGAGGGTGATGATGAACGAGGGGCGCATCGCGAGGCTTGCGTACATGGCCAGCAGGATTATAACGGCCACGGAGACCTTGCTTATGAGCTTTTCCTTCGAATCGCTGATGTCCCCGTTTACGAGATTTTTGTATATGTTCCTCGTAAAGAGGTTGGCGGAGGCTATGGACATTATGGAGGCGGGTATCATGCTGCCAAGGATAATAATTGAGCCGATTATCGCGGTGGGCACGGGGCCGAACGTCCTGGATATCATCTCCGGGAAGGCCATGTTCGGATTTTTCAGCCCGGGGACGATAAACAGGGCGGCAAACCCCAGAAGGGTGATAAAGACCAGCATGATGTTGTAGATGGGCAGCACGATTGCGTTTTTCCTTATCGCGTCGGAGTTCCTGGCGGAATACACCCCGGTCAGGGCATGCGGGTACAGGAACAGGGCGCCGGCGGAGCCTAGCGCCATCGTGCCGAACACGCTTACCTGGCCGGCCGAAAGCACGGACTTTTTGGGATAATGCGCACTGAACCAGTTGAACATATTGCCTATCGACCCGAAATAATGGTCCGGTATGTATATGACAAGGAAGACCGCCATTGCCCACACAAGAAAATCCTTTATAAAGGCGGTCAGCGCGGGCGCCCTGAGCCCGTTGAATACGGTAAACCCGATGACCAGCAGCAGGGACAGGACGATCGCAATGCCGGGGGGCACCTTCGTGACCTCCAGCATGAAGTTCATGCCGAATATCTGCAGGCCGATGTACGGAAGCTCGGCCAATATGCCGACTACGGCAACCAGCAAAGCCAGCGCCCTTGAATCGAAGACACGCTCGACGTAGTCGCCGGCGGTAATGAAATTGTATTTTTGCGCGACATTCCACAAGCGGGGCATCGTCAGGAAGACTATGGGATAGGCCATTATGACATAAGAGGTCGCGAAAAGCGCCAGTACGCCCTCGCCGTAAGCCAGACCCGGCACGGCAATGAGCGTGTATGCGGTATAGATATCCCCGCCTATTAAAAACCAGATGACAAACGCGCCGAATCTCCTGCCCCCTATGCTCCATTCGGAAATGTCGTCGGTCAGAGACGGCTTGAATCTGCTTGCATAAAACCCCGCCGCGCCTGCCGCGGCAATAAAGGCAAGCATGATCAAAAGCTCAACCAGGTTCATTCAGGGCTTCCCGCCACCGGATTTCTCGATGTAATACGCGATTGCCATAAGGACAATGGTCACTATATCCATGAGAATCAGGAAGAAAGACATGAAGTCCAGTTCCAGCACCGTGCCGCTGCGGTTGTAGAAGGGTATCCCGAATGAGAGGATGACTATGGGCGTCACCGTCAACGCCCATACAGCCGGATGATGCCGCTTGTATTTTTTCACAAAACCCCTCCAGCATGAACAATGAATTCATGATGCCGTGCAGCCGCCATCCATTATACTCCCTCCGTTGCCGTCAGTCCAAGCCGGACAGACGCCGTCTTCTGTCTGCATCCGGCCTGAGACATCTGTGCGGCAAGGCTGATTATCTGCCTGCCCCTTTCGCTCGGTCGCGCGGTTCCGGACGTGTAAGCCCCGCAAAACTGACGCTGGCCTGCCCAAGGAATCCAGGGGACCTTATGCAGGCCCTCAGGGCTTTCATATTGTCATGCCCTGATGATAAAATTCTATTACTGTGGCCGTTTTTTTAACTCACATTTGCTCCAGGCTTCTGCACAGTCCTTATTCCGCAGCCACGTTTCTCATGTGCCTGGCACAGATATTCCTGTTTGCCGGGGCTTGGCGGTTGTCCGGCTGCGTCAGCCGGCCCCTGCCGAGGGCGCTGCTGCGATGTCTTCTGGCCGCCGCGTGTCTGGTTTCGCTTGCAAGCGGCGCCGCCTCGCTTTCGATGCGGGTCTCGCCGGGCAAGGTTTTGCCGGCCCCGGTTCTGGCCGCATCCAGGCTCTGGCTGTTCGCGTCTTTTTCGGGGCTGCTGGCGGTGATAATGGTATGGGCGGCGGCGAAGACTGCTGCGCATGTAATGCCTGCCGCCCGGCGGAGGGATTTCGACCCGTCGCGGCGGCGTTTTTTGCGGTACAGCGTTACAGTGGCCGGCAGCGCCCCGTTTCTGGCTGCCGCGTATGGCTACGGCAGCAGGCTGGAGTATCGCATCCGGAGGGTCCAGGCGCCTGTTGCGCACCTGCCTGAAAAACTGGACGGACTGAGGATCGCGCAGCTAAGCGATATCCATACAGGAGCCTTCATGCCGCTTGAGGATGTACGGCGCGCGGTGGTTATGGCCAACCGGCTGCACCCCGATCTCATTGTGGTCACGGGGGATTTCATCAGCCAGGTGGGCGATCCCCTTGAAGATTGCATCCGGGAGCTGGGCCGTCTGAGCGCCCCGCTCGGGGTATGGGGGTGCAACGGCAATCACGAGGAATATGCCGGGGTGGAACACCTCTCGCAGGTGCTCTTTCAGCGCTACGGGATGAGGCTGCTGCGGCACGAGAATGCGGAGATTCACTGGCGCGGGGCAGGGTTCAATATGATCGGGGTTGATTACCAGGGGCAGGCAACCCCGGAGACGCGGATGCTTTCCGGCCTGGAGCCCCTTGTGCGGAGGGACATGCCCAACATACTTCTCTCGCATAACCCGAATTCATTTTACCGGGCGGCCGGGATGGGGATAGAGCTCATGCTGGCCGGGCATACCCATGGAGGCCAGATCCGGATCGCGGGTGACGTGTTGAACCCCGCGCGCCTCTACACGGACTTTGTGGAGGGGATGTATCACCTTGCCCTGGGCGAAGACCCGTCTGCATACGGGGCCGTGCGGCCGGGCCCGCGGGCGGCCACCCTGTACGTCAACAGGGGCCTCGGCACGATCTGGATCCCCGTGCGCCTTGGGGTCCCCCCGGAGATAACACTGCTTACCCTGCGTCAGGCCGTCTGAACCAATCCGGGGGACTGCAGGTGAGGGGTAAAGCCCCGGCATTGTGCAGCCGGGGCTTCGATTTTTGGGGCCGGGAAGGCCGCCTACGCGGCCTCTACCTTGACGGCAACGGCCGGGGCCTCGCCGTTTGTGGGGGGCGAGGTGAGCATGTTTACCCCGGCGTGGGCGAAATGGGTGGGGACGAAGACCATCCCCTCCGGCACCTCGACGGTCACTTTCGCCTTCAGGTAAATGACAGCTCCGTTTTTGCCGCTTACCTTCGCAAATCCTTCATCGGTTACGCCGCATGCCTTCGCGTCCGCGGGGTTTATCTGCAGGTAAGCGTCAGAGACTGCCGAGCCCAGGTTTTTGGATATCGCGGTAAGGCTGCCGGAATGCTGCATCAGGTTGCCGGTGGCAAGCAGGAGCCGGTAGCCGTCCTCCGTTGTCTCAGTAGTCGCCTGCTCCACGGCAGTCAGTGCCGGGGTGGCCGCGGGTAGCTGCGCAGAAAGCACGTTTTCTGCCGTCTCCTCCGCAAGCTCGGCGAAATTCCCGGCGCCCATCTCCGCCTTCATGAGCGTTCCAAGGTTTCTCAGTATCTTCCAGTCGGGCATCGAAAGGCCGGTCTCCGGCAGGCATTTGACGAATTTTTGGGGTTTGCCCGTGAGCCCCACAAACGTGCCTTCCTTCTCGCTCCAGCTTGCGGCGGGCAGCACGACATGGGCCATGGCGGCCGTCTCCGTCATCATGATGTCCTGCACTATGAGGAGATCGAGCCCCTCCAGGGCCTTCATGACCTTTGCCGTGCCGGGGAAGGTGACGGCGGGGTTTTCACCCATGATGTAGAGCGCCTTTATCGGTTTTTGCCCGTTGCCGTAGAGCATCTGCCGCGCATCAAGGCCCTTGCCCTCATCCCCGAAGGCCATCTGGAGCCCCAGGGTGTTTGCGAACTCGGGCGGCATGCCGAGGGCCTCCGGGCCCCTGCCAAGGAGGATGGCCAGGTCCATGAGCGCAAGCGCGGTCCCCTCGCCCTTCGTGTTGCTGGAGCTTCCAAACGACGCAAAGAGCATCGGGTTTTTTGCCGCGGCAAGCGCGGCCGCCGTCTGCCTTATGTCTTCCGCGGAGACCCCGGTCATCCGGGCCGCCTCCCCGGGGCTGTATTTCTTCAGGTGCTCCGCCAGTTGCGGAAACCCGTTTACTTTCTCCGCGTCCTTGTTGTGAAGGCCCCCTTCGAGCATGGCGCTCATGATCCCGTTTACCAGGGCCACGCCGGTCGCGGGCCTGCTCCTCAGCCAGGTGGAGCTCCATGTGGCGAGCTTCGTCTCCTGCGGGCCGGCCACTATCAGGGTGGCCTCCGAATCCCTGCGCGCGGCCAGCACCTTCAGGCCGTAGACCGGGTGGGTGGAGGTGAGGTCGGATTCGAGGACGAACAAAACGTCGGCCGCTAGCGGCGCGTTAAAGTCGAGGGCGAGCCACGGTATGCCGAATGCCTTCTTCAGCGCGCCCGTCTGTTTGTGATAGCCGAACCTCGCCCTTGAATCCAGGTTGTTCGAGCCCACGGCAAGGGACATGAATTTCCTGAGCATGTAGTTGTCCTCCACCGAGCACCGCTCCGAGCCGAGGGCGCCCACGCTTTCCGCGCCGTGTTTCGCCTTCACCTCGGACAGCCGGGCCGCCACGAACTCCAGGGCCTCCTGCCAGCTTGCGGGCTCAAGCTTTCCCCCCTTCCTCAGCAGCGGGGTTGTCAGCCTGTGTTCGGACTCGATGAAGTCAAAGCCGAACCGCCCTCTGGGGCAGAGGTCCCCCTCGTTGATGCCGACGCCGTCTTTGCCCCTCGCCCGCATTATGCGGCCTTCCCGCAGGCTGAGCACGGTGGTGCAGCCCACGGAGCAATACGGGCAGATGTTCGGCTGCTCCTCCATGAACCAGACACGGGAGCGGAACCTGTAGGGTTTCGTGCCCAGGGCGCCCACGGGGCAGGAGTCCACGCACTGGCCGCAGAACTCGCAGTCAAGCGTCTCCTCGAAGGCAGGGCTTATCTTTGTCTTGAAACCGCGGCCTATCAGGTTTATGGCCCCTACGCCCTGGTGCTCCTTGCAGACCCTCACGCATTTTCCGCAGAGGATGCAGCGGTTTGTGTTTCTCTCGATGAGCGGGGCGGCGAGAAATTCGGGCTCGTGCTTCCTCTCGCCGGAAAACCGGCTCTGGGAGGGGCCGTACTTGAACGCCAGGTCCTGAAGCTCGCATTCCCCGGCCTTGTCGCAGACGGGGCAGTCAAGCGGATGGTGCACAAGCAGCAGCTCGAGGACGGTCCTCCTGGCCTTTTCAAGCTTCGGGGTCTCGGTCTGGACGACCATCCCCTGCTCGGCCGGCGTGGAGCATGAGGCGAGCAGTTTCTTCTGGCCCTCGACTTCGACCAGGCAGAGGCGGCAGCCGCCGTAAGGGGTGAGCCTCCTGTCCCAGCAGAGGTGCGGTATGTATATGCCGTTTGCCTGCGCCGCCTGCAGTATGGTGCTCTTGGGCGGGCACTGTACCTTCCTGCCGTTTATTGTTAGCTCTATCATATCGTCTCCACTCCTTTCGCCCTGGCCAGCAGCTCCTGCCTCAGGCTGCCGGGGCCGATCTTAAGGGCGCCGAACTTGCAAGCCTCGTAGCAGGAGCGGCATTTTATGCAGAGCTCCTGGTTTATGACATGCGGCTGTTTCTTTTCGCCGCTGACCGCCTTCTGGGGGCAGACCCTGGCGCAGGCCCCGCAGCCCTTGCAGGTCTCGGGGTCCACGTAGAAGGTCACAAGCGGCCTGCATACGCCCGCCTTGCACCAGCCCTCCTTTATGTGGGATTCGTACTCGTCCCTGAAATACCTTATGGTGGAGAGCACCGGGTTGGGCGCGGTCTGTCCCAGACCGCAGAGCGAGGTGTTTATGATGTCCTGGGCCAGGTCCTGCAGCAGCTCTATGTCGCCTTCCCTGCCCCTGCCCTCGGTTATGTCCACGAGCTTGTCGTGCATCACCTTTGTGCCGATCCTGCACGGCGGGCACTTGCCGCAGGACTCGTCCGTCGTGAATTCCAGGAAGAATTTCGCCACGCTCACCATGCAGTTGTAGTTGTCGATTACGACCATGCCCCCGGAGCCGACGATGGCCCCGGTCTGTACGATGTCCTCGTAGGTGACCGGCGTGTCCAGGAGGTGCTCCGGTATGCAGCCGCCGGAGGGGCCGCCAAGCTGGACGGCCTTGAACTTCCGCCCCTTCTTGATGCCCCCGCCGATGTCGAATATGACCTTTTTGAGCGGAATGCCCATCGGCACCTCGATGAGTCCTATGTTGTTGACGGCGCCGGTGAGGGCGAAGACCTTCGTGCCGGTGGATTTCTCCGTGCCGAGGCTCTTGAACCAGTCCGCGCCGTTTATGATTATGGAGGGGATATTGGCGTAGGTCTCCACGTTGTTGAGGACAGTGGGCTTCTTCCAGAGGCCCTGCACCGCGGGAAACGGCGGCCTTGGTATGGGCATTCCGCGCTTGCCCTCGATGGAGCGCATGAGCGCGGTCTCCTCGCCGCATACGAAAGCCCCGGCGCCCTGGTATATCTCTATGTCCAGCGAGAACCCGGTGCCCAGGATGTTTTCGCCCAGCAGGCCGTACGCCCTCGCATCGTCTATGGCCTTCTGCAGCCTCTGCACCGCGAGCGGGTACTCGGCCCTGACGTATATGTAGCCCTTGCTTGCGCCGATTGCCCTCGCGCCTATTATCATGCCCTCCAGCACCACGTGCGGGTCCGCCTCCATAACGCTCCTGTCCATGAAGGCCCCGGGGTCGCCCTCGTCGCCGTTGCAGAGGATGAACTTCAGGGGGCCGGGCACCCGGGCGCAGAGCTCCCATTTAAGGCCGGTGGGGAATCCGGCGCCTCCGCGCCCCCTCAGGCCGGAGGATTTGACCTCCTTCACAATGTCCGCCGGGGTCATCCCGGTGAGCGCCTTCGCGGCCGCCCGGTACCCGTCCCGGGCGATGTATTCCTCTATCTTCTCCGGGTCTATCAGGCCCTTGTTCCTCAGCGCGCGCAGCACCTGGAGGTTGAAAAACGGTATCTCCCTCATTACGGGCACTATCTGCTTCTTCTCCGGCTCCTTGTACATCAGCCTCTGGACCGGCCTGCCCTTGAGGAGATGCTCCTCCACTATCACCGGTACGTCCTCCGGCGTCAGCTTCTCATAGAAGATGCCGTCCGGATAGACGGTCATGATGGGCCCCTCGGCGCAAAAACCGTTGCAGCCCGTCAGGACTATATTTATCTCCTTGTCGAGCCCCTTGTTCTTGAGCTCCTCTTCGAGGGCATGCTTCACCTTGAGCCCTCCGCTCGCGATGCAGCCCGTGCCCCCGCATACCATCAGGTTGGCTCTGAATTTATCCATCTCTAGAATTTCCTCCGCTTTTGGGGAATTTTCATGAATTTTTTATCTCAATAAGAGGTCTCACTGCCCATGACAAGGGCGTATTCCTCGACAATATTGCCCTGCTGTATATGCTCCCTGAATATCCTTTTCATCTTTTCGGCGTCCAGGCAGCAGTATTTGACGGGCGCGGCCCCCAGTATCTCGACCGTGGCCATCGGCTCCTTGCTGCAAAACCCGGCGCACCCCGAGGCCGTCACGATCACGTCCTTGACGTTGCCGTTGGCCAGCTCCTCCACGACCGCGTTCATGACGGCGCGGGCGCCGGCGGCGATGCCGCAGGTCCCCATGTGCACCGTGACCTTGGCCCTGTAGCCGCCCTCCCTGAGGTTGAAGGTGGCCGCGTACTGCTCCTTGATCTTCTTAAGGTCGTCTATCGTCAGCTTTTGCATGTTGGAAAGCCTCCTTTACTGGTACTGGGTGAGGATGTCCAGCGCCTTGACGGGATTTATTGAGCCGTGCGTATCCTTGTCCACCACGACAACCGGGGCAAGGCCGCAGGCGCCCAGGCACCTGACGCTCTCCAGGGAGAATTGCTTGTCGGCCGTCACTTCCCCGATATCTATCTGCAGTTTGTCCCTGAGTTTATGGAGTATCTCCTCCGCGCGTTTTACGTAACAGGCGGTCCCCAGGCAGACCCTTATGTTGTGCTTGCCCTTGGGCTTCATGGTGAAAAAGGAGTAGAAGGAGACGACCCCGTGGACCTCGCTTACAGGCACGTTCAGTCCGTGCGCTATGTGCCGCTGGACGGCGGGGGGCAGATAGCCCACCAGCTCCTGCGCCTGCTGCAGGACGGGTATGAGGGCCCCCGGCTTTCCCTTGTGAGCGTTTATGATTCCGGTGAGCTTGCCCGCCATCTCGGGGCCGAAATCCCCGGCCTCGGGGTGACTGGTTTTTTTCCGGAACTCGATGGCCTTCCCTGCGGTCTCCGCCAACAGCGCCGGCGAGAAGGGTTTCGGCAGGTAATCGACGATCTTTAGGGCCAGGGCCTCCTTTATGCTCTCCTGCGAGGGATAGCCGGTTATGAGCACCAGGCTTATGTCCGGGTCTTTTTCCCGCAGTTTTTTCATGAACTCTATCCCGTCCATTCCGGGCATCTTGATGTCCGTTATGACAACGTCGAAGCTGCCGTTTTGTCCGAGCATCTCGAGCGCCTTCGGCGCGGAGGACGAGGTGCTCACCTCATAACCCTCGGGCTTCAGTATCCTTTCGCAGCTCTTAAGGACGATCTCCTCGTCGTCCACAACCAGTATCCTGCCCTTCATCTCTGCCTCCTGTTCAAAGGATTTTTTAAAAACCTAATATCCCCCGCGGTCCGCGCCGGGGAAAAATCCTGCCGCGTTCATTTATCCATCCGTCTTCCTCAGGGAAAGGGCCCTGCCGCCCGTGGACTCGTTGATTGAATCCCTTACCGGCACGAGCACCTGCGGGAGGTTCACGGGCACGTCCCCGAGGGACTCCTTAAGCGCATCGGTGTCAAAACCGTAGCGGAAATCTCCCTTTTCGTAGAAAAGCACGTAGCGTATCTCCGGGTGGCCGCATATCAGCGCCAGCATGGTGGAGCCGAGGTCGCCAAGGGGTTTCCGGTCTATGTGGCTCCGCTTGAAAGAGGCAAAGAGGGTAGTGCCCTCCCCCGGGCTGGAATCTATGTGAAACTGCCCGTCGCATTCAAGGGCCGCCTGCTTCAAAAGAGGGATGCCGAGCCCGAACCTCTTTTTCGGGCTGGACGTGAAAAAGGGGTCTTCCACCTTCCGGAGAATCTCCGCGCCGATGCCCGCCCCGTCGTCTTCCACGCTGATGGAATAAACGTCGCCCTCCAGGTCCTCCACGATCCTTATCACAATCTTTTTAGCCCCTGCATTTATCGAGTTCTCCGCGATGTCCAGTATGTGCAGCGATAAATCCTCCATTGACTAATCGATGACCGCCTTCCTCCCCCCCTCTGCCCGGAGCGCCGAAGCTAGTTCCCGCAGGTTCGCCCCGTCCAGCAAAAACCTCGTCTTTTTTCCCCCGATGTCCTCAAGCCTGTGGGCGTCCGAGGAGCGGACGGCCGCCAGGCCGGCCTCTTCCACATAGGGGGGCACGGGGCCCGAGACCTCAAGGGCGTCAAAGCGGACGCCGGCCGGGATGAAGCCAAGCTGGGATATGACACTGAATGATTCCCGGTCCACGTGGCTGGCTATCGCGAGGCCCCCGAAGCCGTGAATGGCGTCCACAAGCCTGTTCAGGGGCATGTCTGTCGCCCCCGCAAGCAGCCTGCTGTTGAAGCCCAGCACCTCATCCTCCCCGTTTACCACCACCTGCTCTCCCCAGAAGACCGGGTCGTTTTCCATGCCCGGCAGGCCGGCATATACCCTTTCCTGCATCCCGAGGGCCGCCTGGAGGGTATCGAAGAGCGCAAGCACGTGCACCTCCTCGGCCGAGGCGATTTCCATCGCGGGCAGCAGGGCGATACCCATTTTGCCCGCCAGGCCGACCGCGGCATCGAGATTTTCGCAGGAGTTGTGGTCCGCAATGGCTATAATGTCCAGCTCCGCATCGAGCGCCCTTTGTATTATCCTTTTGGGGGTCATGTCCAGCTCCGCACAGGGGGAGAGGCAGCTATGGATGTGCAGGTCCGCCGTGAAGAATTTCCTTGTTTTCCCCATGCCTGGCCGGTTTCCGGGGCAGTTTCCGCGGCGCCCCTCAAGCCTCCGCACCTCCCATGCCCGCCAGGAACAGGTTATAGACGATCCCCGCCGTCTCGCAGGTCTGCAGCCGGGTGCTCATTATGACGATGCCCTCGCTCTCGGCCTTCTCAAGGGTCTCGGGGTCTATGTCCTTGTTGCCGGTCACGATTATCCCGGAGAGGCCCTTTATGGCCGCCACGGCCGCTATGTTCGGGTGGGTCTGCCTGGTGATCCAGAGGTTGCCCTCCCGGCCGTTTGCAAGCACGTCCGAGAGCATGTCGCTTGCGTAGCAGCCGGTTATCGTCGTGTCCGTGCGTCCGTTGTTCCTGAGGCTCAAGTCAAGCTTCCCTATAAGTTCGTGAATAGTCATTTTTGCCCATCCGCCATAAGATTTATAATGATTTCAAGCGTCGTCCCTTCGCCAGGCACGGAATCTATCTTCAGGCTGTCGGCGTTCTTCCTGATGTTCGGCAGGCCCATGCCGCTGCCCCAGCCAAACTCCCTCGCCCAGTCCGGCGCGGTCGTATACCCTTCCTTCATTGCAAGCTCTATGTCCTCTATGCCCGGCCCCATGTCGGTCACCGTGATCCTGATCTCATCCGCCTCGATCCTGTAATTCAGGCTGCCCGCCACCGCGTGGATGATCACGTTTATCTCGGCCTCGAAGGCGCAGATGGCGGCGCGCCTGATGGTCTCGGCGGGCACCCCCATCTCGGCCAGCTGGGAGCGGATACACTTCGATCCGACCCCGGCATCGGAGAAATCCCCGCCCTTAAGCGGGAAATAGTTGCTTTTCTCAGCGCACATGCCTGTTTTAAAAACCTACGCGGCCCGGGCCTGCGGCGTTATACGCAGCAGCCATACCAGCCAGTTTTCAGACAGGCACTCCGAGACGAAACCGGCGAGGGTCTCGTTCACCCTGTCGTTTTTCTGCGTTATGGCGCCGCTCATGGGGGCCTTCAGCTCTATGATCCTGCCTTCGCCAAGCAGGACCCTGGCGAATGGCTGCCCGGATGTTATCGCCGGCTGCTCTATCATGTCTATGTAGAGCAGATGCCCGCCCAGGTACCAATGCCTCACATCGAACCCTATCTCCCAGCCGCCCATCACCGGCCTTGCCCATGCGCCGTCCTTGTAGTAGATGGCCCGGTCGTCAAGCTCGGATGCCGGGGTTATGTACTGCTTGAACTGGTCTATGAACGCCTTTCTGAGTATCCAGCCCCTCTTGTCGAAGACCTTTGCGGCGATATTGCGCATGAACTCCGGCGTAAAGGGTTTTTCCAGGAACTCAAAGGCCCCGAGCCTTATGGCCTCCTTGGCGTCTTCCAGCGTCGGATAGCCGGTAATCATGACAACGTCCGTCCCGGGCTGTATCGTCCGGGCCTCGCCCAATACCTCTATCCCATGCATGTCGGGCAGCCTTATGTCGGATATAAGCAGATCAAATTCCTCCGAGGAGAGTCTCTTCAGGGCGTCCGTCCCCTTTGCGGCCGTGGTCACCGAATAGCCCTCGGCGCCCAATATCCGCTTGCAGCTCAGCCCGATAACGGGGTCGTCGTCCACTACCAGTATCTTCCTCTTCTCCGCCATGCGTACCTCCTATGGGAAAGCAACCAGAGAAAAGCAATATTCATGCCATACCATAACTACTTATTATAAAAGAAATCGGGATGTGAAGGGGATGTATGAAACCGGGGCCAGGGTGTACATTTTTTTTATACAGTGGGAGCCGCCTCAGGGACAAAAAGCGCATACAGTTTATATTTTAGGGCGGTCCTGTAGAGGAATTATGAATGCCCGTTCAGGAAACCTCCGGAATCAGCCGCGCCGTCCAACCGGGACTGCGTCAGGTTTATGGGGCTGGCGTCTGCCTGTTCCTGGAGAGAAGCGAAGAGCGGACGGACACGAAGTGTTGCATCCTAAAGGTTTTTCGCCATTCGCTCTTGAAGACGGCCTAAACAGAGCCATCCGCTTAGGCCCGGAACCGCGCGCTGAACGGAAGGAGCGGGCAGATGCCCCGCTTTGCCCCAAATCTGGCGCAGGCCTCGTCCAATTTTCCGGACAGGATTGAAAATTATCCCCTGAAAAGCGGAAAATAAAGCTCAAGATCAATAAGAAGGAGAGCCCGAATGCAAAGGAAAATCCTGCTTGATGAAAAAGATATCCCAAGGAGCTGGTACAACATAGCGGCCGATATGCCGCACCTTCCGGCGCCGCCTTTGCATCCGGCCACTCTGAAGCCGGTCGGCCCGGATGACCTGAGCCCCATCTTCCCCATGAGCCTCATAGAGCAGGAGATGTCGGCTGAGCGATGGATCGCCATACCGGAGGAGGTGCTTGAGATTTATTCCCTGTGGAGGCCCACGCCGCTTTTCAGGGCTTATTCGCTTGAGAAGGCGCTGGGCACGCCCGCAAGGATTTATTACAAATATGAAGGGGTAAGCCCCGCGGGAAGCCATAAACCCAATACGGCCGTGCCCCAGGCGTATTACAACAGGAAGGCCGGCGTAAAGAGGCTCGCCACCGAGACCGGGGCCGGGCAATGGGGCTCCGCCCTGGCGTTCGCCGGCAGGCTTATGGGGCTTGATGTGACCGTGTACATGGTGAAGGTGAGCTACGAGCAGAAGCCCTACAGGAAAATGGCGATGCAGACCTGGGGAGCGGGCATCCATCCAAGCCCTTCCGCCAGGACTGAAGCCGGGAAGAAGGTCCTGGCGGCGGACCCGGAAAGTCCGGGCAGCCTGGGGATAGCCATTTCCGAGGCGGTCGAGGACGCGGCCACCCATCCCGATACCAATTACGCCCTTGGCTCCGTCCTCAACCATGTCCTTCTTCACCAGAGCGTGATAGGGCTGGAGGCAAAAAAACAGATGGAGATTGCGGGGGACTATCCGGATGTGATATTGGCCGCCTGCGGGGGCGGCAGCAATCTGGGCGGAATAGCCTTCCCCTTTCTGCAGGACAGGATAAAGGGCAGGGACCTGCGCGTTGTGGCCGTGGAGCCCACGTCATGCCCGACGCTCACGCGGGGGGAATTCAGGTACGATTTCGGGGACACCGCCGGGCTTACGCCCTATCTGATGATGTATACCCTGGGGCATGATTTCGTGCCGCCCGGCATACATGCGGGCGGCCTCCGCTATCATGCCGACTCGCCCCTTGTCTGCCAGTTGTACCATGACGGGCTGATCGAGGCGAAGGCCTGCGGACAGACCTCGGTATTCGAAGCGGGCCTGCTCTTCGCCAGGACGGAGGGGATCATCCCCGCGCCCGAATCCGCCCATGCCATAAGGGGCGCCATCGACGAGGCATTGGCCGCCAGGGAGGAGAAAAAGGAAACGGTCATCCTTTTCAACCTCAGCGGACACGGAAACTTCGACATGGCGGCATACGATGTCTATCTGTCCGGGAAGCTGGTGGACTACGAGTATCCGTCGGAGCTTATAAGGGAAGCGCTCTCGAAACTGCCCAGAATAGGCGGCTGATTTTTATCCGGCTGGCGGCGCTGCCGGAGCCCCGCCATCAGAAAACACATTTCCCCGGGTTATTCCGCGGACCGGCTGATGGTATACTTTTAAGCAAAAAGGCATCTCTCCGGAGCTTGCCCATTGAACATGCAGACAGGGATAAAAACCGGGAAATTCCGGCGGACAATCAGGAAGTACAGGATGATACTGATTGTCGCCGTTACATTGTTCATCACATTCCTTCATTACTCCACCATCCCGCGCATCTATTCGCTGCATGCCATTTACAAGGAATTCTATTATATCCCGATTTTTCTCGGGGCCCTCGTATGGGGCCTGAGGGGCGCGGGCTTCATCTACCTTATGGTCCTGATCTTCGACGTCCCCTTTATCGCCTTTGGCTGGTCCGGCAAATTCCTGCCCGAGGTGGTAAGGCTGCTTCATCTCATACTGCAGGGGTTTTTTGCCCTGCTGGCCGGCTTTATTTCGGAGCGTGAGAAAAAGGCAAGGGAGCGGGCGGAGCGGGCCAGATACCTCGCAAACATCGGCCTGGTGTCGACGGCCATCGTGCACGACCTGAAAAATCCCCTCATCACCATCCTCGGGTTTGCCAGGCGCCTCCAGGAAGGCAAGGGGGATGCCGATGCGGCGCTGAAGGAGATAGCCGGTTCCGCCCAGGACATGCAGAAGATAGTGAACGACGTGCTTGATTTCTCCAAACCCGTCCAACTGGAGCTGAAAAAGGAGGATATCAGGAAGATCATTACGCGCGCATGCGACTTTTGCAGGGTGAAGGCGGAGGCCGAGGCGGTGGAATTGCTTTTGGAGCTTCCCGAGGCCCCGTTATATGCCGGCATGGACGGCTTCCATATGGAGAGGGCCCTTGTGAATATCATAAGCAATTCGATTGAGGCCTCGAAGGCGGGACAAAGGATTACCGTCGGCGCGGCGGCGCGCAGACATCATCTTGTCATCAGGATCAGGGATGAAGGCTCCGGCATGGACCCGGAGACCCTCAAAAATATCTTCGTCCCCTTCTATACAAGAAAGAAAGGCGGCACCGGGCTTGGCATGCCCATAGCCCAAAAGGTCATAGAGGGACACCGCGGCAGCATCGAGATAAGCAGCAGCCCCGGCGCGGGCACGGATATAAAAATCGAATTGCCTTACAAACCAGAACGATAGCCCCCTCCGGAGGGCGCGCCCGAATTTTTCATCGGGGCTTCAATCTGTCGGTTTTTTTTACGATCAGACGAATTTTTTAACATTTTTTATTGCGGCATAATTGTCATTTTTTATTTATTTACAAATAGTTGCCCTCAGGCATGTTTATTGCGAAATCGATTGGAAGAGAAGGAATTTATCAAAAAAGGAAGGGAGGTGAAAAGAAATGAAAAAGACATATCTTTTCCTGTTTGCATGTCTGGTCAGCATCGTGCTGGCCGCACCGGTCTTCGCTAGTCCGATCGTGCCTGGGTTCAATTCAAGCACGCTGGCCGCCAATGACGACGGATCAAGCAGCAATGTCGCCCTCGGGTTCAACTTCAACTTCTTCGGCACCACCTACAGCGATGTCTACGTCAACAATAACGGCAACGTCACTTTCGGGAGAGACATGAACACTTACACGCCCTTCGGACTGACGACAAACACGTCGATCCCGATCATCGCGCCGTTTTTTGCGGATGTGGAC
Source organism: Nitrospirota bacterium (assembly GCA_021825295.1). Lineage (GTDB taxonomy): Bacteria > Nitrospirota > Thermodesulfovibrionia > Thermodesulfovibrionales > JdFR-88 > JAJYGJ01. The sequence goes on from JAKAHV010000027.1 coordinate 23,383, forward strand.
ACCCGCGGCCAAGGCAGCGGCATAGTCAGCTACGGCACGGGCACCTTCGGCGGCCATAACGCCTTTGGCGTGAACTGGCCTAATGTCGGCTATTATTTCGAGGGGACCGACAAGCTGGACAACTTCCAGATGGTGCTGGTGGACCGCTCCGATATAGCCGCCGGCGACGCGGACATCTATTTCAACTACGGCTCCATGCAGTGGGAGACCGGTGACGCCAGCGGCGGCACCGACGGACTGGGCGGACAATCCGCGCATGTCGGCTACAGCGCCGGCACCGGCGTTGCCGGGAGTTATTACGAGCTGCCGGGTTCCGGCGTGCCGGGCTCTTTCATCGACGGGGGGCCTTATGCGCTTGACACCGCAACGAACGACGGGACCCCGGGCCAGTATATCTTCAATGTCCGCAACGGAGTAGTGACTCGGCCCGTTCCCGAGCCTTCCTCTTTCCTGCTGCTTGGGTTAGGCTTGGCCGGACTGGTTGCCGTGAGGTTCGTGAAAAGAAGCATTACCGCTTAAAGCACAAAAAGCAGGGCTTTAATAAACGGGGGGGCGAAACGCGTTTCGCCCCTTTTTTATCTGCTCCGCAATCATTGCCGACCCGCCTCCGGAACGAATATTTTATACTTAGGGGATGTCCTCCATAAAAAAGGATGCGGTGGAAGTGGAAACCCCGGAGACCCTGGCCCGCCTGATGCGGGAGTCCTTCATGCGGTTGACCCCCTTCATGGAAAGACATACGGGCAGGGTCTGTCCGCACTGCCCGAAGGTCTGCTGCGCAAACAGGCACGGCACGCCCGAGGAGGAGGATTTCATCTTCTACAGGGCGCTGGGGGTGGCGGCGAGGCCCGCCTCGGGCGCCCCCTTTGAGGTGTGCAGCCTGCTTGGAGCGACGGGCTGCAAGCTTCCGAGATGGCAGCGGCCCTTCCGGTGCACCTGGTATTTCTGCGAGCCGCTGCTGGACTCCATGCGCCGGGACAGCGGGCGGCAGTACAGGGCCTTCGTCGCCGAGCTGGCCAGGCTGGTGGGGTTGAGAGGCAGGCTGCTAGCCCTTGCCGGCTTCGCGCCGCCATCCGCCGGCCGGGCGGGGCGGAAGTAGGCATACGGGCCTGCGCCGGCTAAGCGGGGCATCTGTGCCCGCTCCTTCCGTTAGGCGCGCGTTTCCCCTTCCGGCCGTTTCAAAAAGATTTTTGAAGCGTTTGGCATGATGGTTGGCCTTCTTTGCCGATACGGGGTGCGGGGGCGAAGCCCCCGCACATTAAGGGCGGGCGGGTGGGTTTATTTATATATCCCCGTTTTACATTTGATTTTATTTTGTGCTATGTTTTTACTTGCCTTAAAACCAGATATTGACGGAGTGTGCGATGAAGATAGTGCTTGCCTATTCCGGGGGGCTCGATACCTCGGTGGCTATAGGGTGGCTCAAGGAGGCATACAATGCGGAGGTCATCGCCTTTTGCGCCGATTTGGGGCAGGGCGAGGAACTTGGCGGCCTCAGGGCGAAGGCTAAAAAAGCGGGGGCCTCAAAGCTTTACATTGAAGACCTCAGGGAAGAGTTCGTGCGGGAATACATCTTCCCGATGCTCAGGGCCAACGCGGTCTATGAGGGGGCCTATCTTCTTGGCACATCCATAGCCAGGCCGCTCATAGCGAAAAAGCTGATCGAGATAGCCGGCAGGGAGAAGGCCGAGTGCGTAGCCCACGGGGCCACCGGCAAGGGCAATGATCAAGTGCGTTTCGAGCTGACAAGCTACGCGCTGAAACCGGACATAAGGATAATCGCCCCGTGGCGGGAGTGGCCGTTCAAGTCCCGCCAGGCTTTAATCGAGTACGCGTCCGGGCACGGCATACCTGTGACGGCGACGAAGGAGAAACCCTACAGCACGGACAGGAACATCTTCCATATCAGCTACGAGGGGGGCATACTTGAAGACCCCTGGGCCGCGCCGCCGCCCGATATGTATACCCTTGCGCTTCCGCCGGAGAAGGCAAAGGGCAGACCCGAGTATATAGAGGTCGAATACGAAAACGGAAATGCGGTGGCGCTGGACGGCAGGAGGCTCTCTCCGCTTGAAATGATGATTGCCCTCAACCGGATCGGGGGCAGAAACGGCATAGGCAGGGTGGACCTGGTCGAGAACCGCTACGTGGGCATGAAATCGAGGGGGGTCTATGAGACGCCGGGCGGCACGGTGCTCCACGCCGCGCACAGGGCTGTGGAATCCATTACCATGGACAGGGAGGCGCTCCACATGAGGGACGCCCTTATCCCGAAATACGCCGAGCTGGTCTATAACGGCTTCTGGTTCTCGCCGGAGAGACAACTGCTGCAGAAACTCATGGACGAGGCCCAGGAAAACGTGACCGGCACGGCCAGGCTCAAGCTCTATAAAGGCAGTTGCCTTGTCGTGGGGCGAAAATCCCCGAAGAGCCTCTATCACCCGGAGCTTGCCACCTTTGAGGAAGAGGCCATTTACAATCAGAAGGACGCCGAGGGGTTCATTAAATTGAACGCCCTGAGGCTGAGGGTCAAAAACCTCGCCAGGGTCAAAAAAAGGACAGGGGCAAAGCCGGCGCGCAGATCCATCCGATAAAAAAATTGCTTGCCGGCGCGGTCAATTTGCGAGAATGAACCTGGAAGACGAAAAAAGATGCCTGGCCGCCCTTGCCTCAATTCCCGCCGTGGGGCCGCTCACCATTAAAAAGCTGCTGGCCGTCTTCGGAAGCGCTCAGGCCGTATTCGGCGCGCCGGGGGCAAGGCTTCGGTCAGCCGGGATCAGCCGCAGGCGGGCGGACGCCATTTTGGAGTTCTCCGGCTGGCAAGGAGTCAGGCGGATGCTCGAACACGCGGAAGCCAGGGGCATGAAGATCGTCACGATGGGCAGCGAGGACTATCCGCCCTCGCTTGCGCTCATACCCGATTGTCCGCCAGTGTTTTACATGAAGGGGGAGATCAGGAAGGACGACAAGTACGCCCTGGGCGTGGTTGGCACGAGGACGCCCACCCCCTACGGGCTTGCGCAGGCCGAAAGCCTTGGGGCGGGGCTCGCAAGAAAGGGCTTTACCGTTGTGAGCGGCCTGGCCAGGGGGATTGACAGCGCCGCCCACTGGGGGGCGCTGAAGGCCGCAGGCAGGAGCATTGCGGTAATGGGCTCCGGCCTCGATGTGCCCTATCCGCCCGAAAATGCGGGCCTGATGCGGAAGCTGGCCGCCAATGGGGCCGTCATAACCGAGTTTCCGCCCGGCACCGCGCCGAATAAGGAGAATTTTCCCAGGCGAAACCGGATAATAAGCGCCCTTTCCCTTGGCATTCTTGTAGTGGAGGCGGGCAAGGGAAGCGGCTCCCTCATCACGGCCGACTGCGCCCTGGAGCAGGGCAAGGAGGTGTTTGCGATCCCGGGCAACATCAGCTCCGCCTTTTCCCGGGGGACGAATGAGCTTATAAAGAAGGGGGCGCGGGTAGTCACGGGCGTTGACGACATCGTCGAGGAGCTTGCCCCCGTGCTGAAGGGGTTTATCGCCGAGGGCAAAACGGCCTCCTGCACCACGGAGCCGCCTGAACAACCCGTTTCACCGGTTGATGAACTCTCCGCCGACGAAAGGCTCGCCGTCGGGGCGCTGGGCCCGGAGCCCAGGCACATAGACGAGATAGCAAGGGAAATCGGCTTCGGCGCCCCCCGCATGATGGGGGTGCTTCTGTCTCTGGAGCTGAAGGGGGTCGTCCGGCAGAGCGCTGGAAAAAAATTCTTCATCTGCTAAAATGCGTGGAAGGGGAAGGTTTGGTTAGAATATGTGGGAGGGAAAATATCCGTGCTTCACGGATTCCATCTGAAATTGAGGGTCTTTATCTGACGACTGAGGATTCGGAGCCATGGGTTTTTTGGTCATAGTGGAGTCGCCGGCCAAGGCGCGCACTCTAAGCAAGATACTGGGGAAGGATTATACGGTAAAGGCATCGATCGGGCATATCAAGGATTTGCCCGCAAAGGAGCTCGGGGTGGACAAGGAGCACGACTTCGAGCCCAAATACGTAGTCATACCCGGCAAGGAAAAGGTCGTCCGGGAGCTTAAGGCGGCCTCCAGGAAGGCGGAAAAGATATTCCTCGCCCCGGACCCGGACCGCGAGGGGGAGGCCATAGCCTACCATATAGCCTCGGAGCTGGGCGGGCGGAAAAATGATGGAGCCCTCTACAGGGTGAGCTTCCATGAGATAACGGAGAGGGCCGTAAAGGAGGCGATGGAACACCCCGGCCAGGTGGACCTCCGCATGGTCGACGCCCAGCAGGCAAGAAGGGTGCTTGACAGGCTTGTGGGTTACGAGCTGTCGCCCCTTCTGTGGAGGAAGGTAAGGAGGGGGCTCAGCGCGGGCAGGGTCCAGTCTGTGGCCGTCAGGCTCGTTGTCGAACGGGAAAGGGAGGTAGAGGGTTTCAAGCAGGAAGAGTACTGGTCGATTGAGGCTGTGTTCGAGGGGTCGAGGCACAAGGGCCCGTTTGCGGCGAGGCTGCACACGCTGGACGGCAATCCGGTGATCGAGCGCAGCTCCAGGGGAGAAGATAAATTCCTCCTCAGAAATGAGGAGGATGCCAGGGCGGCCATGGAATCGGTGAAGGGCAGGGGCTATGCCCTTGCCGGGATAGAGAAAAAACTCCGCCGGCGCTCGCCCGCGCCCCCCTTCATTACCAGCACCATGCAGCAGGAGGCGTTCCAGAAATTCCAGTTCCCCGCGAAGAAGACGATGCTCCTTGCCCAGCAGCTCTATGAGGGCATCGAGCTTGGAGATGAAGGGGCCGTGGGCCTTATTACATACATGAGGACGGATTCGGTGAACGTGGCCCAGGAGGCGCAGCAGTGGGCAAGGAAACTGATCTCCGCGAAGTTCGGCAAGGACTATCTGCCTGAAAACCCACCGAAATACAAGAGCAAGGCGGGCGCGCAGGAGGCGCACGAGGCCATAAGGCCGACGTACATGGACAGGTCCCCGGAGACTGTGAAGCCCTATCTGTCCAGGGACCAGCAGAGGCTCTACGGCCTCATCTGGAACCGTTTTCTGGCCAGCCAGATGGCCTCCGCCCAACTGGAGCAGACGACTTTTACGATCGACTCCGCGGAGGGCGGCGCACCCGGCAAGGCGTCCTTCAGGGCCGCCGGCACCGTCGTGAGGTTTCCCGGTTTTCTCGCCTTGTACAGGGAGGAGAGCATCGGCCCCGAGGAAGCGGCCATTCTTCCCCCGCTGGAGGAAAACGAGCCCCTGGAGCTGCTGGAGCTGAAACCCGATCAGCATTTCACGCAGCCCCCGCCCAGGTATACGGAGGCGAGCCTCGTGCGGGCGCTTGAGGAGAAGGGGATCGGACGGCCGAGCACATACGCCGCCATCCTCTCCACCATCCAGGACAGGAAATACGTCGCCAAGGAGACCGGGAAGTTCAGGCCCACGGACCTGGGGATACTCGTAAACGACCTGCTGGTGGAAAAATTCGCGGAGCTGATGGACGTGGGTTTCACCGCCCGGATGGAAGACGAGCTGGACCAGATAGAGCAGGGCAGGATGCGGTGGCCGGAGGTGATAAAGGATTTTTACAGGCCTTTCAGCAAGGACCTCGACGCGGCCCTGAAGACGCCGGGCAAGGTGCGCCCCGAGGACGTCATGACCGATCTGAAGTGCGAGAACTGCGGCAAGCCGCTTGTGAAGCGCTGGGGCAGGCACGGCTGGTTTCTTGCGTGCAGCGGATATCCCGAATGCCGTTATACCCGTCCGCTTGAGGGCGAGGGGGAGAACGCGGCCCCGGAGCCGACCGGCGAGGTATGCCCGAAGTGCGGCGCGCCGATGGTGCTCAGGGCCGGCAGGTTCGGCAAGTTCCTTGCCTGCTCCAGGTACCCGGAGTGCAAGACGACCAAGCCGGTCCCCCTCGGGGTGAAGTGCCCGCTTGACGGGGGCGACATAGTGGAGCGGCGCTCAAAAAAGGGCAGGCTCTTTTACAGTTGCGGCAATTACCCGAAGTGCAATTTCATCTCCTGGTACCGGCCCGTAAACCGGGCGTGCCCGCAGTGCCAGAATCCCTATCTGCTTGAGAAGAAGACGAAGGAGGGAACCGTCATCTTCTGCCCGCAGAAGAGCTGCGGCTACAAGGAAGAAAGCAGGGAGGAAGCGGCGGGAGAATAGACAGGACCGCCGGCTGGATGATAATAGGCATCTGCGGCTCGGCAAGCGGCTCCGGCAAGACCACAATGGCCGAGGAGCTGCTGAAGGCCCTCGCAAAAAGGGCCCGGGGGGATTTTGGCGCGATAAAGTTCACCAGGACACCCGTTTACACCTCTGTTGTAACCGGCGGCGATACGCTTCTTGAGGAGGGAAAGGACACCGCGAGGATGCTTGGGGCGGGCGCCCGAAGCGTCGTGTGGGTGCGGAGTCCGGGGGGCGTGGAGCTGTCGGAGGCCCTCTCGATCGCCCTCCAAAACCTCTCCGGGGCGCGGCCGCCGCTTGCGGGCGTCATAGTGGAGGGCAACAGCGCCGTTGAGCTTTTAAAACCCGATATTGTAATATTTATGAGCGGCCCTTATTTTAAGAACGGGGCGGAGGCGGCCCTTCGCCTGGCCGATGTGGTATACAGGCCGCAGGGGGCGCATATCCCCGCGGCCGCGGATGCGGCCAAAAAGGACGCGGTCTTCTGCGGCGATACAGGGGCGTGCGTGGCCGAGGTTCTAAGGCTGATTGATGAAAGAGGGGGTAAAAGGCCCTGACAGGGGCGCCGCGGGTTACGGGCTTGCCCTGATTTGATTTGATGGGTGCTATTACATTCGATATAAGCCTCGCATTCTACTTCTGCGCGATGCTCTTTGCCCTCCTGGACCTCTTCAAGGGTACAAAGACATTGCCGAAGCTCATGCTGATGTCGGCGCTGCTGGGTTTCGGCTTTCATACCATTTATATCATCTACGCCGGTTTTTCCGAGGGGCACGTCCCCATCGTCAACCCGCATGAGGCGACCTCCTTTTTCGCCTGGTGCATATTCCTGCTGTTCTTTGTGCTGGAGTACCGGTACAAGCTGGGGCTGCTGGGGTCCTTCATAACGCCCCTGGCGTTTGCGCTCATGTTCGTCTCCTTCATCCTGCCGGCGGAGATGAAGCCCCTGCCGCCGATACTTCAGAGCCAGTGGCTCGGGGTCCACGCGGTATTCGCCTTTCTCGCCAACGCGGCCTTCGCGATGGCCGCGGGCGTGGGCGTGATGTACCTGGTGCAGGAACACTACGTGAAGAGCAAGAACCTTGGCGGGCTCTTCGCCAGGCTGCCGTCGCTGTACGTGCTTGACGAGATCAACTACCGGCTCATCACGGTCGGCTTCCCCCTGTTCACGGTCGCGATAATAAGCGGCTCGATCTGGGCCGACAACGCCTGGGGCAGCTATATAAGCTGGGAGCCCCGGCAGGTCTGGTCCATAATCTCCTGGCTCATATTCGGCATCGTCCTGCACGCCAGGCTCCTTGCGGGCTGGCGCGGCAAGCGGGCCGCCGTCCTCTCCATACTGGGCTTCCTGACAATCATAGGGGCCTTCGCGGGGCTGGCCCTTCTGCATAAAGGGCAGCATGTCTTCCCATGAGGGCCCGCGCCTGTCCATGAGAGTTCTGGTTGCGGGGCTGAACCACAAGAGCGCGGATGTGGAGGTCCGGGAGAAACTTGCCTTTTCCGGGGAGAAGCTGGAGCCCGGCCTGAAGGCCCTCCTGCAGCTTGCCCCGGTGAAAGAGGCGATGATAATCTCCACCTGCAACCGGGTGGAGATGTACATGGGCATTGAAGAGCCGGAGGAGGCGATCCGGCAGGTAAAGCAGTTCATAAGCTCCTTCCATCAGATCCCGGCCGGGCTCCTGGAAAAGGCCCTTTACTTCCATACGGACACGGCGGCTGTAAGGCACATCTTCCGGGTCGCCTCGAGCCTGGACTCCATGGTCGTGGGCGAGCCCCAGATACTGGGGCAGGTGAAAAACTCATTCCAGTTCGCCCTGGGCAAAAAGGCCACGGGCGCGCTCATGAACAAGCTCATGAAAAAGGCCATCTCGGTCGCCAAAAAGGTGCGCACGGAGACGAAGGTGGCCGAAAACGCCGTCTCCATAAGCTTTGCCGCCGTGGAGCTTGCAAGGAAGATATTCAACGACCTGGCCGGCAAGTCCGTCCTGCTGCTTGGCGCGGGCGAGATGGCGGAGCTGGCCGCGCGGCACCTGATGACTAACGGCGTCAGCGAGATCGTGGTGGCCAACAGGACGTTCGAGAGGGGCTGCGAACTGGCCCAGACCTTCAACGGCAGGGCCGTGACCTTCGATCTGTTCAAACAGGAGATGGTGCGCTCGGACATCGTGCTTTGCTCGACCGGCGCGCCGAATTACGTGGTGATGAAGCAGGACCTCCATGATATCATGAAGGAGCGCAAACAGAGGCCCGTGTTCCTCATAGACATCTCGGTGCCCAGGAACGTGGACCCGAAGGTAAACGGGCTGGAAAACGTCTATCTCTACGATGTGGACGACCTTCAGGGGGTAGTGGACAGCAACCGGAACGAGCGCGGCAAGGAGGCCCGCAAGGCGGAGGAGATAATCGCGGCCGAGGTGGAGGTGTTCGAGCGCTGGATGGCCAGCCTGCAGAGCGTGCCCACCATAGTGGCCTTCAGGCAGAAGGCCCAGCAGATAGGCGAGGGCGAGCTTGAAAAGCTCTTCAACAGGGGCGGCTTCGACGAGGCGCAGCGGAAGGCCATCAGACAGATGGCGTTTTCGATTGTAAACAAGCTCATCCATCCCCCGACGGCGGCGCTGAAGGAAGATGCCGAGGACCGGGACACCCTTATCGTCCTGCTGAGAAAACTCTACGATTTAAGCGGGGACTGAATGAAAAAACTGGTGATAGGGACGCGCGGAAGCCTGCTTGCCCTCTGGCAGGCGCGGTGGGTGCAGGGGGAGCTGCTGAAACTGGACCCCACGCTAGAGGTGGAGCTTAACATAATAAAAACGACCGGGGACAAGATACTGGATGTCGCGCTTGCCAATGTCGGCGGCAAGGGGCTTTTCGTGAAGGAGATCGAGGAGGCCCTGCTTGCCGGCCGGGCGGACATCGCGGTTCACAGCATGAAGGATGTGCCCACCGAGCTGCCCTGCGAGCTGCATCTGGCCGCCATATGCAGGCGGGAGAATCCGGGAGACGCCTTTGTCTCGAAAAACGGGACAAGGTTCGGCGAGCTGCCAAGGGGCGCCCACGTGGGGACGAGCAGTCTCAGGCGCACCTGCCAGTTGCTGAAGGCAAGGCCGGATTTGAAGGTCAGCAGCCTCAGGGGAAACCTGGACACCAGGCTAAGGAAGCTCGACCAGGGCGACTACGACGCCGTGGTGCTCGCGGTGGCCGGGATGAAGCGGCTTGGCTTTGAGCAGAGGATAACCGAGATCATCCCGCCCGAGATCATGCTTCCGGCCATAGGGCAGGGGGCAGTGGGCATAGAGTGCAGGCGCAACGACCCCCTGATAAACAAGCTGGCGGGCTGCCTCAATCACGAGGAGACGTCGGTGGCCGTGAGGGCGGAGCGGGCGTTTCTTTTAAGGCTGGAGGGGGGCTGCCAGGTCCCCATCGCCGCGTATGCGAGGCTGACTGAAGGGGGAGCGCTCAGGATCGACGGCCTGGTTGGAGACCCTTCCGGCAGCGAGGTGGTCCGGGACGGCATGGAGACAAAGGACCCGGCGGAGGCCGAGGGCCTCGGCGTAAGACTTGCCGAGATGCTCATAAGGCGGGGGGCTGGCCGCATACTTGCCCGCGTCTACGGCAGGGAGATACCTTCTGTGGAAGGGGACGTCTCCACATAGTGCGGGGAAGACCGGGCCCGAAACCCGCCGGCCCGAAACCCGATGGAAACCCCGGCGTCCGCGGGGGCATCGGGGTGCTGGGCGGCACGTTCAATCCCATCCATATAGCCCATCTGAGGGCGGCCGAAGAGATAAGGGAAATTTTAGGGCTGGAAAAGGTCATCTTCGTCCCCGCCGGGGTCCCGCCGCTGAAGGGCCGCGCAGGCCTTGCGCCCGCCGGCGCGCGGCTGAAGATGGTGAAGCTCGCCATCCGGGGCAATCCCTTCTTCGAGGTCTCGGACCTGGAGGTCGCGGGGGGAGCGCCGTCCTACACGGTCAATACGCTTGAAAGGCTCGGTGAGAAATACGGCAGCGGCCGGCTTTTTTTCATCACCGGCCTTGACGTGTTTAAGAGCCTCCATCTATGGTGGAGGCCCGAGCGGCTGATAGAGCTTGCGGATTTCGTGGTGATGTCCAGGCCGGGATACGACTTTTCCAGCCTGGAGGACTCCCCGTTCATATCGAAGAAAAAGAGATTCAGGGGCCCCGGGGCAAAAGGGAAGGCCGCGAAACTGGAGCTTGCAAGCGGACGGGCCCTGTACCTGGTCAGAATAACGGACATGGACATCTCCGCCAGGGGCATCAGGCAGATGCTTGCGTCCGGCGGAAGCGCCAGGTATCTGTTGCCAGAAGCCGTCCTATCTTTTATAATTTCTAACAAATTGAAATTTTAGATTTTTTAAGGCCGGGGCGAACTTTAAGGACGAAATTGCCAAATTCAAAGGGAAAAGGCGGTTCCATGGAAAGCAGGGAAAAGGCGCTCCTCATAGCCGGATTCGCAGCGGACAAAAAGGCCGCTGACGTTGTAGTCCTCCAGATGGAGGGGCTGACCTCCTTCACCGATTATTTCGTGGTATGCTCCGGGGAGAGCACGACGCAGGTCAGGACGATTGCGGAGCATATAATCGAGGGCCTCAAGGGACGCGGCGTTAAACCGTTGGGCGTCGAGGGGCTTTCAAACCAGGTCTGGGTCCTCATCGACTGCGGGGACGTCGTGGTCCATGTCTTCGAGGCGGCCACCAGGGACTTTTACGAGCTTGAAAAACTCTGGCTGGACGCGCCCCGCCTTCAATAACCCGGTTAAAGGTTAAGCAATCGATCCTCCCGCCGGCCGGCTGGAATTAAAAAGGGTTTATAAAAGGTACGATAAAGAAGTATATTAGGAGGACGGCGTCCTGGGCTTTTTGACTCCGGCGCGGGTTTTTATATCGATTAGAGGCGTTACGTTTAGGAAATGAACAAGATAGCCATATTCATATTGGTAGTCTTTTTCGTCATGGTGGCGTTTTTTTCGATCCACAACTACGACTTCACCACCGTGAACGTGCCTTTTTCCGGCACCTATCAGGTGCCGAAGATCGGCCTGGTCCTCTTTTCGGTGATGGCCGGGGCCCTGCTGATGCTCATCATGGTGGCGCTCAGGGACACAAAGCGTTTCATAAACAACTACCGGAACGTAAAGATGCAGAAGAAGGAGGAGCGGCTCCAGGGGCTTTATTCGAAGGCCATAAACTCCATCCTGGCCAATAACAGGGAGGAGGCGAGGGAGATACTGGAGGTCATCCTGCGTGAAGACCCAGAGCATGCCGGCGCCCTCCTGAGGATGGGCGACATCTGCTCATTCTCGCGCCAGCACGAAAAGGCGGCCGAGTACTACAAGCGGGCGCTGAACAGCCAGGCGGGCAAGAACATGGAGGCGCTTCTGCGCCTCGAGGAGCAGATGGAGGCCCTCTCCAGGTGGGACAGCGCGATCACCTATGCCGAGCGGATACTGGAGCTGGACCCGGACAACCTCTCCGCGCTTGAAAGCAAGCGCTCGATACTGGAGAAGCTGGAGCGCTGGGCGGACCTCCTGGAGGTGCAGAAATCCATACTGAAGCTGGAGCACCTGCCGGAGGGGCAGCGCGCGGCCGAGGAGACGAGGCTCTCGGGCTACAGGTACGAATATGCCAGGCAGTCGCTTGAGGCAAACGACCTGGAGCGCGCCGGCAAACTCTTCCGCCTTGTGCTGAAGTACGAAAAGGATTTCATTCCGGCCTATCTCGGCGCGGCCGAGGTCCTGCTCGGGGACGCGGAGGCCGAGGAGGCGATTGAGTTTCTCGACAGGGGATATGCCCAGACCGGCTCCGTGATACTGATGCTCAGGCTCGAGGACATGCTCATAAACCTGGGGGAGCCGGACAGGATCATCAAGCTCTACCAGGGAGCGCTGGACCGCAGCCCCAATGACTCAGTGCTGAAATTCCTGCTTGGCAAGCTGTACTACCGCCTGGAGATGATAGACGACGCGCTGGAAACACTCAGGGGTTTCGAGTCCGCCGAGAACTTCCCTTCCGTTTACGGTCTTTTGGGGGACCTCTATCTGCGCAGGGAGCGCCATGAGCTGGCCGCCCGCGCGTTCAAAAAGGCCGTAGACATGCAGCCCTCGAAGCTGTTTTATTGCTGTTCGGCCTGCGGACACCTCTCGGCCGAATGGGCCGGCCGGTGCCCCGGCTGCGGCAAGTGGAACTCCTACGCCTTTAACCTGTATGGAAGAGACAAGCTTTAAGAAGGGGGCGGTCGTCCTCGACACCAGCCTCTTCGTGAACCCGGATGTGAGGCGCAGCTTCGGGCCCAATCCCACGGCGGCCCTGGAGAGCTTCCTCTTCATGGCGGCCCAGGCGCCGGTCTTCGAGTTCTATATGCCGCCTTCCATCTGGAGCGAGCTCTCGAATTTCATAGAGCCCCAGAAGGTCCCCGGGGAGCTCTTCGTCTACCTGCACCAGAAATCCCCGAAGAGATACGAGCTGACCACCCCGGCCTACCTCCTCTACGAGCTTGTGGAGGAGATGCGGGACCGCGTGAACCGCGGCCTGAGGGTGGCGGAGCGCGCGGCCAGAAACCCCGAGGGCAGGACGACCGACGAGGTGATCCAGGACCTCAGGCGCAAGTACCGCGAGGCCCTTCGCGAAGGCATCATAGACAGCAAGGAGGACGTGGACCTGATCCTGCTTGCCATGGAGCTTAACGCCCTTCTGGTGACCGCCGACCAGGGGATCATAAAATGGGCCGACAAGCTCGGCATCAGATGGCTGGTGCCGGAGAAATTCAAGGAATACATGGCCGGCCTGATAAAAAAGGTCAAATACCTCTCCGCCGCCCTTGAGGCCGGTGAAAACATCCCCGAAACCGGGGGGCAGCCAGGCGGGCAGGGCGCCTAAACAGGACCTGTCTCAAAACAGCTCCCGGGCCGCCGCCCTGAAGGATGCGAAACATGACCCCTGAGGGCAAAAATTGCATCGAAGGATATGTCCCCGTGCCCGGAGGACCGGTCTGGTACAGGATCGCGGGGGCCGGCAAAAAGGGCGTGCCGCTGCTTGTTCTCCATGGCGGGCCCGGCACCCCCCACGACTACCTGGAGCCGCTTGAGGTCTTGGCGGATGACCGTCCCGTCATATTTTATGATCAGCTTGGATGCGGGAATTCCGGCCACCCCGGCGATACATCGCTCTGGCGGGTTGAGCGTTTTGTCGAGGAGCTGCATGCCGTGCGTTCGTTTCTTGCCCTGGAGCGGCTGTATCTGCTTGGGCAATCGTGGGGCACGATGCTGGCGGTCAGATATCTGTTTTCTCCGGCTGCTGCCGGCGTGGCGGGCCTGGTGCTCTCGGGACCTTTCCTGAGCGCATCGCGCTGGATCGCCGATCAGCGGGCGTGGCTTGCGGAGATGCCTGAAGATATTCGAAGGGCGGTGCGTGAGGCCGAGGCAACGGGCGATTTCGACAACCCGTCCTACGCCGGGGCCATGGCGGCGTTCTACAGCGAACATCTCTGCCGGCTGGACCCCTGGCCCGATTGCCTGAACCGTTCGTTTGAAAAAATGAGCATGCCCGTCTACCTGACGATGTGGGGGCCAAGCGAGTTTACCTGCACGGGGCTGCTGAAAGATGCGGAGGCTGCGGACCTCCTTGGGGACATTTCCGTCCCCACCCTCTTTACCTGCGGCCGTTACGACGAGGCCAGGCCGGAAACAACGGCATACTATCAGGGGCTGGTCCCCGGCTCCCGGATGGCGGTTTTCGAAAATGCTTCTCACGAGCACCATCTGGAGCAGCCAAACGGATATCTGGCCGCCGTGAGGGAATTTCTCCGGCCGGAATGAAAGGACATAATCAACTGCGGGACCGGCTTCCTTAAAATCCCGGCTTTGAATTCGGGCCGGATCCTTCGCCTTCCTCACAGCGCAGTCAAAATATCGATTCCATATCCCCCGCCAGGCACCCGCGGCTGTCTCCCGGGCCCGGATTACACCCGGATCCGGACTGAAGACCCAGATTCAAGCTTGCCCGTACCGGTAAAAGGTTATAAATTTCAATTGAAACAAGGAAAAATTCAAAGAACCGGAATTTGTATATTCTCCGAAAAATGCGCTGGCATCAATTAAATCATAATGAGGTCTTACGGAAGCTTCAAACTTCGGAAGCCGGTCTGTCCGAAAGTGAAGCCCGGAAGCGCCTCGTCTTTTATGGGCCAAACAGGCTTGTCGAAGAAGAGAAAATAAAGAAGTTTAAAATCCTGCTCCACCAGTTTGCCAGCCCGCTCATCTACATACTGATCGCCGCAGGCATGGTCACCGTTTATTTCCGTGAATACGTGGATACAGGGGTAATCTATTTTATAGTCGTGCTTAACGCCATCATAGGATATATTCAGGAGTACAAGGCGGAAGAGAGCGTCCGGGCGCTTAAGAGGATGGTCGTCCCCAGGGCGCGAGTGTTGAGGGAGGGGCTGGAAAAGGAAATAGACAGCGAGGAAATTGTCCCGGGCGACATTGTCCTTATAGCTTCCGGCGCAAAGATTCCCGCCGATATCAGGCTGCTGCACTCGATTGAGCTGAAGATCGACGAGGCGATGCTTACGGGCGAATCCATCCCCGTGGAGAAGGCGGTATTTCCCCTTGAAGAGGAGGAGCTGATACCTGGAGACCAGATCAACATGGCCTTTATGGGCACTATATCAGTCGGTGGGAGGGCCCGTGGCGCGGTAGTCGAGACCGGCGCGAACACCGTCCTCGGAAGCATAGCCGGAGAGGTAAAGGAGATCGGCCTGGCCGAAGCCCCCATACAGAAAAAGATCGAACGCTTTGCGAAGGCCATCGGCGTGTTCGTGCTGGCGGCTTCATCTCTCCTTTTTATCGCCGGCCTTATAACCGGAGAAAGCGCCGTGGAGATGTTCATGACGGCGGTTGCAGCAGCAGTTGCCGCAATACCGGAAGGGCTTCCAATCGTTGTTACCATAGCCTTGGCGGTAGGAGTATCCAGAATGGCAAGGCATAATGCCATTATAAGAAAGCTCCCTGCCGTGGAGACCCTTGGCAGCACGACGGTAATCTGCACGGACAAGACCGGCACACTGACAAAAAACGAAATGACAGTCAAGGTCGCCTATGACGGCCAGCATGTCTATGAGTTCACCGGAAGCGGCTACGAGCCCAAAGGAGAGGTGCTTCACGAGGGAATGCGTGTGCATCCGGCGAAAGAGGACAGGCTTTTGCAGGTGCTTCGCATCGGACTGCTGTGCAACGAGTCCGACGTTTATGAGGAAAACGGCCAATATAAGGCGGACGGGGATCCTACGGAGGCTGCGCTCATTGTTTCCGCCATGAAAGCCGGCCTTCTGGCGGAGGCCGAAAAGGAGGCATATCAGCAGACCGGGATCATACCTTTTGAATCGGAGCGTGGATACATGGCCGCTCTCCTTACCGCAAATGGCAGGAAACTGATCTTCGTCAAAGGCGCTCCCGAGCGCATGCTGGAGATGTGCGAAACGGACGCCTATGGCGCAAGCCTCGATAAGAAAGCCGTTTCGAGTGCCGCTGGAAATTTTGCCGCTGCGGGGCTCAGAGTGCTTGCCTTTGCCTGGAAGGACGCGCCGGTCGATACCGTTGAGATTACCCATCGGGGCGTTGAATCGGGATTTGTCTTTGCGGGCCTGCAGGGCATGATAGACCCTCCACGGCCGGAGGCGGTAAAGGCCATAGAAGATTGCAGGACGGCCGGCATAAGGGTCGTCATGATAACCGGAGACCATGCCATAACCGCAAAGGCCATAGCGGAGCAAATGGGCATAAGCGGAGCTGGCGAAGGGGTGCTTACCGGCAGGGAACTGGAGGCGATGAGTGACGAGGGCCTGTTCCAGCGGGTCGTGAAAATCCCGGTTTTTGCGCGCGTGGCCCCCCGGCACAAGCTCAGGATAACGGAGCAGTTGAAACGCCACGGGGAAATCGTCGCCATGACCGGGGACGGCGTCAATGACGCCCCGGCCCTGAAGGCGGCCCACATAGGCATTGCCATGGGCAGGGCCGGCACTGACGTAGCAAAGGAGGCGTCCGACATGGTCCTGGCCGACGACAATTTCGCGAGCATATTCGCGGCAGTGAAAGAGGGCCGGATCGTGTTCGATAACCTGCGCAAGGTCACGTTCTTTCTGATACCCACAGGGGTCGCCGCCATTTTGTCGATAGCCGGCGCAATCGCACTGGGAATCCCGATCCCTTATGTCCCGGCGCAACTGCTCTGGATAAACCTGGTGACCAACGGGCTTCAGGACGTCGCCCTTGCCTTCGAGCCCGGTGAAAAGGACGTCCTTACGCGTCCTCCAAGACTTCCGGGCGAGGGGATAATGTCGGGGCTTCTTATCCAGAGGACCGTGCTTGTGGGGCTTGTCATCTCGCTGGGGGTAATTTATACATTCGCAAGCGCCCTTTGGGCGGGCGAGCCGGTTGAAAAGGCCAGGTCCGTGGCGGTGACCACGATGGTCTTTTTTCAGTTCTTCCAGGCCTTCAACAGCCGCTCGGAAATAAAATCGCTTTTCAAGATGAATCCCATGGGCAATTCTTTCCTGTTCTTCAGCATGATTGCAGCCTTCTTTGCCCAGGTTGCCTTTCTTTACATGCCCGCCTTCCAGTGGGTGTTCAGGACTGAGCCCATATCGATGGCCGACTGGCTGCATATTCTTTCCGTTGCGGCAACGGTAATAATTGCCGTGGAGGCCGATAAATGGCTAAGGAGAAAAAGGGGGACAACCCCATAGTGTGGTGTCCCTAACAGTTCTTTACACTTATTTGGACTGTCATTCCCGCAAGCGGAGCGCGTCGGGAATCGTCGATTTTAAAGCTGTTTATATATACGGCGGGAAGGATTCCGGACAAGCCGGAATGACTGACTTATGATAGTTATTTACATTCCCCGGTCTCAGCACCTTCTTTTTGAGCCTCAGCAGTTTCCCCTTCGGCCGTGGCTGTTCCGCCTTCTTCCCCTTCGGCCGAACGTGGTCCTTTGTCAAGGCGTTTTTGCCTCTTCATCTCCTGCTTCTTTTGCTTCTGCAGTTCCTTTTTCCTTTTCTCGGATTTGTACATACCTGTGCGCTTTTTCAATTATCGACTCCTAACCGGATTGCCGCCGGGCTTTTTACTGAATTTGAGAGACTTGGCCCGCTTCCTCCGTGCCTCCCTCTGTTTGGTCTTTAATTTGACAGAGGGTTTCTCATAATATTGTTTTTTTTTGAGGTCCTTTAAGACCCCGTCCTTCTGTATCTTCCTTTTGAGTAATTTAAGAGCTTTTTCGAGATCGCCCGCTACTCTTATCTCCATCTACCAGGACCTTTGTCTCTGCCAAAAGACCTTCCCTGTCTCGGTCTGTCCCCGCCGGGCCTTGCAGTCTGTGGCCGCGCCTCGCTTACGTTCAGTGCCCTGTCCTTAAGCATCTTCCCGTTTAATGATGCTATCGCCTTTTCCGCTTCCTCATTTGTGGACATTTCGACAAACCCGAAACCCTTGGAGCGCCCGGACTCATCGCTTATTATCTTGACCGACTGGACCTCTCCCGCCTCACTGAACATTTCGCGCAGATCATCCTCAGAGACCGAATAAGGCAGATTCCCTACATAGAGTTTTTTTGATGCCATTTTTTAATGTCCTTTCTGTTTCCTTTAGTGGCTTATTTGAACGGAATCCGATTTTTTACAACTATAACTATCACAATGGCTTATGAGTCGCACTAGGCCGTCAATGCAGAAAGAATAGAGAGTGGCGGGACTAATAGCTTTTACCGTTCCTTTCGAACTATGACTTATTAAAGTTCTTGTGGGAAGCGGCCCTTTTATAGGGCCGCTTCCGCTTCCGCTACAGCTTTACAATATTGGTGGCCTTTGGGCCCTTGTCGCCCCTGGTCACTTCGAAACTGACTGAGTCGCCTTCAGCCAGTGTTTTGAAGCCGCTGCTCTGAATTTCGGAAAAATGGGCGAACACATCGGTGCCGTCTTCAGATGTGATGAAGCCGTACCCCTTGGATTCGTTGAACCATTTTACAGTTCCTGTCATCTTGAGTGCCTCCTTTCAGTTGTTTTGGAAGTTTTTTTCAAGGAGGCTGCCATCGAGGAACGCAACTTGCGGTCCTGCTGGGTTCAAAATAACAATTGCTCCATTTTAAAACTTCAACTTTAACTATGGCACATTAAGTACCATTAGTCAAGAAAAGTGATAAGAAGTGATAAGAAGAAGTGGTAATTAAGGAGATTCAACAGTCCGGGTCAAATATGGGCCGGTCATATGGATTGGTCTCCACTTTGTAGGCATTTACGCCTATCGTGAAGAGCGGCTCCTCCTGCCCTTACCCGGTAATAGTAGCGGTTTCCCCGCTTGCAGATATTGTCCATTAGCCCTTTCGTGTGTAACAGTTTGTGTGCCAAAGCCTTGAAAGGGACTCTTTGGGAAGGTAAGTTGCTGATTAGAAAGGGTTTAATGCCGAAGGGGGGATTTGAACCCCCACGAGGTTTCCCCCACTAGACCCTGAACCTAGCGCGTCTGCCAGTTCCGCCACTTCGGCTGATGATTATCTTATCATCTTTCGGCGGGCAAGGTAAAGCCTTCCAAAACCCTATTTTAACACACATTTTGATTTCACCCCTTTGGGATATAATCCATGTATCGGTGGGTGTCCCGGATGGCCCACCACCCCGAATTCGGCCTTGACAAAGAATGATTCTTAACTTAGAATCATTATAAATAGGATATAAATAAAAGTTAAACTGAGGAGGCGCCTGAAAATGCCAACGGGGAAGAAGGAAACAAGCAGGATAGAGGAAATAAACAGCATCGTGGAGATCACCTGGGTTACCTGTCCGCGCTGCGGGTCCGATGTTGAGATCTGGTCGGCAGGTGTGGCCGCATGCCTTTTCTGCGGGTTCAGGATATTCAGCAAGGAGCAGACCATACACTGAAGGAGGAGCCAGCATGGCTTACGCGGCGGTGGATTATTCGTCTCTACTGGGCATGCCGGGGTTCAGCGACGGGCTTTTAAAGAACCATTTTACTTTGTACCGGGGCTATGTGGCCAATACGAACAAGCTGCTGGAAAGGATTTCCGCGGCAGCTCCGGCGGAGGGCGCGCCCTCACCGGAATTTTCCGAGCTTAAAAGGAGGCTCGGCTGGGAATTCAACGGCATGCGGCTGCACGAGCTTTATTTCGAGAACCTCGGAGGCGGCGGCTCTCCGGAGAAGGCCGCCGGCCTCGGCAAGGCGATAGCGGCGGATTTCGGCAGCCTGGAGGCCTGGCAGAAGGAGTTCAAGGCGATAGGGATGATGCGGGGCATCGGCTGGGTTGTGCTGTATAAGGACCCCCGCTCCGGCCGGCTGATCAACTTCTGGGTAAACGAGCATGACGTCTCGCATCCGGCGGGATGCACCCCGGTTGTCGTCATGGACGTATTCGAGCACGCGTACATGCCTGATTACGGGCTCAAGAGGGCCGACTACATAGAGGCATTTTTCAAAAACCTCAACTGGGAAGCCGCAAATTCGAGGGCTTGAAAGGCGATGCCTGCTGCTACTGCGCCCCGCCGGTCTCGTACTCGCGGAAGAACCGCGCGTAGAGGACGAGGTAAGCCGCCTGCAGGGCGGCCGCCGCGACCCCAAACACCGGCATGAGAGGCACCGCCATCAGCAGCACAAGCCCCATGCCGCGCATGACGATAACCGGCCGGATCAGCCCGTACCGCGCGGCCAGCCGCGCCACGAAAACCGAACCCAGCGCGCCGAATACGAAACTCGCGGCGAGCGCGGGCCCGATAGTGCCCGGGCCGTGGTGAAAGCGCAGCGCAAACCAGTAGGCGATAAGCGGGGCCACCATGCCGATGCCAAGCCCGTTCAGGGTGTTGGCGACGACCAGGCGCGCAAGCATCCGGTTTTCGTTTTTTTGCTCGAAGAAGTGTTCCCCCCGATGTCCGGGCTGCCGCTTGACGGGCGGCTCGCTCAGGCCCGCGATGAGCGCGAAGGCCGTGACTGAACCGGCCAGGGAAAGCAGAAACAGCGACCTGTAGGCAACCAATATCCCCAGGGGGCCGGCAAGGAGCCGGACGCCTCCCGCAAGCAGCGCCCCAAGGGCCATGCCGCCGAAACCGATGGCGGCGTTGGCGCTGAATACCTCGCCGCGTCTTTCCGCGGGCAGCGCATGGGCAAGCCAGGCCTGCTCCAGGGGGCCGAAGGGTCCGGCGCTGCCGTTTGCGCCGCGGCCAAATCCCCCTATGATGGCGGCAAGCACCAGGGCCGGGGGCCAGGCGGTGGACAATGCGATCAGCGCGGCCGCAGCCTGCGAGACCTCGTACAGCAGCAGGAAGCGCCGCCGGCCCCGGCGGTCGCTCATGGGGCCCACGGCCAGCGTAAGCGCGGCCCCCGCCAGAAGCGCCGCGGACAGCGTGGCGCCAATGCCGGGCGCAGACCAGCCCAGGGAGTGCAGATAGAGCGTGAAAGCCGCAAAAAGCGCGCCCTGCCCCAGGCTGCGCGCCGCGCGCACGGCCATCAGACGGCGGACGGCAAGCGGCAACACGGCGCTACCTGGCCCCGCCTTTTCTTCCCTGTCTGCCACGATTCCCTCTCTCTTTCGCTCAGGAATGAACCTTCCCGCAGCAGAGACTGCGGGGTATAGGAAATTTAACTTGCAATTCCCTGTAGCTTGCTACAGGGTTCCCGCTAACTCCTCCCCCTTGAGGGGGGAGGTTGGGAGAGGGTGCCTGATTATTCACCCTCCCCTTTATCCCCTCCCCTTGTATGATAGGAGACGGAGTGTTTATACGAGAGGAAACTTGCTATGAACTTAATTAAGGGTGTGGCAGACCGTTCTCCCCTTGGGACAACAGATCCCGTCTTTGAGCAGGGGTCG
>JAKAHV010000028.1 GCA_021825295.1 Nitrospirota bacterium
GCGAAAAGCCCTTTGCCGCCGGCGCCTTTCCATAGACGTTATAAAACACCGGCCTGCCGTCCCAGCTTCCCTCCGGCTCCCATTTCAGGGTTATGGATGAGTTTCCGATGCTGAACTGGAGCCCTTCCGGGGGAGGCGGAGGGGCGACCGCCTGCACCTGGATAACCGCGGGGGTGCCAAGCTCGCCGGTTGTGGATTCCGCCCTTACCCGGTATGTATAGGTATTTCCGAAGACGACGGTCCCGGAATAGGAATCGCCGGTCACCAGCGCGATTTTCCTGAATCCCGCGGCCGGGGATTTTCCCGGCGGCAATTTACCGCCGGGGGCAGCCGCGCTTCTGTACTTCATCTCTATGATGAAACCCTTTACCGTTTCGCTCTCCCTGTAGGACCATGATAACGTCATGATGTTTTCCCTCTGGATGGCGGCGAGTTTTTCAGGCGGGCCCGGGACCGCGTAGACCTCCAGCGAAAGCGGGGTCTTGTGTCCGCAGGATGCAAGGAAAATCAGCGCCGCCAACGCGAGGCAAAAGCGCAGACCCGGCCCTGACGGAAAAAACCTCAACTATTCCGCCGGCAGGTCCGCGGGCGCTTTTTTGCCTGCCGCAGTTGCCTTTTTACCATGGCTGGGGCGGTGCTGCCCAGGCTTTTTTTGACCGAAACCGACTTTTCCGGCGAAAGGAGATCAAATACGGCCGAGTCGAAAAGCGGGCTGAAACGCCTAAATTCCTCCAGGCCCAGCGCCTCCAGCGTCTTGCCGCCTCCGGCGGCGTACAGGACCAGCCTGCCCACCACGCCGTGGGCCTCCCGGAACGGCATGCCCTTCTTCACAAGATACTCCGCAAGGTCCGTGGCGGTTGAAAATCCCCCGGAGGCGGCCTTCAGCCTTTCCGTTTTGAACCTTATGACCGGCAGCATTTCCGTGAATACGCGAAGCACCGACTTCACGGTATCGACCGTGTCGAACAGCAGCGGCTTGTCCTCCTGGAGGTCCCTGTTATAGGTGAGCGGCAGGCCCTTCATGATCGTAAGCATTCCCATGAGGTTTCCGTAGACCCGCCCCGTCTTGCCCCTGGCAAGCTCGGCCACGTCCGGGTTTTTCTTCTGCGGCATCATGCTGGAGCCGGTGGCAAACGCATCGGGCAGCTCGATAAAGTCGAACTCCGCCGTCGACCACAGCACGATCTCCTCCGACAACCGGGAGATATGCATCATAAGGACCGAGGCGTTGGACAGGAACTCGATGACGAAATCCCTGTCCGAGACAGAATCCATGCTGTTGGCCGTGACGCCTTCGAATCCCAGCAGACGCGCAACATATGCCCTGTCGACAGGCAGGCCGGTGCCCGCGAGCGCGCAGGCCCCAAGAGGCATCGTGTTAGTCCTCTTGAGGGCCTCGCAGAACCTCTCCACGTCCCTCTCCAGCATCGCCGCATAGGCAAGCAGGTGATGCGAAAGGAGCACGGGCTGCGCCCGCTGCATGTGCGTATAGCCGGGCATCACGTCGCCCATCCGTTTTTCGGCCGCTTCGAGCAGCGCCGCATGAAATTCCCTTATGAGGCCTATAACCTCTTTTGTCTCGTCCCGCAGATAGAGCCTCAGGTCGAGGGCAATCTGATCATTCCTGCTTCTGGCCGTATGGAGTTTCCCGCCGGCGGGCCCGATATCCTCGATAAGGGCGGACTCTATGTTCATGTGGATGTCCTCAAGCTCTTCCCTGAAGACAAACTCTCCCGAGGCTATCCTTCCGGCGATGCGCTCCAGCCCCCGGATTATCGCCCTGGAGTCCCTTTCAGGGATGATGCCCTGCCTGCCAAGCATCCTGGCATGCGCCATGCTGCCTTCGATATCGTATTTCCACAGCCTTTTATCGAAACTGATGCTCTCGGTGAAGGTCTCCACCGTTTTGGCAGTCCGCGCGGCAAACCTTCCTCCCCATAATTTCGTTTTCGCCTTGGCGGTCTTGCGCCTGTCCTTTTTGTTTTTCGCCTTTTCCCGCATAAGAGAATAAGGATAAAATGTAAAACCCAGCGCAGTCAAGCGGGGGGATAATCAGGCGCTTATGTCGGTGGGACCGATCAGGATGCTCGGAGAGCCCGTGGAGCCGTAAAATCTCAGGTCCTCCCCGACGGCCTCCACGTTTCCGAAGAAATCCAGAAGATTGCCGGAAATGACCGCCTCCTTCACCGGATGGGAGGGCCTGCCCTGCTCTATGAGAAGACCGGAGACGCCTATGGAAAACTCACCCGTGACAGCGTTTATCGTGTGCATGCCCATCGCCTCCAGTATGTAGAGCCCGCGCCCCGCGAGCGCAAAAAGCCCCTCCGTCTTCAGGGGCTGCCCGCCGCCGGCGGCGCTCAGATAAAAATTGAGAGGTCCGACCGATGGGAAGGCTGCAAGGGACGGTTTTACCGCATTGCCGGTTGATGCCCGCGTTCCGTAATCTCCCTTGGCGGCCGTATACGTGTTATGCATGTAGCCCTTAAGCACGCCGGCCTCTATGAGCGTCTTTCCCGATGTGGGCACGCCCTCGTCGTCAAAAGGAGCGCTGCCCATCGCGTGCGGCAGCATTCCGTCGTCGATTATCGATAGATTTTTGCTTATCACCTGCTGTCCCAGCCTGCCCCCGAGAAGGGATTTCCCCTTCTGGACGGATTCGGCCGAGAGCATGGAGGCGAAGACATCCAGGAACTCGGCGGCAACCGCGCTGTCAAGGACTACCGGCGCCTTCATCGGGGTGATCCTCCTTGAGCCAAGCAGCTTCAGGGCCTTCCCGGCGGCGCCCCTGCCCACGCCGCCAAACGAGATATCCGGGAGAAAAGCGCCGCCCATGAAATCCCATCCCATCTGTGACTCTCCGCCCTCTTCGGCAACGGCCATGATCTGGGCGGCGGCGGAAGTGGACCGGTAGCTGCCGGAAAAGCCGTTTGTATTCATGATGAGCACTTCGCGGCAGTGGAATGAGGCGGTTGCGCTTCTTGCCCGTTTTATTCTCTTGTCGGCCCCGAGGGCGGCAGCCTCCATCTCGCGGGCAAGGGCGTAGGCATCCCCGGAGGATATGCCGGCCACCACGGGGTCGAATATCTCCGGGCAGGCCCCCGCGGGCAGGTTGTCCGGCAGGCGCAAGAAAGGGTCCTCTCCGGTGAAATCGGCGGCATTCAGCGCGGAGCTCACTACCCGGCTGAAATCCTCCCGGGAGGTCGAATATGAAAGCCCGGCCCTCCGCCCCTTTATTACGCGCAGGGCATAACCCCAGTCGCGCGCGGTCTTCATGGATTCGAGCTCCCCGGCCCTGGACTCCGCCGTCAGGCCCCTTTTCGAGCTCATGTGCACCTCGGCGGACTCCGCGCCGCCGCTCAGGGCCATGTCAATCAGGCGCCGGGCAAGTTCAGCGTCAAGCTGCGTGTCTGTCGCCATTTTTCAGTCTTCGTAATAGGTGGCCGAAGCCGTCTCGGACTCCCAGACGGTAACGGCCGAAAGATGGACTTCCCCGTTTAACTTCTTCCTCATCGAATCATACACCCATTTGGCGACATTTTCACTCGACGGGTTTTTCTCCGTGAACGGGAAAACTTCATTCAGAAAGGCATGGTCAAGCGGGGCCAGGCATTCGGACAGGTATTTTTTAAGGACATGGAAGTCCATGGCCAGGTCTATATCGTTGAGCCGGTCCGCAAGCACCTGGACCTGCACCTTCCAGTTATGGCCGTGAAGCTTCTCGCATTTGCCGCCGTAGCCCCTGAGCTGATGGGCCGCGGCAAACGAGGACTCTACAGAAAGTTCAAACATGGAAAATGCTCCTTGTCAAAGTTAAAGGATAAACCTCAAGAAATGTCATAAACGGTCCGCAAGCCGGTTCATCTTTATAAAATTTCCGGCAATCAGGTCGATTTCTTGAAAACCGCTATGTAAGGCAGGTTCCGAAACATGTTCGAGTAATCAAGTCCGTAGCCCACAACAAATTCGTTGGGTATCTGGAAACCCACGTAGTCCAGGGGGACATCGACAACCCTGCGTTCCCGCTTGTCCAGGAGGGCGCATATCTTCAGCGAGGCAGGCTCCCTCTGCAGAAAATGCTCCCTCAGGAAATTAAGCGTAAGGCCGGAGTCCGCTATGTCCTCCACCAGTATCACATGCTTGTCCTTGATCTGCTCCCTGAGATCGTGGTGGAGTTTTATTTCCCCGCTGGAATCCGACCTCACATAGCTTGAGCATGAAACAAAATCCACTTTCATGGGGATGCGGATATGCCGTACCAGGTCCGAGAAGAACATGAAAGCCCCCTTCAGGATGCAGACCATAACGAGATCCTTGCCCTCGTATTCCCGGGTTATCCTCTCGGCGAGGTCCCGCACCTTGCGCTGTATCTGCTCCACGGTGAAAAGCGGCTTTCCTATGACCATAAGACGCTCCCCGAAACAAAAGATTTATAAACAAAAACCGGAAACAGTTTTATATTAGCATAAAAAAAGATATATTAGACCCGCCCGGTAGTGCATCAGTTTGGCATAGCCGGGCGACTCCAAACAAACTTTGCATAATCAAACGAGTGGAGCAAGCCACCGGGGGGCATGGGCGAAGTGCGGTTGGCAGCGAGCGAAACGCCCCTGGGGGCCGACGCGGAATCCCGTCCGCGCGTAAATGCGCGATGGAGTGTGCGGCCCACATTGGGCGTGCAGCGAGCCGCCGGCCGCTCTTCGCAGAAATGCCACTAGCCATGCTCCCATCCGCCTTCTGCCCGCGCTGCATTGCCAAACTGATGCACTACCAGCCGCCCGGAACGCTTTTATTTGGAGAGGTTTTTAAGCTGCACCTTCGCCGTCTCCATGGCCTTTCTCACCTCTTCATTGCCGGGGTCGAATTTCAAAACGCCCTCCCATATGGAGATGGCCCCCGTCAGGTTGCCTTTCCTGTAGCTGACGAGGCCCATTTCAGTAAGTGTGCCGGAGCAGCTTTTGATCCGCTGCCTCAGGTATCCGGCCTCGGCCGGCGCGGCGTGGGTGTAGTTTTTGGCGACAAGAAAATACAGGCTGCCCGCCGCGGCATATTCCTTCTTTTCAAATGCGCTGTCGGCGGCCCTCTTTATCTCCAGAAGCCCCCTGTCATAGCCGCCGGCGAGCCTGCGGTTTCCGGGATGGGCCGCCAGGGATTGCTTGTACAGCTTTACGGCCTCTTCATACCTGCCCCCGGAGATGTCCCCCTCCGCCTCTTTCACCACGGCATCGGCATCGAAGACGTGTTGCGGCGCGGCAGGCTTAATTTCAGGGCGCTGGCTTGCGGCCGGTCCGGCCGGTTTCACGATGTGCAGCGTCTCGCAGGAAGAGACACAAAAGGCGGCCGCCACCGCAAGGCAGGCGATGAGCAGACGGACGGTCCTTTTGCCGATGCCCCCGCGGCCCACTATATAAGCTCCGAGAGCATGAACCCCTCGTGCTCGTTCCTGAACACCTTGACGAAGACCTCCACAAGCCGCGGATTGAATTGCGTGCCGGAGCACCGGACAAGCTCCTCCAGGGCCACGGCCTCGGAACGCGGGCTCCTGTACGGCCTGGTGGAAGTCATGGCATCGAAGGAATCCGCTATCGTGATGATGGCCGCGTGCAGTGGAATCCGGTCTCCCGAGAGGCCGTCCGGATAACCCTTCCCGTTGTACCATTCGTGGTGGTGCCTTACGGCAGGAATGTATTTTGCCAGGCTCGGCGCCTTCGAAAGGATGTTTGTCCCGTCCTCGGTATGGCTTGCCATCTCCTTGAACTCCTGCGCGCTGAGCGGCCCCGCCTTCAGAAGGATGTAATCAGGGGTCTTTATCTTCCCCACGTCATGGAAGAGGCATGCGATCTCCAGGTCCTCAAGTTCCTTTTTCGGAAGCCCTATGGCCTCGCCGAGCCTTACCGAAAGCTGGGCCACCCGGGCCGAATGCCCGAGCGTATAAGGGTCCCTCGCGTCTATGGCGGCCGCCAGCACACGCAGGGTGGAGACATACGCGTCCTCAAGCTCCCCGGCGTATCTGGCAAGCCTGTCCTTCTGCTCCACTATCAGCGCGGACATCTCGTTAAAGTTCCGGGTGAGCTCTCCCAGCTCGTCCTTCGAATATACCTTCAGGGGCCTTTTCCTTCCGGCCTTCAGCTCCTGCACGCCGGCCGAAAGCTCCTTGATCGGCCTTGTTATGGTGGTGGTAAGCAGAAACACCCCGGCTATGCCAAGCATTATGGCCACCGCCAGCCCCTTCAGCACGCTCGCCTTCGCGCTGTCCTGCGCCCGCTTAAGCAAAGACCTGTTTGCCTCCAGAAGCACATAGCCCATCTGTTTGCCGAAAAAGGAAACCGGCGCAAGCGCCTGGAGCATGCCATTGCTCTGCTCTATGACCGAGCAGTAGCGGTCGAGGCTCAACAGCCTGCCCGGCCCCGGCAAGAGGATCTTGCCGCGCTTGTTTAAATCGCTGTGCGCGAGGGCCTTCATGGAATTGTTGAGTATGGCGATGTAATCGACGTCCAGGTGGGACGCCTTCACGCGGGACACCACGCTGTCCATCCCCAGCATGTCTCCGGAAAGGACGCTGTAAGCGGCGCTGGCCGCCGCGCTCCTGCTTATCGCCTCGGCCTTGCTTACGGCCTGCCCCGTGAAGTAATTTTCCACCGTCTTCAGGGTGAAGACCGAGAACGAAAGGGTCGTAACGGCCAGAAGGATAAGGATGACAACCGAAAATTTAAACCGTATGCTTCGAAATTGAAATATCATCTGGGATCAAGCCCCTGCGGCGCCCGCCAAAAAACTGCACTATTGTAACACAAATCACGAAACCGGGGGCCTGATTTTTTTGGGGCCGATTTTTTCCGCAGGCAATTGATTTGAAACGCCCCATGGACATGTTTTATCTTTAATCATGCTTGAAATCTTCCCTGCGCCGCCCGGCGCATACCGGGTAACAAAGGACCTCATCGAGCAGGCGCTAGCCGGGACAAATGGGCAAAGACACAATGATTTTTCCGGCATCCTGTATCTGGCCGCAACCCCTGAAAAGCGGAAAGAGGCCCAAAAACTCTTCCATGAGGTTCTCCAGCCGCGCGGGGCGCCCTTCAGCTATATCCCCCCGCTCATGCTCACTACGGGGCAGCTTTCAATGAAGCTTCTGAGGGAATCCGGGGGCCTTAGCCCCCTGCCCTTCCCCTCCTGGCTCAGGGCGCCTCTTTTGATGAGGCTCTCCGGCAAGGGCGCGGGCCACGCGGCAAACGTTGCCGGCTTCATGGCCGAGATCAAAAACCATTTCCCCGGCAAGAAGGCCCCTGAAATCATGGACCTGCTTGCCCCCGCGCTCTCGGGGCTTGGGATTGCCGAGGAGGTGGGCGAGAGGCTTTCGCAGACCCTGCAGATCATCGCCCTCTACGATGAGGCGCTTGAGAAAAATGGCTTTCTGGACGCTGCCGGGGCGGCCCATGAGGCCGCGCCGCTAGCGGAAAGACTTGCCATCCACACGCTCATCATGGACGGCTTTTACGAGCTGACGCCCGCCGAAAAACTGCTGGCGCGCGCCCTCATCGAAAAGGCGGAAAACACCCTGGCGGCCGTCCCGCTGTCAAAAAAATATCCTGAAATTACCGAAGATTACCTCTGTTTCCTTAAAGGGTTCCCTCATAAGGAAACCTGTCGGGCAGCGGGCGCGGGCACACCCCCCCCCGCTGCGCCAAAATACTTCGCCTGCCCCTCCAGGGAGGAAGAGGTGGAGACCGCGGCCAGGAGGATAAAGGTCAATTACATATCGGGTGCGTTTACGGACCTCTCCAGGGCGGCCGTTGTTGTCCCGTCTCTCTCCGAATACACCGATATGATAGAGCGGGTATTCGTAAAATACGGCGTGCCGTGCAGCTTTCCCTCAGGGGCGAGAAATTCCATGCGGGCAAGGATGGAAAAAGACCTCCTGGCGGTCTTCGATACGCCCGCGGGCGGCTACGGGGCCCGGCCTCTCGCCACGCTTTTGTCTTCTCCTTTCTTCACGGAAATACCCGGGGAGCTAAGAAGATGGTCGGCTTCCATAACCCTCTCGGCCGTGGCAGGCGGGTTCAAGGACTGGATTGCCCTTGAAGGGGCCCCCCGCGCGGGCCTGGAGTGGCTTAAAAAAAGGTTTCAGCCGCTTGAAAATGAAAATGAAAATGAATCCGGGCTTTTAAACGGCTACCTTGAGGCGCTGAGGGGCCTTGGGTTTTCGGCCGGCGGTTTTGAAGAGGAACTGGAAGACAGGCTGAACGGCTTTTCGCTTCTTGAGCAGCTTGCGCCCTGCGGTCCGGAATCCTCAAAGGACAGGGCCAGGGCCTTCAGGGAGGCCCTGGCCAGTATTGTCTCCGGCATAGAGGAAGAGAAGGAGGAGCCGGGGGTAAGGGTCCTCGGTTTCCGGGAGGCGGCGGGACTTGAGCCGGAGAGCCTTTATTTCCTTGGCCTTAAGGACGGCGGGATGCCCGCAAGGCCGGAGACTGATTTCTTCCTGCCTGAAAGGCTCCGGGCGGAGCTTGGCCTCAAAACCATGAAGAAAAACCTGATCGCAGAGGAATTCCTCTTTCAAAAACTGACCTCCGGGCCGGCCTTCGTCCATCTGAGCTACCCGGAGATGGAGGCGGACAAGGTATTTCTTCCAAGCATATTCATATCGGAGGGGGAGCCGCTAAAAGACCCGGCCTATGGAATATTTTCAAAGGAGGAGGAGCTTGTAAGAAAGGGCAGGCTGCCCTATTGCGCTTATCTGAAGGAGATAGCCGCCCGCTCCGCGGCGCGGCGGGAAAAGTCGCGGCCCCGCGCCCTGAGCGTGACGGACGTCGATTCCTTCAGGGCCTGTCCCCGTTTTTTCTACATGGAAAAGGTCATGGGGCTCGCTCCCGCCGAGGCGGCCCAGTACGGGCTGGAGCCAAAGACGGTGGGCACGCTGCTGCATGCGGCCATGGAGGCCCTGATGCCGCTGAAAGACGAGGACGATGATCTCCCGAGCTTCCGCAGTCGCGCAAGCCGGATCATCGAAGCCGTCCTTGCGAAGGACGCCGCCGCTGGCGGGGTGCCGCGGTTCTGGGGCAGCCTGCTGAAGGAGACCTTTCTCTCCGCCCTGCCCGGCATACATGAAATCGAAGAGAAATTCCGGCAGGAAGGCTTCACCAGGACCGCCGTCATGGCTGAGGGGGCGATAGAAGGCGAACTTAAAGGCATGAGGCTCAGGGGAAAGATAGACAGGATTGACGAAAACGGTGAGGGCGGCCGGCGCATCCTTGACTACAAGACCGGCGCGGCCGCCTTGAACCCGGGCGACGTCCTCAAAAAAGGGGCTTCCCTGCAGCTTTTCCTTTATGCCGCGCTCGCTGAGACCCGCGGAATAAAGGACGTGAGCAGCGTGGGGATATACTCGCTAAAGGACCTCAGGGTGAAACTGGTCCCGGGCAGGTCCGACATAAAGGCGGGCAGGACGCTGAACGACTATGTGGAAGCCGCCCTCGGCTATCTGGAGGAGACCGCGCGCGCGCTGGAGGCGGGGGATTTTCGCGCCGCGCCCGCCTCGGAGCAGAACTGCAGGAAATGCCATGAAAAACCATACTGCCCGTTCATCCACGGGTCTTTCCCCGCCGTCTCCTCCTCAAAACCCCGCCAGCGGGGCGTGGAATTATGACCGGCTTTTTCGATACGCAAAAGAGCTTCGTCATATCCTCGCCCGCGGGGTCCGGGAAGACGGAAAAACTCGCCCGAAGGTACATAAGCCTGATCGCATCGGGCTCCGAGGTGGAGCGCGTGCTCGCCATCACCTTCACCGAGAAGGCGGCCTCGGAGATGAAGCAGCGCATACTGAAGATCCTGGCCTCTGAAAACCCGGAGCTTTACGCGGGAATCCGGCCGCGCGTGCCGCTCATGAGGATATCCACCATCCATTCCTTCTGCCTGAGGCTGCTGCGCCGGTTCCATCTGGAACTCGGGCTTGATCCGGCGCTTAAAGTGGCCGACGAGGCGGTCTCGGCCTTCCTCATCCGGGACTCCATAACGGATGTCCTGAAAAGCGAACAGGACAGGCCGGGTCTCTTTTTTGACCTCATGAGGGAGCGTGGCATAAGGGGCTGGGACGGATTTTTGACCCATCTCACGGAGATATTTAGGCTGAGGCCGCTGTCGGAGCTTATACTGGAGGAGCCCCTGGACATCAGGGAGGGCCGCGAGTCCATGCTGCTTGCGCTTTTCATCCGGTGCCTTGCCGCCTACAGGGCAAAGAAGGAGGAGGCCAGGCTGATAGATTTCAGCGACCTGGAAATCCTCGCCTACAAGGCCCTGCTGAAGAGCCCGCACTGGCAGAACATCCTCTACAGCTTCGATGAATACACGGACCATATCCTGGTCGACGAATTCCAGGACACAAGCGCCCTCCAGTGGCGCATACTGGATAAGCTCACGGAGGAGTGGCGGGCGGGTCTCGGGGCAAAACGAGAGGCCGGCGCCGTGCCGACTTTCTTCCTGGTTGGAGACGAGAAGCAGTCAATCTACCTCTTCCGCGGCGCCGACGTCACGGTTATGAAAAAGGCCAGACACCGGCTGGAAAATTTCCTCGGCCCGGAGTTCGAATTCCATCAGGCAAAGGACAATTACAGGAGCCTGCCCGCAATAATTGAATTCACAAACCGCCTCTTCGAGAAGCTCATGCCCAGGCAGACCAGTCTTCCGCTCAGTCAGCAGACTGGTCCGCAGGTTGGTCTGCAGACTAGTCAGACTGGTCTGTGGCAGGTGGACTATTCCCCCTTCGAGGCAAAAAGAGAGGGCGCGGGCAAGGTGGAGCTTCTTTTGCTGGATGAACCGGCCGGCCCCAACGAGACCAGTCCCGGCGTGACCAGTCCCGCTCCGGGCCGGACGAGGGACAAGCGCGCCCTTGAGGCCCTGGCCCTGGCAAAGCTTATAAAGACGATGCGGCGGAATTTTACTATCTATTGCAACGGCGGCAGCGGAAGCGGCGCGGGCGGCAGGCCGTGCGAATACGGCGACATGGCGGTGCTCCTCAGACAGAGGACGCACCTGGCCGCCTTCGAGGAGGCTTTCAGGGGCGCCGGGGTGCCGTTTCTTGTGGTAAAGGGCATGGGCTTTTATGAAGAGCCGGAGGTGGCCCTGCTGCGGGAGTTTGCATGTTTCATCGCCCGGCCGGAAGACGACTACAGCCTCTTTTGCCTGCTTCGCTCCCCGCTTTTCGGGATGAGCTACGAGAGCCTCCGGAGGCTGCGCGCCAAAAATGTCCCCCTCATCGATGTGCTGCGCGCCGCCCGCTCCAAAGGGCACCGGCAGACGGCTGCAATGCTGGACGGGTTCATAGCCTCCGGCAGGGCGCTGCCGCTGTCGAGGCTCATCGAGCTTATGCTGGTCAGGACCGGGGGATGGCGGCATTTCTGGGAGCCGCCGAGGCACGCCAATGTCAAAAAGTTCATCCAGATGGTCGAGTCGTGGGAATCGGAGGGGCTGAACCTGATAGAGATAAGGGACAAGCTGCTCGCCGACAGGTTCAGGGCCGAAGTCCCGAAGGCCAACGTGAACGCGGAGGGCATGGACGTGGTGAAGCTGATGACCGTCCATGCCGCAAAGGGGCTCCAGTTTCCCATATTGTTTCTGCCCAGCCTCGACGAAGACATAAGCCCCAAGAGCCCCCCCGTAATCATAGAGGAAAAAATCCCTGCCGGCTCTCCGGACAACAGGCAGGCGGAGGGTTTTAGCTTCAGGTACGAGCCGGACTCCGGGGGCAGAAAAAAGATGCCGGAGTTCGAGCGAAACAGGATCAAGGAGCTGGAGGAGGAAAAAAGGCTCTTCTACGTCGCGGCCACAAGGGCCATGGATTGCCTGATATTAAGCGGAATTCGCCCCGCCAACGGAAAACCCAAGGGCAGGCTCAATTACCTCGTGGAGGCCTTTGGAAGCGGGATACTTGAGAAGGATGCGGGAAAAAACATCGCGGAAGACCTCCCGTTTTGCATATCGGGCGGCCCGGAGCTGGAAGAAAATTATGAAAAGGGCACAGGCATGGAATTCTCCGCCGGCAGGCATTTCATGGACGGCCCTCTCTATGCCGAGCCCTTCGAGTACGATGCCGCGGTAAAGACAAGGGACGTGACCGAGGATATCCTTGTGAAGACAAGACACGGCAGGGACTGGGTCCTCATGGGCAGGCTCATGCACCAGGTGCTGGAGGAGATTTCCGCCGGCAGGCTGCGCCCTGAAGAGGCGGGCCGCCGTGTGCAGACCATATTGAAAGAGTTTTTCATATTCGGAGAGGCCAGGGGGAAATTTTTCCTCGACACGGTGGTTGGCGACATAGACGCCATGACGAAAAAAGGCATCCTGGAAGATGTCGTGCTGCCAAAACCTGATTCGTTCACCGAGCTTGCGTTCGTCCATCACAAGGGGAAAACACTGTACAAGGGCCGCATTGACAGGCTGATAATAAAAGACGGCGCCCTCTTCGTCTACGACTACAAGAGCTTCCCGGTGAGGAGGCGGGAGATAGGCGAGCTGGTGGAGAAATACAGGTTCCAGATGGAGCTGTACAGGGAGGCTGCCGAGGACATCTTCCACCTTCCGGCAAGGGCTTTTCTGGTCTTTACTCATCAGCAGGAGATGCTGGAGATAACTCCGGGGCAGGGATAACCGCGGTAAAAACCTTGTGATAGAATAAACAAGCATGCTTGGTTTCATTGGCAAACGCCTGGTCCAGATGGTCCCGATACTGCTTGGGATTACCATAATCACGTTTGCGGTCGTGCACCTGGCCCCCGGCAGCCCCGTGGACGTCCAGACCTCGATGTCGCTGAAAACCTCCGCGGAGGCAAGGGCTAACCTCAGGAAACTCTACGGGCTGGACAAACCCCTCACCACGCAGTACATCGAATGGCTCGGGAGGTTCGTAAAACTCGATTTCGGGAAATCCTTCACCGACGGCCGGGACGTGCTCCACAAGATCGCCGAGCGCATCCCCGTCACGCTGGCCATAAACGTCCTCTCACTCATCCTCATCTTCATCGTGGCCCTTCCGGTCGGGATTTTATCGGCCACAAAACGATACTCGCTGTTTGACAAGATAAGCACCGTGCTTGTCTTTATCGGGTTTTCGACCCCTACGTTCTGGCTGGCGCTGCTGCTCATGATACTCTTCGGGGTGCAGCTTGGGATACTGCCAATCTCCGGCATCCAGAGCATAGACGTATCGGGGCTGGGGCCTCTGGGAAGGCTGGCCGACTGGGGACGCCACCTCATCCTTCCGGTATTCGTCTCCGCCTTCGGGGGCATCGCGGGTCTGTCCCGCTACAGCCGCTCCAGCATGCTTGACGTCATACGGCAGGACTATATAAGGACGGCAAGGGCAAAGGGCCTGCCGGAGAGTCAGGTCATCTGGCGGCACGCCCTTAGAAACGCCCTTCTGCCCATCGTGACCATCATGGGACTCTCCGTGCCCGGGCTCATCGGGGGCGGCGTGATATTCGAGACGATATTCTCAATCCCCGGAATGGGTCAACTATATTACCAGTCCGTCATGTCCAGGGACTACCCGACCATAATGGGCATAATGGTCATTTTCGCCGTGCTCACCCTTATCGGCAACCTGGTTGCGGACATCGCCTACGGGCTGGTGGACCCCAGGATAAGGCTCGGGGGGCAGAGGTGAGCCTGAGGGGCATCGTCTGGCGGAGGTTCAGAAAAAACACCCTGGCCCTGGGCGGCTCCGCGGTGGTCCTGGCGCTCATCCTGACGGCGAGCCTCGCCCCTCTGATATCGCCCTACACACCCACCCATATCGATATAGACCACGTCCTTGCGCCGCCGAGCTGGCGGCATCCCTTCGGCACCGACGAGCTCGGCAGGGACGTGCTTTCAAGGATGATCTGGGGCAGCCGGGTCTCCCTGAGCGTGGGTTTTATCGCCATGGGCATAGCCGTGCTCATAGGAATTATCGTCGGCTCGCTAGCCGGGTTTTATGGCGGAAAGGTGGACGCCGTGCTCATGCGGTTTGTGGACATGATGCTCGCCTTTCCTTCCTTCGTCCTGATACTTGCGGTGATCGCCATAGTGGAGCCCTCCATCTTCACGATAATGGCGGTTATCGGGGTCACGGGCTGGATGGATGTGGCAAGGCTTGTGAGGGCGGAATTCCTCACGCTGAAGCAGCGCGACTTCGTGCTGGCCTCGAAGTCTGCCGGGGCAGGCAGCCTCAGGCTCATCTTCCGGGAGATACTGCCAAACGCGCTTACACCCGTCTTCGTGGCCGCCACCTTCGGGGTGGCGGGGGCGATACTGACGGAGTCCTCCCTGTCTTTCCTCGGCATCGGCGTGCAGCCCCCGAACCCAAGCTGGGGAAACATCCTCGCCTCAGGCAAGGACAACATAGAGACTGCCTGGTGGCTCTCCTTCTATCCCGGGCTTGCCATACTGATAACGGTGCTGAGTTACAACCTCGTAGGGGAAGGGTTAAGAGACGCCCTGGACCCGCGCCTTTGGGAAGCCGAACGGCTCCCCTGATTCCCTCCCTTATTGGAGGGGATTTTATTCTGGATGCCGGCTTTTGCCTTATGACGGAACATACAGCGCCATGTCAATTCTATTTGGGGAAGACTAATAACTTAAAGGCATTTACTTCCAAGGAATATGCGTCGAACTACTGTTAATAAGCCGTTTGCCATTAAGGGGGCACGGGGGCGCAGCCCCCGACCTTAAGGGCGGGCGGGTGGGCTAATTAAAATCCTCCATGCGGAATATGCTGTAAAGCGGCACGCCCAGGGCCTCCACGTTTTTCTTCCCTTCGTGCTCGCCCCTGTCCAGAAGCACTATCGCGGCAAGGATTTTAAGGCCGGCGGCCCTGGCGGCCTCGATCGCCTTTATGGTCGATTTGCCAGTCGTAAGGACGTCGTCCAGGATCACCACCTCATCGCCTTCCTCCACGTTGCCTTCCACCTGCTTCATCGTACCGTGGGTTTTAGGCTCCTTCCTTATGACGAAGGCCTCTACGGGCCTTTCCCTTGTGAAGGAGCAGTAGGCAACCGACGTTGCTATGGGGTCCGCGCCCATGGTGAGCCCGCCAACGGCCCTGGGGGAAAGTCCCAGCTCCGAAAGCCTGTCAAAGATGATGTTGCCTATGAGGAATTGCCCTTCGGGCGAGAGGGTCGCCATCCTCAAGTCGAAATAGAAGTTGCTCATCTTGCCCGATGTGAGCTTGAATACCGGCCTGTCGCTCTTTAAAAAACAGTTCGCCTTGATGAATTGCCTCAGCCGCTCCCAGTTGGGCGTTGAATTATTAGACACTGAATTGGACATGGGGTAGATTTTATCAGAGCGGCGAGCACAAAGACAATCGGCAGCCGGCATGGGTCCCCGGCCCACAAAGAAGCGAGAGGCAGGGGCTCGGGGGCGCAGCCCCGCATTAAGGGCGGGCGGGCGGGAAATTATGATAAAATACCTTAATTTTCCCTTTCGGGGCATGAGGGTTTTTAAAAATGAAGACCAGGAATTTTTCCAGGCTTGTAGACGGATTCAGGAAGAGAAGGGTCCTTGTAATCGGGGACCTGATCCTTGACAGATATATCTGGGGCAAGGTAAGCAGGATTTCGCCCGAGGCGCCGGTGCCGGTCGTGGACGTCATAAACGACAATTTCATGCTGGGCGGCGCGGCCAACGTGGCCAACAACATCGTCTCGCTGGGGGGCAAGGCGGTCGTCCTCGGCATCACCGGCAGGGACAGCGCCGGCGAGGTGCTGAAAAAAATGCTTGCGGCCTCCGGCTCCGAGCCGGTACTGGTAGAGGACTGCCGGCCCACCTCCGTGAAGACGAGGGTCATAGCCCACAGCCAGCAGGTAGTAAGGTTCGACATGGAAAACAGGGACCATCTCTCCGGCAGGCAACTGAAGGACATGCTGGCCCTGCTTGATGAGCAGGTGGGACGCGCGGACGCGGTGATAATATCGGATTACAAGAAAGGGGTCGTCTCCGGGGAGCTGATGAGACACCTGGTAAAGACGGCAAAGGACAAATTCATCGCCGTAGACCCGAAGGTCGGCCATTTCCACCTCTACAAGGGGGTGTCCCTCATAACGCCGAACCTGCTTGAGGCGTCCGAGGGGTCCGGCAGTCCCATAACGGACGAGCCGTCGCTTTTAAAGGCCGGTCGCTCCCTTCTGGGCAAACTCCGGCTTAGCGCCGTGCTGATTACACGGGGCGAGGAAGGGATGAGCCTCTTCACCCGGACCGGGATCAGGCATATCCCGACCGCGGCCATGAAGGTCTTCGATGTGACCGGCGCCGGCGACACCGTAATCGCCGCCTTCAGCCTCGCATACGCAAGCGGGGCGACGATGGAGGAAGCCGCGGTCATCGCCAACCACGCGGCCGGGATTGTAGTGGCCCAAGTCGGCACGGCTACAGCAACCGCCGGGGACCTGAAAAAATCCCTGAACGATAACGAAATCCTGCGCGGCATTGGAAACAAAAAGCCCGGGAAAAAAGTAAAGGGGCAAAAGTGAAAACCCCGAAGGCCGTCGCTCTTTTGTCCGGGGGACTGGACAGCACGCTCGCCATCCTGCTGGTGAAAAGGCTGGGGGTGGACGTCACCGCCATCACCTTTCTTACGCATTTCGGCTGCGACATCTCCGACAGCTCTTCATGCTCCAGGAACCCGTTTCCGGCCGCGGAGAAATTCGGCTTCACTGTAAAGCTCTCCCACCTGGCCGATAAATTCATAGAGATAGTGAAAAACCCGAAGTTCGGGCACGGCAGGAACATGAACCCCTGCGTCGACTGCCGGATACTCATGCTCCGCGAGGCGGGGGAATTCATGCGCATCACCGGCGCGGACTTCATCGTGACCGGAGAGGTGCTCGGTCAGCGGCCGATGAGCCAGCGCAGGGACAGCTTCCCCCTCATAGACAGGGAGGCGGGCCTGAAGGGCCTTGTGCTGAGGCCCCTGAGCGCAAAACTCCTGCCCCCCACTCTGGCTGAGGAAAAGGGGCTTTTGGACCGGGACAGGCTGATGGCCATCTCCGGCAGGAGCAGAAAGCCGCAGATGAGACTGGCTGAAGAGTTCGGCCTCACCGATTACCCCAACCCGGCGGGTGGATGTCTGCTGACCGAGCCGAACTACGCCTGGAGGCTGAGGGAGTTTTTAAGCTATAACGCCAACCCGTCGGTAAGGGAGTTGAATCTGCTCAGGGTGGGCAGGCATTTCAGGGTTGGCGCGGCAAAGATAATAGCGGGAAGAAACGAGGCGGAAAACAACCTCATAGAGTCCATGGCAGCGCCTGGGGAGCCGCTTTTAAGGGCGCGGGACTGCGGCAGCCCAACCGTCCTTGTGACGGGGCTTTTGGCGGACAGCGCATCCGCACTGATATCGCCGGCAGGCGGAGGGACTTTTGACGAAACCATAAGGGCCGCCGCCTCCGTTTGCGCAAGATATTCCGACAACATGGAAGCCCCCCCGGTATCGGTTTCCCTTTCGATAGGCGGCCGGTCCGGCCTCGTGGACGCAATGCCCGCGGATGACGCCTGGCTGGGACTGCACAGGGTCCAGAAACCTGAAAAACCGGACAAACGCCGGATCACAACCTGAAGATTCCGGCCTCCATCGTCCCTGTATCAAGCAGCGCCACCGTCGATTCCCCCTTGTGAAGCCTCGCCACCTTGCCGGGACTGAGGATCAGGGCGCCGTTGCACTTGCGTATATCATGCCTGTGCAGATGCCCGTATATGACCGCGTCGAATTTCCCGCTTGCCGCAAGCTCCTCCACCACCCTGGGCTCGTGGACAAGCACAAGCCTTTTGCCGTCCAGCTCCAGTATGTGCGGCTGGATATGGAGCCTGCCCCCGGACTTCTGGTTCAGCAGCACGCGGTCGCCGTCGTTGTTGCCGAAGATGCCGGCAAAGTCGGCTTCAAGCAGGTTCAGCGCCTCGAAGGTAAAAGGAGAGACAAGGTCTCCGGCGTGCAGCACCATCTGCGCCTTCTTCGAATTGAAGAAATCAACAGCCTTTTTGATCGATTCCATGTCGTCATGCGTGTCGGACATCACTCCAAGAAGCATTTTTCGTATCGTCTCCCTGTTTTTTTAGAACCTGTCTCAAAATTGATTTTGAAGCGAAAGAGAGAGGGAATCGTGGCAGACAAGGAGGAAAGGGGAAATCGCCCGGAGGCGCAGCAGTCCCGCCAAGGCGTGGTTGAGGACGATTTTCCCTGTATGACGCCGTATGCCGCGATTCCAGCCTCTTATAGCCAGAAGCAATTTTGAGACAGGTTCTAGTGTCCCAATATTATATCGGCTGTTCCCGCATTTGTGTTGCGTCCATTCCATGCCCGCAAGCGATCGCTGCTCGATAAAAAACCACCTTTCGCTTTTTGCGGCTTCTTTTCTGCCGCTGCATGGCCTCGCTCCGCCGGCATCGGCGCGAAAAAACGAAAATAAGTCCCGCCCAAGGCGGGATCGCTCAATCCGGTTTTTTATCGCCCAGCAATCGCTAAAATAGGCACTACCTTCGGAACGTCCGGTTTGACAACCGCCAAATTTAAAGGTAAATAAAAATTAAGCCCGCCGAACGAAAAAGGGCCCGGCAGATATCAGCAAGCGCGGAATAAACAAATTATTTTTGAGACTGCCAACAACCCGCACGAAAAGCCGGAAAAACCGAAATCATAATCCGGGCGGCCCTCTGTAAAAAAGGGGCCCCGG
The DNA here is from genome assembly GCA_021825295.1 of Nitrospirota bacterium. Taxonomy (GTDB): domain Bacteria; phylum Nitrospirota; class Thermodesulfovibrionia; order Thermodesulfovibrionales; family JdFR-88; genus JAJYGJ01. The sequence goes on from JAKAHV010000028.1 coordinate 18,690, forward strand.
AAGAAAGGAGACCCGGATGGCCATCTACGTGATCCTCAGCAAGCTTACCGACGAGGGCAGAAGGACGATAAAGAACAAGCCCCAGAGGATATTCGAGGTCAACAAGGAGCTTGAGGGCATGGGGGTGAAGGTGAAAGAGCAGTTCGCACTCCTTGGCCCGTATGACTTCCTGAACATAGTTGAGGCCCCGGACAACGAGACCATACTCAGGATGTCCGTGGAGCTGGGCGCAAGGGGAAGCATCCAGCTTCTGTCGCTTCCCGCAATTTCCGTGGACAAGTTCATAGCCGGAGTGAAATGACATAAATCCCCCTGCAACAGAATCTGCTAGAATAGGGGAAAATGAGACCGGCTGGCTCCAAAATGATCATCGACGTAAGCAGGATGCTCTGCCCGATGCCGGTGCTTACGGCAAAAAAAACACTGGACAGCCTGGCTGAAGGGAAACTGCTTGAAATAATCACCGACGAGACCTCAGCCGGCGACATCCGCGCCTTCATAGCGCGCATGGGACACCAACTGGTAAGTGAAAGTGTCCTTGCCGGAGAAAAAACAGCAAGAAAGATCCATTTCCTGGTAAAAAAAAGAGAGTACCTTTAAAAGACCCTCTTCCATCCCTGTGAAGGGGTGGGCCGGCATTTGGAGGACGGGATTCATGGTTAAAAAAACCTGTATCCTTATCATCCTTTCCACGCTGCTGTCCTTGCCGCACACCGCCCTCGGAGCCCCCACAAGGGGACCAGTCCCTTTCAGGGGACCAGTCCCTTTCAGAGCGCCAATCCCATTCAAAGGGGGGCTGGCCCCCTCCGCGGCTGCGCTGTCGGCGGCCCTCCGTTCGGGTTTCGAGAAAAACATGGGCCAGGCGGACGCCAAAACGCTTTTTTTGTCCAGGGGCGGCGGGTACATTGCGCTGTTTGACAAAAAAGGCTTCACCATTGCCCTGCCCGGCAGGCCGGAAAGGAAATCGGGAAGGCGCCGCATGAATTTCGTGCGGGTGGTCTTCGAGGGCGGTCCATCCGGCCCGCGGGCAAAGACATCCGCCCCAAGGCTCTCCGGTCGGGGTCTGCTGCCCGGCAGGAGCAACTATTTAAGGGGCGATGACCCCTCGAAATGGCTCGCCTCCGTCCCCAGATATGAAAAGCTGGCGTACGAAGGCATTTACCCCGGAGTCAGCATAATATTTGGCGATGTCCGTAGCGCTTCCGGTGGACCCGGCGGGGCTTCAAAAGATATCGCGCTCGAATACGATGTCGTTTTGCGCCCGGGGGCGGACCCGGGGGATATCAGGCTTTTTTTCCCGGCGGAAAAGGTGTCGGTCAGCGGCAACGGCAGTCTTGTGATCTCGTCCGGGGGCGGCAGGGTCTTCATGCTGAAACCCAGGATTTACCAGCGGGCCGGAGATAAAAATGGAAAAGGGTTAAAAATGATCAGGGGCGGCTTTGTCCGGATCGGGGCGCACAGGGCCGGCTTCGAAGTGGCATCTTATGACAGGGGCCGCACGCTTGTCATCGATCCGGCGATTGCCTTTTCGACCTATCTGGGCGGCGGCTCGGCGGACCAGGGGCAGGGGATTGCGGTCGATTCAAGCGGGGGCATCTATGTGACCGGATTTACTCTCTCGCCCGATTTCCCGGTTAAAAACCAGACAAAGTCCTTTTCCGGCGGCGCGGTCTTCGGCGATGTCTTCATAACCAAGCTCACGCTCTCGCCCAGTCCGCAGATAGTCTATTCGACCTTCATAGGGGGGCACAGCGATGACGCCGGATACGCAATAGCCGTGGATTGCTGCGGGCAGGCCTACGTCACCGGGTTTACCAGTTCGTCCGATTTCCCGGTGGTCTCGCCTCTTCAGCCGGCGCTTAGGGGCTCAAGAAATGTCTTCGTGACAAAGCTCTCGGCGGACGGGAAAAAGATACTGTACTCCACTTTTTTGGGCGGCGGCAGCGACGACGAAGGCAGGGGCATCGCGGTCGACTCGTCAAACAATATCTACATCGCCGGGTTTACGGATTCCACGAATTTCCCGGTCAGCAAATCCCAGAGGACCGCCCCCGTCGGCTACGACGCGTTCGCCGCAAAGATACTTCCTGGCGGCTCCTCGCTCGGCTATTCAGTGCTGCTTGGCGGCGGGGGCAATGACGCGGGCTCCGGGCTGGCGGTGGACGCCTCGGGCAATGCGTTCGTGACCGGCTCCACCAGTTCCACGGACTTTCCGGTTACAGCGAACGCATACCAGCCGGCCCTTCGGGGCGCGCAAAACGCCTTCCTTACAAAACTTGACCCCAACGGGACGCTGCTTTTTTCCACCTTCCTGGGCGGCAGCGCAAGCGACGCGTCAACCTCGGTCACGGCCGACTCCACGGGGGCCGCATACATAACGGGCAGCGCCACATCCACGGATTTCCCCTTGATCATTTCCATACAGTCCCTGAAGGGGGCCAGAAACGCGTTTGTCTCAAAATTCAGTCCCTCCGGCGGCCTGCTCTATTCGACACTGCTGGGAGGCAGCGGACATGATAGCGGAGAGGGCATTGCAGTCGATGCCATGGGGAACGCATATGTCGCCGGGCGGACCACATCAACGGACTTCCCGCTTAAAAACCCGGTGCAGGGCCAGACGCCCGTGGAAAACGCCTTCGTCTCGGAGATAAATTCCGTCGGCAACGCCATTGTCTATTCCACGCTTCTTGGCGGCAGCGGAGACGACTACGGGCTGGCTGTCGCGGTCGACTCCACCGGGGACGCCTTTGTAACGGGCGGCACGGCCTCAACGGACTTCCCAAGCGTTAACGCCACTCAGCGTTTGGGCGGGGCGACCGACGCATTTGTGACAGAGCTTGCGGCCTCTCCGAATTCTCCACCCTCGGCGCCTTCGCTCGTCAGCCCCGCGGACGGACAGATCGGGGTTGCCACCTCGGTGACTTTCTCCTGGGTCAAATCCACCGACCCGGACGGCGACCCCATCACATATGAATTCTTCCTCTGCACAAACAGTGATTTTAACGGGTGCCCTCCAAGCGCCATCGCCGCTAAAACAGCCGCCGCGAAGGGACAGGGGGGCGGTTCGGCCGCGGCAAAGGCGTCCGGCGCCTTTTCCATGTTATTATCTGGCGCAGCTTTTTTCGGGCCGAAAAGAAGGAGAAAAAAATTCCTGCTTATGCTGGCGGCCCTGATTGTCCTTACGCCCGCGGTGCTGGCCTCCTGCGGAGGTGGCCATGGCGCGTCGCCGTCTTCAAACGAGGTGCAAACCACCGTCTCCGGCCTTCCGCATAACACGACTTTCTTCTGGAAGGTGATAGCCCTGGACGGCAGGGGAGGCAGCGCCGGCAGCGGCACTCGCACGTTCAAGACCGGATGAGCCTCGAACTTTACCTTGTAATCCTCGAATCCGTTCTTCTGCTTTTCACCATCCTGCTGCTCCTGGACAGCATCAGGGAGGGCCGCGCCAGGGCAAGGCTGCTTCTGGAGGTGGACAGGGCCACCAAGACCTTCACGCGGCTCGAGTATTTCCTCTCAGTAGTCGATTCCATGGCGGACGCCAGGCACGAGGTCATCGGGTTGGTGTCCGGCAGGTACCCAAGCGCCACCGACAGGAAACGCACAAAGGACATAGTTGGCGCCATCGGGAAGGCCGTGAAGGCCGGGGTCCGGGTGAAATACCTCCTGCCGCGCTTTCACGACAGGCTATATATCGGGTGTCTCTATTCGGGCGCGGGCGCGGAGGTCAGATACAGCTCATGCCCCATCCTCCACGACTTGAGATACATGACCGTAGACGACCGGGTGACCATCATAGGCATCCCGGAGGGCACGGGCGAGAAAGAGGCCACCAAGAAGGGCTACAAGATAATATCCGAGGGGCTCAATTCGGTCCTGAGGGAGCATTTCAACAACTGCTGGGGCTCCGCCACACCATACGCCGATTACCTGAGAGAGGTCATCAGGGAGACGAAGGCCTCGCCAAGACAGCTTGCCATGGAGCTGAAGATAGAAGAGAAGGACCTGGAGAAATTCTACAGGGACATATGATATCGCGGCTTTCCGGCTCCGTCCTAAAGGAGAAATTTAGTTGGTCGCTTAATTCCATCAAGATCGAGAGCATCCTCTTGGCTATTACAGAGTAATTATTCGTTTAATCCAGATAATTGCCAAAATTTTTTAAGAAAAAATTCAAAAAATATCCGAGAACCCCGAATGCTGACGTCCTTTTGCGCGAGGACTTCGCGTTGAAACTTAGCTCCTTCCGTGATTTTTGAAAAAATAGTAGTCATTAATAGGGCGTATACAAATACGTTATTTCCCGCAATTTCTCCCGATTTCGATGCAACTTGTAATTGCAATAAAATCTGGTAATATTCCAACCATAGGGACAAAAGCTCGTCATTTCAAGAACAACTGCACAATATGTTCAGCACGCAACAACAATGCAGGAGATAGTTATGGACACACGTTGCAGGAGTGTTGGACTTTTCGGTTTGATTTCGGCCCTGATGCTACTTATGTATCTGGCATCATGCGGAGATAGTAGAACCGGTTCCGCCAATAGGACCTTCACTGTAGTTGTTTTCTCGGATGTTCATTTCAATCCTTTTTATGACCCCTCTCTTTTTCAGGCGCTTATGGCAGCCGACGCCACCCATTGGGCGGATATTTTCCGGACATCGCGCATAACTGGGCCTTCAGCATGGGGGAGCGATACCAACTACCCTCTTCTTGTGCTTGCTCTCTCAAGCATAAGGCAGAATCAGGGAGCCAGCCAGCTCATTATTTTTACCGGCGATATTCTGGGACATTATCTTCCGCAGACGTTCTTCGGACTTTACGACCCTCAAAACGCCAAAAACCCAACCCCTGCAGATGTGGCAGCCATGAAGGCATTTACCGACAAGACGGTTGCCTTTTTCATGGAGCAGGTGAGATCGTATGCCGGAAACGTTCCCGTCATGTTCACCGTTGGAAATGCCGATTCATACACGGGCCTCGGACCGGACAGCAGTTTTCTTTCCAGGAATGCTGAACTGTACTACAGCCAGTTTTTAAACGGCTCCGTAAATCATCAGACATTTCTTGAAACATTCACGAGCGGAGGATATTATTCCGCCGAGCCGGCCGGCTTAAACGTGATGGTGATAGGACTCAATGACTTCGAATTTTCCCCTTTTTTCGGAGACACTACTTCGGGCGCGGTGGCCGATGAACTCGTGTGGCTTGATTCGATACTTGCTTCGGCCCGGGCCGCAGGCAAGAAGGTGTGGCTTTTGATGCATGTGCCTCCGGGCGCGGATATAGTTACAACAGCCAAGTCCATTGATGCCGGCATCCACATAACAAACGCCACGATGATGTGGAATCAGGCCTATCAGGAAAGGTTTCTGCAAATACTTTCCAAGTATCCGGGCCTCATAACTCAGACGTTTACTGCGCATACGCATATGGACGAATACCGCATCATGTCGCCCAATAATCTGGCTGATACAACGCCCGGGATAACTCCATATTTCGGCAATAACCCCGCTTTCAAGGTCTTTACGTTTTTCAGCGAGACGTTAAGGTCCACCGACTACATTTCGCTGAACTATGACCTCGCCACATCACCGGGACAGTTTAGCCGCTATTACACCTTTTCGACGGCATATCACATGAAGGGTTTTCTGAGTGATGCCTTGTCGCAACTTTATCCGGAGCTTGCCACGGACAATGCGAAGCGGCAGCTTTACAGAAGAAGTTATTTCTCAGGACATTATAATTTCGTTCCCGTAGGCCCCGAGAGCCTTCCTATTACCGATAAGACCTGGCCGGTTTACTGGTGCGGGATAGGCCATATGGACAAACAAGGCTTAATCAATTGCATGAACTCCTATTGATAAGCACGATTCAATGTAGGCAAACAAACCCATGCAAAGTTCTTTCTCATGTTTTATCCTCCAAAACGCTTTTGCCGGTTTTCATAATGTTGCGCAGTCACCGCATTCTTTGCTGCGATGGCGTTATCAGGCTTGTCCGGCTCGCTAAGCATGACTCCTGACAGTAAGACAACAATTTTGGATGACGGCACCGCCCTGGGAAAGGAGCTTAAAGAGAATCCGCTGCTTATTGGCGCTTTTGGCCGGTCTTACTCTTGCGGCATGCGGGAGAGGAGGCTTTATGAAACGGTATTGTGCATCGGAAAACTTCTGGTCAGTCTTTCTATCGGGCCTGCTGGTCTTCTCTATAGCAGGATGTGCCGGAGGCTCTTCCCCAACCCCCGCACCGCTGAGCACCGGCAACATCAATCTGATCTTCGTGGTGACCCCGGATTTGGCTAACGACCCGCTCGGTGACATCAATCCAGTCACGGCGAACCTGGACGATCAGGGTTTACAGCGCTCGCTCCTCATGGGCGCATACCTGAGACAGCAAGTATTGGGGACAAGGAATGTAACCCGCATTTCGGTGCTCGAACCGATGACCCACCTGCAGACCGTAAACAATTACCCTGATATGGCGGCAATCGAGTTCATTCAGCAGTTCGCCCTTCTTAATCAAATCACTCTTTTAGGCACGACCGCCAACAGCTATCCGCTTGCGGCCTCGTACGGGGGGCCGGCGGATGTACCCGGCGGAGTTGTCATGCCGGGTTCATATCCCGCTGACTGCCAGGGGCTGGTTTTCAACGACGCCGGCGGCAACAACGTCGCCCTGGTGACACGCATCATCGATGCAAACATTCCGGGCTTTTATGTCTTCTCAACGCCCTGGGAGACTGCCAGCGCCCTGCTGGCAAATATCAACAGGATCAAGGGCTATGATTTGAATCTCCCCACGGCCTACAAGGGACCGAACTATATCTATGTGCTTACCATCACGCCGTCGGGAGTCGCCAGCCTGCTTACCTACGACAGCAAGCTCACCCCGTCTGCCGCCTATCCTGTGCTGCCCTCGCCGGTACCCGGCGCTTCATGCACGCAGCAGGCCCATTTCAGCTACTCTCGGACCGGAGGGATTAACGGCGTAGTTGTTCCACCGGGAACCAACATCAACGAGACGGTTTACCTGATCCGGCACGCAGAGGCGCACCCGGCGAGCACGTTTGATGACGGTAACTATGTGGGTGCGGGGCAGTGGCGCGCGTTGGACCTTCCCAATGTTTTGCCCGGCGCCCTGCGTGGCCGAGTCAGTCCCACCCTGGTTTATTCCATCGACCCCGCGCAGTCGTTTACACTTGGCAGTTTCGGAATTTCATATGTCAGACCCTCATTAACGGTACTGCCCTACGCAATCGCCAATAATTTGCCGTGTCATCTTGTCGCCGGCTTCTATATAGGGAAGCCGGCCGATCAGGCAGTCGCCAGGGCAACCAGCGACTTCTTCTTCACAGGAGGCAACTTCTCCAATCAAACCGTGCTTCTCGCGTGGGAGCACAACCACTTTCCGCCACTGATAACCTACCTTCTTCAGAGCTATGGCGGCAGCGTCCCGGTTCCGCAATTATCGTGGCCGCAAGGCGACTACGACACTATCTGGACGGTGAGGCTTGACGGCAAGGGCAACTTGACGGTGGACAACGAGCTGTGCGAAGGCATAGATTCCGCGAAACTGCCGGTCACCGCACCTAAATTCTGATCGTCTTCCGTGGCAGCGGCTTTGTAGAATTCTATAAGGGTGAAACCGCAGTTCCTTTGCAGGCATTCCGATCTCTTTCCGCAGGAAGCGCACTTCCCGCCCGTGCAGACGGCTATTTTTCTTTGCAGGCCCGTTCGCTATGGCCCTATGTATGCGTTCCACGTTCTTAAGTTCGGGCATGGTCTCGGAGGGGGTCACTTCTTGACGCTTGCTACAATCTGCTACAATAAGTCTGTTCTTTTATTGACGGAAATCCGAAAAATCCTTTAAAATCAACCAAGCCGGAGTGGCGGAACTGGCAGACGCAAGGGACTTAAAATTTTTTTTGGGATAATTTCGTAACTTGGCCTCTGGTCTGGATATTTAGACAAGTTACTGATTTTTAAGGGTAAAAAGCCGTTCTGTTTTTTATAGCTGTTCCTATATTTTCTGCCTTTTCGGATATTTTCTGCTACAATTCTGCTACAGTCAAAAAGGCAGATGAGAGGATGCTGATTCTACCCCATTTGCTAATGCCCCCGGTGTTGTTTCGAGTCTTCTCTTGACATTGACAATATATACGGCATTGCCGTATATTTAATTATGTCATGGGAGTTTATAGAACTGCCTCCCTTTGCAGAGCTTAGGGATGAGTTGTTTTCTGATGAGGAGTTTCGGAATTTACAGATATTTTTGATCGATCAACCCAAAGCGGGCGACGTTATCCCTGAAACGGGCGGCTGCCGTAAGTTGCGTTGGGCAGCTAAAGGGAAAGGCAAGCGTGGCGGCGCGAGAGTGATCTATTTTCTCCGTATGACGGATGATCAGATTGTGCTGGTCGCCGCATATGGTAAAGGAGAACGGGACGACGTGCCGCGAGCATGGCTTAAACGAATCAAGGAGGTATTTGAACATGAGCAGAGCTAAAGAATCAGTCCGCCGCTTCATGGAAACTATAGATAAGGGCGGCAAAGTCGAATGGGCCCGTAAAACCCGGTTTATTCCGCAGAGTGACGGATCGCTCCGGCGGCTGGTACAGCGCAAGGATGGAACTGTGGAGAAAGACGAGATCATTTCCGAAGATCGTATGCTGGTGGCCGAAGCCCGCGCAAAGACTGGCCTGTCCCAGGATAAATTCGCGGCGCTGCTCGGAATTTCTGCGCGCACCCTCCGCGATTGGGAGCAAGGCCGTAGAACACCTTCTGGAGCCGCTAAAACACTTCTGCAAATAGCGGCGAAACATCCTGACGTGCTTCAGGAAGTGGCCTGAACACCGTAGGTGGTGTGTTTTATGACTGTAAAGCTTGATATAGCGCCGAAGAGGTAAATTCGTTCATCTCTCATATCCATTCAGTTGACTTGAGAGACATTTGTGTACATAATAAAGTATACAAAGGAGGACACGATTATGAAATTTCTGAGCGTTCGGGACCTGAGGGGCAAGTCCGCCCAAGTCTGGAAAGAGCTTCCCAAAGAGAGGGAGATGATAGTTACAAGCAACGGGCGGCCAATCGCCATTCTTGCGGCGATAAACGAATCGAACATTGAAGAGTCTCTGGCGGCCTTCCGGCAGGCGCGCGCGGCCGAGGCAGTATTATCGCTCCAGCGCAGCTCCATGGCGCGCGGAAAAGACAAACTGACGATGGAGGACATAGACGCCCAAATCAAGGCCGTCCGCAAGCAGCGGAACCGATGAATATCGTCCTGGACACCAACGTCCTTGTTGCTGGCCTTCTGTCTCCCTTTGGCGCCTGCGGCGAGATCGTCCGCATGGTTTCCTCGGGCAAGCTGACGCTTTCTTTCGACGCCAGAATTCTTGCCGAATATGATGAGGTCTTGCGACGGCCCGTGTTCGGGTTTGAGGAGGAAAAGGTGGCGGCGCTTATGGAATACATTGTCCACAGCGGGAAGGCGGCAGCGTCGCTGCCCTGCGCGGACCCATTGCCGGATGCCGATGATATGCCGTTTCTTGAGGCCGCCGCAGCCAATAAAGCGGCATGCATAGTAACCGGGAACCAAAAACATTTTCCGGCAGACATGTGCCAGGGCGTTAAGGTCTTTTCTCCCAGAGAATTTCTGACGTTTTACAAAAAACAGAAGCAATAAAACAGCGCTTAAAGACACCCCCCTTGCGCTGTTTTCAATCCGCTCTTCTTTTTGTTACGATAATGCATTCTCTGTTTCGGAACAGCAAGCTGATTATAATCCATGCGAATACTGGAATATTCTGATCTCGACATATCGAGGGTGGAGCGCCAGTACCGGAAGCTGATCGGCTTTCTGGAGAAGGACGATTTTCATTCCGCCCAGGTAAAAAAGCTCACTGGCAACGGATCCGGCGAGGGCCTTTACCGGGCGAAGCTGGATGATGCCAACCGGCTGATCTTCAGGATGATGACATACGGGGGCGAGCGTTACGCCCTCATCCTGGAGGCGGTGCTGAACCACGCCTATGAGAAATCGAAATTTCTAAACGGCGCCAGGGTAGACGAGGCAAAAATTGTCGCCATCTCGGCGCCTGAAACGCCCTCAGTGCCTGAAATGGAAACCCTGCCCTCTCTCGTATACGTTAACCCCTCAAACAGGCGGTTTCATCTGCTTGACAAGATCATATCCTTCGACCCCTGGCAGGACGAGATATACCGCCTGCCCGCGCCGCTTATTATTATCGGACCGGCCGGAAGCGGAAAGACGGCCCTCACCCTTGAAAAGATGAAGTCTGCGGCCGGCGAGGTGCTCTATGTGACCTTATCCCGGTACCTGGCGGACAATTCGAGGAATATCTATTACAGCAACCGTTATGAAAACGACGGTCAGGAGATTTCGTTCCTGTCCTTCAGGGAATTTCTCGAAACGATGCGCGTGCCGGAAGGCAGAGAGGTCGCCTACAGCGCATTTGCAAGGTGGCTTGGGCGGTTTCCGAGACAGCAGAGGGTCCCCGACGCCCACCGCCTGTATGAGGAGTTCCGGGGCGTAATCACCGGCTCCGTAATCGACAAGCCGTGGCTTGGCCGGGACGATTATCTGGGCCTAGGCGTCCGGAAGTCCATCTATCCCGAGGCCGAGCGCGGGCTCGTATACGGCCTGTTTGAAAAATACCTCCAGTTTCTCAGGGAAAACGGCCTGTACGACCCCAATATCCTGGCGCACGACTATCTCGGGCTCGTCAGGCCGGCTTACGATTTCGTGGTGGTGGACGAGGTGCAGGACATCACGAACGTCCAGCTTCAGCTCATCCTCAGTAGCCTGAAACGGCCGGGGAACTTTATCCTGAGCGGCGATTCCAACCAGATAGTCCACCCTAATTTCTTCCGCTGGAGTAACCTGAAATCCATGTTTTACACCTCGGGGGACATGGAGGCTCAGAAGGTGACGCGGATACTGCAGTCCAATTTCCGAAACTCAGTCGCCCTGACCACCCTCGCCAACGCCCTTCTCCGGATCAAGCAAAAACGCTTCGGCTCCATCGACAAGGAGAGCAATTATCTCATGAAGAGTGTTGCCAGCGAAGCGGGCGAGATTGTCTTTATCCGGGACAGCGAAAAGGCAAAGCGGGACCTCAATCAGAAGACCCGCAGGTCCACAAGCTTCGCCGTCCTGGTGATGCGCGAGGAGGACAAGGAGGCGGCACGCCGGTTCTTCGACACCCCGCTTCTCTTCAGCATCCAGGAGGCAAAGGGGCTTGAGTACGAGAATGTTATCCTGGTGAATTTCATCTCTAACGAGCGGGCCAGCTTCGGCGAGATAGTGAGCGGAGTCAACCCTGACGACCTGGAAGGTGACCTTGAATACCGGAGGGCGCGCGACAAAACCGACAAGGCGCTTGAGGCCTATAAGTTCTACGTCAACTCCCTTTATGTTGCCATAACCCGTGCAGTGCGGCGGCTCTATCTGATCGAAAGCGACACGGGGCATCCCCTGGTCCGCATGCTTGGCATGAAGGACCCGCGCGAAACGGCGTCAATCGAGGTGAAGCAGTCCAGCACCGCGGACTGGCAGGCCGAGGCCAGGAGGCTTGAGCTTCAGGGCAAACAGGAGCAGGCGGACCAAATAAGGCGTGACATCCTCAAGACCCAGCCGGTTCCATGGGAGATTTGCACGCCGGAGAAGGTGCTTGAGCTTCTGGATGCCTGCAACAAAAATGAGACCGCTCAAAAGGCGCGGAAGGCGCTTTTCGATTATGCCCTCTTTCATGACGAGCCCATGCTGATGCGCACATTGAGCGGGCAGGGGTTGGACAAGGCCAAACGAATCTATTATTTAAAGGACGGCCAGATGCTGCTGAACCATTCCCTCTTTAAACAGCAGAAGATGCAACTCTCCGGTCAATACCTGCAGCGGTATTCCGGCAATTATTTCAAGGAGATCATGAGGGACTGCGAGCTTTACGGCGTGGACCACCGGAACGTCTTCAACAAGACGCCGCTCATGATGGCGGCCCGAGTCGGCAATGCGGCGCTTGTCCGGGAGTTGCTTTCGGCGGGCGCGGACACGGAGTTGACCGACAATTACGGCCTTACGGCCTGGCAGTGGGCCCTTCAGCGCATCATTGAGGACAAGAAATTCGCCCAAGCCGGATTCCCGGCGGTGCATGATCTTCTGGCGCCATCGATGGTGGGCCTTAAGGTGGACGGCAGGCTGGCCAAAATCGACCGGAGGCAGGGGGAGTTTCTCCTGTTTCACGTCTTCTTCACCGCTTTCCGGTCCCTTATAAGTAGCGGATATACGGATATCGTGCCTTTGAGCGCGGTTGCCATTGCGGACATCATGGATTCCCTTCCGGAGAGCGTCATTCCCGATTACCGCAAGAAACGCACTTATATTTCGGCGCTCCTTTCAAAAAATGAGGTAGATAGCTCCAACCCCTTTGGGAAGAAGCTTTTAACAAGGAAAAACAGGGGCCATTATATCCTCAATCCCGGGCTTTCGATACGCCAAAAAGAGGTCTGGATCGACATTTACAATCATGCTAATATCGGGCTTGCCGTAAGCTTTTGCGGCGAAGAGGACAAGCATTTCCGTGAGGAAGTGATTTCTCTGCTGTCCTAGCCCAGCTCTGCATATTGCGCGCCCGCAGGTCCGGTGTTGGGACGTCCTAAAAGCTCACTGTGGGCATTCCATGTACGAATTCGACGCTTTTAAGCTGGGAAAGCATGAAATCGGCCACATCGGCGCGAGAAACCCTTGGGAAAAAGCTGAGTTTGAGATCAGGGCCGACCCGGTACGATCCGGTCTTTTCGCCGTCCGTCAATGCGACCGGGCGGGCTATCACCCATTCAAGCCCGCTTCGCTCGATCTCCCTTTCCATCTCTTCTTTGTCCTTAATTCTGTCCTTGATGATCAGCCATAATACCCTTGCGTAGAAACCCTTGTTCCTTGTATTCCCTGCCCCGTAGGCGGACTCCGCGATGAGGCGTTTGACCCCATGCCTTTTCATGGTGGCAATGATGTTTCTTATCCCGTCGGCGCAGATCGTTTTAGGAGAACCCTTGGTTAAGCCCAGCGCCGAGAGGACCGCGTCCTGCCCTCTTACGGCCGCATCGACCTCCCCCGGATGAAGGACGTCGCCTTTAAAAATCGAGAGGTTTTCGTGTGACACGCCTATTTTGGCCGGATTGCGCGCGAATGCTGTCACGGCATGGCCCCTATCCAGGGCCTGCTTGACCAGATGTCTGCCCGTCCTGCCCGATGCGCCGAAAATAACGATTCTCATGTATGAAATAATACCAGCCTGGGCGAACCGGATAAATTCAAAAAAACGATCAAACTTTCTCACGAACAAACAAACAGGCTACGGCAACAAACGGCATTATCAAAAAACGAGCAAACGAAAAAAACTCTTTCGATTTGTCTCAAAGAGTCTTAAAGCTGGGTAATCTGGCCGGATCGATGCAAAGCCTGTTAAAATAATTTGTTAGCAAAACGCCGAAATAAAGCGATTTTACATGTCATGAAGCCGGTCGCCACGTACATACGAGATAGGAGAGAGGCCCTTGGGCTGTCTGCGAGCGAGGTCGCCAGGAAAGCCGGGGTCTCGGGTGAGCATATTCGCTATATCGAAAAAGGTGAGAGAAAATCGCCCGGCTTCGATATCGTCGTGAGAATCCTCAGGGCCTTGCGCACGGACCCTCTGGAATTCCTGCAGACGACCGGCTATTTATCCTCCGGTGCCGAACCCGCACCGCTTAAAACGATGAGATTGGTGCCCATCATCTCATGGGCTATGGCCGGCAATTGGCACCGGGACGGCGCTCCGGACTATCCCGCCAATGCCGACGAATGGACGGAAACGAACGTGGAAGGTAAAAAAGTCTTTGCCCTTAGAATAAAAGATGACTCCATGAAGCCCGAATTCGCAGAAGGAGATGTTATCATCATCAATCCCCAAATCGTGGCTGTACCTGGGGATTTCGTGATCGTGAAAAACAGCGAGAAAGAGGCCATCTTCAGGCAGTTGAAAAAATACGGCAGGACCCTTGTACTTCTTCCCTTCAACCACAGATATCCAGATATCGAGCTAAAAAAAGGTCATAGGTGCAGAATCATCGGTAAGGTGGTAAAGAAGGAGAAGAAATATTGAGATTTAAGAAATTAGGAATAGCCTTGAATTACATTAAAATATTCCACACTATTTCTTTCCGCAACATCGTTTAAAAGGCTTAAAACTTCCACAGTAACAATAATCATTAGGCTTTAAAATACTCTTTAAAAATTCAGGATTATGGTCTATTGATGGTTGTATCCACTCACCTGTTTCCTTCCAGTAGAGATGGCCAACTAACCATAAGGATGCGAAATCAAGCAGGTCTGCTACTGTGCCTATGCCTGGCAACCAAGATTTATCAGGAGGGAAAAAGCTACAAATTGCGCCGTCAGAATAAAAATGAGGATGGCGCTTTGAAGGCTCTCTCATGAGATAATATATGCCAAAAATATCCGGAGCCAATATTTTTATCCTGGGCATTGCTGGAGGAAAATTAAAAGGATAATAAGCCATTATATAAAAACAATCCATTCCGGACACAGGCTGTAAACTCCCATGCCAACCCTGAACCAAGTCCCCTGCTTTCATTTCCCAAAATTCTGGGTACCTTTTCCTCATCTCAATTTTATCTATGATATACATTTCCGGATTCTTTACATTCCAGGGAATGCAATCTATTGAAGCTGTAAGTAAAAAAGGCCCTCCGAAAGAACGAGGTGCCTTTATCCTTTTCTCCGGATGTTCCGGGTGTTCGGGATGCTGCGGATGAACTGGCTTATCATGCGTCGCCTTTATTCTACCGCCCTCGCCAATTGTGATTTCTTCCCCCTTTTTGATGCCTTCAGCAATTTCCCGCAGATTCTCATTCATCGAATTTTTTTCCTTTCTAATTACATTTATACGAGAATCGACAATCCAAAGAAGATGCCGATTCTATCCCCTTTACTAAACGGCTGCCCTCAAGGGCATTTCCCCCTAGTGTGTGGTTTCGAGTTCTCACCTCCCTCCCAGGATGATTTTTAATCCTGTTAATGTTAGAATAATGTCCTGATACAGTATGCTAAATGAAAATGATTTTTCTGTCAACATTAAAAGGATAATTTAATCCTTAAACAGGATGAGAGAGGAAGCCCGCAGGATGGATCTTTTTGAATATGTAGGCGAAAGGATTAAAGAATTGCGGACAGGGTTTGGCGGTAAAGGCCTATCACAAGAAAAACTGGCAAAGGAATTAGAGGTGTCACCAAATACAATTTCACGGTGGGAAACAGCGACATACCATCCAACATTGGCGGATCTCGATAAACTAGCCCGTTACTTTGGAAAATCGATTCTAGTTTTTTTCCCTCCGGAAAAAACTCAAGATAGCGAAAGAATAAATGCCTTGCTTAGAACGGCTAAGCAGCTTCACCCAGAGGATATTGATGAATTGCAAAGATATGCTGAGTATCGGAGAGCACGAAACATATACCCACACGGTGCTCGTCCCAAGCTGGGACGTAAGAGGAAACAGGCAGAGTGAACCGTATTAGCTATTATGAGCAATTAAAAGTTCTCGCTCGCGATATACGATTGAAATATGGGCTATTTACACCTGAAGTACGACTGTCCGATTTACGACGCATTTACAAAGAATACGGAATAAAAATTGACTTATGGCAACGCAAGCTAAGAAATTTAAGAGGCGCCTACTTCAATGATGATTCAGGCGTTACAGTCATGATATCCAAAAACCTGCCTGAGGAACCTAGAATCTTTACGATGGCTCATGAACTCAAACATCATTTGACTGATAGCGACCTCGGGTTTTCTTACTGCGACCAATATGCTAAAAAAATTGAAATAGGTGCTGAAATTTTTGCAGCTGAATTGATTTTCCCGGAACAGGATTTTACAGCATGGATGGAAGATCGAGGAATTAGGGCCAAAAAATGCAAATCTGAAACGATTGTTCACTTAAAACGAGATACTAAAACAACTCTGAGCTATTCGGGTCTAGTAAAGCGAGCGGAATTCCTGGGCTTTATAGACCCTGGCGCTTTTGCAAGAATAAAATGGAAAAAACTGGAAGAGGAAATATACGGCATGCCCATCTATAAAAAACTGCGGCTACGACAGAAAGCAAGGGCCTAATTTTTATTTTTTAGATTGAACAGCATTAATGAGTTGAGTTAAAGCAGCTTCCATTTCGGTTCTAGTCTGTTCCATTAACTGGAGATAACGGTCAGCGTCGATAGGCATGCCCATTTCTTTTCTCACGTCGCAAAGAGCAGGGACAAGAACATGCCCTATTTCCATGGATTTCTGATAACAAGCCTTTACCAGCTCAATAAGAAGATCATTATACTGTTGCTGAATAGTCTCACGTTCTATTGTGTGTTTTTGATTTTGTTGCTCCTCAAATTCATAGTTATGCCGAATTGTTTCCCACAGGCGCTGATCCGTGAGCCCCTTGAGATTGAATTCTTTCATTAATGCGATGTACCTGTCGCGCTCCTGAGCAGATTTATTGATAAGATCAGAAAGTATAATTAGGCGAGATTTAAGTTGATCCAACGGAAATCTTTTTTCCATCAAGTTTAGGAGGGCTTTTGAAAAATCTGATGAAAAGCGCGTTGTTGAGGCAACGGTATCATCATTACCAACGATATGTACTTTCATAAGCGATTCTGAAATTGTGTTTGCATCGGATTTCCATAACTCGCTCTGAAGATTCGCCTGCGGCAAGTTCATTAAGGTGGTATATGCCTTTGATATTGCCTCGGCAGCCTTTAAATATACTTCACGGCGAAGCGCCATCTGCCTTTCACGATCTCTTTCCGTGGCATCATGCTTAATTTGTTCAAGAAGACGTTTATTATTTGCCCTGTTGGTCAACAAAACGCCGCCAAGGGTGAGCAGAGAGGCTATTATGGCAGCCCAGACCACATCAGGAATTTTACTAACAAAATTTACTATACCCATATGCCAATCCAAAGTATTGGAAGTGAGAAAAAGCTATTTCTTTCCGAGTATGGCGTCCTTGGCCGCCTTCGCCACACGGAATTTTACGGCCTTCTTGGCCGGTATCTTTATGGACTCGCCGGTCCGGGGGTTTCTTCCAGTGCGGGCCTTGCGTTTTACGAGCGCGATCTTTCCTATGCCGGGCAGCGTGAAGGAATTCTTGGCCTCCTTGTACGCAAGCGCCGCAAGCTCGTTAAGGATTGCCGCTGCCTGGGACTTCTTGATGTCCACTTTCTTTGCAAGATGCTCCGCAATCTGAGTCTTCGTCATTGCCATAATGCCCCTCCTCATATGGTCGTTAGTGGTGTGGCCCCGATAGTATAAAATAAGGGGGCGGGAAAATAAAATGTTCACTGAGATCAAAGGGCAGATCGAAAGAATCACCTTCTACAACGAAGAAAACGGCTACACCATCGCAAAAATGAAGGCCGGAGGGAGGCACGACCTGGTCACCGTGGTCGGCAACCTCCTTTCGGTCAGTGCCGGCGAGGTCCTGAAGCTTAAAGGGCAGGGGAAGAACCACCCCAAGTTTGGCGAGCAGTTCGAGGTTGCCTCCTATGAATCCATTGTACCTGCCACAGTCAAAGGCATAGAAAAATACCTTGGTTCGGGGCTGATCAAGGGCATAGGGCCGGTCATGGCCAGGAGGCTTGTCGCCAAATTCGGTCTTGAAACCCTGAACGTTATCGAGGTCGAAACCGCCAGGCTAAGCGAGGTCGACGGCATCGGCGAGAAAAGAATCGATATGATCAGGAAGGCGTGGGACGACCAGAAGGAGATACGGGACGTTATGGTCTTCCTGCAGGGCCATGGCGTGAGCCCCGCCTACGCCGCGAAGATTTACAAGCAGTACGCGAAGGAATCCATAAAAATCGTCCAGGAGAACCCCTACAGGCTCGCCACAGACATTTTCGGCATCGGTTTCATTACGGCGGACAAAATAGCCGAAAAACTGGGCATAGCCAGGGACTCTCAGATCAGAGCCGAGGCGGGCATCCTCTATGTCCTCCACCAGCTCTCTGACGATGGACACGTCTATTATCCCTACGAGCCCCTGATTGAAGAATGCAAGAAGATCCTTGAGCTTGAGCGGGACGTAATTGTCAGGGCCTTCGGCAAGATCGCCGAGGACCGCAAGATAATCATCGAAGACCTGAACGCCGGGAAGTTCAAGGAGAACAATAAAGCCGTTTACCTGGCAAAATTCCACGTCTGCGAGACCGGCGTGGCCGCCCGGCTAAAAGGCCTCATGCGGCATTCCAAGAAGCTTCGGGCCTTCGACAGGGACAAAGCCATCGAATGGGTCCAGAAGGAGCTGAAGATAGACCTCGCGGAAAACCAGAAACAGGCGGTCAGGGAGGCCATCGACAAGAAAGTCATGGTGGTCACCGGGGGCCCGGGCACCGGAAAGACCACAATCATCAATTCGATCATACGGATATACAGGAAACTGGGACAGAGGGTGCTCCTGGCAGCGCCTACCGGCCGGGCGGCAAAGCGGATGTCCGAGGCCTCGGGGCACGAAGCCAGGACGGTCCATCGCCTCCTTGAGTTCAGCCCGAAGGAGGGCGGGTTCAAGAGGGATGAAAATAACCCGCTTTCGGCCGATCTCATCGTCATCGACGAGACTTCCATGATGGACACGGTCCTCATGTACCAGTTTCTGAAGGCGGTACCAAGGGACGCCACATTGGTGCTCGTAGGCGACGTTGATCAATTGCCCTCCGTAGGCGCTGGCAATGTTCTGAAGGACATCATAGATTCGGGGAGCATCCCCACTGTGAGGCTAAACGAGATATTCAGGCAGGCCAAAGAAAGCATGATTGTCGTTAACGCCCACAGGATCAATAACGGCCATATGCCGGTAACGGACAAAACCGGCGCCTCCCCCCAGGACTTCTATTTCTTCCAGGCAGGGGAGCCCGAGTTGGCCCTGCAGAAGATCATCGAGCTTTGTAAGGAGAAAATCCCCAGGAAATTCGGTTATAAGCCCGTGGAAGATATTCAGGTCCTAACGCCCATGCACCGCGGCGTCATCGGGGCGGCCAACCTGAACACCGAGTTGCAAAAGCACCTGAACCCCTCAACCAACGAGATCATGAGGGGCGGCATGAGCCTTAAGGCGGGGGACAAGGTCATGCAGATCAGGAACAACTACGACAAGGAAGTTTTTAATGGCGACATCGGCAGGATTGTAAAAATAGACAGGGAGGAGCAGGAAGTCGCAATCGATTTTGACGGAAAGGTCGTCCATTACGAGTATCCCGAGCTTGACGAGATCGTCCTCGCCTATGCCGTCTCGATTCACAAATCCCAGGGGAGCGAATATCCCGCCATAGTCATGCCCGTCCTGACGCAGCATTATATTTTGCTGCAGCGGAATCTGCTCTATACTGGCATTACGCGAGGCAAGCGGCTGGTCGTGCTGGTCGGCACGAAGAAGGCCGTCGCCATCGCGATCAAAAACGACAAGCCTCAAAAGAGGTATACACTACTGCGGGAGAGGCTGTTTAACCCGTGAAAGTGGCATTATTTTCGCGCGGGCTTCGGGTTGAAGTCTGGTATCTTTAGCGATTTAGGCAAAAGCAAAAATGCGTCCAGTTATCCGCACCAAGCGACCACCTAAAAAAGGTGCGCACTTCGGGAATAACTCCACGCTTTTTATGCGTGCGATGACTTTCGATTTCTGGTTATAACGATGCAACCGGCAACACTTCCCAAAATGTTGCCCTCCAGAATTGAACATCGCAATCCTCTGATGATCGCTTGTTCACTTTTCATAAGCTATCCTTGACCGCCAAATATCGTGTCATATAAATCTTTTCCAAAACTAGTCTGCAGCGGTCTTCCTTCAATCAACTTGAACGTCCGACGTCCGTCTGCCAGCCTGTCGGCTCGCAGGAAAATTGTCTCTCCGGTTTCTTTTTCAAAAAAATTTTGCGCAAACTCATATAAGTGCGTCACGAAGAAAACTTTGATATTTCTTTCAATCAACGCTCTGACAATCTGGCCCGCAATCTCCGAGCCCTCTCTTTCGTTTGTTGCGGCAAACGATTCATTAAACAGCAACATGGAATCCGGCTTTATGTTGTCCACTATTTCACTCATCCTCTTAAGCTCTTCATCGAGCTTCCCGCTTTCCATCGCAACGTCCTCTTCCCTCTTGTAATGCGTGATGAGGCTTTCACACACACTAGCGGAGAAAGACTCTGTCGGCACGAACATCCCGCACTGCATCATCAGTTGGGCCAGACCAATGCTGCGCAAAAAGGTAGACTTGCCGCCCTGGTTTGCGCCGGTGATTATCGTCAAATTTTTATTGCCGGCATTCAAATCGTTGCCTACGACCTTCTGTTTCATTTTCAAGGCCAGGCAGACATCATATAATTCCTTGAAAGCATGCCTGCGTTGGGCGGAAGCTACGGGCCGGGGAAAAGATACCGGCTCCTCTATCAGGGCAAGTCGCTCATGCAAATTAAGACAACCTACATAAAAAGCCAGTTCGGTCTGAAGCATGCTAAAAAAGCTGAGAATATGGTCAGCGGACTGGGCCAGAGCATTTGCAACAAGGTTTATCCCCCTGTCCCTTATCTCTCCCAGAAATCTTGGGCCGCTTTCGTCGCGAGGATGGATGTTAAAGGTGTAAGCAGGAGTTTTTTTTGGAAAAATCCGTTCAATCCAGCTCTTTTTCCTGTCTTCCTTCGATTTGTGAAGCAAGTAATCTGCGCCTTTGTTTCCTGCCGCCAATCGCGCGCTAATCAGAGTCCCGGCGGGGAATTTCAATTCCTCCAAATGGCTTTGGACTTTGGCGAAATATTCATCACTCAATTCTTTTTGAAGAATGGTGAAAAACACCGTAAAGCCCTCAGACTCAAATTTGGCGGCGTGTTCATCGGCTATCGCCCTTAGCTTCCCGAGCATGTCCATAAACATCCGCATAATTTCTATCGAGCTATACAGCACCGAAGAGGGATATCTCAGGAAAATACCGAAAAAATGCTTTTTCTTGTTTTCGATTGATTCAACGGCAATATCATACAAGTTTCTGATAACAGCAGGGTTTTTCAGGCAATCCCTTAAGATCCCCTGACGGTATAAAATTGTATCCAGGTCATTTTCACTGGACAGAACCGCTTTTTGTGCCACTTCAAATAAAAAATTGTCTCCGCGCGACATGGCGCCAAACAGGGTGTTTAATTCCAGGTCCTGGGTCAACGCCTGCTCATTCCATGGCAATTCCCGCGCCAGATCGAAATCCCGGTCCTTATACATGAGGAATACTTTCATTCTTTCATGCGGCCCTTCAGATGTTCATATGTAAGCCGGTACCGTTCGGCGAGTGAAATCGCATATGCCAACCCGTCTGCGGGCCTTCTGATGATCTTGTAAGTCCGCAACGCCGGGTTTTCGGGAACTACCGTGCTGACCATGCTTACGGTCTGCTCGCCGAAAGAGGCCAATTCATCGATGAATGTGACCCAAACGCATAACAAGTCCAGCCCTATTATCTTTTCCATTATTTTTTCACTCAGAAAAATAGCATCTTGAAGGGTTGTGGATGTGAAAATCTCATTCATGATAGTGATGCTGTTTGGGGTGGCCCAGCCAATGATATCATGGATCCTGATCAGGTCGTCCTGCAGCTTTCCTCGGAGGTTTTCGATGTCTTCTTCTTTTTCAAAATGAGTAAAGATGTTGTCCGAAAGGAAGATCCGGGCCTCCCTGCCCGGCACCAGGCAGCCTATGCCGGCCAGATAATGCAACTGCCCGAATGTGCGGGCGAAGGTGGTCTTGCCGCCCTGGTTCGGACCAGAGACCACAAATATGCGCTCCTTGCCTTTCAGATAAAAATCATTGCAGACAACAGGCGAATTCTCGCCTATAAGTTTATGGGCCAGCGCAAGATCAAATTCCTCATAAGCGTACACTTCCTTGCTTTTATTCGAAATGAGGGGATAACAAAATTTCAGCCCCTCCCGCTTGAATTTTTCGATAAATTCAAGGCAGGCGATATAAAATTGTATCTCCCGGTCAAAAACGGCAATCGTTTTATCAAGAAAGCTGCTGTTTTTTAAATAATAATCAGCAAGATTTGAAAACGTGCCGGGATTCAAATTGGCCACGAATTCCAATATTTTTGCCTCAACGTGGTTCATCTCCGGCGAATCTGAGAATTTAACGATATAATCCTTGACTGCGCCCTGTTTGAATTTGGCGAATGTTTCCTCAACCTCCGAACTGTAATCAGATTCGGATTCATAATTGCTGACTTTGACGGAGTTGTCCTTTATGAGCAGGCTATATTTAATCGATGACAAATCGGCCAGGCGTTTTTTTGTCTCAGACAGAAGCGATGCAAACGGACCTGAGCCGACGTAGTCCGCCAGGTATTCGCGAAAGGCCACAAGCCCGCGCGATTTTAAATTTGCAAAGGCTAAACTGCTGGCCAAGCCCCTAACGGCATCGCAATAAATTTCCACCGCTTCCAAAAAAAACCTTTCCATCTGCTGTTTGTAATAGAGCTTTTCCGCGCGCGCAAGGTGCTCACGTAACGCGCGCATTTTTTGAGAAAATATTTTTATACCCTCAAATACAGTCTTGACCTCCAGGTCCCGGAATATTTCATGGCGGTATGTAATCGAATCGACATCGGCAAGCGGAGTGTAAAAAAATGGTTTTAAATTATATTCCTTTCTTCCCGCGCAAATTGCGTCTATTATCTGATCGAGATTTAAGTCGACAAAAAAAGCCGGCGCTTCAGGATTTTCTTTTCTTACGCCTTCTCCATTCTTTTCAAAAAGAATGCTGTTAAAAGCCATATCCCTCATTCCTTATTCATTTCGGTTAAGTTCGCCCGCATAATGCTGTATTTCGAGAAGCTCATGGCAGATCGCCTCAAGAGCTGGATCAAGCTCTTTTTCAAGCCCTTCGGCAACCCCGCCATAGCCTCTCAAATGCCCTGTTTTTATTTCGGCGACCGAGGCCCAGAGGGCTGATGTATCACCGTAAATCCTGCTACTCAGTTTTTTAAACTGCTTATGCAATCCAAATTGTTCGGATAATTTTTTTATATCCCGTTTTATGCTCGCAATCTTGAAAAGCATCGCTCGCTGCTCAGGTAACGGGATATCATTGCTGAGCTCAAAAAGTACTCCCTTGCGATCTTCTCTTTTAAGATGATCTTCTATTTCGCTAAGATTCTCTTCCAAGTCGCTCAACGCAATAGAGACTTTCCTCTTCTGCGAGTCATTGAGCATTCGTTTCTCCGAGATCTCCAACCGATTGAGTCAGCATCGGTTTAAAGCTGCCCGTTTTAGAATTTCAAAATCTAAGGCTGGCCTTGCACCTCTTGGGATTAAGCAGAAGGTCCAGTCCGTCCAATGCGTTTCGGACATGAATATTTGCGGCCATTATCGCGTCAACTGAACAGCCCTCTGCTTCCGAGACCGCAACCCCGATTTTTGCCGCCTTGAGCATTTTCCTGTCATTATTTCCGTTGCCGAAGGCGAAAACATATTCGGCCCCCATCTTATTCACGTATTCTTCCTTTTGTACATCGTGATTTTCGCCCAGGAGTACGAATATTTCGCAGTCCATGCCCTTAAGCTCTTCCCTTGCCTTGCCGAAAGTGTCGGCGGTCAATACATGGATTTTCAGGAAGCCAGCAATTTTGTTCAATTTTTCTTTTACGCCCGGCAGCATTACTCCGTCCACAGATAACGTCCCCGTAAAATCAGAAACAAGATGTTCCAGCCTGACGAACCCGAATCCCGGGATATCGATCTCCAGCATTTTTTTACCAGTTCTCCTGATCTTTTTTATTTACCAGTGCAATTCGCCCATAAATACCGCATCCGCGCCAAGTTCTTCCTCAATACGCAGCAATTGGTTGTACTTGGCCAGCCTCTCGGACCTGGCTGGAGCGCCCGTTTTCAATTGCCCGGCATTTGTAGCCACCGCGATGTCGGCCAGCATCGAGTCCTCGGTCTCCCCGGAGCGGTGCGAAAAGACACACGTATAACCTGCTTTCTTCGCCATCTCTATCGTTTCAAATGTCTCCGTCATCGTTCCGATCTGGTTTGGTTTTATGAGCACGGAATTGGCGATGTTCTTCTTAATGCCTTCCGCCAGTATTT
>JAKAHV010000054.1 GCA_021825295.1 Nitrospirota bacterium
TTGACGGTTTTACAGTCCCGATGATACTCTTTCCCACAGGTGGTGTCTCCTTTTCCAATGTTGATTGGTCTCAACTTGAAAGGATACACCGCCTTCTACTTATTTACACACTTTTAGAGAATACCCCGGAAAAACTATTTTAACCCATACTAAACCTTGAAGAGCCAAAAAAAGAGGCACTGGATTACCGTCATGATGTAAGATAATAAATCCAACAGCAAAAATTTTTAGGAGGCGGCATGAAAGTGAAAAGGAAAAAATATTTCCCTTCACTAGAACCTGTCTCAAAATTGATTTTGAAGCGAAAGAGAGAGGGAATCGTGGCAGACAAGGAGGAAAGGGGAAATCGCCCGGAGGCGCAGTCCCGCCAAGGCGGGATTGAGGACGATTATCCCTGTATGACGCCGTATGCCGCGATTCCAGCCTCTTATAGCCAGAAGCAATTTTGAGACAGGTTCTAGTCTTAATAGGTCTTATCGTATATCTGTCTGCGGCGGCGCCGGGCATTGCGCAGGCAAACTCGCGGGGGCCCATACACAGGGAATTTTCCAGGAAGGAGATAAAAAAGATGCAAAACACGGAAGCAATTATAGAGACCAAATTCGGCAACATCACCCTAAGGTTCTTCCCCGATGTGGCCCCAAACCATGTAAAGAATTTCATCGACCTGGCCAAAAAGGGATTTTATGACGGCACGATATTCCACCGGGTGATCCCGGGTTTTATGATCCAGGGGGGCGACCCAAATACCAAAGGGCCGGACCGTTCGACTTACGGCATGGGCGGCCCGGGGTACACGCTGAAGGCCGAATTCAACTCAAGGCCATTCAAGCGCGGGACCCTCGGCATGGCGAGGTCCAGCGATCCCAACAGCGCCGGCTCCCAGTTCTTCATAACCGTTGCCGACGCGCGTTTTCTCGATCACCAGTACACGGTCTTCGGAGAGGTGGTCTCCGGCATGGACGTGGCCGAAAAGATCGTAAACCTTCCAAGGGACGCCTCCGATGATCCGCTTGAGAGGGTCGAGATGAAAGTGAAAATCATAGAGAACGCGGCTTCCTTGGGCAAATGAACCTCCCCGCAGCAGAGACTGCGGGGTATTGAAAATTTAATAAAAAGAGTCTCCGCGTCTTTTTTGGGGCCAGAAAATAGGGACAGCGACCTCGTTGTCCCTATTTTTCGTTCGGATTGCAGTCCCGTCAGACATCACACTTTACCGGCTCCATGGCACTCATAGGCCATACGAAATTTTTTTCAAGACTGCCGCATCCTTTAATTTTTTGTCAAGGGTCCATAAAGCGGCATGGGACAGCAGGCAGGAGGCGATGAGATGCACATCGACCAGCCCAATCCCGAGCCCATGGACCTCTGGCGCTCAATAAATTCCAGGACTTCGCCTTCATCCAGGACTTTTGCCCCTGGAAGCTCGGCCAGCAAGGCCAGGATCTCATGCCTGTTCGCAAGGTTTCCGCACATTTTCTGATTCCTATTTTCTGATTAATTTTCTTAGCGTTTACAAATCTTTTGCCGCCTGGCCGCGCAAAGAGCAAGCAATCCCAACCCGGAACCAAGCAGAGGCAGCGTGGAGGGCTCGGGCACGTCTGCCGCTGCTACCGTGTCCAATACAATATGGGCATCCGGATGGCTCGCAAGAAAATCCGGGTCTATGGTGATAAAAGGATCAAGAAACGCCGACACGCTCGCGCTGCCATCTCCGTATGGAAATCCCACATACTCCTGCCCCCCCTGGGAAAGGACACCAGTGTTCAGGGTCATGCCAACTTCGACCCAGTTGTCCGCATAAACAGATGAAGTGGGCATGCCCTGACCCGAAGCATTGCCGCTTAAAATCAGCCCACCGTTATTCCACACGCCCCAATCAGTACCCTCTACCACACCTGCACCGCTTTGGCTGGCGCCAACTCCGGCATTTATTGAAAAAATGACCGGCACAGCGTCCCATCCGGTCACCGAATCACCCGTCACCATGTAATAAAAATCCAGCGTCGCCTCACCGTTTGCACTGTAGGCCGGACCGCCTAAAACGGAACTGGCTGAAACATCTATGCTCAAACGCGGATCAATGCCGCCTTCCAGGCTAGTTTGCGATGACGCACTCCCCAAAGACGCGCTCCCGTTCAGGCTCGTGGTGGAGCTTGACTCTGTGTATGAAATTACGCCGGGAGGAATATTGAGGGGTGCTCCAGCATTGCCTTCAATATGGGCATATGGAATCGGCGTGGCACATACCGGACCAGATGATAAAAAGACAAACAGCGCCGCCGCTGTAAATAAACCGATAAGAAATTTGTTCATACAATCCCCCCCTAATTTCTGATGATGTATTATAAGCTCAACCCTGGCAATAGCAAAAAAAATGCCTATTATAAAACCATTGTTTTTTATGGTTTTTTGAGGAAGAGAGAGAAGAAAAGTGTAAAGAAAACCTTGAAATTGTCGAAAAATCCTACATTTTAGGCATGCCGTCTCGCGTTTTTATAGTGCAGATAGGGGTTTGGAAAGAAAGAGCCGGGCCAGGGTAAAAAACACGCTGTCCACTATGCCTGTGTTCATTATGTTTGTGGAGAATAGGCATGCTATCTTTTTTCATTCGAAACCTTCATACTGGCAGTTAGCCACATCTGCATGGGCTTCGGGGCATACTTTAGTATGCACAGCATTCAACTCAGGGTGCGAATAAGAAGGGGGATATCACACGCGCTGACAATTATGTGAGCGTTTAATTCCAATCCTATCTTTTACACCTTATTGCCGGCCGCCGGCTATCTTTCTTCCCCATCTTCGGGCCTTATCGAGTATCTCTCTCTCGTCGGCGGTCGTAAGCCGGCCGTCTTCCACCACCAGCCGCCCGGCGACCATCACGTTCCTGCACATCGGACGGCCGCGCCGAATTGACCAGGTGGGAGTGGATGTTATAAATTGGCGTGAGGTGGGGTTTGTCCAGGTCGAGCATTATCAGATCGGCTGCCTTCCCCTCTTTGATCGAGCCCGTCTTGCCGCCAAGGCCGAGCGCCTCCGCGCCCCATCTGGCCGCCATCCTGACGACAGTGCCCATTAAATAGAACCGTCCCCTTTAATTTTTGGCACATAGATTTGCCTTTTGTATATTCATAGGATATACTAAAAATAGTTTAAAAAGAGAGGTGAGCATGTGATTACGAAAACAGCCAAATGGGGAAACAGCATTGGCGTGAGAATACCCAAAGATTTGGCCAATAAGACCGGAATCGATGTGGACTCAGCTGTCGAAATTAAGGAAGCTGACGGAGGGGTCATAATCAAGCCAGTGGAAACTAAGGAATATTCTTTAAAGGAACTTGTTAAAAGGATTACTCCACGGAACCGGCACAGTGAGATTGATTTTGGGCGACCTGTAGGGAAAGAGATCATTTAATGAGGATGGTTCCCGACCGGGGTGATGTAATCCTTTTGAGCCTTGATCCGACCTTAGGGCATGAGCAGTCAGGTTTCAGGCCCGCGGTTGTTCTATCTCCGGAATTCTATAACAAAGCATCAGGCCTCTGCCTTGTGTGCCCCATAACAACAAAGATCAAGGGCTATCCCTTCGAAGTGCAACTTGAAGGCTCCAAAAAGACCTCCGGTGTCGCCCTCGCCGATCAGATTCGCTCTATTGACTGGCAGGCAAGAAAAATAAAGATCGTTGACCGTGTGGGCGCGGCTTCACTTTCCACAATTCTTGCCAAATTCAAGCCGCTATTGTCCTGAGCTTTCCAAGAAAAGACTGAACTTGTTACTTGCGCCCAGGACGACTCTTCCCATCATTTTCCTGAAAAATAGAACCGTCCCCTTTAATTTTTTAGAAAATAGGCGCTGTCCCTATTTTCTTGCCCAAAGGCAGTTACATGAATGCGGGTTGAAACATGCATCCTGCCAGGGATAAGGCACATGTGAAGCTATGGGGCGTAATTTGAGTTCAGAAGGAAAACCCTGATTTTAAAGTTTTGAAGGGGATATCACACGCGCCGGCAATTCTATGAACGTTTAATTCCAATCCTATCTTTTACACCTTATTTCCGGCCGTCCGCTATCTTTCTTCCCCATCTTCGGGCCTTATCGAGTATCTCTCTCTCGTCGGCGGTCGTAAGCCGGCCGTCTTCCACCACCAGCCGCCCGGCGACCATTACGTTCTGCACATCCGACGGCCGCGCCGAATTGACCAGGTGGGAGTGGATGTTATAAATTGGCGTGAGGTGGGGTTTGTCCAGGTCGAGCATTATCAGATCGGCTGCCTTCCCCTCTTTGATCGAGCCCGTCTTGCCGCCAAGGCCGAGCGCCTCCGCGCCCCATCTGGTCGCCATCCTGACGACAGTGCCGGCGTCAAGCGCGGTGGGGTCTTCGGAGACGGCCTTCTGGAGTTTCGAGGCCGTGCCCATCTCCCCCATGATATTCAGATCGTTGTTGCTGGCGGCCCCGTCGGTCCCAAGGGAGACCTTTATGCCCGCGCGGACCATCTTTGCCGCCGGCGCGAACCCGGAGACGAGTTTCAGATTGCTCTCCGCGCAGTGCGCCACACCAACCTGCCTGCCTGCCAGTATCTCGATCTCCTCGTCGTCGAGCCAGACGCAGTGGGCCGCTATCACGCGGCTTGAAAGCACGCCCAGAGAGTCCAGGAATTTTACCGGCCTCTGCCCGTAGCGGGTCTCGATGTCTCCGATCTCCCATTTTGTCTCCGAAAGGTGCATATGGAGCGGGATATCGTATTTTTCAGCCATCAGCGCGGCCCTTTTCTGCCCCTCCGGCCCGCAGGTGTAGAGCGCATGGGGCGCGATGCTGGGCGTTATAAGCTCCTCG
Source organism: Nitrospirota bacterium (assembly GCA_021825295.1). GTDB lineage: Bacteria > Nitrospirota > Thermodesulfovibrionia > Thermodesulfovibrionales > JdFR-88 > JAJYGJ01. Next base: position 4,834 of record JAKAHV010000054.1, read on the forward strand.
TCGAGGAACTCTTTTATGAACTCCTCCGCGCGCTCGAAATACTCATCGGTATTCTTCGCCACCGCCGTGGGGAAATCGAGTATGCCGGCCCCGAGCACCGCCCTTATCCCGAGCCTGGCCACCGCCCTGGCGGCATGGTTTTCAAAGAAGTACATGTCGTTGAACGTTGTGATGCCGGCCTTGAGCATTTCCAGGCAGGCCAGCTCGGTCGCGTCGTTTATGAACTCCGGGCCCAGCCATTTCCTCTCTATGGGCCAGATGTGGTTCTCAAGCCAGTCCTTGAGCGGGAGGTCGTCGGCTATCCCCCTTAAATAGACCATCGGCGCGTGCGTATGGGTGTTTATGAACCCGGGCAGGATGGCCTTCAGCCGCCCGTCGCCGCCGATGGTTTTTTTCGCCTCGAATTTTTTTTCGATCTCTGCCCTGGGGCCGGCAGCGGCAATCATCCCGTCCTTTACGGCCACGGCCCCGTCACTGAGGACAGGCTCGCCGGCGTCTTTGCCAGCTTCCGCCTTCTCCGGGGGCTCCATCGTGACTACGTATTCGGCCTTCAGGATGAAATCGACTTTTTCCATGCCCCTATTCACCCCCGGCGGCCTTCAGGGCGTCAGGCGCCATTGCCGGCCTTATGCGCCGGACCTCTTTTGTGCGCCTGTCCTTGAGTTCGACGAAACCCTCTTTCAGGTTCCGCTCCCCGATGATTATCTGTCTTGGAATTCCGATCAGGTCGGCGTCTTTCAGTTTTACCCCCGCGCGGAGGTCCCGGTCGTCCAGGAGCACCTCGGTCCCGTTTTTGTCAAGCTCCCGATACAGGTCCCAGGCGGCGGATTCGACCTCCGGGCTGTCCCCGGCGCCAAGCGGTATGATCTCCACGTCAAACGGCGAGATGGCGTCCGGCCAGATGATGCCGTCCCTGTCGTGGTTTTGCTCTATGGCGGCGGCGGCTATCCTTGCCGGGCCTATGCCGTAGCTGCCCATTATGATGGGCTCTTCCGCCCCGGACTCATTAAGGAAGACCGCGTTCAGGGCCTTTGAGTACTTCGTGCCCAACTGGAATATGTTTCCTATCTCGATTGCCTTTTCCACCCGGAGGGCCGCCCCGCAGCGGGGGCATCCGTCGCCTCCGGCCGCCACGTGGATGTCATGCCAGGCCGCCTGGAAATTGACGGCCGCCCGCACGCCCTTCCTGTGGTGGTGGGGCTTGTTTGCGCCCGTTATGTATACGCCGGTCCTCAAGACGGGGTCCGCGATAATCCTTATGCCTTCGTGGTCCATCGGACCTATGAAACCGGCCTCCACACCCAGTATCTCCCTGATCTCCGGTTTTCCCGCGGCCCGGAAAGGGCCTGTCAGGCGCTGGAGCTTTTTTTCATGGAGTTGCTGGTCGCCCCTGAGCAGCGCAAGCACAGGTCCTTCGCCCGCGATAAGAAGGATGCTCTTGATGAAATGCTCCGGGGGCTCTTTCAGAAACCGGCTTACCTCCTCCACCGTCCTCTTCTCCGGCGTGTGCACATCCTCATAAGGCGTCTCCTCGTCGAATGACGCGGCAGGCGGCACGGAACCGGCGACCTCCACGTTGGCCTGATAGCCGCAGGCCGCGCACAGGATGATATCGTCTTCGCCCGAGGGGCTTGGCGCCATGAACTCGTGGGCGATTGCGCCCCCCATCATGCCGGTGTCGGACTCCACCTGGTAGAATTTAAGGCCGCAGCGGGTGAATATCCTGTGATAGGCGTCCTCATGGAGTTTGTAACTCTCCCTGAGGCCCTCCACCGAGGCATCGAAGCTGTAGCTGTCCTTCATCAGAAACTCCCTCGTGCGGAGAATCCCGCTTTTGGGCCTGGCCTCGTCCCTGAGCTTGGTCTGTATCTGATACCAGATCTGGGGCAGTTGCCTGTAGGAGCGTATCTCCCTGGAGGCCAGCCAGGTCATCGTCTCCTCGTGGGTCATGCCCAGACACATGTCGCGGCCGCCCCTGTCTTTCAGCCGGAACATCTCCTCCTTTATGTCGAACCACCTGCCGGTCTGCTGCCACTGCTCCGCCGGCTGAAGCACGGGCATCGAGACCTCCTGCGCCCCGATAGCGTCCATCTCCTCCCGCAGGATGCGGTTTATCCTGGTGATGACCCTCCAGCCAAGCGGCAGATATATATATAGTCCCGCCGCGAGCTGCCTTACATAACCGGCGCGCAGCATGAGTTTGTGGCTTTCGGCCGTGGCCTCGGATGGGGTCTCCCTGACCGTGGGGATGAACATCTTTGAGAGTCGCATCGGTCCTCCTTTTGAAAATGCCCGGTTTTTAAACTTTAATTATTGCCAGGATTTCTATTATAATATATAAACAAGCGCGCCGGACTATTCTAAAAAGTAACAGACGTCTTAAAAAAAGTAACAGTGAGGAGGAATTTTCAATGGCGGAGGCAATAGTGGCCGTTACTTCGGCCACGTGGGACAACGAAGTGCTCAAATCGGACGGTCTTGTCATGGTGGATTTCTGGGCTGCCTGGTGCGGTCCTTGCCGCATCATAGCCCCGACGGTCGAGGAGCTTGCGGGCGAGTACGCGGGCAGGCTGAAGGTCGCCAAGCTCAATACGGACGAGAACCCGGACGTGGCGAGCAGGTACAAGATTATGGGCATACCTACCCTGATATTCTTCAAGGGCGGCGAGAAGGTTGATCAGATAGTGGGCGCGGTCCCGAAACCCCAGTTGAAAGCCAAAATAGACGCGCTGCTGTCCAAATGAATTTTTTTCCCCGGTTTGCGATTTGCAGATGAAGGTTTTTTTCAGGTTGATCGGCATGGCCGTCCTTGCGGCGGCGGTCTGCCTGTCCGGTTGCCAGAGGAAGGCGGCTTCCCCCGGAGTCGGCGCCAGCGCGCCTGATTTCACCCTCAATGACCTGAACGGAAGCCCCCACACCCTTTCCGCCCTCAGGGGCAAGGTGGTTGTGCTCGATTTCTGGGCCACCTGGTGTCCCCCCTGCCGGGCATCCATACCCGTATTAAACAGGATATACCAGAGGTTCCACGGCGAAGGGGTCAAGGTGATGGGAGTTTCGATTGACGACGGCAGCAAGGACATAAGGGATTTCCTGAAGACCCACCAGATACTCTATAAGGTATTGTGGGACAACAAAAACATCGCCGATGCCTATAATGTGCAGAGCATACCGAATGTGTTTGTCATAGATAAAAACGGCGTGATAAGGGACCATCACCTGGGATTCAGCGCCGATGAGTTCGACGAGCTCTCGGGCGAGATACAGGGGTTGTTGAAATAAGGTGTTGCGGAGCGTGAAACAGCATGCTTGATAGTCTTGGCGAACGGCTGGAAGGGATATTCAGGAAGCTCAAGGGCAGGGGGCTGCTGAAGGCGGAGGACATAGAGCTTGCCCTGAAGGAGGTGAGGGTCGCCCTCCTGGAAGCCGACGTGAATTTCCGCGTGGTCAAGGATTTCATCCAGGCCGTGAAAGAGAAGGCCACGGGCAAGGAGGTCCTCGAAAGCCTGACCCCGGGCCAGCAGGTGATAAAGATAGTCCACGCGGAGCTCTGTGAGCTGCTCGGGGGCTCCGCTGCCGAAAACAGGATAAAACTTGCGCCAAACCCTCCCACAATCATCATGATGATAGGGCTTCAGGGCTCGGGCAAGACGACAACCGCCGCCAAACTGGCCAGGAATTTTAAGCGCGAGGGCAGAAGGCCGATGCTGGTGGCCGCGGACTTGCAAAGGCCGGCTGCCGTAGACCAGCTCATAACCCTTGGCGGACAGATAGACGTGCCGGTCCACTCGACGCGCGACTCTGGCTCCCAGGGCTTGGGCCCGGCGGCCCTTGCGGCCGATGCCGTCAAAAGGGCGCGCCTTGACGGCAGGGACGTCGTGATCCTGGATACCGCGGGCAGGCTCCATATAGACCAGGCCCTTATGGCGGAGCTTAAGGAGATGAAGGACAGCGCGCATCCCCAGGAGACCCTCCTGGTGGCCGACGCCATGACGGGGCAGGAGGCGGTAAATATCGCCCGGACCTTCAACGAGGAGATAGGCCTCGAGGGCGTGGTCCTGACCAAGATGGACGGCGATGCCAGGGGCGGCGCCGCGCTTTCCATCAAGTCCGTCACCGGCAAGCCGATAAAATACATCGGGACGGGCGAAAAGCTGGACATGCTGGAGCCGTTCCATCCCGATAGGCTCGCCTCCAGGGTGCTTGGCATGGGCGATGTGCTCAGCCTCATAGAGAAGACCCAGAGCGCCTACAATGCGGCCGAGGCCGAAAGGCTCGGCAAAAAAATATTGACTGAAACCTTCTCCTTCGAGGACCTCAGGGACCAGCTCAAGAAAGTCCGCAGCATGGGCCCCGTTGAAAACCTGCTTAACATGATACCCGGCATGAAGGGCAAGCTCAAAAACGTAAAGATCGACGAGCGGGAGTTCGTGAAGGTGGAGGCGATAATAAACTCCATGACGAAGGCGGAGCGCAGGAACCACAACCTCCTGAACGGCAGCCGCCGCAGGCGCATCGCGATTGGCAGCGGCACGAGCGTCTCCGACGTGAACCGGGTCGTCAAGCAGTACGTCGAGATGAAGAAGATGCTCCGGATGTTCAAGGGCGGCAAATTCCGCATGCCCGGCGTGCCGAATTTCAGGTAGCTTCTCCCTTAAATTCCCTGTAAATAAAATTCCCCGTAAAATTCTCTGGCAGCCTGCTGAAAAAGTCCCAAATTCGTCATTCCCCGGCTTGACCGGGGAATCCAGTTTTTTCAAAGATTTCTGGATTGTCCGGTCAAGCCGGACAATGACAAATTGCGACATAATAATTATGGCTCTTCAGGGTTTAGTATGGGTTAAAATAGTTTTTCCTGAGGAAGATGGCAGGGGCACAGGGTTGAGAGGGCGGGGGAGGCTGTTATCTCCTCTCCCTTGAGGGGAGAGGCAGGGAGAGGGTGCTTAATAATGACTGACAGACTAGATTGGTTATGCTAAAGAGCTGAGAACCCATTCCACCTTCATCCCCTCCCCTTGTATGATAGGAGACGGAGTGTTTATACGAGAGGAAACTTGCTATGAACTTAATTAAGGGTGTGGCAGACCGTTCTCCCCTTGGGACAACAGATCCCGTCTTTGAGCAGGGGTCG
>JAKAHV010000029.1 GCA_021825295.1 Nitrospirota bacterium
TTCGAGGGCGAATGGCGAAAGATTGGCAGGATGCGGCGCGTCGTGATCCGTCCGCCTGCTCTCTCTCTCAAGGACCAGGCAGGTATCAGCCTTATACTCCCGGAAATCTCAGTGATCTACCCACAGGCATTCCTGAAGAGCCGGCTTCTCTTGCCGAATTTCGCATAAGCTGCAATAGCTGCAATGCGCATAGAGTGCGATTTTCCTGGCTTCCGGAAAATTCGTACGCCTTTGTCCCTTGATTTTATTTGGCGTGCATTGTACAATAAATCGTACAATATGCAGAGGAGAGGACAATGAACACAATCACATATTCGGCCGCTCGCACCCGGCTTGCATCAACAATGAAAAAAGTCTGCGACAACCATGAGCCTGTTATTATTACCAGGCAAAAAGAGGAATCCGTAGTGATGCTCTCCCTGGAGGATTTCAGGGCGCTTGAGGAAACTTCATACCTTTTACGCGTACCGAAAAACGCCAGGCGTCTTCTCGAATCCATTGCCGAGCTGGAAAAAGGCGGCGGTAAGATTCGCAAACTCGCTGAGTGAAACTTATATTTTCCGAGCATGCCTGGGAGGATTATCTTTATTGGCAGGCAACGGACAGGCAGATGCTCAAGCGTATCAACCGGCTCATCCACGAGATCATGCACGATCCGTTTGCCGGCGCTGGTAAACCTGAACCGCTCAAGCACGGGCTCTCAGGTTATTGGTCGCGGCGAATCAATGATGAGCACAGACTTGTCTACCGGCCTGCTGAAGACGCCATCCTTATAGCCCAGTTGCGTTATCATTACTAAGGCTGCGCTTTATGCGCAAAAATTCAGGTTTATACCAGAGTATGTGCAATGCCTATTGACACTCCAGACCGCAAGGAACTGCCCTCCGTCGAATAATTCCCGCTATTTAAGACCCTCATTGTATGGAAAATTAAAGCCGGCAAGCACCAGGCAAGAAAAATACCAATTTATAAAGTACTTGCTTTATATATCTTTTCTTTTTTAAACGAACAAAATGTTCAAGGAAAACCTTACAATTTGCCAGTGAATTTTACACTATTACAAGCGCCGCCGCAGCCGCATGGTTTGTCTTTTGCCTTTTCAAATGCCTCGCGTCCTTCCCTGAAAGAGAAAGCCGCTATGCCCAGCGCCCCCAGGGAATCTATCAGGCCAACGCCGGTCAGCTCATAGCCCACGCTGGCCAGCAAAAGGATTATTGAGAGATACAGGCAGGTTTTGCTGCAGGCCGCATCCGCCAGAAGCGCGCGTGAATTGAACCTCCTGCCGGCCTTCACCTTGTAATGAATCAGCGTCCACATTGCCAGGATCGCCAGGGATGATACGACAATCCCCCAAAAGGCGGTGCTTGGTTTATGACCTCTATAGATATTCAACACCGAGGTAATGATTAATCCCAGGGTGAGCAAATAAAAACCGCCGCCGGTAATCCTGAGCGCGGTCCTTTCGAACCTGTCTTCATTTTGAGGGCCGTTTTGCCTCATTCTGCGGACCATGTGCCAAATACCGATTCCGGATATGACCTCCACAAATGAATCCAGGCCGAATCCGAAAAGCGAGACGGTCCCGTCCTGAGCGCCGAAAAGGACCGAAACCGCCCCCTCCACAAAGTTGTAAACTATGGTGACAAGTGCGAGAGCGGCCGCCCATTTGTAAAAAGATGACCTTTCCGAAGCAAACTGAATGTCTTTTTTCATCATGAGACTTATTTTAACTTAAACCCCAATGAATCGCGGCAGGAGCCGGGAGAGTTTTGCCTTGACGGCCAGCCCCTTTCCTCCCCCCTTTTGATCTGCTAGACTTTAACCAGAAAATCTCCAAAGGAGTCCCCCCGGTGCTGTCCTTGAGCTGCTGCCCCGGAGCGGCGGCCGGGTCTTTTCGCATGAAAACTATGTTTATGATAATCATCCTTCTTGTGCCCTCGGCGGCCCTTGCCACCTCCATCGTGGCCGTGAGGAATTCCAATGAAATCGTGATAGGCGCCGACAGCAGCACGACCCTCACGCGCTCGGACGGCGCAAGCGAAGGCGGCATGGAGAAATGCAAGATAGTCCAGGCGGGGCGGCAGGAAACCTTTTTCGCCTCCTCCGGGCTTGCGGGCATCGGGCCGGCGAAGCAGCCGGGCAGCATCTATCCCGCCTACGATCTGAAGGGGCTTATAGCCAGGGGGCTTGAGGGCGGCGGTCCGGTCGGCGCCAGGGTAGACAGCCTGGAGAAGGTGCTCGTCCTTAAACTCTCCCAGATTGCGGAGAGGGCGAGTAAGGACGATGCCGGTTTTTTTGTGGAGAGGTTCGCCGGGCGGCAGCTCTTTACCGTCATAATAGCCGCCATGGATGACGGAAGGCCCGTGCTGCTGGCAAGGACATTCACGCTCAATGTCTCCTCGTCCGGATTTTCGTTCGTCATCGGCCGGTATGCCTGCCCGGGGGACTGCCGCGCGCCTTCCGTAACCGTATTTGCGGGGCAGACCGGCGGCCTCAGGCGGTATCTCCGGGAAAATGGGGCCATCGCATCCGGCGCAGGCCCGGTAAACCTGGTCAGAAACCTGGTGGAATTCGAGATATCAAGGGCCCCCGCTTCCGTCGGGCCGCCCGTCGACATCCTGCGCCTGACCGGAGACGGGGCGGAGTGGATCCAGAAAAAATCCATCTGCCCCGATATCCGGAAATAAACCTGCCTGCTTTAGAACCTGAGGGTGCCCCCCACGAACGGCCCCTCGATCTTGAGGGTTGCGTAATCAGGGTCGTCCTTGGCGGTCACATCGAATATCCTGTAGCCGCCCTCGATGCTGACGTACCTGATGGGTATTATCTTCACGCCCGCCTCGGTGTCGTAGAGGTGTCCGTATTTGCCCGCCGTCATCCAGGAGAACTCCCCGAATATGTCCAGCATGCTGATCGGGTTTATGTCCGCGGTCGCGCCTATCGTGGGCAGGCCGAACGCGATGCTCTTTTCCTCGTTCACATTAAACTCCGGGTCGTTCAGGCTGGCCTTGGTCCAGAAGCCCCTTGCGGAAATGAGAGTGCCCAGCCTCACGCTTTCATCGGCGAAGTGTATGAACTGCCACGCCCATCCCAGGCTCAGGTAGGTGACATTGAGCGATGACAGGACCCTCGAATTTGCGTTGTATGTCTTCCCCCGGAACTGTATCGTCTCGGAAAGGGTGTTGTCGCCGCTGTAGTCAAGCTTGGTGTACGAGAGCCGGAGCCAACTGTTTTCCCCGGTGTGCCAGATCAGGCGCAGGTCGGGGACGTTCTTGTCCCTCACGCCGAGATCGGATTTCAAATCGATGTCCGTTTTGCCCACGGCCAGCCCGGAGTCCGGCACGTTGACATTGCCGTTGATGTTCGTGATCCAGTAACGCCCATCCAGCTCGATTGCGGGCTGGCTGGCCCATGCAACTGTACTTCCCGCGGCCGCCACGGCCAGCGCGCTAAAAACAAAGAGAAACAAGACCTTCCGCCACATCACCTCATCCTCCTCGGAATTTTCTCATTTTTCCGCCAAAATCGGCCCCCTCTTTTGATAGAGAAAACCCATAATGCAGATTGGTTATTTAAAATCAATTTCCCGCATGTGTCAAGATAAAATTTAGGATTTAAGAGGGCCTGCGAGCAAGAAGTGCAGGGCCGCCGAGGCAAGCAGGGCCGAGACCCCCATCAACCCGTAGCTCGTCGTCGGCAGCAGGTATCCGTTCATGAGGTTGGCCAGCGGTCCGGAGAGCATGACGCCTCCGAAGATGGCGAAATTGGCCGCGGCCAGCACCGTTCCCCTTTCCACGGCCGCGGCGCGGACCTGTATAAAACTCCTGCAGGCGACCAGGAGCATGCCGCCCCCGGCGCCGGCGGCAAGCAGCAGGACGAGGAAGGCATGAATACGCTCCGGCGGCGGCAACCCGGTGGCGGCCGGCATAAGGCCCATCGAGAGGGCCATGAACCCCGCCCCGGGGGAAAGCACGCGGTGCCAGCGGGGGCCCCCGGCAAGCATGCTGCTTGCGAACCCCCCGATGCCGAAACCGACAAGCTGGGCCACGACCAGCAGCCCCGTCAGGGTCTCGCCGGCCCGGAGCTGACTGAGGCCAAGCTCGTTTATGAACTGGATCTGCAGCGAGCCCAGCAGGTAAACGAACACATTAGTGGCGACGGCGATGGCCAGCAGCTTGTCCCTGCGAAAGGCGTTAAGCTCGGACAGTGTGGCCGCTGGCCCGCGCCAGGGGAACTTCTTCCGGGCGGAGGCGGCCGGGAAACCCGGCACGCCGAGGCTGAAAAGGAAACCCGCGACCGTGAAGCCGATGACTACAAGCATGACCAGGGTCCTCCCATGGGGGCCGCCGCTCCAGACGGCCTGCCGGCGGCCAAGCGCGAATCCTGCGCCCGCCACACCCCCCAGTATCGCCGACAGCACGGCGACTGTCATGACCGCGTTGGCCCTGGTGACGTGCTCATCCGGAAACAATTCCGGTATGGTGCCGTTTATGGCCGGGCTGAAGATGACGCCCTGGGTGGCCATGAGGCTTGCCATGATGAAGATGAGGGTCCAGTTGCCGGCATATAATCCGTAGGCCCCGGCGGACATCGCTATCACCTCGAAGAGCTTCACCCCTATGATGACGCGCCTTTTCGGAAACCGGTCGGCAAGCCAGCCGGCGGGCGCGGCGAAAATCAGAAACGGAAAGGTGAATATCATGGTGCCGTAACCCTGCAGATAACCTTTGCCCGTTGCGATGGCCAGCAGCATGGCCGCCTCCTTGAAGAAGTTCTCGTTGAATGCCCCGAGGGCGTTCGTGGCGACCATGGCGGCGAACCTCGGGCCGGTATGTGGCAGCCTTCCCCGCATTTTTATTTTTCCCAGGTTCCCTTCTTCCGGACAGGTCCGCATGAGGTTTGTCCCCTCGCGCGGGCCCGGATAGGACATAGGGAAATTGTATCAGCTTTTCAGGGGGATGGTTCTCAGTCCTGGATGTGGCACTTGTTGCAAAGCGAATGCTGGTAGCGCGAAAATTTGCTTGCCGGCATGTCGTAGTATGCCCTGCTGGTCTCGGCGGACGTTCGTCCCATTGCGTTGCCGGCGGTGTCGGTCCCCGGCCAGACCGTTTCGCCTCCCAGTGTGGCGGTTATGATGGTCTGGCTTGTGTTGAACCTGAGGCCGTTGGGCCATCCGGAGGCATGGGCCCTGTGGCAGGTAAGGCACATGACATTGGAGTTGGCGTCCGGACCCTGGAGGAAAGAATCGTCATTCCTCGCATGGGATTTCAGCACGCCGTAGTCGGCTGTCCCCTCCTCAAACGGCACCAGTGATAGATATGATGAGGCCAGGGAGCCCATGGGGTCCCCGGAGCCGGCATACTCGTTGTAGTTTGCCGCCAGCTTGCCCAGCTTCACGCCTTCGCCGGCCGGATGGGAGCGCTTCGGGCTCAGGTACGACGTATGGCAGTTGGCGCACCACTCGGACATCCCGTGTCCGTAGGCCACGCGGGTCTGGGTGACGGCCTCGCTCCTGTTATACACGGAGGGCGCCACCGCTGCCGGCGAGTTGTAGATAAAAGGTTTTGAAGCGCCGGGCGGCTGGTACCCTACGCCCCCAAGAAGCCTGTAGACCCCAACCGGGCAGTCCGGCGTCGGGTCCGGACTTGTGTTATATGAGCCGGAGGCGCAGATCTTCGGCCCGTATGTCGTGATGGAGCCGTCGTAATTTCTCCGGTAGGTCCCGTGGGGATCGTGGCAGCTTGTGCATGTAAGGTCCGCCGTCGGGAATGATCCTCCCGGGGCATACAGGTAGACCGGGCTGGGATTGTACCCGTAATCCGAGGCGACTATGTTATGGCCGTGCCTGTAGCCGGAGTCGCTTGTGTAGTTTTTATTGAGCCAGCCGAAATCCCCGCCCGGCGTGAGCTGTTTTGGGGGTATTCCGGCCGCCATCTCGCTGGCCGGCGTGCTTATGTAATAGCCGGTAGGCCCCGTAAGGCCGGTTTTCTGGTGGCACCTGAGGCATGTGGAACCGGGGTCCGCCCCCAGAAGCATGTATGAGGTTGTCTCTTCGGTCTGGTTCGAAACACCCTGATGGATCACATGGCAGCCGTCACAGCTTCCCGTGCCCCCGTTATGGAACAATTCGGTCTGCCCGGACGAAGTGCCGTTCGTCGCCAGGCCGTCCAGGGCATGCGCCGGGCCCGCGGCAAACGAAAACCAGACAAGGATGGCAAACAATCCCGCCACCTTCCAGAAAAACGCCCGTTTTAAAAAACCTTTCAGTCGCATAAAATTCCCCAGAAGAATAACACGGACGCCCTTAAAAATAACTAAAAATAGCGGTCTGTCCTGACCTCCGTGAATCTCTGCCCGCGGCAGCCGCGGGATTCCACCGCAACGGATTTTTTATATCAAATTCTCCTGCCCGCCCCGCAGGGTGCAGGCCTGCCGTCATTTAAAGCTTCCAAGGCTGTTACCGTTTCTTAGTTTACTTATCGGAAATTTCCATGAAAAGTTTAGGGGGGCCAAAACTTGACATTAGCAGGAGGGCTGATTACTATAATTTCAGCAGCGGGAGGGTTTTTTGTTTCCTATAGAAAGGAAAACCGGGATCGGGGGAAAGCGCGCAATTTTAAAGAGCATTTCCCGCATCTGGATCGCCTGCCTTTTCGTCCTTGTCATCCATGCGCCCGCCTCCGCCTTTCAGGCCGATATCACCGGGTTGTGTTTCTCGCCCGGCGGCGGCTGCACGGCTCTCGTGGTAAAGGAGATAAACCAGGCCAGGAGGCAGATCAGGGTGATGGCCTACAGCTTTACGTCCGCGCCCATAGGAAGGGCCCTTATCAGGGCCCGAAGGAGGGGCGTGGATGTGCAGGTGGTCATCGACCGCGGCAATGCCACCGATCGTTATTCGGAGGTGAGGTTCTTCCGGAACCAGCGGATCCCCGTGTATGTCGACGCCCATGAGGAGCTGATGCACGACAAGGTGATGATCATCGACTCCAGGATTGTCATCACCGGGAGCTTCAACTGGACCAGGGCCGCGGAGTTTTATAACGCCGAGAACCTGCTTGTGATCAGCTCCCCGGAGCTTGCCGGGCGGTACCTGCAAAACTGGTCTCTCCATGCCGGGCACTCAGCCCTGCAGGCGCCCGCCGGCAGTTCCTGGTAAGAAGGCCGAAAGCGTCCCCTTAGAAGTTGTATCCCGACTCCTCGTGCTGGGAGAGGTCGAGGCCCAGCTCCTCCTCGTTCTCCGAGACCCTGAGGCCTATGGTCCAGTCGATGACTTTCAGGATGACGTAGGTGACCACGCCGGACCAAATCAGCGTTGCGCCGCAGGCCTCGAACTGAACGATGACCTGGTGGGGGTTTCCATACAGCAGACCCCTGCCCGCGGGATTCGCCAGTGGCGAGGCGAAGATGCCGGTGGCGATAGCGCCCCAGAAGCCGCCCAGCCCGTGGACGCCCACGACGTCGAGGGAGTCGTCGTAGCCAAGTTTGGGCCGCAGGTTGACCGCGGTATAGCAGATGATGCCGGCGATGGCTCCCACGGCGATTGCGGCCATGGGCGTGATGAACCCCGCTGTCGGCGTCACGGCAACCAGGCCCGCCACCGCGCCCGATGCTGCCCCAAGCACCGTGGGCCTGCCCTTGTGGGCCCATTCGGTGAACGCCCATCCGAGGGCCGCGGCGGCCGTTGCCGTGTTTGTCGTGACAAAGGCCAGGGCGGCCAGGCCGCCGGAGGTGATGGCGCTGCCCGCGTTGAAGCCGAACCAGCCAAACCACAGAAGAGACGCGCCCAGCACCGTGTAGCCGATATTATGCGGCGGCATCGGGACCTCCAGGTATCCCCTGCGCCTCCCGATGACTATCGCGGCAACCAGCGCCGCGATGCCTGCGTTCAGATGGACGACCGTGCCGCCCGCGAAATCGAGCGCGCCCAGCTTCGAGAGCCAGCCCTGCGGGTTCCACACCCAGTGGGCAATCGGCACATATACAAGGGTGGACCAGAGGAGGATGAAGACTGTGTAGGCGGAGAATTTCATCCTCTCCGCAAAGGCGCCCGTGATGAGCGCGGGCGTTATTATCGCAAACATCGCCTGGAAGGCCATGAAGGCAAGGTGCGGCACCGTTGGCGAGCCAAGCGGAGAGCTCCCCTGCCCCACCCCGTTCAAGCCGAACCAGCTCAGATTGCCGATTATCCCGTGGATGCTCGGGCCGAAGGACATGGAGTAGCCCCAGAGCACCCAGCTTACACTTACCAGGCAGAGCGCCCAAAAACTGTGCATTATGGTGCCGAGGACATTTTTTCTCCTTACCATCCCGCCGTAGAAGAAACCCAGGGCGGGCGTCATCAGCAGCACCAGCGCGGAGCAGATAAGCAGCCAGGCGGTGTCGCCGCTGTTTATCCTGCTTGCCGCGGGGGCCGCGTCCGCATAAACGGCCGGAGACGCCAGCAAGACCATGGCCGCCGAGAAAAGCGCAGTTTTAGCCATCCCGATCCTTTTCACTTCTATACCGCCTCCTCGCCTCTCTCGCCCGTTCTGATCCTGATCGCATCCAGGATCTCATAGACGAATATCTTGCCGTCTCCTATCTCGCCGGTGCGGGCCGCCTTCTGGATGGCCCCGAGGACCTCTTCCAGCTTTTCATCCGGGGTCGCAACCTCCAGCTTTATCTTGGGCAGAAACCGGACCTCGTATTCCACCCCCCTGTAGACCTCCGTATGTCCCTTCTGGCGTCCGAAGCCCTTTGCCTCGGTGAGGGTGACACCGTGGACGTCAATCGCCATCAGGGCCTTCTGCACCGCATCAAGCCTCGTGTGCTTGATTACAGCCTGCACCATCTTCATAAGCGCCTGCCTCCTTCTCCAATAATGTTTGATAAGCCGTTATCCTTTGCTTTTAAACCCTTTGCCCTTACTCAAATCCCGTGCCAGGTAAAAAAAACTGATTATTCGCGGGATTCCACTTTTACCCGGCGACAAAAATGTCGAGGCTGCGACAAATTTGTTGAACAAATTTGTAATACAGGTTTGTGGGGGGACGCATTTACGGGCATCCGGCAAGTGGAATGTTTTTTGCTTATCCGGTCCAGAGGTAAAGGCGATGGGAGTAAAAAAGGTTCCGCTCACGGAGAAGGTCAGAAGGCTGGAAAGGCAGGAGATACTGAAGGCGCTTGTTCAGGCCGGCGGCGTAAAGGCCAGGGCGGCTTCGGCCCTGGGCATAACGGAGCGGATGCTGGATTACAAGATGAAGAAATACGGCATTCGAATCAGCAAAGAGGTGAATTGCGGGTAATTCCGCATCTCCGTCCTTGCCCGTCTGATTCAAAAGCGGTAGGATTTCCGTAGATGATCTCCCTTGAAATCAACGGGAAATCTTACCGGATAGACGAGCCCCCGGATACGCCCCTACTGTGGGTCATCCGTGAGCATGCGGGGCTTACGGGAACCAAATACGGCTGCGGGGCCGGCCAGTGCGGCGCCTGCACCGTGCACCTTGACGGCAGGGCCGTCCGCTCCTGCATCACGCCTGCGGGCAGCGCGGAGGGCAGGAAGATAACCACGATAGAGGGGCTTTCACCTTCAAATGCGCAAAAACATTCCCTCATAACTGCCTGGATAAAAGAGCAGGTGCCCCAGTGCGGCTACTGCCAGCCCGGCCAGATAATGCAGGCGGCGGCCCTGCTTGCCGAAGACCCTCACCCCGGCCGCGAAAAGATACTTTCCGTGATGAACGGCAACCTCTGCCGCTGCGGTACATACCCGCGCATCCTGAAGGCAATCGTCTCCGGTGTCCAGACGGGCATCCAGATGCCTCCCGCGGGCCTCCAGATGCTTGGCCTCCAGACGCCTCCCGGTAAAAGAGGTAAAAATGCGCCGGATGTTTTTGCTTTTTCCCCGAACCAATGGGTCAGGATAACGCCTGAAGGCGATGTGATAATTGCCGTGAACAAATCGGAGATGGGCCAGGGCGTGTACACGGCGCTTCCGATGATACTGGCGGAGGAGCTCGACGCCGCCTGGGAAAAAGTCCGGGTGGTTGCCGCCCCTGTCTCTTCGGAGTATGAGGACCCCGTCTGGGGCGGGCATACCACCGGGGGAAGCACGAGCGTAAGGCACATGTACGAGACGTTCCGGATGGCCGGGGCCCAGGCCAGGCAGATGCTCATAATGGTCGCGGCAAGGGAGTGGAATGTGCCGCCCGGCCAGTGCGAAACCAGAATGGGAAGCGTAATACACGAGGCAAGCAAAAGAGAGCTTTCATACGGCATGCTTGCCGAAATTGAAAACGCGGCAAAAACACATATGCCGGCCCCTGGCCAGATAAAGCCCCAGATAAAGCCCCGGATAAGGCCGAAGAAAAAAAGCGAGTTCGTTTACATCGGGAAAAAAGAGGCCCCGGCGCGCCTCGATGTGCCAGCCAAGTGCGATGGAAGCGCGGTTTTCGGCATCGATGTAAAGCTGCCCGGCATGCTCTACGGCGTGGTCGCCAGGCCGCCCGCTTACGGCGCGAAGGCCCTGAAATACGACAGGAAGGCCGCCCTCGGCGCGCCCGGCGTCAAAAAGGTATTCGAGATCGGACAGGGCATCGCGGTCTGCGGCGCTTCGCTTGCGGGGGCCTGGAAATCAAGGGACGCCCTCAACGTGAAATGGAGCGAGGGCGCCAGGCCGCAGATGGACACAAGGGCGGTCGAGGAGGAGTTTCTGGCCGCGCTTGGCCGCAAGGGCGAGGTGGCCCTTGAAAAGGGGGATGCGAGGGGCGCGCTCTCCAGGGCCAGGAAAAAAGAAAAGACGGCCTCCACATATCTTCTTCCCTACGTCGCCCACGCCGCGATGGAGCCCATGAACTGTGTTGCATATGCCGGCAAGGATATCTGCGAGGTCTGGGCGCCCACCCAGAACCAGAGCGCGGTCCTCGATCTGGCGCAGAGGATCAGCGGGCTGCCGCCCGAAAGGATAAACATACATACCACGTATCTTGGCGGCGGATTCGGCAGAAGGCTGGAGGCCGATGGCGATGTGATAGAAGAGGCGCTCTGGATGTCCAAAATGGCCGGCACGCCGGTAAAGGCCGTCTGGGACAGGCGGGAGGACATCCGCTATGATTTCTACCGCCCGGGGGCTTCGGCGAGGATTGAAGGCGGGCTGGACGGCAGGGGGCGCATAGCCGCCTGGTTGCACAGGGCCGCGGCCCCGTCCATGTCGGAAGAGGGTCCGCCCGAAGACGCGGGGGTCGACCAGGCGGCCGTAGACGGCGTGATAAATACGCCCTATGACATCCCCAATTTCAGGGTGGAGTATATAAAGGTGCAAAACCCGGTCAGGATCGGCTACTGGCGCTCCGTGGGCCACTCCATAAACGGCTTCGTGATGGAGAGTTTTATGGACGAGATGGCGCATCTGGCGGGGGCCGACCCGCTTGAATTCAGGCTTGCCCACCTGCCTGCCAAAAGCAGGGCCGCGCGGGTGCTCTCGCTTGCCGCCGAAAAGGCAGGCTGGGGGAAAACTCTAAACGGGCATGCGATGGGGATTGCCCAGCATTTCTCCTTTGGCAGCTATGTGGCCCAGGTGGCGGAGGTCTCCTTCGACGAAAAAGCAGGCGCGATTGTTGTGCACCGGGTTTCAGGCGCGATAGACTGCGGCAGCACGGTGGACCCGGACATCGTAAGGGCCCAGATGGAGGGCGGCATACTCTTCGGCCTGAGCGCGGCCCTTTCGGAGAAAATCCAGTTTGAAAAAGGCGGCGTGAAATCCGCAGGCTTCGACGATTACAGGACGATGCGCATAAAAGAGGCCCCGGGGATTGAAGTCCATATAATTGAAAGCGGTGCGAAAATCGGCGGCGTGGGCGAGCCCCCCGTGCCGCCCGCGGCCCCCGCGGTGGCAAACGCCTTTTTCGCCGCAACCGGCGTAAGATTAAGGAGGCTGCCGCTGACGCCGGAATTCATAAAAGAGGAAACCGGGAATAATTGGACATCTACGAAGAGATCGTAAGCCTGAAGCGCAAGGGCAGGAGGTTCGCCCTCGCCCAGGTCGTCCGGCAGGACGGCTCGTCTCCGGCAAAGCCGGGGACCAAGATGCTCGTGCTGGAAGAATCCGTCATCGGGACGCTGGGAGGGGGATGCCTGGAGGCCGAGGTGCGGGATGCCGCGCTTGCGGCCATCCGCGAAGAGGCTGAACCCTTCACGCTGGCCGTCGGCCTTACGGACAGGGATGGCGGCCTGGTCTGCGGCGGCCATGTGCTGGTTTACATCGAGCCCATAATGCCGGAGCCGCATCTGCTCGTGCTTGGCGCGGGACACGTGGGCCGGGCCCTGGCCAGGGCCGCAAAATTCGCCGGCTTCAGGGTCACGGTCGCCGACGACCGGCAGGAATACGCAAACGATAAAAATATACCCGACGCCGACCGGCTCATCGTCTGCCCTTATGAAGAGGCGTTCACGCGGGCCGGTGTAAATGAGGGGGACTTCATACTCATCGCCACCCGCGGGCACATGCACGATTTTACCGCCCTGCGGGAGGCGCTGAGGACGAACGCGCGCTATATCGGGCTGCTTGGAAGCAGGCGGAAAAAGGCCATACTCTTCAAACGGCTCCTGGAGGAGGGTTTCGCCGGAGGCGACACGGAGAGGGTAAGCACCCCCGCGGGCCTCCCCATAGGCTCAAGGACGCCCGAAGAGATAGCCATAAGCATCATGGCCCAGCTCATACTCGAAAGGAGAAAGAACGAAAACGGCCTTGGTGACGGCCCTTTTGCTGGCGGCGGGGCGCTCGCGGAGGATGGGCAGGCCAAAACAGCTTCTGCCCCTGAACGGCACGCCCGCGATAAGACGCTGCCTTGAGGCCATATTTTCCTCAGGCATCGAAGACGTTATAGTAGTGCTCGGAGGCCCGCCCCGCCACGAGGACGCAAGGCGGATACGGGAGAGCATTTCGGGATTGCCCATAAGGACCGCAATAAATTCCGCCACAGGCAGCGATATGTCGGAATCCGTGCGCGCGGGCCTCAGAGAAATCGCAGGGGCGCCGGCCATACTCGTCTTCCCGGCGGACCAGCCGCTTGTCGCCCCGGCAAGCATAAAATTGCTTCTAGAGGAGCATGAGAGAAATCCCCGTAGCATCCTCATACCGCTTTTCGAGGGAAGGCGCGGCCACCCTGCCCTGTTTCCATGGGAGTTGATAAGAGGGGTCTTTGACGGGCCCTGCCTGCGCGATATCATCAGGGGCAACCCGGGGCGCGTGAGCTTGATCGAGACGGGAGACATCGGGGTTGTCCTCGATATGGACACCCCGGAGGATTACCGGCGGATGCTGGGGGTACTGGATAAAAACTTCTGACGGGACGGCGCCTAATCGAGTAATGTTTCAGTTTGATAAACGCCGGGCAATATCGTATTGAGCGACATGGCTTTTTTTCTTGTTTGCCGGTGCCGGCGAAGCGCAACGGCCGCATCTCCGGCTGTCTGAGCCGAAGGGGTCAGCCCCCCGAAGGCGAGTTTCGGAGATGCAGCGGAGCGAGGCCATGCAGCGGCGGAAAAAAAGCCGCAAAAGAGCGAAATACAATATTGCCCGGCCGTATTAAACCATTTACGCTGGTTTCACATCGCTCAGGATGAGGGGGATAGAAATTCCCCGAGTTTTTTATCGACCTTTGCGATATGTTCCAGGATCCAGTCGACCACGACTTGATTGGTCTGCACCGAGAGGTCGTAGGAGCCGGGCTTCTTCCCGCCGTCCAGTTTTACCAGCTCGCCCTTGAGTTCCTCGAAATTTCTTTTGAAATCCTCATGCTGCGCCTTGTGCGCCTTATAGCCGGGGTAAGAGGATTTTTGCATCATCTTTTCCTCTTCGCTGAAGTGAAATACGATGTATTCGTCTAGGAACCTTATGACGTCGCCGATCTTGTACTTGCAGACGCTGTGATTTATGGCCAGCACAAGATCGTTTATCTTGCGGAATAACTCCTTATGCTGTTCGTCGATTACCTCGTTGCCTACCGAGAGGTCTTCAGTCCATTCCATGCGATATTATAACCCACCCGCCAGCCGCAGGCCGCGGGAAGGAGGAGAGAAAGGCGAGACGGGACGGCTTGGGGCCGTCCCGCCAATCGGGGGGGGGAGAAACCGGGCATTTACTGATTAATTCTTTATCGTCCCCGCCAGCCGGAAACTTTAATTTTTTTCGGGCTGGCATTGTAACTGCATGAAAATAAAGGCAAATTTAAAAAACTTTTTGTGGGGGTGTTGAACACCCCCACTCCCCCACGCTTTTTTAACTTTATGGCAGGTCCTTCCTGCTTGTTGGGGGGTTATTAGCTGTATCTGCCCGGCCCTTGAGAGCGGGAACAGGCGGACGGATCACGACGTGCCGCATCTTGCCAATCTTTCGCTATTCGCCCTAAAAACGCCTAAATAAAGCCGTCTGTATACGCCCGGAACCGCGTGACCAAACGAAAGGGCCGAGCAGATACAGCCCTATTTTGCCCGGAAATCCCAGTGATATGCCCATGGAAATTCCTGAAGAGCCTTAAGGTAAAACCCTCTCCCGGATGGGAGAGGGTTGGGAGAGGGCGATTCTATTGGTATTCTTTTACCCCCGGGGCAGAAGGCCGGCGGCGGTATCCAGAAGCCGGTATGCCTCCTCGATGCCGTCGAAGCTCCGGTGCACCCAGCGGCTTCCCCAGAAGAAGTTGCAGCTAGTCTCGGCCTCCAGGATGCGGTCGTACGCCCGGTATATAAGATGGCGGACTTCCCCGGGGTTGCCGGCCGAATGGCCGCGCTCGTCAAATGCGCGTTTTACCTGATGGTAATAGGCGCTTGCCTTTGTTATTTCCTCAAGGCCTCTTTTTTGAAGCAGGGAGCCTGTCCATTGGTTGAAATCCCCTCCCCAGTGGTGCCCGGTGTTCCAGGCGCCGGGATAGATATCGACCTCCTCGGTGGGCGGGAACCTCCTGAGATACTCGCTTATATGGATGGGGACGAACCCGAGGGTGCCGGCCCTGTAGCGGTGCATAAGCTGATGGTAGAAAAACCCCCAGAACCCGCTTTCGACGTGCACTGTCCGGAACCAGCCCCCGTTTTCCCCGTCTGTCCATGTTGTCACCAGGGCCGGAAAGTCGCAGTTTTTGGTCCGCTCGTAGACTTCGTGCTGGAACCATCCGGGGTCGAGGCCGGACTCCTGCGCGTTTGAAAGCTCCCTGTCCCTTGGCACGACGTAGATCTCCTCGCCCCCGTAACGGGCGATGCAGGGGCGGTATCGCTGCTCTTCCCAGCGCATCTGCCTCCGGGGTTTTATGTAGATCGAATCCACTATCACATACCAGTAGCCGTTGCGTTTGAGCACGGGTATCATTTCCCTGGTAAAACCCATCTCCGGGGCCCAGAAACCGGGCGGCCACTCCCGTCCCAGAAGGTGCCGTCCGAGACCCTTCCACCACGCGGTATGGGCCTCCCAGTCCTCCGGCGGGATCAGCGGATAGACGGGGTGATAAAGGCCGGTGCCCAGAAACTCTATGCACTGCGAACGCCTAAACCTCTCCAGGAAATCCTGCACGTCCACGACGTCCGCGAACGTCTCCCTCACCGCGGGGTCTTCGAGCTGTTTCAGCAGTGTGCCGGAAAAACTCATATGGGGCCGCGCCACATCCTCGAACCCTTCGAGCATGCGGGTGGTCCGGTCGTAACACCAGAGAATCTGCCTTGCCTCCCATCGCTCCTCAGAGTTATGCAGGGCCAGAAGGTTGCCGGGGGGCTGGTGCATGTTAAGACCGAGGGCATGATAGACTTCCGCCATGGTGTTTCTCCTCCAGAATGTTTTCCGCCTTGGATGGATACGGGAAAAAATCTAATTTTGCTTCTACAAAGAATAGTACAAAATGGGTTGCTCATCAATCTGTACTCTGCTAGCCAATTCAGAGTGGGGCAGAGGCGGATGGGGGCATGGCTCGCATCATTCTCGGCAGCCATCCATGGCCGCCTCCGAGGCTTTTGCCTATCCGGACGTCCTTGTCCGGATAACGGCAAAAAAATCCGCTCGCATGTCCCATCCGTCTTCCCCCTTACGCGCGATTCGCTTATACCCGTTTGTTTGCGGAGCGAGGCCATGCAGCGGCAGAAAAAAACCCAAAAAGCGAATGACGTTTTTTATCGCCCGGCTATGCCAAAATCCTCTTATGCTATAATCCGGTGGGAGGTGATGAAAAATCCCATGGAAATCAAGACAGTGGGCATAATGATACCCGAGGGGACCAACGTCATCCTGGGCCAGACGCATTTCATAAAGACGGCCGAGGACCTCTATGAGGCGATCGTCACATCGGTGCCCCAGGCAAGCTTCGGCGTCGCCTTTACCGAGGCCTCAGGCCCCTGCCTCATAAGAAAGGAGGGAAACGACGCGCCGCTGATCGACATCTGCATTAAAAACCTCCAGGCGATAGGGGCCGGGCACGTCTTCTGCGTTGTCCTCCGGAACGCTTTCCCGGTAAACGTATTAAACCGCATAAAGGATTGCCCGGAGGTCTGCCGCGTATTCTGCGCCACGGCCAACCCGGTGGAGGTGATCGTTGCGGAGACCCCGCAGGGAAGGGGCGTGCTGGGCGTCATCGACGGATTTGCCCCCAGGGGCGTCGAGACCCCCCAGGACCGCAATGAAAGGAAGGAGTTCCTCAGGAAAATAGGATATAAATTATGAGAGAGAAAAAAATCCCGGAGCTTAAATACGACGAGAAGGGCCTGATACCCGCCATCGTGCAGGAGGCGGAGACAGGCGAGGTGCTGATGATGGCCTGGATGAACAGGGAGTCCCTCCGCATGACGCTTGAGAGCGGATACACCCACTTCTGGAGCCGTTCAAGGCAGAAATACTGGAAGAAAGGCGAGACCTCCGGCTGCACCCAGCAGGTAAAGGACGTTTTCTACGACTGCGACCAGGACACCCTCCTGGTGAAGGTGAAACAGGCCGGCGGGGGGGCCTGCCACACGGGGGAGAGGACCTGTTTTTTCAGGAAGATATAAGAGTGATTATTACATTTTTTGCCTTTTGGGGTTACAGGGGCGGAGCCCCTGTATTTTAAAGGGCGGGAGGGTGGGGTGGACTGCCTTTTTTGCCGGATAGCGGAGAAAAAGACCCCCGCAAGGATAATCTACGAGGACGAGGCTTGCGTTGCCTTCGAGGACATCGCGCCCCAGGCCCCTGTGCACGTCCTCGTGGTCCCCAGGAGGCACATAGCCACCACCCTGGAGCTGAAGGAGGAGGACGGTCCGCTGATAGGGCATCTCTTCCGGGTGGCAAACCGGATAGCCGGGGACAAGCAGGTGGCCGGCCGGGGCTTCCGCCTGGTGATGAACACGAATGCGGAGGCCGGGCAGAGCGTCTATCACATCCACCTGCACCTGCTTGGCGGCCGCCGCATGCACTGGCCTCCGGGATAAGAGAAAATAATAAGGGGCTTAAACCATGCAGCAAAATCCGCTTTTCCTTACCCCACCCTCCAGGGATTATTCAAACGGGCTTCGCCTTTTGGGCCCCTATGACTCTTTGCGATAAGTCATTGCCCTGATTTATAATTCAGATGTGAAAATCGGAAAGGGCGGATCATGCAAGCTATAATCCTTTGCGGCGGGAAAGGTACCAGGATGCGGGAAGAGACCGAATTCAAGCCCAAGCCTCTCGTTGAGATCGGCGGCATCCCGATTCTCTGGCACATAATGAAGATATTTTCCCATTACGGCTGTAACGATTTCGTCTTGTGTCTGGGATATAAGGGCAAGATGATCAAGGAGTATTTCCTTAATTTCGAATGGCTTGCTAACGATTTTACCCTTCAGATGGGAAAGGGCAAAGGAAAGATAACTCACCATGCGCACTCGCTGGACAACTGGAACATCACATTCGCGGATACGGGCGAAAGCACGGAGACCGGGGGCAGGATAAAACGGGTGGAAAAATATATAAGGGGAGATGATTTTTTTATCACTTATGGTGATGGCGTGGCCGATGTGAATATAAAGGCCCTGTATGATTTCCACAAACGAAAGAAAAAAGTGCTTACCATAACCGGCATCCACCCGCCATCAAGATTCGGCATTCTGGATGTAAATGACGGGATGGCAAGGTCCTTCAGCGAAAAACCTGCACTGGAAGGACTTGTGAACGGCGGTTTCATGGCGGCAAGCAAAAAACTGTTCGATTATCTGGATGAGGATTGCGTGTTCGAGCAAAAACCAATGCGCAAGCTTGCCGCCGGGAGGCAGCTTGCTGTATTCGAGCATAAAGGTTTCTGGCAGTGCATGGACACCTTCAAGGAGGTGGAGGCGTTCAACAGGCAATGGGACCGGGGCATCCGGCCTTGGGTTGTTTGGGAATAGAAAATTCGTGTTTGATGTATACCGCGATAAAACCGTCCTTGTAACCGGCCACACTGGCTTTAAAGGTTCATGGCTCTGTCTTTGGCTTGAAAGACTTGGAGCAAACGTCGTTGGCTATGCTCTGAATCCCTCGACCAGGCCAAATCACTTCGATCTCCTTAAACTAGGCATGGTCTCCATAATAGGTGATATCAGGGACAGGGAAAAACTCACAAGAGTCTTCGAAACCCACCTTCCGGAGATCGTTTTTCACCTTGCGGCACAGCCCCTTGTGAGATATGGGTATGCCAACCCTGTCGATACATTGGAAATTAATATCATGGGGACTGTAAATGTCCTTGAATTATCCAGGAAAATCAAATCAGTGGGCGCAATAGTAAACGTGACCAGCGACAAGTGTTACGAGAATAAGGAATGGCTTGGAAGTTACAGGGAGACAGACCCCGTTGGCGGCTATGACCCTTATAGCGCATCGAAAGGGTGCGCGGAGATCGTGACGGCAGCCTACCGGAGGTCCTTTTTTAATCCCGGCGGTTTTGGCGCGAATCACAATACTCTTGTCGCCAGCGCGAGAGCAGGAAACGTAATTGGGGGTGGAGACTGGTCTGAGGACAGGCTGATTCCGGACATAGTCAGGGCTGCAATTGGCAGCGGAAAGGTTTCCATAAGGAACCCGAAATCAGTGAGGCCCTGGCAGCATGTGCTCGAGCCTCTGGCCGGTTATCTCATGTTGGGTGAAAGACTCATTCAGGGCAAGGTGGAATTCGCTGATGCCTGGAATTTCGGGCCTGGCGAGGAAAGCCATGCCAAGGTGGAAGATATTGTAAACGGCGCGAAGAAAAGATGGGACAGGGTTGAATTCGAGATAAACTCTGATAATACCCTGCATGAAGCGGGAATCTTGAAGCTCGACTGCTCAAAAGCCCTGGTATCGCTCGGCTGGAAGCATATTTGGGGGCTCGATCAAGCGCTGGATGCAACTATGAATTGGTACAGGCAATATTATGCAAACGGCGCAACCAGAAGCAGGGAAGACCTGGATACATATACTTCGCTGATGGAAGATAAAACCTGATGCTCTTGCATATCTGCAATACTGATGCCGGACCCTTGAAAAATATAGATTCTCCATCATGTGGGCAGATATAATTAAATAGTTATGCCCAAAGGGCTGAATGCGCATCTGAAAACCGCCGTAAAGAGAAGCACGCTTGTACTTGCCTCTACCGTAGCAAGCCAACTGGTCTGGTTTTGCATAAAGATACTTGTAGTAAGAAGCACCACGAAGGCGGAGTTCGGGATTTACTCACTCATGCTAACGATTTTCGGTGTCCTTGTCACGATTGTCCCCCTTGGCGTTCCGGCGGGCGTCACCAGGTTTGTCTCTCTCAGCCAGGGGGAGGAGAACAGGGCGGAGGCGGTGGGGATTTCCAAGGCCGGCGTTCAAATTGCCCTCTGCCTCGGGCTGGCCGCCTCCATTGCCATCTATTTTCTTTCCGGTCAGATAGCCCGGCACGTCTTTTATACCCCGGGTCTGGCGGGCCCTCTGAGGATTATCTCCTTTCTGTTGCCCTTCGCCATATACCAGAACATAACGGGGGGAATCCTGCTTGGAAACGGATTTATCAGCCAGAAGATTTTCAACGACCTGCTGACCCCGGTTTTTTACATGCTGCTGATACTTGTTGTCCTTCTGTTTCACATGCATTTCAGTGGGATTCTCTTCGCGTACGTATCGGCCAGCCTGGCGATTGTCTTCCTCGTTTTGGCCTTTGGTTTTAAAAAACTGGGCGGGGCATATCTGTTGCCCTTTGCGAGGCGGGGTTGCACCATCCCGGCCCGGCCGGATTATAAAAAAAGACATGAGGCGCTGCTGAAATTCTCCGTTCCCCTGCTGGTCGCCAGCGTTACCAATATGATCATCATGTGGGCCGATACCTTAATGGTCGGCAGGTATATAGGCGCGAAGGCGGTGGGCACTTACAGCGTAAGCGTCTCGCTTGTCAACCTCCTGCTTTTTCCCCTTACGGCCCTCAGTTTTGTCTTTCTGCCCATATCCGGGGAGATATACGCGAATGACGGGGCGGGCAATAACGGCCTGAGGGACCTTAAACGGGCATACCAGGTGCTCACCAAATGGGCATTCGCCGCGACGCTTCCCATTTTCTTCGTCCTTTTCTTCTTCCCGCAGATGACCATAACGGCCCTTTTCGGCCCCCGGTTCCTGGATGCGGCCCTGCCCCTGAGGTTTCTGGCCTTTGGCCTCATGATAAACGCCTTTCTGGGCACAAACGGGATGCTCATGATGGTGATGGGCTACTCAAGGGAGATCATGAACATATCCGTAGCGGGAGCGGCATTCAATATAGCCATGAATTACATATTGATAAAGAAGGCCGGCCTCGGGCTGGCCGGGGCCTCAATTTCCACCATGTCATCCTATATTCTTATAAACGTCCTCTACTCATTAAGTCTTTACCGCAGAAGCGGGCTGCACCCGTTTTCGCCCTCTTACATGAAACCCCTGGCCGGGGCCGCCATATCCGGGCTTCTCATCTACGCGGTCGCAAAGAGCCTGCCGCTTTCCTTCTGGATGCTGCCGGTCTACTTCCTTCTTTTCGTCGGAGGCTACGGGGCGAGCCTTCTGCTTACGAGGAGCATCGAGGCGGAGGACCTTTTTATTCTCGAAAGGGTGCTCAACAGGATGGGGGTCCAGCCGGAGCCCGTCCTTGCCTTTTTTGAACGGTTCACGCGCGGGGTTTCAAAGCCCACCCCGGAATAAGCATTCACGAAATGAATGGGGGAGGCAAAAAATGTCTTTTTTTCACCGGGTTTGCCTGGCACGCCACTTGAAATTCAAAAGAACCTCATTCTATTATATGGAAGCAGAGGAGATTGGCTCCCGCCTTAATTTGGCAATTTACATGAGAGAATTATCAATAGAAAGGTCTTGTAAAGATTTTTTGCACAATGCAATCCGCTGGCCTGAGAAATGGAATAACAAATGGATATAGCGCTGACGCCTATTAATGGCGTTTTTGTCGTTGAAACATCGAAACACATAGACCACAGGGGCTCTTTTTTTCGCGCTTATTGCCGGAATGAGATGGGTGCGATAATTGGAGACCGGCAGATAGTTCAGATTAATATATCCAGAACCCGCAAGGCCGGCGCCATAAGAGGAATGCATTATCAAAGCTCTCCCCATGGCGAAATGAAGCTTATCCGTTGTTTAAAAGGCAGAGTGTGGGACGTGGCGGTTGATTTGCGGGCCGATTCATCCACATATCTGAAATGGCATGCAGTGGAGCTCTCCGGGGAGAATGCCCGCATGATGGTCATCCCTGAAGGATGCGCGCATGGGTTTCAGGTAATTGAGGCCGATTCGGAACTGTTGTATCTTCATACGGGTTTTTATGCCCCCGAGGCCGAAAAGGGTATTGCATATAATGACCCGAGCATTTCAATAGCGTGGCCCATTCCGGTTACAGAGCTGTCGAAGCGCGATTCTCAACATGTCTTTATACGTCCTCAAGGTGATAATCCATGAACTGCCGGCATTGTCATACGGCCCTTGAGCATGTTTTTTTGGACCTTGGTTGCGCCCCTCCTTCCAATAATTATCTTGAGCTTGAGGCCCTTCGCAAACCGGAACTCTCCTATCCCTTAAAGGTCTATGTCTGTTCAAAATGTTTCCTGGTGCAAACGGAGGATTTTACCAGGGCGGATGAGCTGTTTCAGGATGATTATGCATATTTTTCGTCTACCTCAACAACCTGGCTGGAGCACGCAGCCCGCTACGCCCGGATGATTACCCGGAAGTTGCAGTTGAACGGAGACAGCTTTGTAGTTGAGATCGCCAGCAATGACGGATATCTTCTGAAAAATTTTGTGGCTCAAGGCGTCCCGTGCCTGGGAATAGAGCCGGCAAAGTGCACCGCGGAGGCAGCGGGAAAAGACGGGATTCCCGTATGGCGCGATTTTTTCAATTCACAACTGGCGGCCAGACTGATTTCCGAATGCAGGCAGGCTGATCTTATTATAGGAAACAATGTTCTGGCGCACGTTCCCGATATCAACGACTTCGCTTGCGGATTAAGGATTGCCCTCAAGCCGGGCGGCACAATTACCCTGGAATTCCCGCATCTCCTCAGGCTACTGGAGGATTGCCAGTTTGACACTATATACCATGAGCATTATTCCTATTTGTCAATTCACGCTGTTAACAGTGTTTTTCAACAGGCCGGGCTAAGGATCTTCGATGTCGAGGAACTGCCGACTCACGGCGGCAGCCTGCGTCTGTACTGCTGTCACCAGGAAGACCCTCGTCCCGGGACCGGTGCAGTCCGGAAGATATTTAATAAAGAAAATCTCGCAGGCCTTAAGTCGCTTGAGACGTACGCCAATTTTCAGCCAAGGGCCGAACGGATTAAGGACAACTTCCTGACGTTTCTCTTGGAGCAAAAAAAAGCGGGCAAGCGCATTGCGGCCTATGGCGCCGCGGCGAAAGGCAATACCCTGTTGAACTTTGCCGGCGTAAAGCCCGATCTGCTGCCGTATGTATGCGATGCCGCGCCATCAAAACAGGGAAAGTTTCTTCCCGGCAGCCGGATACCAATAGTCACGGAAGAACGCCTGAGGAGAGATCGTCCCGATTACGTTGTACTTCTGCCCTGGAACATTAAAAAAGAGCTTATGCAGCAACTGTCTTACATAGGAGAATGGGGAGGTAGGTTTGTCACGGTGGTGCCGGCATTGGAGGTCACGAGTCCCCGCAAATCCAAATCTTACATATATTATACCAAGCCCTCAATAACTGAAAAAGAAGTGGCGTATGCGACCGATGCGGCACGCACCGGGTGGGGGAGCCGCTGCTACGGCTACATTGCCCGGTTCGAGGAGGCATTTAAGACGCATCTGGAGACTAAATACGCCATTGCCACTTCAAGCTGCACGGGTGCCCTGCATATGGGATTATCGGCGCTGGGTGTTGGCCCGGGCGATGAAGTCATCATGGCCGACACCAACTGGATTGCCACTGCCGCGCCTATTGTGCATCTTGGGGCAAAGCCGGTGTTCGTGGACATCCTTCCGGATAGCTGGTGCATTGATCCGGAGCTTGCGGAAAAGGCGATCACTGCCAAAACCAGGGCCATTGTCGCGGTGCATTTATATGGGAATCTGTGCGATATGGATGCCTTGCTCGATATCGGCAGGCGGCACAACATCCCCATCGTTGAGGACGCGGCCGAAGGACTCGGTTCGATCTGGCATGGCAGGCGGGCCGGGTCAATGGGGGTTTTTGGAGCATTTTCATTTCATGGCACAAAGACCGTTACAACCGGAGAAGGCGGCATGTTTGTCACCAACGACGGCACTTTATATGAAAAAGTTTTAACATTGAGCAATCACGGGCGCGCCCGCGGGCAGACAAGGCAATTTTGGCCAGATGTTGTTGGCTTCAAATATAAAATGTCAAATGTGCAGGCTGCGATCGGGTACGGACAGATGGAAAGGATCGATGAGCTAATCGGCAGAAAACGCGGGATATTGTCCTATTACAAGGATCGATTTGAGAAATACGACGGGTTGAAGATGAATCCTGAGCCATTGGGCACAGTGAATGGAGCGTGGATGCCTACTCTGGTGTTTGATAAAAGTACGGGGGTCACGCGGGAGGCCCTGCAGGCCGCGTTCGCGGCGGAAAACATAGATGCCAGGGTCTTCTTTTATCCGCTGTCCGGTTTGCCGATGTTTAATAATGGATTGCAGAACAAATGGGCAAGGGACATTCCAGGGAGAGCGATTAATCTGCCCAGTTTCCATGAAATGACCTTTTCGGATCAGGATTTGGTAGTAAAAGTGATTGAAAGAAGCTTAAGTGAGGCAGGATGATAAACGGCTGCTTGCTCATGCCTTACGTTTATATATAACTGCAATGTCTAACCACAATTTTATTTTCTGGGGCGCAAAGGGGCATGCATTGGTGCTGGCCGAAATTGTAAAACAACAGGGGGGAGAAGTTATTGCCTTATTTGACAATGACCCGGATACGGAGCAAATATTGCCGGGGGCTGAAATTTTCCATGGTCTGCCTGCTTATTATAAATGGCTTCAGCAGCAGGATCAGCCCGGAAATATCTGCGCTATTGCCGCGATAGGAGGAAGCAGGGGGCGTGACAGACGGGAGTTTCTTGAAATTTTTCGCAATTCGGGATTAAAAACGCCAACACTTATTCATAAAAGCGCCATAGTGTCGGAAACCGCTAATATCGGGCAGAACAGCCATGTCCTTGCAGGGGCTGTAATTGCGCCCAAAGTTGAAATTGGAGAGGCTTCCATTGTCAACACCAATGCAACTGTCGACCACGAATGTACGCTTTCTCCGGGCGTTCATATTGCGCCAGGCGCAACATTGTGCGGTTGCGTAAATATTGGTGAAAACACTTTAATCGGGGCTGGCTGTGTCGTGGTGCCGCACATAAAAATTGGAGCCAATGTTATTTTGGGCGCCGGTTCGGTTGTAACACGTGATATTCACGATAATGTGATTGCCTTTGGCAATCCGGCCAAAATAGTTGGGGACAATTTGGCAGACAAATAATCTTATTACAGAGGAACAGAAAAATGACCCCGGCGGAAAAGTTTCGGCAGGAATGTATAAATGAGGTTGGAATGCAAGGTGCCAATCCTGAGTTGCGCCAATTGACGCGCTCCTGGATGAATATGGCTAATAGCGGGAAGTATTCTTATCATTTTTCGTGGCTCGGCAGGCCCATTATCCAGTATCCTCAGGACATCATCGCTATGCAGGAGGTGATCTGGGAGGTTAAGCCCGACCTCATCATCGAGACCGGCATTGCCCACGGCGGTTCGCTTGTCTTCTCGGCATCCATGCTGGAACTCAATGCTGCTTGCGGCGGCCCCCCTGACGCCGAAGTCCTGGGCATCGACATCGATATCCGTACCCATAACCGCGAGGCCATCCTGGCGCACCCAATGGTTAAACGCATCTCAATGATTCAGGGCTCCAGCATTGCACCGGAAGTCATCGAACAAGTGAAGGATAGAGCGGCTGATAAGAAGCGTATCCTGGTCTGTCTGGACAGCAACCACACCCATAATCATGTGCTTGCCGAGCTGGAGTCCTATGCGCCTTTAACTAGTGCGGGGAGCTACTGTGTTGTATTTGATACGATAATAGAAGATATGCCGTCCGATTCATTCCCCGACCGGCCGTGGAACAAGGGCAATAATCCCAAAACTGCGGTATGGGCGTATCTCAGGCGGATAAAAGACGAAGGGCGAACGGCATTCGATGGCTTGCCGCTAAAACTTGAAATTGATAAATCGATAGAAAATAAACTGCTTATTTCAACGGCGCCGGACGGGTATTTGAAACGCATTGGGTAGGGGAATGATTGAGTCCCGGCATAAAAAAGAGCTGTAGGGCCATATGAATTCAAAAACTGTCACCATTCTCATTCCGACCTATAAACGTCCGGAAAAACTTAAACGAGCCATAGCCAGCGTTTTATCGCAAACCTATTCCGATTTGGAGGTGATGGTTTTCGATAACGCCTCCGGCGATGAAACATCCGAAATTGTGGCCTCATTCATGCGGAGCGACCCCCGGGTCCGGTATCACCGGCATCCGGAGAATATCGGCATGTGCGCAAACTTCAACTTCGCTGTTTCCAGGGTCGAAACTCCATATTTCGCATTTTTATCAGACGATGATTACTATTTGCCAAATTTTGTAACCGATGCCATGAGCGGTCTTGAAAAATATCCCCCGGCAATGTTTTCGGTGCTCAATTCTCCCGTGGTTAATGAATGTTCCAAGGATAAAGTAATAGACAGGGTGTTAGATGCATGGCCCAGGGAGGGCCTTTATTATCCGGCAGAAGCGCTTCATTTGGTGACTGGAGGCCTGCATCCTGTTATTACCGGTTGCGTGTTTAGAAGCGAGTTGAAACCCGATGTTTACTTTGATGGTGAAGTTGAACTGATATCCGATGTGCCGGTGTGGTTCGTACTGACGGCAAAGTACGCATTTTGTCTTTCCAAGAAGCCGGGCGTTTATTTTATACGGCACCCTGAAGCGGCTGGAAATATGCTCCCGTTACTGAAACTGCAATTATGGTCGCGGGTGGAAAGAGTTATCCGGAAAAACACTTCGGTTCCCTCCTGGGCAATGCAGGTAATCAGTAAATCGGTAAGGGATAGGATGAATAAATTGCAAAGAATCGGCTTTTTGAAACTGTTGGAATCCATAAAGCTTGACGACATGAAAATGTTTAATAATTATTATTCCATGCTTAAAGAAGGAAATATATCCGCCTATCAAATGGGGGCCGGGACAATCAACACTGTAATTAAATGGAAACTGGCGGGCCGGTGCCTGCAATATGTGCTGGATGTGGCAAGCCGCCTTTTGAAACCTTTCCAGGAAAGAATATGGCGTTGATGCGGAGAAGGCTGACGGACGGTGCTTAACAGGTTTGCCTTTGAACGTTTAGGCGGGGAATTTTCATCTTGCTGCAGTTGGGGATCAATATCGTGAAATCTAACGCGCCAAAAGTAAGCGTCAGGCTCCCGTGTTATAATCAGGCAAAATACATCTCGCAGGCAATCGAGTCTGCATTGATGCAAAAGACGGACTTTGCATTTGAGATCGTCGTTGGCGATGATTTTTCCACTGATAACTCTTTGGAGATATTAAAAGATTACGAACAAAAATATCCCCGGCTCATCCGTGTATTGAACCGGGAAAAAGGAGATCAATATTCCCAGTTAAGGAAAAAATACGGGCGCCTGTATAATTTTGTTGACATCATGGCCAACTGCCGGGGGGAATATATAGCGCTTTTGGACGGAGATGATTACTGGACCTCTCCGGGCAAACTCCAGAGACAGGCGGACTTTCTGGACGTCAATCCGGACTTTTCCATTTGCTTTCACGATGTGGAGTATCTCTATGAAAATTGGGCAAATCCAAAACGGGCGATTTCCGTGCTGAAGCCCAAAAAGGAAAGATATACGATTGAAGACCTCCTCAGAAGAAATTTCATATGCAATACCAGCGTGATGTTCAGAAGGGGCCTCTTTGGCGAATACCCGGAGTTGTTTTTGAAATTATACCCGGCGGACTGGGCGCTTCATATCCTGAATGCGCAATATGGCGATATCGGCCATATTGAAGGGGTAATGGGGGGTTACAGGGTGCACAGCGAGGGGGTATGGTCACACGGGCGTGTCTTGCATTGTTTTAAAAATGAAATGAATATGTACAAATCCCTTGATGCCTATTTTGCCGGGAAACACAGGAAGGCGATAAGGGCGGGCAGATTGTGTTCTTTTTTAAGGCTGGTTGAGGCGTTTTTTCGTAAAATGAATTAAAACTTTATGTGCTAAAATGAAAAGTCCTTTTATGAGAAATCTTAGGGCCCTTGCATTCAATGCCAAAGTGAAAGTCCTCGGGCGGAAGCCTTTGCCGCTGCGGACCCTTTGGCTAACCCTCACTCCGCCGATGCCCAAAGGCGCAACTATCGACCCGGTTGATTTTTGTGTTCTTAAATGTCCGATATGCCCTACGGGGTCGGCAACGAATAAGTATAAGCAGTCCATAATGCCGTTTGAACTTTTCGAAAAAATCCTGAACGATATTCGCTCACTTGAGGAAATCAATCTTTACAACTGGGGAGAGCCCTTTTTGAATCCAAAAATTGCGGAAATGATCAGAACCGCAAAAAAAAGAGGGATTTGGACGCAGATCAGTTCCAACCTGAATGTCCGGAAAGATTTGAATTTTTGGAAGGGCATTGTAGAAGCCGGGTTGGATGTATTGATGGCGTCGCTGGACGGGGCTACCCAGAAATCTTACGAAATTTATAGAATCGGCGGAAATCTGGATCTTGCTATTGCCAACCTAAGAAAAATAACGGAGGCGAAAAAAGCCCTCGGCCTTAAAACCCCAAAGATAATTTGGAGGTTTATCGTAAATAAATATAATGAGCATGAGGTACACAAGGCAAAGGGAATGGCTGAGGAGTTAGGGGTTGATTTCGAGATCGCTTTTTTCAATGTGGGAGACCTGAGCCCTGACTCGGAAACGCCTGATTTCGAGGAGCAAAAATCATTCTGGCTGCCGGCCAATAAAAAGTATTTGAATGAGTGGTATATAAAAAAGCGGGAGCCGCTGATTGATACCCACTGTCCTTTTTTATGGTCGGGTCCGATAATTTCCCCTTCCGGTAAAGTGTTCCCGTGCTGCCATGTGATCGATGAAAACTCCGCCTTTGGAGACGTTTCGAAGGAACCGTTCCGGTCTATTTGGCATAATGAAAAATACCGGTATTCGAGAAGTTTATTCTCTATGCGGAAATACGAGGGGCCGGCAATCTCTACAGTATGCGCCGGCTGTAGAAATTATAAAAGGAGCAAGGGAAAATGAATCGGTTGGAGCGTGCCATAAGGCGGGCGGGATACAATGCATTAAACAATATTGCTGCTCGCGTGATGCCTGTCCGCTGGAAGCAATATAATGAGCTTAAGTACTGGAGAGAAAGAAAAGCCAAAGGTCTTTTGTCTGACGATAATTACAGATATTTCTACACAACCCATTTTGGCCTGGATGAGTCTGATTACAGCAAAAAAACAATTTTAGATATCGGATGCGGCCCAAAGGGCAGCCTTGAATGGGCATCCATGGCAAGGCGCAGAATCGGGCTCGATCCGCTTGCCAAAGAATATCTCAAGCTTGGCGCGGACAAGCATCAAATGGAGTATATCGATTCCCCCGCTGAAAATATACCTTTGAAGGATTCTGAATGCGATGCGGTTTTTTCTTTTAACTCACTTGATCATGTTAATAATGTTGACCAGACATTAAAAGAGATAAAACGGGTCACGCGGCCCGGCGGCCTTTTTCTGCTGCTGGTTGAGGTGAACCATCCTCCTACCGCCTGTGAGCCGCATAAACTTACTCCGGGGAAATTGACAGAATGGCTGAAACCTGAGTTTGTTTGTGAAAGCCTGCAACTTTACAGGCCGGCAGCAAATGGAATGTATGCTTCCATCCTTGCCAATGAAAAACTTCCCAACGCGGCGGTTTCTAAAGAAATCGGATATATGTCCGCGCGTTTTGTAAAAATGCCGGCCAGATAAACGAAACTAAAAAAGCAAAAGCTCTCATATCTCCAGCTTAATCTCGGCGCACCACTTGGACCTGCAGCGGATCTTGGAAACATCGCAGCGGTCCTTGTACTTTTTGGCGATATCCATCACCTCTTCCATCAGGCCCTCGCTTAACGTTATCGGGGCGAGTCCCAATTTGAGGAAATTCTCATTGGACACTTTAAGCTCATTTTCGGGCGCTTCCCGCCTGGGATTGGGGAGGTAATCGATCTTCGCACCGGTCATCTTGGATACCGTCTCCGCCAGCCATTTCACGGTATGTGTCTCCGTGGCCTGGTTGAATATCTTTACCCTGCCGTTTTTATCCGGCGGGTTTTCTATGGCCAGCCTTATGCATTTCACGGTGTCCCGGATGTGTATGAAGGCCCTCGTCTGCCCGCCCTTCCCATGGACCGTGAGGGGATGGCCGATCGCGGCCTGCATAAGAAAGCGGTTCAGCACGGTACCGTAGTCGCCGTCATAGTCAAACCTGTTTATCAGCCGCTCATCCATCAAAGTCTCTTCGGTATTGGTGCCCCAGACGATGCCCTGGTGGAGGTCCGTTATTCTCAGCTTGTCGTTCTTGTTGTAGTAGTAGAACATGAGGGCGTCCATGGTCTTGGTCATGTGGTAGACACTGCCGGGGTCGGCCGGATAGAGAATTTCCAGGGATTTGCTGTCGCCCTCCACGTCCACGTTTACCTTCAAATACCCCTCCGGTATCTTCATCCCCGCAGTCCCGTACCCGTACACCCCCATCGTCCCGAGGTGAACCATGTGCACGTCAAGGCCGGATTCCACAATGGCGCAGAGGATGTTGTGGGTGGCGTTTATGTTGTTATTGACAGTATACCGTTTGTGGAAGGCCGTTTTCATCGAGTAGGGCGCGGCTCTCTGCTCCGCGAAATGAACGACCGCCACCGGTTTGATTTCTTCCATCAGCTTTAACAGCCTGAAATAATTAAGCGATACGTCGAAATTGTAAAAACCGATCTTGTTGCCGGTATTTCCCCCCCAAACCCTCAGGCGGGTGCCCATCGGCTGAATGGGGGTGAGGGAATAGGCCTCCAATTCGTTGTCGATATTCCTGCGGCTGAGATTATCGACTATGGTCACATCGTAGCCGTTTTTTGACAGGAACAAGGCTGTCGGCCATCCGCAGAACCCGTCTCCGCCAAAAATAATGACATTTTTTCTCAAAAAAATTTTCTCCTCTGGCTTACAAGCTTTATTTACGCGCCCTGATATTTTAACAAAGCTATGTCCGAAATTTCATTATGGGACATCATTCATTTTGGATCATATGGCAAGCAAGGGTTCCGGGCGAGCCGGAATGGCAACTACTGCTTAAATAATTTAAAATTATGTATGTTCGTTTTTTATTCAATACGGGCTTAAACTGAAACCGACGGATGAAAATATTTTTCATAGCTGACAACCTGGGCGGAGGGGGGGCCGAGCAGCAGATCGTAAATATCGCCAACAATGTAAACGCCGAAAAGCGGATATTCCTGACGGTTGACCGGGGGATGCGGCAGGCCGACCTGGACGGAAAAATCCCCCTCTCCGGTGGGTACGGAAGAAGGACGCCCCTGAAATCCGTGCTGGAGATAAAAAATCTTATTGATTCGTTCAGGCCCGATATCGTCCACTCCTTTCTGATGTATTCGTGTTTTTTGACGGCCGTCGCCTTGAAGCTTTCCAGGGGGAGGCCGGTTTTCATTGCGCAGGAGTTCTCCTCTCCGCAAGACATTCTGAATGATGTGAAATTCGGGTCATTTAAAAAATGGCTGCTTAAATTCAGCTACAAGTCAGCCGATAAAATTCTGACCGTCTCAAAGGCCGTCCTGGACGACATGATCGGAAAGGGATATTTTTCAGACCCCTTGAAAGGCGCATATATATACGACGGCCTGAATATACGGAGGTATAAAAACCTCGAATCAAAAGAGGCGCTTAGAAAAAAATTGGGCCTGGAGCCGGAAATTTTCTATATAGCCTTTGCCGGCGCGGTTGTGAAGGCCAAAGGGCTCTTCTATCTGATAAATGCGTTCAGGGAGCTGCCCCATGAAAAAATCAGGCTGCTGATTATCGGCCGGGGAGAGATGACGGAATACTTCCGCGGGCTTGGCGGCGGGGACGGCAGGATCGAATTCCTGGGGTATAAAAAAAATGCGGTCGAATACATCAGGGCCTCCGACCTTTTTGTCCTTCCCTCGCTTCACGAGGGGCTCCCGAATGTGGTCATTGAGGCGATGACGACCGGCACGCCGGTCATTTCCACAAACGTCTTCGGGGCGGCCGAGCTGATTGAAAATGAAAGAAGCGGGCTGCTTGTGCCTCCCGCCGATACCGGGGGGCTGAAACAGGCCATGATCAGGCTGATCGATGACGGCTCGTCGAGGGAGTCGTTCGCCAGGGAGGCCATGAAAAAAGCCGATTACTTCAGCATCGAGAGGATGACAGGAGATTACGAGTCGTTCTATTTGAGTTTATTGAATGAAGGCGGCGGCAGCATTAAAGACGCGGCAAGGAGGGGAGGCGGAGTGTAAATTAATGGACGGGAAAATGTATAATATCGCATGAAAGGTATAATACTGGCGGGGGGGAGCGCAACGAGGCTTTACCCCGCGACCATATGCCTCAACAAGCACCTGCTCCCCATTTACAACAAGCCCATGATCTACTACCCCCTCTCCATCCTCATGCTGGCGGGCATAAGGGAAGTCCTTCTCATATCAAGCCCGAGGGACATCGAGGGCTTCAGGGGCATCTTCGGCACGGGGGAGCGCCTGGGGCTTAAATTCTCCTATGCCGTCCAGCCCCGGCCCAACGGCCTTGCGGAGGCCCTCATCATAGGCGAGGACTTCATAAAAGGCGACAGCGTCTGCCTGATACTGGGCGACAACATCTTCTTCGGCCACGGCCTGCCGGCCCTTCTCAGGGAGACCGTCCGTTCCATGAAAAATCAGGGAGGGGCATACGTCTTCGCCTCCAACGTCCAGGACCCCGAAAGATACGGCATCGTGGAGTTCGACTCAAAGGGGGTGGCCGTCTCCATAGAGGAGAAGCCCAAAAGGCCGAAATCCAACTGGGCCGTGACAGGCCTGTATTTTTTTGACAGGAACGCCCCGGAGATCGCCCATGCGGTAAAACCCTCCGGACGGGGCGAGCTGGAGATAACGAGCGTCAACGCGAAATACCTGGGAAAAGGCGCGCTCCATGTGAAGCCCATCGGCAGGGGGTTTGCCTGGTTTGACGCCGGCACCCACGACTCCTTCCTGGAGGCAAGCAAGTTCATAGCCACCATAGAGACCAGGACCGGTTATATGGTAGGCTGTATAGAGGAGATCGCCTACGCAAAGGGATGGATCACGAAGGAAGCGCTCCTCGAAATAGCTGAAACCCTTAAAAAGACCGATTACGGAAAGTACCTGATCAGGGCAGTCGGGGGGGAAGAGTAAAACTAAAGCACCCCCCTCCCAACCCTCCCCAGGGGAGGGTTTCTCAAGAGGCTGATTAAACCTTTTCCCCCAAAAGGGAGCGGATTGGGAGAGTGTATTGCCGTTTATTTTTAAAAAACTGGATATTCCTGAGGTTGTCCTGATCGAGCCCCGGGTTTTCGGGGACGAAAGGGGTTTTTTCCTTGAGACCTACAAGCGCTCGGATTTCATCAGGCAGGGCATTAGTTACGATTTTATCCAGGGCAACCACTCAAGGAGCAAAAAAGGGGTCTTGAGGGGCCTCCACTTCCAGATTGAGCCGAGGGCGCAGGGCAAGCTCGTAAAGGTCTCTCACGGGGCCATATTCGACGTTTCGGTCGATATAAGAAAGGGCTCTCCCTGGTTTGGCAGGTGGGTGAGCGCCATTCTCTCCGGCGGCAACAGGCACATGCTCTGGATGCCGCCCGGTTTTGCCCACGGCTTCGTGGCCCTCGAGGACGACACGGATGTGCTTTACACCGCGACCGATGAGTACTCCCCGGAGCACGAAAGCGGCATAGTCTGGAACGACCCGGAGATCGGCATAAAATGGCCGGCTGAGATCGAAAACCCCATCGTTTCGGACAAGGACGCCCGGCTGCTCCCGTTGGGGCATGCGCGGAACAATTTCGTCTACAAGGCTGAAGAGGAAGAGAAATGAAAATAATGATTACCGGCGCGGCCGGTTTTATCGGAAGCGCGTTTGCCCGTCTGGCCGTCTCCAACGGCATTGTCCCCGTATGCGTCGATAAATTGAGTTACGCGGGCGACATGGAGAGGTTAAAATCCGCCGCGGAAAAGATGCATTTTCACAGGGCCGATGTCGCGGACAAGGAGGCCATGGAGCACATAATCAAATCCGAGGGGCCGCAGGCCATCGTTCATTTCGCTGCCGAAACCCACGTGGACAGGAGCATCCTGGAGCCCGCCTCCTTCATAACGGCGAACGTCTTCGGCACGGAAAACCTCCTGGAGCTGGCCCTGAAGCACGGGATAAGGAAGTTCATACACATCTCCACGGACGAGGTGTACGGGGACCTGCGGGCGGGGGAGAGCAAGTTCAAGGAGACGGACTGCCTGCTGCCCAACTCGCCTTATTCGGCAAGCAAGGCCAGCGCGGACATGTTCGTTCGGGCCTTCCGGAAGACTTTCGGGTTTCCGGTCATAACCATAAGGCCTTCAAACAACTACGGCCCGTGGCAATATCCGGAGAAGCTCATACCCCTCACCATCGCGAAGGCCATGCGGGACGAGAGCATACCGCTTTACGGCAAGGGCGAGAACATCAGGACATGGCTCTATGTGGAGGACTGCGCCGAGGCCGTCATGCGGGTGCTCGATGCCGGCAGGGACGGTGAGACATACAACATCGGAAGCGCCGAAGAAAAGATGAACCGGGACGTCATAGGGGCGATCTTGAGGCATCTTGGAAAGGGCGGGGAGCTTGTAAAGAGCGTGCCGGACAGGCCGGGGCACGATTTCAGATACGCGGTCGACACGGCAAAGATAGAGAGAGAGACCGGCTGGAGGGCGCGCACGTCCTTCGATGAGGGCATGGAAAAGACCGTCCGCTGGTACCGCGGCCACAGCGAATGGCTCTTCAGGAAGGCCGAAGAGGCCCGCGCCTTTACGGAGGGGATTAGGCGGCGTTTTGAGGAGATGGGCGCGAAAGGGGAAAAACAGGGGACATCATGAAGGTCGCCCTTACCGGCCCCGGCGGCCAACTGGGCTCGGAGATTGCCCGCTATGCCCCGCCCGAAGTGGAGCTGGTCGCGCTTTCCCGCAGCGAGCTGGACGTCACCAGCGCCGGGCAGGCCGGTTCGGTCATCACCGGGCTTCGTCCGGACTTTATCATAAACACTGCCGCCTACGTGCGGGTGGACGACGCCGAGGATGAGGCCGAAAAGGCCTTCCTTGTAAATGCCCTTGGGGCAAGGAACATCGCCCTGGCCTCGGAAAAAACCGGCGCCGCTCTCGTTCATATAAGCACGGACTACGTCTTCGACGGCTGCAAAAATCCGGTCGTCCCGTACAATGAGGATGACAATCCTAATCCCCTTAGCACCTATGGGATATCCAAATATGCCGGGGAGCTGTTTGTCAGAAATTTCACGCCAAACCATTATATTGTGCGCCTTGCCAGCCTGTACGGCGCGGCCGGGTCAAGCGGCAAGGGGAAAAAGGGGAATTTTGTTTACGCGGTCCTGGAGAAGGCAAGGCGCGGAGAGCCGCTGAGGGTCGTAGACGACATCCGTATGTCGCCCACCTATGCTGTGGATGCGGCCAAGGCAATCTGGGATTTGATAATGAAAAGGGAAAAGACGCCCGGGCTGTATCACGCGACAAACGGCGGGGTCTGCAGTTGGTATGAATTCGCGGTGAGCATCATAAGGCACGCGGGCCTGCATGTTCAGATCACTCCCGTTTCCCACGCCGATTATAAAACGCGCGCCAGGAGGCCGTTATGGTCTCCGCTTGAAAGCACAAAGGGCATAAAGCTCCGCCACTGGGAAGAGGCGCTCAAGGATTTTCTTGCCTCGATAAAAATATCCGTCCCCGGCTGCCCTTAGGGCCGTTTTGCTGGCGGGGACGGCGCCGGAATCTGATAGACTATGTAGGGAGCTATGGGAATCGGGGTGCGGAGATATGGAAACCGGGGCGGACGACAAGAAGAAGACGGAAAACCGGCGGGTCCACATGGCCAACGAGCGCACCTTCCTGGCCTGGGTAAGGACGAGCATCGGCGTAATGGCCTTCGGTTTTGTGGTCGAGAGGTTCGCTTTTTTCCTGAGGCAGCTCGTCTATTATTCCGAGCACCTGGGGAGGATAAACGGACGCGCCGGGTTTTCAATAAAGACCCCGAAGGCCGGGTATTCCGCCGTTTTGGGCATCGCGCTTGTCGCCTTTGGCATGCTGATGACCCTCCTGGCCTTCATAAGGTTTCTGAAGGTGAGAAGGCAGATAGACGAGGGTACCTACCGGCCTTCGGCTGCCCTCAATGTCACGCTCACGGCGTTTGTCCTGGCAATCGGGTTTTTGCTTCTTGCCTACCTGATACGGAGCTTTTGATACCTGGAAAAATTTTAGGGGCGCGGGCGTGGCGTGGCGTGGGTGATTATGTCATATTCCCGGCTTGTTATGCCTGTTGGCCGGCCCTTTCACTCGGGACCCCCTCCCCAAAAACCTGAGCTTTTTGGGGCCCCCTTATAACGGTTCCGGGCGCAGGCAACATTTTGTTGCGAGTGTCTTCAGGGCGAAGCGCCGGGCGGTCAGCAGGATGCAGAGGACCAGCCAACAGCCCCCGATTTGCAGCGATTTACCCACAGGAATTGCTGAAGAGCCTATTTCTAAAAGGTCTTCAAGGGTTCCTCACGGACCGCGTATTCAAGGTCCTCATGCTGCAGCGACACACCCACCCGGTAGAGGCCAGTGTCCGGCATCGTCATCTGCCACATTATCTTTCCTTTTTTGGGCCTGCTCCAGTTGGCCGAACGTATCTCTATCTTCGAGCAGTCCATGAGGTTTTTCCCGGTATAAAAACTGATGCCCGCATCGCTTAAGTCGGCTGTCACCCCGTCCAGCGACAGGCTCAGGTTGTCGTCCTCCTTGAAGCGGCACAGGCACTTTATCGGGATGGAGATGCAAGTCCTGGGATAGCTTCTTCTTTCTTCCATACTGGACTCCCGGCGCTTTGAGAGGTTTCAATTACCTTTAAACACTGCAGGAAAACAACTTGGCGGGTTGCTGCCCTTTAATTAAGTTTTACAGTCTTAATCCGGATGTTTCAAGCAAAAATTTCAGCCCTGTCTTTTCAGGCTGGCAGCTCGAAGTAAAAGACGGACCCCTTGCCCGCCTCCGATTCCACCCATATGCGTCCGCCCAGGCGCTCGATTATTTTCTTGCAGGTCGCAAGCCCTATGCCGGCGCCCGGCTGTCCGTTGCCGCCGCGGCGGAATATCTCGAATATATGTTCTTTCAGATCGGGCGGGATGCCTATGCCGTTGTCGCGCACCGAAAAGACCCAGAAATCCTTTCCCCTCCGGCTGTCCGTTTGTCTGCGGGCGGATACGTGTATAAGCGGCGGCTCTTCGCCGCGGAATTTCAGGGCGTTTCCTATGAGGTTCTGGAATACGTGGGGCAACTGGGAGGGGTCCGTCCGCAGCACCGGCAGCGGGTCGCGGGTGATGAGCGCGCCGCTTTTTTCAATCTGCAGGGCCAGGTTTTGCAGGGCCGCATCCAGGGATTGGGCGGTGTCCGTTTCCTTAAGCTCGATCTCCCGGGTGCCTATGCGGGAATAGGCCAGCAGCCCCCTTATGAAGGTCTGCATCCGGATGGCGCTTTCTATCGCGCTCTCGACGAACTCCCTGGTGGCGGGCTCCAGTTTGTCTTTGTAATGTCTCTGGAACAGTTTCAGATAACTGGCGATCGCAAGAATGGGCTCCTGGAGGTCATGGGAGGCCATATACGCGAAGTGCTCCAGTTCCCGGTTGCTCTTTTCAAGCTCCTCCGAATAGAGCTTCAATTTCTCGTTGGCCTCGCTCAGCTCCCTCGTGCGCTCCCTCACCAGTTCCTCCAGGCCGGTGCGGTATTTTTCAAGCTCCTCTTCGGCCCGCCTTCGCTCCGTTATGTCCCTTACGATGTGGATGATGCCCGTCAGGCGTTTTTCCTCGTCGAAACGCGGTATGGCCCGTATCTCCAAAAACATGCCCAGGGAGGGCTCGAATACGGAGGTGGTTGCGGGCTCTCCGGTCATCAGCACGCGGCAGCCCGGGCAGTCCTCTATGGGCCGGTCCGCGCCGTGATACATCCTGTGGCATTTTGTCCTCGTGGATGTAAGACAGGCCAGGCCCAGGATCTTTTCGGCGGCCTTGTTGGCGCGGATTGTGTTGAAGTCCGCATCGTGCAGGGTGATCATGTCCGTGATGGTATTGAAGACCTCCTCCCAGTCCTGCCTGGATTTGCTTATGGCCTCCTCCATCCGCTTGCGCTCGGTGATGTCGCGCACCACGGAGAGTATATATTCCCCCGCGTCCCGCCTGATGTACCTGCTGTTTACCTCGACGGGGAAGGTTGTGCCGTCCTTGCGTCTTTGGGCGCCCTCAAAAAAGCCGCTGCCCTTGCGGCGGCGCGCCGCCATCTCCTGCCGCCAGGCGGCCATATCCGGTATGCTCAGTTGAATGTCCGGCACCCGCATATGGAGCAGTTCGTCGCGCCCGTAGCCAAGGCTGGTGACGGCGGCATCGTTTACATCCAGGATGAGGGCGCTTTCCGGCTCCACTATGAATATGGCGTCGTTGGACTGGTTCATCAGGTCCCGGAAAAGCCTCAGGGATTCCTCGTTTTTCTTCCGCTCCGTGATGTCCACGAACATCGCGATATAGCTGGCGATGTTGCCCTGGGGCCCGGGGATGCCGGCGGTGGAGAGGCTCAGGTCTATGGGGGAGCCGTCTTTTTTTCGCCGCCTTATCTCAAGGCCGGTGATCTTCCCGTCCATGGCAAGCTGCCTTAGCTCTTCAAATTCCTTTTTCTGCTCCTCCGGCA
Source organism: Nitrospirota bacterium (assembly GCA_021825295.1). Classification (GTDB taxonomy): domain Bacteria; phylum Nitrospirota; class Thermodesulfovibrionia; order Thermodesulfovibrionales; family JdFR-88; genus JAJYGJ01. The sequence continues at coordinate 38,556 of JAKAHV010000029.1, forward strand.
CTATGGGGTTCACGAGGCCAAGCACTTCCTGTTCAGTCCACCCGAATGCCTGCTCCGCCGCCTTGTTCCAGAGCAGGACGCGGCCCTGGCTGTCCAGGTGCATTATGGCCACGGGCGAGGCCTCCAGCAAGGTGCGCAGCATGTCGCTTGCCCGGAGGCTGGCATCTTCAGCCCGGCCCCGGCTTTCAGCGGCGGCCTCGAGCCGGGCTATCTTTTCCTGCGCGCCTTCGAGTTCCCTCTGAAGGCGAATAATCGTTTTTTCTGCCTTTTCCATGCCTGTTTTATTTTAACGTTTTTGGCAAACCGTTTTCCCGCCCGGGGCCCGCGTCAGATTTGCAGGGCCCGTATCTGTCTGTTGCCGTAAAACGCATCTGCCTGTTCCTGGAGAGAAGCGAAGAGCGGACGGATCACGGCGGGCCGCCTCGTAACAACAGCTTGATATTCGCCCTTAGCGGCAATCCCGCCGCGGCGGGACTTACGCCCGGAACCGCGCGCTGAACGGAAGGAGCTGGCAGATGCCCCGCCTTGTCCCGCAAATCTGACTCAAGCCCGCCCGCCCGGCCTCCTTCTTCTTTTGCGTGGTATAATTAAAAAATTTTGTCTGACCGGAAGGTCCGTTATCTTATGTCCAAAAATGCGCTCCTGGCGGCCATCTTGATTCAGGCCGTGCTCCTTCTTGCATTGCCGCCCCCGAAGGCGCGGGCAAGTGAAAACGAAAACAAGGTCGTGGGGCTCACAATAAACGTGAGGGGCGACGACGTCTACGTCTCGGCCAGATTGGCCCTGGATGCCGCCCTCATGAAGGACCTCAGGGCGGGCATAGAGAAGAAGCTCATCTTCTACGTCGATCTCTTCAGGCACTGGTCCAGTTGGCCGGACGAGTTCATCATGGGCAAGAAAATAGAAAGGGACGTGGGATGCGACAACCTGAAAGGCGAGTACACGATAGTCTCCCGCGAGAGGGGATGGACGGAAAAGACAAGGTATGCAAGCTGCAATGAACTCATCAATAACGCCTTGATTTTAAAGAATATTAAGCTCTCCGGCCTGCGCGGGCTTACCAAAGGGAGATATTATATAAGGGTGACTGCGGAATCCAAGCTGATGAACCTGCCGCCCCTGCTGGGGCAGATGTTTTTTTTCATTAAAGACAAGGAGTTTTCCGTCCACACGGATTCGGCAATAGTCAATCTGGGGGACAGGCCCTAGCTAGGCATGAGAATCAGCATGAGGATCAGGAAGGCGGTTTATATGGCTGCGGCCGCCGCGGCGTTTCTGGGTGTGCTGCTGCCTTTCGAGCTGCGGTTTTTGAAGCTCGGAGAGTTTTTCCCCGAGACCTTGCTTTATCTCGTCTTCTTCAACCTGAACCTCATTGTCCTTCTGGCGCTCATCTACATGGTTTCGAAGGGTTTTATAGAGCTCTACCTGGGAGTGAAGCGAAGGGCGATAGGGTTTAAGTTCCGGGCCAAGATACTCCTGCTTTTTACCGTCCTGAGCATCACCCCCATGGTTATGGTCTACATAGTGGCCAGCGGGCTTGCCACCAACTACATGGACAAGATATTCAATACCCAGTTCAGGCAACCCCTTGTCTCCTCGCTTGTCATGGCCCGCGACATATACCAGGAGGAGAGGGAAATGGCGCTGAAGATGGCGGAGGGGGCCGGCGCGGCCGGGGCGGCCCGGAAGGACATCGGCCCCTACAAGATAGAGTACCTGTCCGCTCTTCCGGCCGACGCGACCCCCGCGATGCAGGCCGCCTTCCACGGCGAAAGCGGCTCCGAGGTGCTTTCCACCTCCGCAGGCGACATAATCAGGGCCATAGTCCCCCGGCCTGGAGGAGGCGTGATTGTTGCAAGCACAACCCTCCCCCCCAGGCTTGCCTCATATGCGGAAGACATCAGGCGGGCAAATGAGGGCCTTATGAAGCTTGAGAGCTGGCGCACGCCTATACGGACCAATTTCTACCTGGTGCTCGGTTTTATCGCGCTTACCATCATGTTCACGGCCCTTCTGGTCGCGCTGAAACTGGCCAGGGGCATTACCGGGCCGGTAAGCGAGCTTGCGGCCGCCACCCGGGAGGTCGCGAGGGGAAACCTGGATTTGAAGGTGGCCCCCGGGGGCTCCGACGAGATGGGGCTTTTGATAGAGTCCTTCAACCGTATGGTTGCCGAGCTGAAAGAGGGCAAGCAATCGCTCGAAAACGCGTATCAGGAATCGGACAGAAGAAGGTTCTGCATGGAGGGCATACTGGACAATATCCGCTCCGGCGTCATATCGCTGTCGCCTGAAGGTTTTGTTCTGACCATAAATCCAAGGGCCTGCGCGATACTGGGCATAAGCGGCTCCGATGTGGTGGCAAAACCTTACGAAACGCTGCTCTCCCATATAGAGTCCGACGAGCTGAAAGCCTTTATCAAGGGCATAAACGTGCATACGATAAAGTTTGTCGAGCAGGAACTCTGGGTCGGCATAGGCAAAAAAAACGAAAAAGCCCTCCTGAGGGTGTTCATCACGGGGCTCAGGGACTCCAAGGGGAGGCATCTGGGACTTCTTGCGGTCTTCGACGACCTTACGGAGCTTGTGAGGGCGCAGAGGGCCCTTGCATGGCAGGAGGTGGCAAGGAGGATCGCCCATGAGATCAAAAACCCCCTTACGCCGATAAAACTCTCCACCGAGAGGATGATGAAAAAGTGGGCCGAAGGGCATGCGGATTTCCCAAGCGTATTTGAGCGCTCCACAAGGACGATCATAGCGGAGGTCGAGAGCATGCGGGGGCTTGTGGATGAATTTTCGAGGCTGGGCAGGATGCCCGATATAAGAAAGAGGCCCTGCGGCCTTCCTGGCCTTGTTGGGGAGGTCAAGAACCTCTACCGGGTATACAAGGATTTTCACATAACCGTGGAGGCCCCTGCGGACCTGCCGGAGGTGGATCTGGACCCTGAGCAGTTCAGGCGCGTTCTGGTAAACATCATAGACAATGCGCGGGAAGCCATGAATAATTCCGGGAGCGTTTCGGTTAAAATAGATACGGACGCGGAGTCGGGCAGGCTTTTCATGAAGATTTCGGACACCGGGCCGGGTATACCGCCGGAGGTGCGGGAAAAGCTCTTCGAGCCTTATTTCTCGACGAAAAAACACGGCACCGGGCTCGGGCTGGCCATTGTCCACAAGATCATCTCCGAGCATAACGGCAATATACGGATCAGTGAAAACAGCCCGAACGGAAGCGTCTTCGAGATAGAGCTGCCCCTCAAGGAGAGCTGAAGCTGATGCCCAGGGTCCTCATAGTAGACGACGAAGCCAACATCAGGGAAAGCCTGGCCGATATACTCTCGGACGAAGGCTACGAGATCGACATGGCCGGCTCCGGGGAAGAGGCCATGGAGGCAATAAGACGCAGGCCCCCGGAGATCGTGCTCCTGGATATCTGGCTGCCCGGCATGGACGGC
>JAKAHV010000055.1 GCA_021825295.1 Nitrospirota bacterium
GAGATGTACCAGGAGGGAGCTCCTCCTGAAAGAGTGACCCCTCCATTTACGGTTATCGTCCCCCCCTCATACCATGTCCACCAATCGAAATACGTATCGCTAAAATTTAAGAGGTTCCCACTGCCTGAAAAGTGATAATCGCGGTAATCATAGAATGAATATCCCAAGTAAATGGGGCTCGTTGTCCCTGAAAAAGTTACGCCACCATTCGCCGTTATTGTCCCACTGCCGCCTTGCCAGGAAAAAATCAGCTGGTTCCCGGAACCCGATACGGTAAAGGTATTGCCGGCAGGTATGGTTACACTCCCCGTCAAGGTAATAGGCACTGGAGTTTGAGTACAATCAGTTGCGCTTATAGGACATAACTGCCCCTGCTGGGTTGAAATGCAATTAGCCGTCTCCCCGGGATCGGAGACGTTCCCATCATTATTCAAATCCTGGCCGCAAACCCACTGGTCCGCGAATGCCGGCTTCACACCTATTTGCGGCATTATCGGAATAATCATTTGAGCCACAAGCGTGAGAATGAGCAGACTGGCTATCTTTTTCAGGTATCTCATTGAAGCGGCTCCGCAGTGCCGTCCGAACAAATAAGATCACTTCCCGCCATTCTAAGGCTCTGCATTATCCCAGCGGCCTCCCCGAAGTCGTCGATGCACTGGCAGTCTTCTACGATCGTCTCTCCGGGCCCCACGGGGCACTTGCCGTTTACACAGGTCTTGTAGAAATACTGAATGCTCTGGGTGTTGTTGGCCTGATATTGAGATGCGTTCGAGGGCAAGTTGGATCCCAGCAGGCCCGCCTGCGTGTCCGTAGCGATTTTTTCCGTCTTGCACGCCTGCTCGCAGTCAGACGGTGTGTCCCTGAGAGGCAGGCCAGATGTCACGCCGTTATAAACCCAGCCTCCTGAAGAGTTTTCTCGCAGGTCCTGATAGTAAAAGCTCCCGCCGTTGTCCGCATCGGTCGAAAGGACGTTGCCAGCCCTTTTCTGAACGGCGCTGAAATCAAAGGGGGCGTTGCCGGTGCAATAATAGGTCCGGTCTTTTTCAAGGAAATCCGGGCATAAGGTATAAGTGGCCGGAGGAGTAAAGCAGATGGGATCGCCGCCGTTACTGGTATCGATGGGACAGGTGTAGCTTGTCCCGCTTACGGACGACCCGCTTAGAACGCCGCTTGATGCCCTCGATACGCAGGCATACTGGCTTCCAAGGGGACATGTGGACGGGATACTGAGCGAGTATGTCCCGCAGCTTGTGAAAAATATCTTGTCTCCCTGGCCGGTAATGGTAAAAGGCGCGCAGGATCCAGAGCTGTTGAAATAAGCAGTCCCCGAGATGGTTGCGCCGGTGAGGTTGATATGGCCGTTAAAATTTCCTCCCCCGTCGTAGAAATTGAGGCTGCTTCCGATGCCCACGATCTTCACGGTCTGGGACCTTCCGTCCTGGTAAAAACTGACTTCCGCGCTGCCGCTAGCCGTAATCCCTGCGGGCAGATAGATGGTCTGTATCCCCCGCACGCACCAGCACGTGTCCCAGAGGAACTCCACGTTGATCTGATTTCCGCTGCCCACAAAGATCAGGTAGTGGGCGCCCGAAAAACTCACGACGCCTGTAAAGCCTGGACATGCCGAAATGTCCTGCACCGTAAACGAATCGCAGGCCGGGGGGAGCGGCGTCAGCCCAGTGGAGGCAAAATTGAGCCATGTCTGAACGCCGTCCACGATTTCGTCCTTTAGCTGGCAGTTGGAATTCGTCTCCAGGGCCTGGCAGCCGTCATCCACATTGTCGGTATATCCAAGGTTGCTGTCCGAACACTGGAGGACCCGGGATATCGCGCATTGCTGTAGTTGCACGTTTCCGGTAGACATGTTCTGGGCGTCTTCGAGCTCGCTGTAATAGCTGTTCGGATCGGCGGACTCCGTCTGCGCCAGGTTCTGTGCGTCACTCTTCATGGCATAGGGGTTCGAAAAATACTGCTGAGGCGAGGCAGATCCCGTACCTCCGCCAGCGCTCTGGCAGCCGCCTGCCTTCTGGCCGTAATAGCTTATGACGGTGTCGCTTGTGCTCACGTTTGAGACCGAAAGCTGCGGGTCCGCGCTCTGAAGGGCCCCGGCGATACCTCCTCCCAGGTCCTTAAGGACGATGGCCATGTTGTTCCAGACAAGGCTGCTTCCGCATGAAGTGTTGATGCAGTAGCAGCCGCCAAGGTCTGTAAGATTCGTCGCGGCGGCCGATACGTGCAGGCTACCGTCCACGGCCCACTTGTAAGCCTGGCAGTTGTTCCAGGTCCCGGGATCGCATGAAATAAACCCGTTTGCGCAGACGCCTGAAACTGGTACCGGGAGTTGGTAGCTGTAATCCGGTTTGCCGTCCATGTCCAGGTCCTCGCTTGCTATAACGGTCTGCAGGTCGCCGGTCAAGGCAGGCTGCACAAGGACAGAGAGAAACGCGCTTGAAGAAGGGCAGGAAAGCTGCGCGTTAAAGGATTTCGACTTATCGAGCGTAGTCATGAGTGTGTTGCTGCCTGTAAGAGGGTTACTGATGTTCTGCTGTATGCTAGCCTGTGATCCATAGCTCGCCGACACTGTGTTTTCGAGCCCTGCGGCCGCGTTTTTGGCATCCGTAAGAGGATTGCCAAAGGAAACGGCCGCAATACTCATAAAGGCGAGGAGGAAAATCATAGGCCTGACAATCCTCATCTTAAAAGCCTCTCCGGCCAACCTTGCCTATGCGCTGCAGGAATTCATATGGCCTTACGGCAACAACCCAGATAATTTCCGGATCGAACTGCTTGCCGCTGTCCACGACAAGATTTTCTATGGCCACCTCAGCAGGCCAGGAAGCCTTGTATGGCCGCCTGTGCGTCATAACATCCAGACTGTCGGCTACCGCAACAATCCTGGCGGAAAGGGGGATATTCTTTTCCTTAAGCCCGTGAGGATAGCCCGCGCCGTCCCATCGTTCGTGGTGATACAAGGCTATTTTCCACGCCTGGTCAAAAATGGAGTCTTTATTGGCGGATATGATTTCCGCGCCCAGGACCGTATGCTTCCTTACCGCTTCGCACTCTTCCTGTGTGAGGCGTCCGGATTTGCCCAGGATATGCGAGTCGACAGCGGTCTTGCCGATGTCATGTATCTTTGAGGCCAGACCCAGTTCAAGAGCCTGTCCCGGGGCTATGCCCAGGGCCAGGGCGATATGGTAGGCAAGCTCGCCCACGCGGTCCACATGGTAACTGCCGTCGTAATCGGGACCTTCAACTGCCCGGCATTTTTCAAGCATGTATTCGAATTGCCTGCTAACCGCGAGTGTTTTCAATCGTTATCCCTTCTCTTTGCCATCTCCGAGATGGCGTCCTCGTAGGACATGCCGCTTTCGACAAGCCTCTCTATCTCCACGATCTCGTCCGGGTCCGAGGTGTAGACGTAATAGGACCAGGGGTCCACCATGAGCCTCGCCACTCCAACGCCACCACCTGTGTCCATGAATATCTCTGAGTATTTGGGCCGGTTGCTCTTGAGGGTCTTTAATATCCTCATGATGAAGGGGTCGTAGTCTATGAGTTTTTCGTTCAGGGCCTTCTCGAAATCCGCGGACTCAAGGAAAAACTTGAAGGCGGAGTTCGCGTTTATGACCTCTCCCACCTTGCCGAAGCGCTTCAGATCCAGAATGGACTGCGTGATGACGGAAAAGCTCCCGTTGTATTTGGCCGCCCTCCTGTAGCCCTCCTCGATCACTTCGTTCATCATCCCCTCGGCCGTGAGAAACTGCCAGGCCTCGTCGAAGATGATGAAAGTCGGGCGCGACCGGTCGCCAAGATAGAGGTCCTGAGTTACGGCGTTTACGACCTGGAGGGTCACGACCCTGAAAAGATCCTTCATCGGCTTTAAATGCTCAAGCTCCAGCACGACAAACTCATCTCTGGAGATGTCGAATGTTGCTTTGCCGTTGAACCACTTCCCATATGCGTGCTTCGAGGTAAACTTCGTGAGGTTAAAGGCCAGTGTATGGGCCAGGGCCGTGAGGTCTTCCGCGCACTTTTCGCCTTCGCAGCCGAAATCGTACTCGACGGCGTGTTTTGGAAACTCGTTTAGCCAACTGTGGACAGTGTCCACGCAGGCGTTTGCGCCCTCGGCCTTGTACGCCCACTCCACAGCCGCCTTAATGAGGGTCATTATCGTCTCCGCGGAATCATGCGGCACCTTGTCCGTGGCCGAGTAGACCATCTGGACGATTATCGAGGCCACGACCGAGGATTCCTTTTTGATGTCTGCGACGTTCGTAAAGGGGTTCAGGCAGATATCCGACTCACCGGAGAATTCCAGGAACCTGCCACCAAACATCCTGGCCATCTTCTTGTAGCTGCCGCCAATGTCTATGATGCGCACCTTGTGGCCCATGGCGAAGTAATTGAAGGCAAGGTAATTGACCATGAAGGACTTGCCGCTTCTCGTCATGGCGGCTATGTAGATGTTGTGGCCGTTGGACCAGGAGCCAAAGACATCGAGGCCCTGCATTTGTCCCTTTCTGCCTGTAAAAAGGAGCGCAGGCCGGCCCGCCCCGGCGAAATCCGCCTGAACAGGAAGAAGGACAGATGCGGTGTCCGCGGGCACAATAAAGTCTCTTTCCAGGTTGTCTACGTTTCTGCCAGACGCGTAAAGACCGAAAGGCAGGGCGGACAGAAATAGTATGGGCAGTATGCCCTTGTCCTCCTGCATAGTAAACCCTTGCGATTCCCATATTCTTTTGGCCTTTACGGCCGAGTCCGCGGCCTCCTTCTCGCTTTTCCCCCAGACCCAGACTTCGGGAATGACCCTCACGAACTTCGTCCCTTTGTCCAGTTCGTCCACAGCCCAGAGGTATTCCTTCTGCTTACGTATAAGCGAGGGCGCAATGCTGCCCGCCACCTGCTGCTGCAGCACCAGGCTGCACTTGGCGCGGATGCCCGCCTTCATGTCCTGAAAGACAACGCTCAAGGAATAAAGAAACGGTGTCTGGAACTGGTCCATGTCCGACACGATCCCCTCCCATCCGCCGATAATCGCGTTTGCAAGAAGCATGTCCGCCTCGGGCGGAAACGTCTTTGGGGTGACACACTTAAAGAATTTCCCGCCTACCCGGAGATATGACCAGTGTTTTTCGATGTCCGTCTCGGAGAAGATTATCTGTTTGCCAATCGGGATTCCGGGATCATAGCTGCCATTTGCAGGCCCCGCGTGCTCGTTAAAGAACCTCCGCATAAGATCGACAAATCCCTCAGGCTCCAGGGGAACCGGACCGAGGCCGGCGCCTTTGAGAATCTCTTCGGCCGCGCCCCGCGCGTCACCCAAATTAAGGCCGGGGTCCCTCGGGATTTTTACGGCGACAAAGAGCCTGAAATTCCTCAGCGGTATCCCGCCATTGATCTTTGCCTTCTGTGCCAGAAACGATGAAAAGCTTTTAACCGCCTTTTTCACTACCGGGTTGTCCCTCGTTTTAAGGGAGGCGTAATGGGACAATAGCGGATCTATGTACGGGTCCGCATACATGATGAACTGGAGAACGGAGTTTTCCGGAAACCCGATTCTCATCAGGCCTTCAAGTGTTGCGGCTGTCTTTTCGCCCGCGAAGGCCATGGGGCCGCACTCCCATAGAAAGCCCGCCGTGCCGTCCATGTTCCAGTAAGTTTTGTTCTCCCTGTCGTAAGCCATCCATGGCAGATAATCGGAAAACCTGCTTCTCTCAGTCATCGCCTCAAGCTCTCTATGCGTAAGGCCGCCATTTTTTCCAAAAAGCAGGTCAAATAGGAAACTCATCTTGCCGCCCCCGAAGACGACACCGCATCGTTAAGAAGCCACCTCGGCCCGGAGAGAAACAGGTAGACGTAGCGCTCCATGTAAAGCTCGTCGTCCGTGCCCGTGTACGGCAGGACGAGCACTCTCATCACCTGGGGCGGCACGACCATGGGAGATACGGGGCTTTGAAGAAGCCCATTCAGCCTTCCGTAAAGTGCGCTCTGGTAGAGGTCCACTTGCGTTGGCGCCGCCTTCTCTTTTTTGCTTTTGCCGGCCCCGCTTTCCTTCCATAGGTCCTGGTACTTTCCATCCGTGCTGTCTTTATATGCAGTCTCCACAGAAACACATCTGCCGTTTTTGAAATTCGGGCATGAAAACGAAGAGCTGTAAGGGTTCATGGCCCCCGCGCACCCTGAAAGTGCCGTGGCCAAGACAAGGTAAAAAATCAATTTCCGCATTTGTCGTCTCCCATCTGGTTACAGAAATTCTTTATCTGAAGGCTGACCCCTTCGCTTATGACGAGGGTGACGTCCCTTGTAGCGCCGACCTCCACCACGGGCATGGACTGCTTGGCCAGGGACAGGTAGAACTGTTCGAGATGATTTGCGCCCTGGGCGATACCGCCGCCAACCCCGGCCTCAAGTATCTTCGAAGGCTGAACGGTCTGGGTGTAACCGAGCGCGCTTATACTTGTGGTCTGCGCGGCCACCTGTGTGGCAGAACCTATGCCCCCGAAAAATCCTGCGATAAAACTCCTGGCGAGCGCCGAGCCCATTTTTGAGACCACCCTGCCGCGAAGCCCGATCTTCCCATCGTCGTCCACCACGAAGCCTTTCACCGGCTGGTCGATCACCGCGCCGCCGTCTCTGGCTATGCAAGAAAGGGTCACAAGCCTTAGGTGCGCCCTTTCGTCGGCGAGGCTCCCGTAGCCCTCGGCGATCACGAAACATCCCTTAAGATTGGCCTTCACCCTGTTTGGGAGCACCGCCGGGGCCTTTATGCGAAGGAGCACCGGCACGGGTTCGCCTTTGGCCCCTTCAGCGGTCGGCGCATCGAGGCCCGTAAGCAAGGTCGCCTCCATAAAAGAAGGGGGCAGATAAACGCTTTCGCTCCGTTTTTTTTTAACGCCACCGATTTGCTTCGGCGCTTCCGGCGGGCCAGAGACCACCTCTATGCCGCCTATGACCTGAGGAGTCGGAGGCAAAGCGGGCTTTTTGATCTCTTCCTCTGGAGAAGGAGGAAACCCCGGCGGATAAGAACCGGTTTGCGAGACTGTCGGAGGAGGAAAATACTTTGGTATTGGCGGCTGGATGTTTTTTTGCACGGGTTTTTCACCCCCGGCGGCCGGTGTAGCCGTGCCGTTTGCCACCGCAGCCTTCTGGGCCTTGAGTTTGACTATTTCGTTTTTAAAGTCCGAAAGCTGTTTCTGGACGTCCATGTACTCGCTCTTTTTGAGCATTCCGCTGTCAAGGCTTATCGTCTTGCCGGCCGATGCGCTTTGCGCCTCGGTCTTTGTCTCCTTTTTGGGCCTGTATGTGACCATGGCCAGAAACAGCACCATGATGACGATTGCAAGCAGTACGGCCTTTTTCTTCTTTTTGGGAGTAAGCTCCGCCCATTTCTTCTTTAGCGCCTCCACTTCAATTGCCTCCCTCAGCCATCACCCGCTCGACTATAAGGACCCTCGCGGTCTCACCCGGCGAGAGCCTGAGCTTGTCGATCGCTATGGCCACCGGGCTGAATGTTATCTCCGTTTTCAAAAAATCCTTTTCGGAAAGCTCCATGTTTTTGGCGTCCTGTGCGGTGAACTCCTTCACTCTTAGCCCCTCGCCCTCAACCCTGACCGTCCTTACCAGGGTGAGCTTGAGCCCCTTATAGAGGTCAAAGGGTCTGTCTTCATCCCTTACGGTGAAGGAATCGGGAATGTCTTCTGTGTACACGCTTTTGATGATGGAGAGGATCTTTTTCTCAAATGGCATGCCGTCGAAAAAAGAGGTGTTTTTGCTGGCCTTCCTGTCGCCCCCGGAAAGGGTTATGGTTCTTGAGGGAATTCTCTTTGGAAGCGCGATAAGGTTATAGGTCTCCTTGCCGCAAAGGACGTATAGCTCCGTGGGGGTCGTGGAGTATTCGTCCTTGTCTCCTTCTTTCGTCACGAGGAATTTCACGAAGGCGTTTTGGCCCTCGATCTTCACGGTGAGCCCCTTCTCCTTCGAGTAGATGACGTCTTTTATGTACGAAGGGCAGACTATCCGGTTTATATCGGAGCTTGAAAGATACACCGGGGTTGCGACCTCCGGGGGGACAACAGCCAGAGAATCCTCCGGAATGGAGCTGTACTCCCCAGGCGTAGCCAGTTGCCCTGCAGCGGACGGAGCGTTCGCCACTGCCGGGCTTGCCGGTTTTTTCATGCCTGAAGAAATCGTATTATCAATACCGGGAACTGCCGGTTTGACCTGTACTGAGGACTGGCCCTTAGGTCCTCCGGCACCCACCGCAGCTGCGACCTTGCGCCGCATGAAGGTCTCCCATGCAGGCGCAGGCCCAGCGGATTTATCCGCGGCGAACGCGGCCCCGATTTGAAAGATCAGTAAAAGCAAAATTGAAAAAGAAAATGCTTTAATCCTCACCTATTTACTTCCCCCTTTCTCGCCAAAACCGGTGAGCTGGAACCTGCCGTCAGAAATCCTGTAGGAAAGCTCGTACGTGGTCTGCCTGTCCGGGCCCAGGGGGCTTCCGTCCTGGGCAAACTGCCTCGAAATACCTGTCGCCTCTATTACGTCCTTTGACCGGTCAACCTTGATGCTTCCAATGAAAAAGGCGCTCGATACGTCTGCGGTCTCCACGGTATCGGCAAGGCTGTAAAAAGTCTTCCTGGCTTCGGGAAAGGCCTCCGGAGCATAAAGGGCAAGGAGCTCGCCAAACTGCTCTCTGGCCGTGGCCGGAGTATAGTCGAGCGCAAGACCCAGCACGTACCTCGTCATGAGGTCCAGGTAGCCGTAAGAGGCCTGACCATCGCTGATCTCCACCCGGCTATTGAGTCCGGCCGGCACCAGGATGGTCCTCTCATGCTTTGCCATGTTGAAGGTAAAAAAGCAGTTGGCGATCACGGCCAGACCGATTACGGCCACGACGAACTTCAGGAGCCGGTTTTCAGCCATGACGTTCGATAATTTCTGCATGTAGATTTTGAGTTCCATTTTTTATCCCGCTCCTATTCCATAAACCTGTCTTCGAAAAACGATGGATACCCCTTGATGTCCGAAAACCCCGCGAAATAAAAGATGTGCTTTAAAAAGCCGCGCGGATATTTCCTTTTCGCCTTCGAGTATCCGTAAGGGGCGATGACGGCAAGCGCCCAGAAGACGTGGCCCATCGTAAACGCCAGGAAGACAAACACACCCAGGATGCCCCATACATCCACGTCCCACCAGAGAATCTGAAAAGGCGCTGACAGATAGCAGGGAATCTTTTTACCCATTGCCTACCGGATCACTCCCAGTGTCGTGACGATGGAGTTCAGGTTGGCAAGCCCGCCCGCGGCGAGGAAGGCCGCTATGGTCCCCCATAATTTCCCGTGGATTAGCTCGTGGATGCCAAAGCCAAGCGCGCAGGCCGCGGCCGTCCAGCCTACGGCGCCAGACACGATCTTGTTAGAGATGAGGTCGTAGAAGCTGTACCCGAAAGAGCCCGTTGATGGCGTGACGAAGGCAAACGCGGAATGAGGGGCCAGGATAACAGCGGAGGCCGCCAGGAAAAAAAGCATGAGCGCCTGTCCCTGCCCGCCCTCCTTTCCGGCGTTCCGTTTGTCCCGGTTTTTAAGAGACCAGGCCAGGACAAACACGCCCGCCACGACAAACATGAGGCCGGACGTCGTCCCGTGAAAGAGCATCGGAATGCCCGAAACCATCATCG
>JAKAHV010000001.1 GCA_021825295.1 Nitrospirota bacterium
TTTTTGGAAAGACAACAACATGGGACCGCGTAAAGAGCGGAAAAACCTGAAACCGCGTGAAAGGTCAAAAACCCTTCCGCCCGTTTCAGGGATGGAGGGGCAGGTCGAGGCGGGCAAAAGACAGCCCGGCCGCTCTTTGTCTTTGCACTTCGAGGCCGGCCCTCTGTATGAGGCCGGGCCAGATACTCGCCGCGGGCTTGTTGAAGATGGTGCCGGCATCGGCCGCGACGAGATACCAGTCCCCGCGGGCCATCTCGGATTCGAGCTGCCCGGCGCTCCATCCGGCATAGCCCGCATAAACGCGGAACCTCGCCCTGGGATCGTCCGCCATGGCTTTTAAGGCATCCTTGTCGAAGCTGATATACACACCGTCGAAAATCTCCAGGGATTTGCCGGGGCGTTTCTTTGAGGCCACCAGCAGGAACAGCCGGTCCAGCTCCACCGGGCCGCCGATGTAGGCCAGGTCGTTTCTTTTTTTGAGCCCCTTGAACTCCGGGAACAGTTTTGAAAGCGGTATCCCGGAAGGCCGGTTCACGATAAGCCCCATCGCGCCGTCGCTGCCATAGCCGACGAGCAGTATGACGGTCTTTGCGAAAACCGGGTCCTGCAGCCCCCTTCTTGCAACAAGGAATTTCCCGGGGGCGAGGGCGGAGCCCGAATGCGGGGGGGCTGGGGGGTGAAGCGGGATGCTCATGTTTTTGGCGGGCAGGCTGCAGGGGAGGCCGCCTGCCGCGGCCGCGCCCGGAGAGATACAAAGGGATAAAACCAGAAGCGCGGCGGCCACAAGAGCATGATTGGCCGTGAGTTTCGCTCTCATGGCTATATTAAAGCACAAATCCGGGCGCCAGGCTAATGAGGCGCGGGGCCGCCTAGAACCTATCTCAAAATTTGGTTCTATACCCTGATGTCCAGAAGCGGTATGGCCAGCCTTTGCCTCCTGTTTTCGCCCCTGAAGAGTTTTTGCTCCGTCTTCCTTGCCGGGACGTCCCCCCTTGCGCCCTCATGCTGGGCCTGCAGCCTTGTGGGGAGGCTGGCTGCGTGCATGACAGTGTATTTCCCGAATCTTCCGGCGAGCCTGTCCACGGCGTCATAAACCTTCGTCAGCTTCTCTATTTTGACCGCGTCATCAAAGAGCGTGTACTGGAGAGAGTCTCCGGCAACGAGGCCGGCAAGCACCACTCCGGTCTGGCGGTACAGCACCCCGCGCCGGTAGATGGAATTGAAACCCTCCCTCAGGGGCCCGTAAAGCTCCGCCTGGAAGGCGGTCGGCCGGCAAAGTTTCATCTCCACGCCCGCGTGCCTGAAATCCTGCCTCCTTAAAAAGACGATGAGCCTTGCGGCCGCGAGCCGGTAGCGCCTCGCCTTCATGCAGGCGTTTTCCAGGTTTTTCGAGAGCTGCGCGAAGACAAAGGTCTCGTCGCCGGAGGGCGGCGTAAAGGTCTTTGCCTTGCTTATGGACTGGTAGTCCGTCTTCGGCTCGCGCACCACGGGATAAACGCTCCGTCCGTTAAGCTCGTGCCATATCTCGCGGTAGGGCTTTGAAAGGTATCTCCCGATGAACTTCTCGTCCTTCCTGGCGAACTCAAGGGCCGTCCGGATGCCGAACTTGCCAAGATAGGCCGCCGTGTTCGGGCCTATGCCCCAGACATTCCCGACTGGCAGGTCCCGAAGATAAAGATGGATGTCACCGCCCGGGATGAGCGTAAGGCCCCTCGGTTTTCCGTGTTTTGAGGCCGCCTTGGCAAGCACCTTCGAGAGGCTTACGCCGGCGGAGACCGTTATGCCAAGCTCGGCCTCGACGGTCTCCTGCATCTTTTTCGCAATCATCCCGTAGGGGCCGTGAAAGCTCCGCCTGAGACCCGTCAGGTCCACAAAGGCCTCGTCTATGGAGTATTCCTCCACGTCCGGCGAGAAACGCCTCAGTATCTCGAACATCCTTACGGAAAAAAGGCTGTAGGTCTCGTAATCGGATGGCAGTATGACGGCATCGGGGCATATCTTCTTCACATCGGAAAGCCTCGTGCCCCTGGAGACCCCCCTTGCCTTGGCCTCGTAGCTTGCGGCGGCCACGATGCCCCGCTCCTTGCCGGTAATGACGGGCTTGCCCCTCAGCTCCGGGTGTACCGCCTGTTCGCAGGAGGCGAAAAAGGCATCCGCGTCCAGGTGCAGTATCGCCCTCGGCCACGAATGAATGGTTTTAAAAGGCGCCCTATCTGTATTTCCTGACAACGGCGGTCACCACACCGGCGACTTTCAGCTCGCTTTTGGGCCTGATCGGCGCGTAGCGCGGATTGGCGGGCAGGAGGACCACCTGCGCCCCCTTTTTCCTGAGGAATTTCATCGTCCATGCGCCGTCGACCTCGGCAATCACGATATCGCCGCTTTTGGGGGCAAGCCCCCTGTCCACTATCACCATATCGCCGGGCAGTATGCCCGCCCCCGACATCGAATCCCCGGATACCTTCAGCAGAAAGGTGGCCTCGCGGTTCTGTATGAGCAGGTCGTCCAGGCAGAGGGTGTCCGAAAGCTCTTCCTCGGCGGGGCTCGGGAAACCCGCCTCCACGGTCCCCAGGACCCTGACCGTTCGGCCGCCGATCGCGGGACCCGGGATGAGCCTCCTTTTTTCGTCCCTCCTCAAAACCCCCTGCCCCTCCAGCCTGCCTACGAGCTTTGAGACGGAGTTCTTCGAGCGGAGCCCGGCCAGTTCGCCTA
Source organism: Nitrospirota bacterium (assembly GCA_021825295.1). GTDB lineage: Bacteria > Nitrospirota > Thermodesulfovibrionia > Thermodesulfovibrionales > JdFR-88 > JAJYGJ01. Next base: position 2,713 of record JAKAHV010000001.1, read on the forward strand.
TCTCCGAGAAGCTGGGCATCCTGCCCGCCCGCAGGTAGAACCGCGAGATGTCCTCCGCGCGCCGCCTCACTTTTTCCTCGTGCCTCCTTGCTTTCTCCATGCCCCGTTCGCCTTTCGCCGCCCCCATGATTGATATTCTATGGTGAACGATAGTTCACTGTCAACCTCACCGGAGAAATCATTTCATTTAAGGCTCTTCAGGGTTTAGCATGGGTTAATTTTCCCTGAGGAAGATGGCAGGGGCACAGGGTTGAGAGGGCGGGGGAGGCTGTTATCTCCTCTCCCTTGAGGAGAGAGGCAGGGAGAGGGTGCTTAATAATGACTAACAGACTGATTGGTTATGCTAAAAAGCTGAGAACCCATTCCACGGATGCTGAGCGATTATTGTGGCGTCATTTACGGGTAAAGCGCATGGATGCAGAAGCATAGAACACCCTCCCCTTTATCCCCTCCCCTCAAGGGAGGGGGAAATACCCACAGAAAACCCGGTAGAGCCTCATTTAATATTCTTATTTGAGAAATTTCCCGTTTACAAGTTAAAATAAACGACGGTTTTCCCCATTAGTCTTCGGAAAGGAGAGGGCAGGATTTCATGGCAAGGAAAGAGGCTGGAAAGCTCATAAAAGTCGCCATAAACGGCAAGGGGATCGATTGCGAGGAAGGCAAGACCATTCTCCAGGTGTGCAGGGAGGCGGGCATATACGTGCCGACCCTCTGCTTCGATGAGCGCCTGGACCCCTACGGGGGCTGCAGGCTTTGCCTGGTGGAGATAAAGGGCGTCCCGAAGCCGCTTTCCTCCTGCACGACTCCCATCCAGGACGGGATGGAGATAACGACCGAAAGCGAAAACCTGACGGAGCTGAGAAAGACCATACTCTCGCTGATACTCTCAAACCATCCCAACGACTGCATGTGCTGCGAGAAGTCGGGGGACTGCTCCCTCCAGGACCTCGCCTATATGTACAACATCAGCCCCGGCAAATACGAGGGGGAGCGGTGGGACCTGCCCATCAAGGACAACAACCCCTTCATATCGTTCGATCCGAAGAAGTGCATACTGTGCGGCCGGTGCGTGAACATCTGCAAGGACGTGATGCTTAAGGGCGGCATAGACATGACCGGCAGGGGGTTTTACGCGAAGCCGGACACCGCCTTCGGCAGGCCGCTTTCCCCGGAGAATTGCCTCTTTTGCGGCCAGTGCGTCTCCACATGCCCCACGGGCGCGCTTGTGGAGAAAACCTCCATCGGGGCCGGCAGGGGCCAGTCGGTAAAGAGGGTCAGGACCACCTGTTCGTACTGCGGGACGGGATGCAACTTCTACCTTAACGTGAAAGACGGCAAGGTCATAAAGGTGACCTCCGATTACGGAGCGCCGGTAAACAGGGGGAGCCTCTGCATAAAGGGGCGCTTCGGATACGAGTTCATACATCACAAAGACCGGATAACCACCCCGCTTATAAGGGAGGGTGACGATTTCCGCGCCGCGTCCTGGGACGAGGCCCTGGACCTGGTGGCCAGGCGCTTCGGCGAGATGAAAGAAAAATACGGCCCCGGGGCCGTCGGGGCTTTTTCATCCTCGCGCTGCACCAACGAGGAGAACTACCTTGTATCCAAGTGGGTGCGGGCCGTCCTGGGAAGCAATAACGTAGACAACTGCGCCCGGGTCTGACACGCCCCAACAGTGGCCGGTCTGGCCACTTCACTCGGGGCGGGGGCAGCCAGCAATTCGTTCGGCCAGATCGAGGACGCCGACACCCTTTTCATCATCGGCTCCAACACCACCGAGGGCCACCCCATAATATCGGTCCACGTAAACAGGGCCATAAGGCGCGGGGCCCGCGTAATAGTCGCCGACCCGCGCAGGATCGAGCTTGTGAAATACGCGGACCCCTGGCTCAACCTGAGACCGGGCACGAACATCGCGCTTCTAAACGGCCTTGTCCACATAATACTGGAGGAAGGCCTTGAAAACAGGGATTTCATCGAAAAAAGGACCGAAGGCTTCGAGGAGCTGAAGGAAGCGGTCAGAAAATACACGCCCGGGCACGTTGAGAAGATAACCGGCGTCCGGAAGGAGAAACTGGTCCAGGCCGCGCGCATATACGCGGGCGCAAAAGACGCCATGATCCTCTACGGCCTCGGCATCACCGAGCACCAGAGCGGGACGGAAAACGCGATGGCCATAGCCAACCTGGCCCTCGCATGCGGCCATATAGGCAGGCCCGCCACCGGCATCATGGCCCTGAGGGGGCAGAACAATGTCCAGGGCGCATCCGATATGGGGCCGGCCCCGGCTGTCTTTACGGGATACCAGCCCATCACCGACCCAGTAATCCGCGCCAAGTTCGAAAAGACCTGGGGCGTGATCAAGCTGCCCTCGAAGCCGGGTCTGAAATCGGTCGAGATGCTCGATGAGGCGAAAAAGGGCAATTTCAAGGGGCTCTTCATCCTCGGCGAGGACCCGGCGCAGACCGACCCCGATTTAAACCACGTCCGCGAGGCGCTGTCGTCACTTGAGTTTCTCGTCGTGCAGGACATCTTCCACACCGAGACCACCCGTTTCGCCCACGTGGTGCTGCCGGGGGCAAGCTTCGCGGAGAAGGACGGCACTTTCACCAACGGCGAGAGGCGCGTGCAGAGGATAAGAAAGGCCATAGAGCCCCTCTCCGGCATGGCCGAATGGCAGGTAATCTGCGAGCTGGCCTACAGGATGGGCTACAAGATGAATTACGGCCATCCCTCCGAGGTCATGGAGGAGATCGCGAGCCTCGCCCCGATATACGGCGGCATAAGCTACGCGCGGCTCGAAAACGGTGGCATACAGTGGCCCTGCCCCACGAAGGAACATCCCGGCACGGCCACGCTCTATCAGGAGATTTTCTCCCGTCCCGGCGGAATGGCCAGGTTCGTCGCCCTGGAACACAAAGGCCCGGCGGAGACCACGGACGAAAAATTCCCCTTCACCCTTATAACGGGCAGAAGGCGCGAGCACTACAACAACGGCTCGATGACAAGGCGCGTTAAGGGGATAGCCGAGCTGTATCCGGAGGAGATGCTTGAGATATCGCCGGCCGACGCGGAAAGACTGGGGATCGCCACCGGAGACATGGTCAAGGTCGTCTCACGCCGCGGGGAGATAAAAGTGAAGGCAAGGGTCTTCACCCGCTCGCAGGAAGGAAACCTCTTCCTGTCCTTCCATCACCAGGACGCGCTTACGAACATCCTCACCTCTCCCCACAGGGACCCTGTGACGGGCACGCCCGAATACAAGGCATGCGCCGTGAGGGTGGAGAAGATTTAGAGCGGTTTTTTGCAGTGCCTCAGTTCGATTTGCAGGCCATCGTCCGGAAAATCAAACTGATGCACTACCGGTTTTTTGCGGGATGACCTGTCCCAGAAGGGCTGCCACCTCGTCCGATGTGGGGCGGCCTGTCACCTCCTCCGGGCTGCCGGTCTGCACGACCCTGCCGCCCGAGTAGACGATCAGCCTGTCGGCCACGGCCCGCGCCTCCCCCGCATCGTGCGTCACAAGCACAACGGGGATGCCGAACTCCCGCCTCACATCCACAAGCAGCCTTCCCATCTCATCGCGGAGGCCGCGGTCCAGGGCGGAAAAGGGCTCATCCAGCAGCAGGACGCCCGGCCTTCCGATGAGCGCCCTTGCCAGCGCCACCCTCTGTTTCTGGCCGCCGGATATCTCGCGCGGATACCTGCCGGCAAGCCCCTCAATGTGGAATAGTTTCAGCATCCGCTCCGTCTCACCGGACTGCCGCCCATGTTTCGCCTTCAGGCCGAAGGCTATATTTTCCCGCACCGTCATGTGCGGGAAGAGGGCCAGGTCCTGGAACACGTAGCCCATGTGGCGTTTCTGCGGCGGAAGGTCGACCCTGAGCCGCCCGTTTCGCTCAAACAGCGTCCTGCCCCGCGCGACTATAGCGCCCTCATCCGGCCGCATCAGCCCCGCAATGGCTTTTAGCGTGAGGCTCTTGCCCGCGCCAGAATGGCCGAAGACAACGGCTATCTCGTTGTCCATCCGCCACTGGACGTCCAGGGAGAAACCGTTCAGCCTCTTTTTTATATCAACGAAAAGTCCCATAGCTTTCTTTCTTAACCCACCCTCCCACCCTTAAGGCCGGGGGCTCCGCCCCCCGCTCCCCCGTTAACGGCAAAAGCGCGCCCCCATACGGGGCCTTGATCTGCGCGCTCATCTTTTGCTTTGTTTTGCCTGCAGCGGGGTTTGGGGGCTAAGCCCCAAAATTATCATATTATCCTCCTGCTCATCCTGTTTGCCAGGTAGATCACTGTGCCCGACAGCAGCGTAAGGATGATGACCATGCCGTGGACATGCGACCAGTCGCCGCTTTCAAGGTAGCTGTAAATCGCAAGCGGCATCGTCTCCGTCTTGCCGGGAATGTCGCCGGCGAACATGAGCGTGGCCCCGAATTCCCCAATCGCGCGCGCGAAGGAAAGCACCAGTCCGGCCATTATCCCCTTCCCGGCCAGGGGCAGTATAACACGGAAAGCGGTCCTCAGCTCCCCGTGCCCCAGGGTGTACGAGGCGTCAACCAGGCTCTGGTCCACGGATTCCATGGCGGCGCGCGATGTCCTTATCATAAGCGGCATCGCCACTATGAACGACGCCAGCGCCGCGGCGTACCATGTAAACGTGACACTCCATCCGGTAAGCGCGTAGAGCGGCCGGCCGGCAAGCCCGTTTCTTCCGAAGATGATGATGAGGTAATAGCCCGTGACCGTCGGGGGCAGCACCAGCGGCAGCGTCAGCAGGACATCCAAAAGCCCTTTGCCCCAAAAATCCTTCCTCGCAAGCACATAGGCCAGCGGGACCCCGGCAAGCAGCATGAAGACCGTAACCACCAGCGCCACCTGCAACGACAACCGCATGGAAAACAAGACGGATGAGGAAGCGCCCATCAGCCCCGCACCCCTGTCATTTCATCACCGCCCTGAACCCGTATTTCTCCAAAATCCTCTCCCCCTGGGCGGACCTTACGAGGGAAATGAAGGCCAGTGCCAGTTTCTCGTTGGGGCCTTTGATGGCCGCAATGGGATACAGGATCGGCCTGTGGCTGGCCGCGGGCGCGACGGCCGCGACCCTCACCCGCCCGGCCATGATCGCGGCATCGGTCGAATAGACAATCCCCGCGTCCACTTCCTTTCTCCCCACGTAGGCAAGCACCTCCCTTACGTGCTCGCCATAGACGAGTTTCCGGCTTACGGCGGGCAGCAGTCCGTAATACCGCAGGACCTCTCCGGCATACCTGCCGGCCGGCACTGTGGCCGGGTTGCCCACCGCTATCCTGGTCACCCCGGGAGCCGCCAGGCCGGTGAAATTACGGACGGCAGAGAAAGATTTCCCGGACGGCACTATGAGCACCATGGTATTGCCGGCGAAGTCGGCCCTGGAGCCGGGCACTATCAGGTCTTTTTTGGCGACCTCGTTCATCTCCTTTTCCGCTGCGGAGGCAAAGACGTCAACCGGGGCGCCCTGCTCTATCTGCATCGCCAGGTCCCCGGAGGCCCCGAAGTTGAAAAATATTCTCGCGCCCCTGTTTTGCGCCGCGAAAACCTTCGACAGCTCTTCGAAGGCGTTTTTCAGGCTTATCGCCGCGGAGACGGTGATGCTTCCGGCCCCGCCGGCCGCGTATCCGTTTTCCGGGAAGACAGTAAAGCCGGCAAAAAATGCGGCCGCAAACAAAAAAGTAAACAAAAAAGTAAACGGTTTAAGCAAACAGGAATTCTTCACCTGCAAAAAAATCCTCCTTCTGCCGATAAAATCGCCCTGTCTTCGCGGGCCGCATATCTTTATTTTCCCTTTGCTGCGGGGGCCTTACCCGCCAGCGGGACCTATCCGCCGACCTGGCTCATCGCCCCGCATGGGACGCCCTTTTGAAGAAGGCTCCCTTTTTCCTTGCTCCGTACTGAATATAGCAACAACTGTTCCATCTCTTTTTCGCTGGAGGCGGCGCCGATGTCCACCTCGCAACCGGAGAAGAGGCATGGCCTTATCCTGCCCGCCGCGGTTATGCGCAGACGGTTGCAGGAGTCGCAGAAATGGTCGCTCATGGGACTGATGAACCCGATCACTCCACGGCCGCCGGCAAGCCTGAAATTTGCGGATGAGCCGCTTCTGCCCATGGGGAAGAGTTCGCCCGCCGCCCGGATGGCCGCCTTTAACTCATCCGCCGTCACGCGCCGGCCATCCAGGGACGATGCCCCCCGGGCCGCGGGTTTTTTCCCGACAGGCATAAGCTCTATGAAGCGCACATGCCAGTCCTTCTTCAGCGTAAGGGCGGCAAACTCGAGGACCTCGTCATCGTTTACCCCCCTTATCGGTATCATGTTTATCTTCACGGGGGCAAGCCCGGCGGCCTCCGCCAGCTCTATGGCGCGCAGGACGTTTTGGAGATCTCCGCCGCCCGTAATCTCCCTGTAGCGCTCAGGCCGAAGAGAGTCCATGCTTACGTTCACCCTGTCCAGCCCGGCGGCCCTGAGCCGCCCGGCGAATAACGGCAGAAGCTGCCCGTTGGTCGTAAGGCTGAGGTCCTCCACCCCTATGTCCCTTATCGCGCGCACTATCTCCGTGATGTCCTTCCTCAAAAGCGGCTCCCCTCCGGTGATCCGCACTTTTTTGAGCCCGTATTTCCTTGCGACTTCCAGAAACTGAAGCAGCTTTTCGGTCTTCAGTATCCGGGAGGGTTTCAGGCAGCGCGGCGGCCCGGACGGCGGCATGCAGTACATGCAGCGCAGGTTGCACCGGTCCGTCACGGAGACCCTGATGTAGTCTATCTTGCGGTTGAATGTGTCCCTCAGCTCCATTTTCACAGGTTCCGGCATTTTCTGACCCGCCTTCAGTATTTACCGAATGGACCCGCCTCTAGTATTTACCGAATGGACATGTCGGGTACGTGCATACCGGGCAGTGCAGGCAAAGGCCGCCATGCCCAAGCTCCGCCAGCTCGCCTCTTCCTATCTCCTCTCCGGCCAGTATCCTTGGAAGCACCAGGTCGAGCACCGTCACCCTGCTGTACATGGCGCAGGTGGGCACTCCGAGCACAGGGATGCTCCCGCTCCCGCCTTCCAAATAAGCGACCAGAAACATGGAGCCCGGAAGCACCGGGCTGCCATATGTCATCCTGGAAACACCCAGTTTCCTTATGGCGAACCTCGTGACGTCATCGGGGTCCACGGACATCCCGCCAGTGGCGATGAGCAGATCCGCCCCCATCCCGACGAATTCCCTCAGCCTCGCCTCGATAAAGGCGGCGTCGTCGGGGGCATAGGCGATGCCCGCAACCTCCCCACCGAACGACTCTATCTTTTTGCGCATCACGGGGGCAAAGGCGTCCTTTATCCTGCCTGAAAACACCTCGCCGCCGGTTATCACGATACCCGCCCTGGGCCGCCTGAGCGGTTTCACACAAACGATGCCGCCTTTCCTGCGGGCGATCCCCGCGGCCTTCGTGACGGCCTTCCTTTCGGCCACAAGGGGGATGGCACGGGTGGCTGCAACCGTCTGCCCTTCCTTTACGAGCGAGACGTCGTGCAAGGTGGAGCAGATGACCTCTCCGCCAAGATTGAATTTTACGAGTGCGGACTTATCCACCCTGAGAAGCCCGTCCTGCGCCGCGACAATGTTTATCTTCCCCTCCATGGGCGCCCCCTGCATCCGCACGCCGGGGCCCATGAGCGCCTCCGCCAGCGCGTACGCCGCATCGTCCTCATGCATCATCGCGGGGCCAAGCTCGAGGGCGTAGAGGTTCTCCTTCCCGAGCCGCCTCAGATGCTCCAGGTCAGCCTCTTTCACTATATGGCCCTTGCGGAAGGCGGGCCCCTTGAAATCCGGCCTCACCTCCGTTATATCATGCGCCAGGACCATCCCGACCGCCCGGGCCAGAGGCACCGAAACCAATCCCCTGCCGGGGGGGGTCTTCCTATCGCTTTTCCTCATGCAACCCAGCCTCCCGCTGCGGCCCGAACAACTCCCTGAAACGTTCGTCCGCGGCCTTTCTTATGTCCTTTTCGATTGCGTCGTAGCGACCGAGAAAATCCCTGATTTCGGGCGTAAGCTCGGCCCCGCCTCCGCCCTTGCCGCCGGCCCGGCACTCCACAAGCCTTATGCCAAGCCTTTTCTCCATCGCCTTTATATAGCTCCACGCCTTCCTGTAGGAGATGCCCACTTCCCTGGCCGCGCGGTTTATCGAGCCATATCTGCCCACGGCCGCAAGCAGCATCATCTTGCCCCGTCCGAAAAAAGGCTCCCCTTCAAGCTCTATCCATAGTTTCGACCTGATCCCGAAATCGTTATGCTTAAACTGCATAACGGATGGCGAAAAAAAAGAAGAACCGGGATCATTCCCGTCCCTGGAGGCGTAATAGCCTCCGTTTGCGCAGGGCCGGCACAGGAGCCGCCCGTTTTTGCCGACCTCGCGCCGGTCCTGGACGTACTCGCCGCAGGCCGCGCACTTTACCCTGCCAATCGGCCTGCCGGGCATCTCCTCGGGCCTTATATTCACAGCGACCCGGGACGTCTCGAATAGCTCGCTTTCAGGCATTATGCGGTATGCCCGCAACTGGGCCTCGTACCTGTCCTCAGTCTCCGGGAAATACCGCCTCGCACTCTGCCTGGATTCCTCCCTGGCGAGAACACGGACGGCCTCCCCGCTTTTGAGGTTCACGAACGTGGCAGCCATCTTTCCGTAATCCATGAATTTGAGCGTCCTTTTGCCTAGAGTGCACCCCGTAACGGACTGGATGGCGTCTGTGGCGCACCTGTCTATCTCCACGTAGACGATGAGGCTTTTCCTGTCTTTCCCCCTGGGGTCGCTGATGCCTATGGCCGACAGCCCGAGCATCGACATGCGCACACCCAGCACCTGGCCGGCGCAGAGATGGCCGTGCACCCTCACAGACTCCTGAAGCAGCTCCTCGAAATCCTTCATGCCTTCCATTTGCCCGCTAGTTTATATAAAACCGGGCCTAAAAATAAAGCGGGCGCCCCTTCAAAGTCTATCAGGCTTTTTGAAGGACTGCCACTGTAATTAGTCCCTCCGCCTGCTATAATTTTTGTAATGCCGCAGGAAAAAAACAGGAATTCCGCCCCCGCGGACGGTTCGTCCCCGCCCGGGTTCAGGATACTGGTTGCCGAGGATGAGGCGATAACCCGGAGGCACCTCCTGCTTGCCCTCCGGAATGAGGGATACGATGCCGAGGGGGCCGGAAACGGACTTGAGGCGCTCTCGAAGGCGCAGACCGGATTTTACGACCTCGTCATAGCCGACATCAAGATGCCCGGCATGAACGGCATCGATCTGCTGACCCGCGTAAAGGAAAAAAACCCGGCCACGGAGGTCATGATAATCACCGGATACCCGAGCGTCGGCTCCGCTGTCGAGACCATGAAAAAGGGTGTGGCCGAATACATTACAAAACCCTTCAAGCTGGACGACGTGCTCCTGAAGATAAAGAAGCTGCACGACCAGAACATCCTCAGGAAGGAAAACGTGGCGCTTAAAACCTTCCTCGGGATGAAGAAACAGGTCTTCATCATAGCCAGGGACCCGAAGATGAAGAAGATACTTGAGATGGTCGAGGGAATAGAGGATTCCAACTGCAACGTGCTTCTGACGGGGGAAAGCGGGGTCGGCAAAAACCTCCTGGCAAAGATAATACACTTCACCAGCCGCCGCAGTGAAAACCCGTTTTTGTCCATAAACTGCGCCACCCTCACCGAGGAGCTTCTTGCAAGCGAGCTTTTCGGCCACGAAAAAGGCTCCTTTACCGGGGCCGTCCGGGCAAAGCACGGACTGGTGGAGAATGCCGACACGGGCACCCTCTTCCTCGATGAGATAGCCGAGATGTCCCCAAGCCTCCAGGCGAAGCTCCTGAAGGTCATAGAGGAAGGCGAGTTCTACAGGGTGGGCGGCACCACGCCCGTCCGGGTGGACGTCCGCTTCATAGCATCCACCAATCAGCAGGTGAGAAAGTGCATCCTGGAGGGCAGGTTCAGGGAGGACCTTTATTACCGCCTGAACGTGATGGAAATAGCAATCCCGCCCCTCAGGGAAAGAAGGGAGGACATAGAGCCGCTCTGTCATTTCTTCCTCGAAAAGCTCCTGCCAAAGTCCCGTAAAAAGATCACCGGCTTCACGCAGGAGACCCTGAAGGTATTGAAGGCCTACAGCTTCCCAGGCAACGTCAGGGAACTTGAAAACCTGATAGAACGCGCCATCATTCTCGAAAAATCCACCCTCATTACCCCGGACAGCCTGCCCCAGAGCATCTCGATGTATCAAATTGAGACAGTTGAGCCCGACAATATAAAGACGATCGAGGAGCTTAACCGGAACTACGCCGAAAAGATCGTACGCCTGCTGGGAGGCAACAGGTCCAGGGCAGCCGAGCTTCTCGGCATCTCCCGTACCAGCCTATGGAGGATGCTCCGGGACAACAGGGAAGAACGGTAGTGTTTCAACTCCTGTTTAAATCTGAAACAGATTTTCCGCCAATATCCCCCGCCTGACAATGTAAAACCTTTAAAATCAGCCCATTCCATCGCTGGCATGCCCGTTGCTTTTTAAAGGCCGGGGTAAAAAGAAAAAGCGATGAGACGAAGGAGAATCCTGTTCGTGGGCGACAGCGAAGCATTTGTGCCGGAGGGCCTTTCCTACGCGGCGGACCTGGCCAAAACGATGAAACTGGATTTGGCCGTCCTCCTCATCGGGAAGCTTGACGGGGCGAACGGGAAGAGGGATCCCAGGAATTTCACCTCAAACCTGAAGGTCTTCTCCGGCGGCAGCCTGCCCGGCTATGAGGGCGTGGAGACATGGCGGATTGGGGTCTCATCCCTTCCGGAAGCGGGAGCTTTCCTTGGAAACGATCCGGCGCTGGAGATGGTATTGATCAGCCCGGGCATAACGCGGGGGGGAAGGTTCAGCGCCGCGGAGGTCAACCGGTTCCTGAAGGAAACCGCAAAACCGGTGGTGCTCATATCGGCAAGGCATGCCCCCCTCACCCCAAACCCTCTCCCGCCGGGAGAGGGAGAGTCCCGCCGGGGCGGGAGAAGGTGAGGGAATGACAACAAGGTCAACCTGTAGCAGGCTACAGGGAATTGCCAGTTAAAAGGAGGGGTTACTGTGTATCTGTATCTGCCGGTTGCGATGACCAGTATCCATGTGCTTCTGCCGGTCGGGCTGGGGCTTGTTGTCGGCCTGCTCTCCGGCCTCTTCGGAGTAGGCGGCGGCTTTCTCATGACCCCGCTTCTGATAATGCTCGGAATACCCTCGACAGTGGCGGCGGCCACGGACTCCAATCAGATCGTGGCCGCTTCCACATCGGGCACTTTCGCCCACTGGAAGGTGGGAAACGTGGACTTCAAGATGGGCATTTACCTGCTTGCCGGCGGTTTTGCGGGGGGACTGGCCGGCGTGCAGGCGATGAAAATGCTTCGCGCCATGGGCGATGCCGATTTCGTCATCAAGATGACTTACGTTGTCATGCTGGGCGTTGTCGGCGGATACATGTTCCTGGAGAGCATCTGGAGCATGAGGAAAAAAGAGGGAGAGGGCGCAGCGCGGCTCTCTTCCAGGCCGGGAAAAACAAAACCCTCCAGGATAGGGGCTTTCCTCAGCTCGCTGCCCCTACAGACCAGGTTCGAGAAGTCCGGGGTCACGCATTCCGCCCTGGTGCCTGTCGCGCTGGGCGGGCTGGTGGGACTCCTGGCCGCGGTAATGGGCGTGGGCGGGGGCTTTCTGATGGTGCCGGTCATGGTTTATATGCTCAGGATGCCGATGCATGTCGTAGTGGGCACAAGCCTTTTCCAGATTCTTTTCACCTGCATAGAGGTGACATTCCTGCAGGCCTGGACAAACCATACGGTGGATTTCGTGCTTGCGGTGCTGCTTCTCGTGGGCTCCACCCTGGGCGCGCAGATAGGCGTGATAGCGGGCAGGAGGCTCAAGGGCGACCAGCTTAAAATACTTCTGGCCCTGATCGTCCTGGTGGTCACGGTGAAGATGGTGCTTGAGCTTACGATAACTCCGCCGCTCATGCTTGGCATGGGAGGAGGACACTGAAGATGAAAAAATCCTCTCTTTTATGCATGCCTTTTTTCGTCCTGGCATTTGTCCTGGCTGCGGGGGGTATCCTCCCATCATCCACGGCACAAGCCCAGCTTTCGGCGGCTGCAAACCATGGGAACATAAAAATCGGTTTCTTCTATCACGGAGACGCCATCAGCGTAAGCGGCGTCTCCGATCCGGGCGCGGAGCTGATAGTGAAGATGTCCTCTCCGGAGACCCATCAGACGCTCAGGAAAAAGGGCAAAACGGCCGGGGTGCTCTGGATGAATGCCGGCACCCTCGCCTTCGCGCATGTGCCAAATGTCTACTACATGAAATGCTCCAGCAGACCGGAGGGCCTGCTGTCAAGACAGGACCTCTGTAAAAACATGATCGGATACCAGGCCATGGAGGACCACGCGGAGGTTAAACCCATGGCGGACGGGCAGAAGCACAGGTGGTTTTCCGAGTTCCTGAAATACAAGGAATCCTGCCGCCTCTACCGGGTCTCGGACGAAGGGGTCCGGAGGATGCCGGGCGGGGGCAGGCAGGCGTACCAGGCCGTCTTTGAATGGCCTTACCAGGCGCCTCCCGGCGACTACCAGGTGACCGTCTACGCGGTAAAGGCCGGCAGCATTATCGACCAGGCGACCTGCAGCGTGCACGCGGAGACGGCCGGCCTGGCAAGGCGCCTTACCGAGCTTGCCATGAAGCACGGGGCCATCTACGGCGCCCTGTCGGTCCTGATCGCAATCGCGGCGGGCTTCGCCGTCGGATTGATATTCGGCAAAGGCGGTGGGGCGCACTGAGATTAGCGGCGGCGCCGGGACAAAAAAAGTCTCCCGGCCCGCAATCGGGCTTGAAGCCGTTTTATCCCGGAAAGGTCCTCAGTATTCCAATCTTCGCCCGCAGCGCGGACAGTAATATATGCGCTCGATGTCGAGCTTGCCGGTCAGGCAGTCTTCCATTTCAAGGAATTCGGGGCAGCCCCGGTTCTCGCAAAGCCTGCAACCCTCCCTCCTGTCATCCGACCGCCTGAAATCATCCCAAAGTTGCTCTGATTCTCTGTCTTCCATGGCGTCAATCCTCCACAAATCAACGCCTATTTAAGGCCTTTTGAAAAAATGTTCCATGCCTGCCAAACCAAACTGCACCTGCTATTTTTTAATATACCACAATTATAAGTAGCATGATTCATGCCAGGGCGTAACGGCTGATTTGACCGGGTTACAGGGGTATATATCCGGGATGTAACAAAAAACGTCAGAAATTTGGCTCGCAAACGTCAATTCGGGGGACTGCAGGCCGGCAGAATGCCGGCTGCGGGGAATTGCAAGTTTTTTTTGAACGGACCGGTTACTTTACGGGGGGCCGTATCCGCCGCTTAAAAAATCCTCCGCGTACCTGTCCACTGAGGAGTCGTCCTCCAGGAGGGCGTCAAGCTGTCTTGTGAAGGCTATCAGCCTTCCAGCCTGGCCCAAGGCCTTCATTATGTCTTCGCACGGCAGATGAGAGAGCCTGGCCACCAGCAGGTCCCCCTTCGCGCTCGACGTAAAGCCGCATTCCCCGAGCACTTTTTCCAGCAGCCTTATCCTCCTCGTGCGCTTGGTGATATCCGTCGCCCCGCCTGTGAACCGGAAATAAATATGGTTGTTCGCGGGATTGGCCGAGCAGTAGGAATCGATCACATTGAAATGGAAACCGAATTTCATGCCAAGGTTCATGTAATCGGCATCGATGACGGCAAGGTTGCCGCCGGCGAACTCCCCGCCCATTGCAGTAAAACGGCCGGTCCTCACCATCCCGGCGAGGAAATCCTTTGCCCCGAGGGCGACCGGCGCATTGCTCCAGGCCCCCGGCGCCGTCATGCCCTCAAGGAGCGCCCGGAATGGTCTTGAGATCACGTCTTCAATGCGGGCTTCCCCTGTCCCGGCCTTTAGCCCGCCCCCCAGGTCTATCACCTGGATGCCGGCCGGCACGCTCAGCGACAGTCTCCTGGCCGCCCCCTTCCGGCGCGCCTGCCCGGACAATCCGATGATCTCCCGGACGGATTTCTCGTGCATGAACCGCAGCACGTCATGGACTGTCCTTGCGCGCTCCGGCGAAAATTCCTCCCCGAAGGCGCCGACGAGATTTAGCGGGCTTATGAACCGCATTATATAAATATTCTTCCTGAACTCAAAAAGCCTGTGGACCGGCTGCCTTCCCGCGGCCGTCCCCGCCACGGGCAACATTCTGCCATCATACAGGATGGCCCCGTCCTCATCCGCGACGAGCGTGACTTCCTGCCCCTCGCTTACGGCGTGCATGATCCCCCGCACATTGACAACGCAGGGGAGCTTGAACTCCCTGCATATGGAGGCCATGTGGCTTGCGGGCGTCCCGGTCTCCGTTATCACCGCCGATATCCTGGGCATTACAAGGATGTAGTCGGGGGAGTCGTGCCTGGCCACAAGTATTGCGCCCTCCGGCACCCTGTCCAGGTCCGCCGCCTTTTTGAGAAGAAAGACCCTCCCCGAAACGCTTCCCTCCTGCACGACATGGCCCTCACCCGCGAATATTTTTTTATTTTTGCCCTCGAATTCCTTTCGCGCCGGGCGGCCCCCGGCTTTTTCGGGGCCAGTTTCCGCCCCGCCGCCAACCGATGTTCCGGGGATGTCCCTGGACTGAAGGACATAAAATTTACCGTCCCGCCCAAGCGCCCACTCCATCTCCTGCGGCCTGCCCCCGGCGTATTCTTCTATCCGCAGGGCCACTCCGGCAAGCTCCAGGGCCTGCCGGTCGGTCAGGCAGAAGGCATCATCCCTGAGGTCCTCCGGGGTCTCTATCTTTCTTATGCCTCCCTGGCTGCCTGCCTCATACATCGTTTCCTTGCCGCCCGGAATCTTTTCGACAACGGCAAGGGAGTGTTGGTCTCCGCCGATACGGAAGACGTCTGCGCCGGCGGAACCCTCAACAACGGAAGGGCCGAGCCCCCAGGCAGCGTTTATTAAAAAACCCCCTCCCGATGCCAGCACAGCCCCGCTGGCCTGAGCGTCAACCATGGCCATGCAGCCAACCGACATCCGCATGAGGCCGGGCGGATAACCAAGCTGCCGTCCGTAGGCCGCCGCCCTTTCAGAAAACAGGCTCGCGATTACCGTCTTGTAGGCGCGAAGCACGTCCGCGGTGGTGGCCGGCACGTTCAAAACGGTCTCGAACTGGCCGGCAAACGAGCAGCTCCCGTCTTCATCCTCCGCGCTGCTGCGGACCGCAAGGAAACCGGTTTTTTTATCTGCAGCCGGCGGGCCCGCAAGAGTTTTCAGGGCCGCCCCCACGGCCTCCTCCAGGGCGGGCGGGCAGACGCCCTCCAGTACGGCCTTTCTCAATCCGGACAGCTCCTGGGCGCCGGCGGCATTCCGGGCCCGCTCCGAAAGGCCGTTATGGCTCATGAACTGTTCGTAGGCCAGGCAGGTTATGGCGAAGCCGGCCGGGACATTCAGGCCCGCCGATTTCGCAAGCCGGGAGAGCGTGTAATTTTTCCCTCCGGCCTCCCTCCGGAGCTCCCATGTTATGGAGCCGAAGGGGACCGCGAGCGGCACGCTGGCGCCGCCGCCGGCGGCCGGCTCATCGAAGAGGGCATCTCCAATCGCCTTGTCTATCCGGTCGAAGGCCGCCGCCATGCCGTAGCGGCCTTCGGTGAGCAGATCGAATTCACGAATGGACTCCTGCACCCGGCGGCGCAGCTCCGAGTACGCCCCTCTTACATAGACGATGTCGAAGAGGTATCCGCCGCCCAGTTTTTCACCCATGTCGGCAATGATCTCAAGGGCGCGGTTGTTTTTTTCAAGCACTCCCCTGAAGAGCGCGAACGCGGTCTTAAGGTCGCGCCTTTTGTCCTTGCCTTTCCCCAAAAAACTCCTGATGATGTCCATCAGGTATCTTACCCTTCGCCAATGGCCCTTTTGATGGATTCCTTGAGGTCTTTTATCTTGACGGGTTTAGGGAAGAAATCATGCACCTCGGCCCTCAGCGCCTCGATGGCGACGTCCAGGTTGGCAAACGCGGTTATCATTATGACCTTCGTTTGGGGATAGAGTTCCCTTACGGTCTTCAGCACCTCCAGACCGTCAATTCCCTTCATCTTCAGGTCGGTCACGACCAGATTGAATTGCCTCTGCTTGAGCCTCTCCAGGGCAGGCGCGGCGGACAGGAACGTCTCGACCTCATGACCTTCCTGTTCCAGCGACATCCTGGCCATGTCACCCACTATCTTTTCATCGTCGATGATCATTATCCTGGCCATCAAATAGCTCCTTGGCGTTTATTTGGAATCCTGTTTGAATACGGGCAGCACCACGGTGAAGCTGGTGCCCTTGCCCACTTCGCTTTCCACCCGGATATCGCCGCCGTGGTTTTTAATTATGCCATAGCTTATCCACAGGCCGAGCCCCGTGCCGCCTTCCTCCCTGGTGCTGAAAAACGGGTCGAAGATATGGGGCAGAAACTCCGGCGGTATCCCCTTGCCCGTATCCGTTACATTCACCTGCACGGTGTCCTCGTCCGGCTGCCCGGTGGAGACGATGATCCTGCCGCCCCGGGAAAGGGCCTGCACAGAATTCGTTACCGCGTTTACCAGGACCTGCTGTATCTGGTTCGAGTCCACCCGCACGGGGGGCAGGCCCGTCCGGAGGTCCACGGTAACGTCCACGTCGGAGATATTAAGCGTGTTTTGAAGGAGCTTCAAGGATTTTTCAACGATGGAATTGATTCCTGCCACCTTCAGGTCCAGCTCCTTCGGCCTGGAGAAGTCCAGGAGGTTTTTCACTATCTCCTTTATCCTGTCCGTCTCCGCCTCGATCTCGCGCATGAACTCGATGCGCTGCTCGGGGGCGAGCTTCGTGTAGAGGTCCTGGTAGGTCTGTGAGATCATGGAGATGTTGTTAAGCGGGTTGTTCAGCTCATGGGCCACGCCCGCGCAGAGTATTCCCATGGAGGCCAGTTTCCTGGACTGTATGATGGCGTCCTGCCTGTTCTTCAGCTCCTCGGACATGGAGTTTATCGCCTCTATGACGGGACCGAATTCGTCCTTCGGGAGGGCCTTGCCGTCCAGGGACTCTATCTTGCTGAAGTTGCCCCTGGATATGGAACGGGCCAGCTTTTCTATCTGTTTTATCGGCGCGAGCACCTTCCTGGATACGGCCCGGCTGACAATGAGGGCGAAGGCCAGCACCGACAGAAGCAGGATGATCAGGATGCGCTTGGACCTGGAGACCATCTCATTTACCTTTGCGCGCTCCATGCGGGTCATCTCTTCCGAAAATTCCTTGAGCCTTCTGCCCCTTGCCCGGAGGGCCTCTTCCGACTGGCTGTCCCTGAGGCCCTTCATGTCTATATCCTCAGCGGTCCGGCCGTAATCGTCCAGATATCTTTCGAGGTTCAGGAGGGTTTCCTTCCCCGTGGCCTTGACGATGTCGCCCTCCACGGGGGCTATCTTGTCCTTGACGCGGGCCACCTGGCTCTCCAGCACGGAAAGGGCGTCGCGGTTGCCGTAGAGGAAATAATTTTTTTCGGAAAGCCTCATGTCCAGAAGGGAGACGTTCAGGTCGTCCAGTATCTCCACGAACCTGAGTTTGGTGAGCATGAGGTCCAGGTTTTCTATGGCGAACCAGCTTATAAGCATTATCAGGAAGATATTGACGATGTTGGAGAGCATTATCTTCCGCTCTATCTTCATACCTGAAAACCGCCCTTCATCTCTCCGGATGCCCCCTCCGCCTACTCCGAAATATTTCTCGTTATGCCGTATTTCTCCTTCCGGACCGGCAGATACCAGAGGAAACCGTCAACGGTCATGAGGAAACCCGCCGATATGAGGAAAAAATCCAGAAAACTGTACGGGCCCGGCCTTAAAAATTTACTCATGGCAAACCCGAGTCCCATGAACGAAATGCCCGTCCGTATGAAGGCAAGCCCCGTCCTTGCCCTGGAAAAAAGCGTCCGGTAGCAGGCGGCCAGCGTCCTTTGCGCCGCCAGCATGTTTCGCTCCCTTGCCAGGTGCGTCCTTTCCTTGCTGGCCGGACTGGGGGGCAGGATGGTGCTGTAGTCGGTCACGAAATCCCCGAGGCGGGCCAGCATCGTGCCTTTCAGTGTCTTCCTGGCCGCGCCTTCAAGGTGATAATCCTGGGCGAAATGCAGCGTTGCGCCCGTGACCTCCACCAAAGTCTGTTCGCCGGGCGTGCTCATGCGGGACCTCCGCACCCTGACATAGGCAGCCAGTCCGCCTGTCGAAAAACCGATGCCCGCCAGGAGCATAAGCACGTAAAAGGGTTTCAGCGGATGGGCCTTGATCCGCATCAGCGCGTCGGAGAGGGCCACTATGCCAAGCCCCCACCGAAGCAGGGCCAGTCCCGTTCTGGCGCTGGCAAGGTCCGTCCTGTAGCAGGCCAGTCTCGTCCTCCAGTGGGCCATGGTATTGCGCCAGAAGGCAAGCCCGGTCCTCTCTATGCCTATGAGAAATTCAGGCCTGGCATGCAGGTAGTCCTGTATATACCACTGAATGTCCTCCGCGAGGGCGACCCTGAACTCATACGCACCGGCCGGAATCAGCCCCATCGCCTCGCTCCTGACAGCCCGGCTCTCCGGGTTTACGGCGGCGATGACCGCGGTCGGCCCCGCCATCATCACGGGAAACCACTGGCTCCTGGCCAGCACGTCGCTTTTGAGCCCTTTAAAGAGATGCGACGGCACGGGCAGCCTCTCGTCATACTGGATGGACTCGCAGCCGAAATGCCTGGAGAGCGCGGCAAGCAGCGCACCTCTCGGCACGCCAAATTCCTTAAGGAGCACCGTTTCGACCTCGACCCCCCGGGCCCTTGCCGCGTCCCGCGCCTTAAGGAGGGCCTCCACGGTGATGACGCCCTCTTCCACCAGGGGCTGGAATTTTTTCAGCTTAACGGTCATGGCTGAAGAAGACCCTCTTCCAGGAGGCGCAGGGGAGCCTGTAGTCGGGCGGCTGTATCTCGAAATCCCCGAAGCAGTACGGGAACTGCTTTTTTTCCCTCTCCGCCGGCACAAGCCAGTATATGCCGTCCCCGGTCAGATACAGGCCTGCGGCGACAAGCAGGAGGTCGAACCCCGCCCAATAGATGTTTCCTCCCCCGAAATAGATAAAGAGCCCCGCGCCTACCGCGGAGATGCTAAGCCCCGTCCTGATGAAGGCCATCCCCGTCCGGGACCGGGCCATCACCGTCCTTAATCTTGCCATTATATTGCGCCTGTCGGCAAGCAGCGTGCGTTCGAGCGCAAGGCCGGTCGTGGCCCAGACGCCGGGGCGCTGCCCGCGGCAAACCGCGGGGGAGGGATGGTTCTCCTTCGCGTGCTTTCCGTCCGCGGCGGAGAAATGGCTGAACATCGGGAAGACGCGGTCCCATATCGTCCTCGTCCTGCCAGCCCTTTTGATGCTCTCCAGCCCGGCTCTCCCCGCCCCCCTGCCGGGCAGGTACCAGTGGAAACCCTCGGCTATCATCGCCACGCCGGCCGAAATCAGGGCCCACATGAAGGCGTGAAAGGGCCGGCTCCCATGGCCGAACTGGCGCAGAAATCCTATGCCGATGCCGGTAAAAGCGACCCCCGTGCGCGTAAACGAAAGCCCCATCCTGGCCTTGGCCATGCCGGTCCGCAGAAACGCCAGGATCGTCCGTTCCTCTGCCAGGTCCGTGCGGTCGCTGGCCAGAAACCTTCGCCGCTCGACAGGAGAAAGCGAGTCCCACCCGTTCCTGAGGAGGCCGGCCCCCCCCACGGTGCGGCTCCTTGCGAACCTGGGGTCATCGCCCGGATTTGAGGCCTCCAGGGCGGAAAAATCCTCCGGGATGTCATAGGGCGGATACAGGTAAATGGATTTCGATTCCCGTCTCGCCGGCAGGTACCACAAAAGGCCGTCCCAGACGGCCGCAATTCCGAAAAAAATCAGCGGGACCTCCATCGCAAGCAGCCAGCCGGCGCCAAAGAGTCTCAGAAACGTGACCGAGATCGTGATGAACGCCAGACCAGTCCTCAAAAAGGCCAGCCCGGTCCTGCCCTTTGCGAAGGCCGTCCTCTGGGCGGCATATGCGGAGCGCCTGTCGGCCAGATATGTCCTTACCTTTGCAAGCGGCGTCCTGCCTGCGGATGGGGGGAAATCCGGGTTCAGGTCCCAGTTGTTCTCTATTATCCTGATCAGGTCCGCGCGGGTGGCGGCCAGGAAACCCAGCGTCTTCACCCCGAGGGTTTCCCGGATGCGCCGGTTCAGCTCCGGATCGTCCGGCCAGCAGGCTATGACCTCCGCCCTGTCCTCAAGGATGGAGACAGGCAGCCAGAGTTCGGATTTCAGCCTCTCCGCATCCATCCTCCGGAGGATGGATGCGGAGATCATCAGGTTTTCCTCGTATTCGACGACGGGACAGCCGAAATGCTCGGCAAGACAGAACAGAATCTCGTGTTTCGGTACGCCGGCCTCCAGGATCGCGTCCTCCAGGCACCGGCCGCTGCCGCCCGCCTTTTCCTGGAGTTCCTCCAGCTTCCCCGGGGTCAGAAACCCACGCCTTATGAGCCGTCCGAATCTTTGGGGCATCTCTCAGAGAAAATACTCCTTAATATATATAATATTCCCGGGAGAGCCATCTGCCAAATGTAATTCCCCTTGGGGACTGGTCCCCAAGCCCTGCGGTACGCAGGGCAACATACCCGCTATCATTTTAAATTTTACATTCTATCATAAATGGAGTTACAATAAGAGGAGCAAGCGGGAATCGTAGGAGGGAAAAAGACGTGCGCGGACGTTTGCGGTTACCGCATTCGTATTTTTCCGGCCACCCCGGCCGGAAATGGCTGATACTTGCCACAGTCTTGATGGGCGCCATGATGTCGGCCCTGGATGTAGGCATCGTGAATGTGGCCATTCCCACCCTGAAGACACAGTTGCATGTCTCCATGGCGGCAGTCGAGTGGATAACAATGGCCTACATGCTTGTATTGACTGCCTTTTTGCCGCTTTTCGGCAGACTTGCGGACATCTACGGCATATCCAGGCTCTATAACACCGGTTTTGTGGTATTTACGGCGGGTTCGCTTCTCTGCGGGGCATCTGCCTCCGCCCTGATGCTCATTGCCGCGAGGGTAGTGCAGGCCATCGGGGCCGGGCTTTTGCAGGCAAACTCGATAGCCCTTATCGTCAGCTCCTTCCCGGCTAAAGAGAGGGGCAAGGCCATAGGCATACAGGGGGCAGTGCAGGCCATCTCGATGGCGATAGGCCCGTTTGTGGGCGGACTGATTATCTCCACGATAGGCTGGCGGGCCATTTTTTACCTGAATATCCCCATAGGCATCGTGGGCACGATGGCCGGCCTGCTCGTGCTGCCCGCCGGTGAGAAGACCGCCCAAAAGCAGAAACTGGATTATCCGGGGGCCGCCCTCTTCGCCTTCGGCCTTGGGTTTTTGATGTTTGCGATAAACGAGGCCGTGAAGCTGGGCTGGGGCTCGGGCGCGATCCTGGCCTATTTCATCTCCTCTGTCGCGCTTCTGGGACTTTTCGCCGCGCGGGAACTGAAGACCTCAAACCCGCTTATGGATATAAGGCTCTTTGCGGATCCCTCGTTCCTGCTGGGCAACCTGAGCAGCATGTTTTCCTATTACGTCCTCTTTGCGGTGCTGTTTCTCATGCCCTTCTACCTGGAAAAGGTGCTTGGCTACGGGGTGGAGCTTACGGGTTTCCTGCTGACGCCGCTTCTGCTTTCGATGGCGGTTGTTGCCCCCTTCGCCGGGCATATATCCGACAGGTACGGGGCAAGGATCATGACCACCCTCGGGATGCTCGTTTCAGGCGCGTCATGCCTTTTCCTTCTGCTGGGGGAATCCTCCGGGATACCGGCGCTCATGGGCGTGATGGTCTTCCTCGGCGCAGGGATGGGACTCTTTACGCCCTCCAACAACAGCGCTGTGATGTCCGCCGCCCCGAGGGAAAAGCTGGGGGTTGCCGGCGGGATATTGAACATGATGCGTTCGCTGGGGTTCATCTTCGGGGTGAACATTTCGGGAATGATATTGACTACGCTGGAGCACCGGTACCTGGCCGAAAAGGGATATCCGAACGTGCAGCATGTCTTCAGCGACCTGAATATCCCGGCGGGGATAAAGGACAGCGCTTTTTCGCACGGCTTCGTGATGGTGCTGCTGGTACTCGTGCTGCTGAGCCTGCTTTCCTTCCTCTTTTCAGCGGCAAGGAAGGGCGGCGCCCCCGGCATAATCGACAATGAGGTGACCCCGGTTGTCATCTCTTCCGGCTTCCTGAGCGGGCTCACTCGCGAGATGGAGGGCAAGGCGGTGTATGTGGCCGTTCTCCTGTTTGTGGGGTTCATGGGCACGTTTGCCACGGCGCAGTTGAGGAGGGAAGGTTTCCCGCCGGCCGCGGGCAGCCAGAGTTATTATGTCCCTTCCCCGGAGGCCGGCATTTCCGGCAGGACCCCGGGCGCCGAGGCGGCCAGGAGACTGGCCCTGGCGTATTACGCGGACAAATACGGCGACAGGGACGTCTCGGTGGAGGTCAAACCCGCCGGCGGCCACATGAAGGCGCTGATATTCAAGGAAGGCACGCTCGTCAAGAAACTGGACATCCAGGGCAACAGCGTAAGGGAGGGGAAGACCGGACTCCGGGACACCCTGTATGATTTCTTCGTACTTGTCAATTAGGAGGGATTATGGATATAATCGAAGTATTTACTTCCTGTCCAAACGTTAAGGAGGCGTCGTAAATGAGTAGAAAATTTCAGTTTCCACACCCATTCTTCTCTTCCAAGCCGACCTGGAAGTGGTTCATCCTTGTAAACGTCCTGATCGGCGCCACAATGTCGGCCCTGGACGTGAGCATCGTCAACATCGCGATGCCCACGCTCAAGACCGATTTCAATGTCTCAATGGCGCTTGTCGAGTGGACCGCCATGGCCTACATGCTCACCCTCACGATCTTTCTGCCGCTCTTCGGAAGGCTGGCCGACATGTACGGCCGGTCGAAGCTTTATAACACGGGGTTCGTTATCTTCTCCATCGGGTCCTTTTTCTGCGGCATGGCCCCCTCGATGGAGTTTTTGATCGGCGCGCGCGTCCTTCAGGCGGTAGGGGCGGGGCTTCTGCAGGCAAACTCGGTCGCGATCATAACCGCCGCCTTCCCCGCCAGCGAGAGGGGCAAGGCAATCGGCATCCAGGGCGCCGTGCAGGCGGTGGCCATGGCCATAGGCCCGTTCGTGGGCGGCGTGCTCATAGCCGCGATAGGCTGGCGGTACATATTCTATGTAAACCTTCCGATAGGCGCCGTCGGCACGCTGGCCGGCCTTATGATTCTGCCCAGGGACAAAGTGAAGGAGCAGAAGGAATCCGTGGATTACATCGGCACCGCGCTTTTCTCCAGCGGGCTTCTCTTCCTGGTGATGGGCTTCAACAAGATGGTCAAGCTGGGCCTGCATTCCCATACGATACTGCTCTACTTCACCCTTTCGGCGGCTTTGCTCAGCCTTTTCATAATAACGGAGATGAAAGTCAAGTATCCCCTCATAGACCTGAGGATGTTCAAGAATTTCACTTTCTCGGCCGGCAATTTCACCGGCATGCTTTCGTACTACGTTCTTTTCGCGATAATGTTCCTGATGCCTTTCTACCTTGAAAGGGTGGTCGGCTACAGTGTTGCGCTGACCGGCGGCCTGCTTACGCCGATACCGCTTGCCATGGCCTTTGTGGCCCCTACGGCCGGCAGTGTTTCCGATAAGCGCGGCCCGAGACTGATGACTACCCTGGGCATGCTGATCTCCGCCCTCTCCTGCTTCCTGCTTATGATGCTCGGGGATTCGGCCCATCTTGTCTATCTCGTGGGCATCATGATATTGCTCGGAGTGGGAATGGGCTTCTTCACGCCGCCCAATAACAGCGCAATAATGGGGGCGGCACCCAGGGACAAACTCAGCGTTGCCGGCGGCATACTGAACATGATGCGCTCCCTCGGGCTCATATTCGGAGTGGATATATCGGGCCTCGTATTTACGTCACTCGAACACAAATACGTGACCGAAAGGGGATATGGAAAGGTCCCGCACATATTCAACAGCCAGTTGCCCGTCCCAGTAAAGGTAAACGCCTTCATGAAGGGCTTTCTGGTGGTGCTGATGACGCTTATAGCGCTGAACCTCTTCTCCGCTTTCCTGTCTGCCCTCAGAAACGACAAGATAGACAAAGAGGCGGCCGAGGCGGCCAAGGAATTCGAGGGGGCCGCTTAACTCCTGTTTCTTATTCCGGTTCTGCGCCGGCGGACTTTTCAACCCCGGATATGTCGAACTCATACCCGAATTCCGCGCCGGCCTTTGCCAGGAAACGGCGTATCTCCTGCTGGTCCGCCGGTTTCTCGAAGAAAATCCGGGTTATGCCCTGCCCCGTCTCTATAAGAAGATGGTATTTGGCCCTGAATACCCCGACCAGCAGAAGCAGACCTGTCCCGATCATCACCCAAAAACCAACGGGGATCAGCGGGATGACAAGACCTTCGGGGTCGACGTCAGCGTCGAGCCTTACCCCCGACAGGCTGGAAACCAGGACTATGAAGTCGCCGATGGCCCCGAGCATGACCATGGTAAAGCCAAGCAGAAAGTGGCAAAACGGGTTCCTTACTCCCGTGTCGTTGCACAGCTTCAGGTTGATAATCCGCTCTCTGGGCACCGTGGCAACGGGCTTTCCCCGCCTCATCCGGCTGATCGATTCGGCCGAAATCATTACTCCGGAATACCTGAGCAAGATCTTTCCGCCTCCCTGCCCGCCCCCGTGCGGACACCCTGGATATAAAAATTATATCATTTTCCGCTAAAACACAAGGAAACTTCTCCGCCCGAAAGCTTCTCCATGTAATTATGCTATCAGCCCGCCCATGCGACTGGAATCGGAAATATCTCCTATATACGGGGAAAAATGTTCCTATCTAGTGTAGTGCGTCTTAAATCTCTTTACATTAGCAAGCTCCAGGAAATCCTTTTTTCGTCATTCCCGAGGACAGTAATCGGGAATCCATTCCGGCGTTTTCAACCTGGATTCCCCGGTCAAGCCGGGGAATGACGATCCTGGGACTTTTTCAGTGTGGGAATACCATTTAAATCAATTCCAGAGCGGACAGGGGAGGAAACGTTTTTTATTTTTTGCCGAAAAAAATCCTGATCCTTTCAACTACGGACTCCGGGTCCCCGGACCTGATGATATGGTCATCAACCCCGTACTGGATAGCCTTGTGTGCCGTCTCCCTGTCTCCGTCAGTGACCAGGAAAACCGGCACGCCGCCAATTTTCCGGGAGCTTTTCAGCTTCCTGAGTATCTGCCAGGCGGACTCCGCCGCCCCCGGCGCGCACAAATCCATCAGTACCATGTCGGGCCTTATCGCGAGGGCCAGCTCTTCGGCCCTTTGGCCCCCATCCGCGACCGTATCGAAATCGCCTCCGGCAAGAATGGCGTTGAAGCTCTCACGGCCGGAAGCGCTGGGGGATATTACCAGTATCTTCTTCTTTTCGGCGGCGATTCCGTCTTTTTGGGGTTCCCCGCGGGTAGCCGCCTTCTTGCTGGCGGCTTCGGACTCCCGGAGCCATTTATAAAGCCCGCCGGTCCGGTGTTGCTCGAAGGCCTTTTCTTCCGGCCATTTGGAGGTATCGTGCCCCAGCAGCTCCACTTCCCTCTGATGAACGTACCTGGCGAGCCTTTTTTGCTCCTGTTCGTTCCTGAGAAACTCTATTCCCCTCAGGCTCCCGTATGTGAACCTGACAATGCCGGTCATCATGCACGCGCCCTGCCTGGGCAGTGACAACCGCATCTGTTCGATCAGGCAGCCGGATGGCAGAAACCCGTCCCGGCCGGGGACCGCGTCGCTTATCTGTATCATGATGCCCCCGATGCTTATGTTCCTTACCTTGATGAAAGGGGCTATCCCTTCCAGCTCTTCCTGAGTGAATGAAACCTTGACAGGATCGGCAACCGAGGGGGGCACCCTCAGGTAATCCCTTTTCTTCACTTTACCCTCCAAGATAAACTCAAAACCGCGGCGGACCTGCTCCGCTCACACCCGGGCACCCCTTCGCCCGGCCAAGCCCTGCCGCTACCCCGCTGCTACTATACCAGAAGCAAATCAGTTTTTAAATAATTGGCCCCCGCGCTGTTTTTCCTACTCATGCGGATTGGCGTGCTGGAACATGACTATCACTGAAATCCTTCTGTTTCTGGGGTCCAGGGGGTCGTCCTTCACAAGCGGGACCGTTTCCGCGTAGCCCGCAACCCTCTCTATCCGGGCGGAGTCCAGGCCGCCCTCGGCCAGGAGCCTCCTGGCCGCAAGGGCCCTTTCCGTTGAGAGGTCCCAGTTCGTATACGCCCCGCGCACGTAGGGAAGGGCGTCCGTATGGCCTTCTATGGATATCTTGTTGGGCGCGTTTTTTATGGCCTCGCATATGACGCCCAATATCCTTTTCGCCTCCGGGGTGGGATTGGCCGATCCGGTATCGAACATCGGCCTGCCCTTTTTGTCCATGATCTGGATGCGCACGCCGCCGCTGAAGATATCCACCCGGATCTGGTCCTTTACGTCGCCCAGCTTTTCCTGGATGAGGTGTTTAAGCATCTGCTCCATCTGCACCGGGCTGTTGGCCGAGCTGGTTGCGAAACGTTTGTTCAGCTCCAGCGAGATCTTCGACGCATTGGCGCCGGACTCATTAAACACGCTGCTGGATTTTTTCATGAAGGACTCGCCGCTCTGGCGGAAGATGCTGAAATTCTTGAAGTACTCGGCCACCCTCGCCCTCTTCTCCGGCGCGATCATCGTAATCAGCCACAGCAGGAGGAAAAAGGCCATCATGGCCGTCACGAAATCCGCGTAGGCGACCTTCCACGAGCCGCCGTGGCTCTCCTCGGAGTACCTTATGACCTTCTTTCTGATGATTATCTTCTTGTCCTTCACTTGCCCCTGACCTCATCCTCAAGCTCGTTAAAGGAGGGGCGCTCCTCGCCCGGGATGGCCCTGCGGCCGAACTCGACCGCTATCTGAGGCGCCGCGCCCCCCACGAAGGCCACTATCGCCACCTTTATCAACTGGAATTCCACCTCGTCCTTCTTGGCCCTGTTTTCAAGGTTTGTGGCGACCGGGCCGACAAAACCGTAGGAGAGCAGGACCCCCAGGAAAGTCCCGGTGAGCGCGGAGCCTATGCTGTGACCGAGCACGGAGGGGGGCTGGTCTATCTTGCCCATCGTAAGCACCACCCCAAGCACCGCGGCCACGATGCCCAGCCCCGGCAGCGAGTCGGCGAGCTTGGCAAGGCTCCTGGAAGGCGCCATCGCCTCGTGCTGCCTGGTCTCTATCTCCAGGTCCATCAGGCTGTCCAGCTCGTGCGACGGGACGTTCGTCGTTATTATCACCTTCATGTTGTCGCAGATGAAATCCACGACATTGCGGTTGTCGGAATTCACCTCGTAAGCGCTGAAAACCCGGCTGTTTTCCGGCTTTTCTATGTCGGACTCCACCGCGACAAGCCCTTCCTTCCTGATCTTTGAAAACAGCCTGTACAGCAGGACCAGCAGGGCCAGGTACTCCTTCTTGCTCTGGCTCCTGCCCCCTATCGAGCCGCGGATGCTCTTTACCACGTAGAGAAGCAGGCTGGCGGGCGATGCTATCAGGAAGGAGCCCAGGGCCGCCCCGGCGATTATTATAAACTCCGAGGGCTGATAGAGAAGGCTTATGTTGCCCTTCTCCATGAGGAACCCGCCAAGCACCGACGCAATCACGACGCCAATGCCTATTAATATAAGCATGCTGTCCCGCCTTCCGGCATCATATCTTCTCCAGGCGCTCCTCTTTCAGTATGTCCCCCGTCTGCTTCTGGGGTATGTCGATGATGAAACGGGAGCCGCCCTCCTTCGCCCTTTCCACCTTTATCGAGCCGCCATGCCCCGTTATGATGCCGTGGGATATCGAGAGGCCGAGCCCGGTGCCAACGCCGACGGACTTGGTGGTGAAGAAGGGGTCAAAAATCTTGTCCGCGATCTGCTCCGGTATGCCCGAGCCGTTGTCCGTTATCGTGATGGAAGCCTTCTTTGCCTGGCTGTCAAAACGGGTTGCAAAGGCGATCCTGCCCTTCGTGGGCCTGGCGTCCGCTATGGCCTGTTCCGCGTTTATGAGCACGCTCAGAAAGACCTGCTGCATCTGCTGAGCGTCCACAAAAAGCGTCGGCACCGTCCCGTAGTCCCTCACCACCTCGACTCCGCCCAGCCGGAGCCAGTAGCTCCGGAGGTCTATGGTGCGGTCTATTATGTCGTTTATGGACTCAAAACTCTTGGAGAGCGCCTGCTGCCTCGAGAAGGTCAGCAGGTTCTCCACTATCTTCTTGCACCTCTCGGCGCTTATCATTATCTTGCCGGTCACCTCCTCGCATTGCGCGCCGCTCTTCATCTTCAGAAGCTCCGTATAGGCGATTATGCCGGTGAGCGGATTGTTCAGCTCGTGGGCGACTCCTGAGACCAGAAGCCCTATCGAGGCCAGCTTGTCCGAATGGAAAAGCTGCTCCTTAAGGCGCCTCATCTCGGTTATGTTCTTGAGGAAGAAGATGGTCAGGTTCTGGTTTTCGAATTTCAGCGGAAAGACGCTCACCAGGTAGTACTCGCCGCCTATCTTCTTCTCCATGGGCTGCGGGGGGGTCTGGCCCCTGATGGCCTCAAGCTCCATGGCAAGCCCGTGTCCCAGCAGGTCGCTGCTTTTCATCCCGGTGACGTCCTTCGGATGCCTCCCGTAGGCGCCCGCAAGCGCCGAATTCACCTTGATGATGCGCTGCTGCTCATCGGTTATGAATACGAAGTCGGTAATGGCGTCCAGGAAGGCGAGCCACCTGATGTGATTTTCGAAAAAAATGCTTTCAAGCCGGTTTTTCCTTGTGTCGCAGGCAAGGCGCGCGGCCGCTTTCTTGATCGCGAACCGCAGCCTGGCGGCGAAATCCGGGCCGCCCATGGACAGCAGGTCCTCGGCCCCGTCGTTGACGGCCCGCAGGCAGGACTCCTCATCCGCCCGCTCCCCGATAACTATGACTGGCGCGCAGGCGTTCAGGAATTTGAACTTCTTCAGGAATTCGCGCCAGTCCGCGCCTGGCAGCGGCGCCGTAATGACCAGTACGTCAAGGTCATCGGCCTCCGAAGGCGAAAACCCCTCGGCACGGGGGATGAACTTCAGCCTGCAGGAGCCCGTCCCGCGCCCCTTGAAGGCGCCTTTTATATCTTCCACAGGCAACGGACCGCCCAGAAGAACTATCCTGTTTCTTTTCTTTCCTTTTTGCATGGTCCGCAAGCAGTCTTCGCCCCCGCCCCTCCGGACGGCCATGGGCGCGGACAAATTATTATGAACGTTCCCATCCATATTATCCAGTGGCTTCAGACGCAAAATCCGGCCACGGGCCATTAAGGCCTCCGGGGCCTGGCCCCTCTGCCGGCCGGGGTCTGCAGAAAGGCGCTCACTATCTCTCCGTCGAACTGGGTGCCGGAGCACCTGACCAGTTCCTTCACCGCCGCCTGGTGCGATTTTGCGGACCTGTAGGGCCTCACGCTCGTCATGGCGTCGAAAGTGTCCGCAATCGAGAGCACCCGCACTATGACCGGGATATCATCCCCGGCTATGCCGTCCGGATAGCCGCTGCCGTCGAACCTCTCGTGATGCCCCCGGATGAGGGACTTCTCCTTCGGGAAGAATTTCAGCGGTGATATGATGTTGTCCCCGATCACGGGATGGAGCCTTATCTCGTCGACTTCCTCGCTTGTGAGAACGCCCTGTTTCAGAAGCACCGTGTCCCTAACGCCGATCTTGCCTATGTCGTGCAGGTACCCGCCGAAGCCTATGGCGTTTTTATCGTCCTCGGAGAGGCCCATAATACCCGCGATCTGCAGGGCGTAGTCAGTCACCCTCTCGGAGTGCTGCTTGGTATAGGAGTCCCTGGCCTCTATGCTGTTTACGAGCGATTTAAGCGCGCTCACCAGCGAGCTGTAAAAGACATCGTAGAGGGC
This sequence comes from Nitrospirota bacterium, assembly GCA_021825295.1. GTDB lineage: Bacteria > Nitrospirota > Thermodesulfovibrionia > Thermodesulfovibrionales > JdFR-88 > JAJYGJ01. Next base: position 32,850 of record JAKAHV010000001.1, read on the forward strand.
GTTGTTTTCTATCCTCAGGGCGACCTTTCTGGCGAAGGTGAGGCCGAGCCCTATCTCGTCGTCGCTGAAACCCGTGCCATCGGCCTTGTCCCCGATATTGAGCACGCCGAAGACCTCGCCGTTTACGGTAAAGGGTATGGAAAGCAGTTGCGCCCTGAGCAGGTTGCCGTTATGGGGGTCCACCTCGCCGGCCGCGGCCAGGTAGTGCCTGCCGTTTTTCACGACCTTTTCGAGAAGGCTTCCGGCAACGGGTATCTCCTTTTCCCTTATCCCCTTCGATTTTTTTATCTTCATGTGCCCGTTTTCGATTATGCCGAAACTGACCGTCCTCGCGAAAAGCAGCCTGGAGGCCATTCCGACGATCTTTTCATAAAGCTCGGCGTTGCTCGAAAGGCCGTCCACTTCGGCGCTTATCGTCTTGAGGAGGTTTATTTTCTGTATCTTTGAAAAGAGGGCGGAATTGAGGCGCTTGACCGATTCGGCGGAAACCACGCCCCCGTCCTGCCGGATCAGGCTCCTGGAGCCGGCAAGCCTGCCTATTATGGACTGAATGGAGTCTATGTTGAAGGGCTTGGTTATGAAGTCGTCGGCGCCCTCCTTCATGGCGCTCACCGCGGCCTCCACCGTCGGGAAACCCGTAATCACCACCACCGAAACCGACGGATTGCCCCGCTTCACTTCCTTCAGGAAGTCCATCCCGCCCAGGCCGGGCATCTTCAGGTCGGTAAAAATTATTTCATACTCGTTCTCGCTTGTCTTGCGGAGCCCCTCCAGGCCGTCCCTCGCCACGTCCGGGTTGTGGCCCAGGCCCGTTATGATCTGCTCAAGGACCTCGCGCACGACCGGGTCGTCATCTACTATCAGTATCCTGCACGCCATTGCCTCTTATCAACCTTTCCCTGAGGATTTCCGCTTCCGCCACGCTCAGTATGTCGCTCGACTTCAGCTTCTCCAGCCTTTCTATCCACTCCGTCACGAGGCAAGGGTTTTCCCCGCTTGAGACGGCCTTCAGGAGTTTCAGGTCCCTGTATGTCTCCTTCAGCCGCTCCTTCAATTCGCTGTTTTCATTTATCAGCTTCGCCCTTTTAAAGGCCCTGTCGGCCACTATGATTATCTCCTGTATCTTGAACGGCTTCGTGAGATAATCGTACGCCCCCTCGGCTATGGCCTCCAGCGTGGCCTCCAGCGTGCCGTAGGCCGTAATTATGACCACGCTGGTCTCCGGGTTGGCCCGCATGCTGGTCCTCAGCACCTCGAGGCCGTCGGCCCCCGGCATCTTGAAATCGGTGATGACCATGCCGATGTCCTCGGTCATGAGCGTGCTGATCGCCTGCAGCCCGTCCACGGCGGTATGCACCGAATACCCCTCCTTGGACAGGATGGAGCTCACCACCTCCCGCGCTATATCGTCGTCATCGACTACAAGAATCCTGAAATCCCTTTTATTCATCGCGCGCAGCGCCTCCAGGCCCGCGCCTATCCGGCCTGCCTGATCCGGTCAAGGACCGCGCCTTTCGCCTCGTCGAGAATCTGCTTTTTCTTGGCCTCGGAGGAGATCATCACCACGTCCTCGGGCTCCGGCTGGTCCTTTTCAAGGAGGGCCGAGGTCGGCAGCTTCAGCGCCCTGGTGTAGAGGTGCGTCATCTCCTTCATCTGGAACGGAAATATCGTCATCTGATGCCCTTCCAGCCCTCCCGGAGCGTCCGCAGAAGCCCCTGCACCCGGTGTATCTTTTCGGGGTCGTTTCTTATGTTGGCGGCAGTCAGCTCCTTCAGCATGTATATGTACAGGTCCTGGAGGCGCTGGGCCACCTGCCCCCCCTCCTTCATGTTGAGGGAATTGAGCAGCTCCGTTACGATGTCTATCGACTTGGACATGTAATGGAGCTTTTTGGCGATGTCCTTCTGTCCCATGTAAAACACCGCCTTGTGCAGAAACTCTATCGCCCCGTCGTAGAGCAGGATGACCAGGTCCAGCTTCGACTCCGAGGTGTTGACCATGGTCTTCCTGTATGCGTTCGTTGCGTACTCGAGGTTTGTCATGCAGTGGTACCTCCGCTGGTGCTGGTGGATGATGTTGACGATGAGCTTGATGTCGAAGAGCCCAGCATGTTCGTCATGGAGGTGCTTTCACTTGAGAGCGTGCTGAGGGTCTGCTCCATGGCCGAAAACTCCTGCGTGAGCATCTGCTGTATGACGGCCAGCTTCGTCGACCACTGGTCTTCCTGCTGCTTGTAAAGGGATATTTCGCCGTTTAATCCCTGCTCCGCGCCCGGGATGATCGTGTTCATGTAGGAGTTCATGGTGGACTGCAGCGACGAGGCCATCTGGTTTACCGCGCCAAGCACCTGGCTCGGGTTTGCCGCAAGCGCCGCATTCCACGCGGTGGAGTTCAGCGTGAGGTTGCCGTTGTCGTCGTGCGTTATTCCGAGGGCGGCCAGGGAAGTCCCGTTATAGCTGTTCGTGGTCATGTCGTAGAGGGTCTGACGGAGGCCCTTTGTAAGGCTGTCGCCGTAAAGGGGGCCGGGGATCGACTGGGTGCCAAGCGCCCCGTTGATTGCGCCCATGACGGTATTGTACGTGGAGATGAAGCTGTTTATCTGCGAAGTGAAACCGGCGTTGTCATTGGCCACGCTCAGCGTTGAGGAGCCCGTCTGAAGGAGATTGACCGTGACCCCCGTTATCAGGTCCGTTATCGTGTTTGAGGAGCGGGTGACGGCAAGGCCGTTTAGGGTCAGGTTTGCGTCAAGCCCGGCCATGGACTGCTGCAGGTTCGTGTAAGTCCCGTAGCTGGCCACGGTGCCGTCGGTATTATAAGCAGGATCGAAAGCCAACTGGTTGATGCCGGCGGTGCCGGTGGCGTCGCCGTAGCCGCTGCCGGTGTCGACCAGCACCTTCAGCCTGTTCGAGGCGCCCGTATTGTTGGAGGTTATCACGAGCTGGTAGCCGCTGCCGTTGTTTATGACAGACGCGGTCACGCCCGCGCCCGCGGCGTTGATGGCGTCCCTGACGCCGTCCAGGCTGTTTGAGAACGTCTGCGAACCGACATCGAAGACGTTGTTTGTCGAATCATAGGTGATGGCGACGGGCGTCCCGCTGCCCACCTGTATCTCGAATCCCACATCTCCGGAGTTCGCGACCGGGCTGGCGGTCTCCGACGAGAAATTCGCCGAGTATATGCTCTGGGCCTGGGCAATCTGGCTCACGGTCATGCTGTATGTGGCCGCGGAGGCGTTAGGGCCCGCGGTGGCCGTCAGCACGCTCGTGTTAGATGACGTTGCGGCCATCCCGTATATGGTGGGGAGGGCCATGTTCTGCGCCAGGGTATTCAGGGACGAAAGGGAGTTTATGAGGCCGCCGTAGGAGCTTATCTCCGCCTGATCGGCGGCCACCTTGCTTTGCAGGTCGACCAGGGGCTGGCTGTCGGCCTGTATGATGGTGTTGATTATCTGCTGGGTGTTAAGCCCCGAGTAGGCACCGGTAGAGCTTGTTACCAGTCCCGTCCACTCCGCCATCTTACGCCTCCTTGCTGAAAAGGTTTTTCACAAGTCCGGCCAGTTCCTTTTTTAACGAGGGTGCCTGCTCGGGTGGTATCTGCATGATCAGCTTGCCCTTGCCGTCCAGAATCCGGATGACGACTTTCTTGTTGTCGTCCACCGCAAAGACCGCCCGGTCTTTTGAAACCGCGCCTTCATCCGCTTCACCCTTTTTAGCTTCCACCCGCGCCGCCCGCGTCTGCAACACGGTACTCGATGCCGCAGGACCCGGGACAGGCCGGGCGGCCGGTTTCTGGCCTTCCGCCGATGCGGCCCGTGCGGCCCCCATCTCCACAGTCCCCGCCGCAATGCCGTTAATGTTCATCTGCCCGCTCCTTTAAAATGGGCGGAAGGGGATGAGAAGCTCCCCTTCCCGCCCGTTTTTGATCGTTTACTGCAGGAGTTTGAGCACCATCTGCGGCTGCGAGTTGGCCTGCGCCAGGACCGAGATGCCGGCCTGCTGCAAGACCATGTCCTTCGTCATCTCCGCGGTCTCCGCCGCGAAGTCCGCGTCCACTATCTGCGACCTGGCTGCCGTGGTGTTCTCCTGGACGTTCTGGAGGTTCGCCACCTGGGTGTCGAGCCTGTTGCTGTCCGCGCCGAGCGTCCCCTGGTCGGAACTGAGCGTGCCAAGCGCCGTTGAGACCGTGCTGATGGCGGCCTGCGCGTTGGCCTGGGTCGTAAGGTCGGCGCTGTTCAGGCCCAGCGCGCCCGAGGTCACGGCCACGGTCGATATGGCCAACTGGTCGTTGCTGGTGTTCTCATAGCCGATCTGGAACGTGATGGAGGTGGCGCTGTTGAGGACGGATGTGCCGTTGAACTTTGTCTGGTTGGCTATGGTGTCAATTTCATTCTTGAGCGCCTGGAACTCCGAGTCGATCGAAGTGAGGTCGTTGTTGTAAGAGCCGTCGGCCGCCTCGACCGAAAGCTCGTTCATCCTCTGCAGGGCGTCCTGGATCTGGTTCATCGCGCCCATCATGGTCTGCACCATGGAGTTTGCGTTATTGGCGTTGTTCACCGCCTGCCCAAGGCCGTTTATCTGCGCTGTCATGTTGCTTGCGATTGCGTAGCCGGCGGCGTCGTCCTTTGCCGAGTTGATCTTGAGGCCCGACGAGAGCCTCTCCATGGCCGTCTTCAGGTCGTTTCCGGTGGCCCACAGGTTCCTCTGAGCATCGATAGACGCGATGTTAGTGTTGATAACCAGAGACATGTCTTTTTCCTCCGTGAAATTTTTGTTCCGGCATCCTTGCCGGTTTTAAAGGGTTTTACATTTTAATGCCCTCTGTCCCGGTCCCATGACCCCGGGCGGGCAGGCGCCTTGAAAATCTCTTGAGTCACCCCCTTTTCGCGCCTTTTGAAACCCTTTAATTCACTTATCGGAACATGCGGGGAAAAACTTTAAACAGCGAACACGGCTGCCCGGCGGCAAATGCATATACACGACAAATCTTTGATTTTTATGAATAAATATATTCTCAAAGCCCTCCGGGACCTGAATCAAATCCGGCCTCGGCGGCCTGCAGGGACACGTCCTCGCGCTCCTGCCTGGATTCGGCGATGCCTTTCATCTTGCAAGCCCTGAAGACCCACCAGTATGCCGCGTGCAGTTGCTGCCATACCCTGGAGTCCACCCCAAGGTTCTGTTTTAGTTTGATATTCACAGCCGTATCGAGGTCCATGGTGGATTTTTTCATGGCATCGAAGCCGGCCTCTATCTCGCTCCATTTTTCTGCCTCCCGGACTTCGGTCCAGCGCTGGACGGCGGGGTCCGCGTGCATGGCGCTGAAGATATACTGCGACCTGCCCTGTTTCACCAGCCGCTTGCAGAAATCATCAAACGTCACGGGCCGGGACATGAAGGAAACGGCGTTTTTGTTGAAGACGACTTTCAAACCCGCCTTGGAGAGGCGGTATCCAAGTTCTATGTCCTCGCACCCGAAGCGGAACTCCGGATTAAAGACGCCATGCTCGATCAGGAAATCCCTCTTGCAGGAGACCCTGCCGCCCCAAAAAAAACTGTAGTCCAGTATGTCCCCGTGTTTTATGTGGGGATAGGAGAACAAAAAGCAGCCGACCTCCGTGATGAAATTCATAAGCGGCGTAACCGAAAGAGCCGGGGACCAGCCGGTATAGTTCAGGACCGCGAAATCCGGCTGCTGATACTGCCCGTGCGTCCCCAGATGCTCCTCCAGAAGCGTCGGCGCCGCAACGTCGTCGTCGTCGCAGAAAAAAAGTATCCGGCCGCGGGACGCGTAGATGCCGTGGTTCCTTGCCGAGGCCAGCCCCGCATTTTTCTGCCGGAAATACCTTATGGGCAGCCTCCCCGCAAAGGACGCCGCCACTTCCCCGGTGCCGTCGGAGGAGCCGTCGTCTATGACGATGACTTCGAATTTGTCCCTGCCCAGGGTCTGGGCAAGGAGGCCTTCAAGCGCGCCTCCAAAAAGCTCCGCGCGGTTGTATGTGCAGATTATCACGCTCAGGGGGAGGGAGAGGGTATTTTCCCCTCCCCGCGTTAAATCTTTGGAAGAAATATCCGTCCCGTTTAAGCCCGCTGCAAAACGATCCTCATCCGCCTTATGCATAGGATTCCATTATCCTGAAGGCCTCGGATTTGGATAAACTCCTGTTCCGGGACAGGTAATTACCCATGGACATTCGCGCCTCCTCATAGCTGTAATTTTCAACCGGTTTCCGCATGCTGTGGTCAACGGGTACGGCATCCACAATTCCCATTTTCAGTCCAAGCCGCTCTATCGTGCACGGCCAGACAAAATCATAGCCCCACCCCATGGGGGACGACTCATCGAACGGGAAAAAATGGGGGATGATATCCCTCCGCAGGGAAAAAAGGGGGCCGATTTCAACGAACCGCGTCCTCCTCGCCTCAAGACCCGCCAACTGCTCGACAAAATGGTGGTCTATGAAACTGTTATGGGTCCGGGCCGGCTGGGCGAGGGCAAAATCATGCCTGGCCACAATATCAAGATATCTGTCGAGGAAGCCGTCGCATATTTTTATGTCATCGTCGCAGACAATCACATAGTCATACCTGCCAAGGTCCTCCTCCGAAAGCATTTTATTGAGCAAGGCAAACTTCGGCGCCGCATCGAATTGCCAGCACGTGACCCTTCTGACGTGTTTACTGGAGGCCGCACCCCCGATTGACGCCCATTTCTGGGTAACACGCCACTTGCCGGGGGAGTTAAACCGGCTTACAATTTCATCGATGTTGTTCTTCCGGCCGGACAAATATACGCCCGTCACCAGCACGTCTCCCGCGTCCTTCCGCATTGCCCCGCGCCGCCCCTCCGGTGCCCGTCCGGCATCGATTACGCTTCTCATCATGCCGGCCAATTCCATGCCAACTTTTTCAAACGAGTAATTTTTATCGATAAAATCCCTCGCGTTTTGGGCTATCCGGCTCCAGAGGCCGCCGTCTGAATATAACCTGACCACGCACTCGGCGAATCCGTCCGGGGAATCCGCAATCAATGCGGTCTCCCCGGATACAAGGCCCATTCCCTCGGCCCCGGCCGAAGTGGTGACCACGGGGAGCCCATGCGCCATTGCCTCTCCGATCTTGCCCTTCATGCCTGCGCCGTACCTGAGCGGCGCGATGGAAATTCTTGCCTTCCTTAAATATGGCCCCGTCTCCGGCACGTGCCCGGTGACGGTGATATCCCCGCCTTGAAGGGACGAGATTTCCCTGGGGGGAAGAGGCCCTACAATCGTCAGGGTCATCTCCGGCACCTTCGTCTTGATCCTGGGGAAAATCTCGCTGGCGAAATACCTGACCGCGTCCACGTTGGGCAGATGATTGAAATTCCCGACAAAAAGCAGGCCGCTCCGGCCGTTCAATTCCAAAGGGCTTCTGTCCGCCGCGTGGATATTCGGGATTACAAAGTGTTTCGCGCCGGGGAGATGATTTTTTATGTGGTCCCAGTCGCTCTCCGTTATGGTTATGACGGCGTCGGCCTTGCCATAAATACCCAGTTCATCCTTTTTCGTGGCTTCGGCCTTCTTCAGCAATGCCTTGTCGCCGTTGACCCTGGCCATCCTCTGCTCCCGCACGAAATGTATGTCCACGGTGTCTATCAGTATCCTGGTGCGCGGTGAGAGGGCCCTTATTTCAGGCAGATACTGAATGGCGATGTCGTAGAAGGACAATATCGCAATCTCATAGAACCTGTCTGAAAGTATCCTTTTCAAATCGGCCTGCCCGGTGTCCGCGGCATGGACCTCGACTCCCAGCGACCTCAAAACTTCAATGTAATATTCCTGGTCCCTGCCTGTGCGGGCAATGAATGTGACGTGGTAATTCCGGTCCCTCAGAAGGCGGATGATCGAAAAAAGCCTGACTGCCCCAGACGCCATGTCGAACCAGGGCAGATATTTGTCGATTATCAGGATATTGCCGGCCGTTTTATGCCCGCTTTCGCAGGCCGCATTCCCGGCTGCGGGAGGGTCCTGAGATTTTTCCCCGCATGCATCCTGCCCGGCCGCGCGCCCGGTGCCCAGGGCGAGCAGGGCGTCGGCGTCGCCCGGCGACACATCAAGTATCTTCCCGTAGGTCCGCATTGCCTCTTCCCGGCACCCGGATTCATGGAGGACCCTGGCCAGGTTTTTCAGCGCCGCGAGGTTCTTCGAATCCGAGGCCACCGCGTGGCGCAGGCAGAAAAGGGCTTTCGGTTTTTCGCCCAGAAGCGCATAATTCGTGCCGGTGAAATCCAGCACGTGCGAATTCATCGAGGAACCGGCGGACAGGATTTTCGCGAATTCCCTTTTTTCGCTGTCCGGGGCGCCGGAAAATTTCAGGGCTCGTCCGTTGTGGTAATTCCGCGCCATCGTCTTGATGGTAAACCTCAGCGACCTATCCAGGTATCTTACCGCCGCCTTCGCGTCCACCCCTTTCAGCGCCGAGCCCAGGAACTGGCAGGCTGCCGCCTCATCCTCAGCGTATTTGCCCTCCGGGGGTGTCTTGAGCACTGCGCCCGCGCCGCACGCCGTCAATGCGGACTTCGTCGCCTCGAGCCACGCGCGCCCGAATTTCATGTCCGGCTCCAGGTGATTTCCCTCGCCCCACTCGTTCCATGCGTTTATGAACACGATATCGTCGTCCAGATTGCGCCCGCCAAGCGTATCCAGCGTGCGGCCGAGCCACCATTCATAGAGAGGGGGCGTGGCCCCAAGAAAAACAAATGCCTTCGTTGATCTGCGGGCCGTGTTGTCCCATGACGGAGTCACGCAGGGGAACCTCTTGAAGGGCTGGATCTCCTTTGCGGCCATGTGCAGCACGGCATCACGGTAGGGACTGACCCAGTTGCCGTTGTCGAGTTTGACCCCGACCGGAGCCAGGCTCCTCCAGTCGGGCTGAAATTCCACTGACGCGTCGAAACCGATGGCCTCGGGGCCCTCGATTTCATTGCCGAAGCTCTCCACCCTGCAGAGGTAGAGGCCGGGCAGGCCGAGTCTTTCCGCCTCCTTTCTCCAGAGCGCGGCCGTCCCCCCGGGATCGGGAAGATCGGCCGACTTGTAAACGAGAAGAAGCGGTTTGCCCTTCACCTTTATGTACCTGCTGTCCCGGAAAATGTTGCAGAGCCACCGGATGTGGTCAATGTCATCCTCCCGGCTGTAATTCTGATCGATGAGCACATCGTTCATGCCGCCGTCCCAAGCCCTCGTCCATCTTTCGTTGGCCCAGCAGAGGCAGAAGGGGAAATCGGGCCTGCCGGAGGCCAGCACCTCCTGCAAGGGGCGCCCAAGCGGCGTCCTCCCCTTGAACCAGTAATGGTAATAGCAGAAACCGTAGATGCCGTACTGCCTGGCAAGATCGGCCTGGGCCTCCCTGGTTTCGGCCAGGCGAAGATCGTAGAACCCGAGATCGGCGGGCAGATGCGGCTGATAATGTCCGGGGAAGAGCGGCTTTGCCTTCGCGACGTTCGTCCATTCAGTGAAACCTTTTCCCCAGGCGCTGTCGTTTTCCGGTATGGGGTGATATTGCGGAAGATAAAAAGCTATCAGTTTCGGGTGTGTTTCCCTTTCCTTGTCCATGCCCGTCCTTTCCCTTGTCCCTGGCTTCACTGGCCTTTCAGACAGCTCTCTTTTTCATTTTCATTTTTAAGCCGCTTTCTGACCGCCTCCATCACGCGCTGGACGGGGATTTCCGAGGCCGGGCCGTTCTCATTGAACAGGATGCCGGCCACCGAAACCCCTTCGGCGTAGCAGCCGGTGTAAGGCATGTAGCGGCTGAATGCGCGGTATCTGCCAAGCAATACGACCCCAGGGGTCCGCGTCGCGTTTGCCAGGTGGGCGGGTCCGCTGTCCACACCCACGAAGAGCGCGGAGCGCCTGATCACCTCGGCTGTTTCAAGAAGCGATAATTGACTGCAGAGGTTTATGCCCCCGCCCCCGGGCAGGACGGGCCTTGTGCCGACCTCGACAACCGGAATCCCCAGTTCATTCGCCATGAATGAATAGAGCTGCGCCCACTTGGAGGCCGGCCAGTCCTTGTCTTTCTCGTTGGACTCGCAATGAAACACCGCATACCTCTCCGGAAGCGGCAATTCCCTCACCCGCCTGGCCGCGGAATCCGTGATGTATACCCTGGGCTGTTTTTCCCTGACGGAAACGCCCGCGCCAAGCGAGAAGGCATCAAGCAGGCTGCCGAAGGAAAAATAGTTTTCGCCGTTTACCTCGGGCCTGCCATTCTTTTTCCTCAGGGGGATGCCGCATACGGGGCATATCCTGCCGTTTACATGGAGGTCGACGACCTCGTCGAAGGTGCCGCTCTCCGCGATCAGAATCCACTCCGTGAGGCAGTCGACGACGAGCGTTTCGTCGATGTTGGGGTTGCTGTCGATCAATTCCCTGTAAGGTTCCCTTACGGCCCAGGTGATCCTTGCGCCTGGATATTTCTCCTTCAGGCTGCGCGCTACGGGCTCGCAGGCCACTATATCGCCGAAATGCTCGGTAAGCCCGATTAGCACGCTTTCCCGGACGCGGGGGACGCTCTTTACAGCGGCGTCACCGGCGCCGCAGGCCGCCGCGTCCGGCTTCAGGCAGCCGGCGGCGGCATCCCGGCCGGCATCGCGCCTGCCGCCATTTCCCGCTAGGGCGGATCCCTTTTTGCATCCGACAATTATGGCCTCATCCGGGTTAAATCCCCGGAACACTTCAATCGCTTCCAGGCCGGAGGCCCGGAGCAGCCCTCCGATGGCCTCGCGGGAAAACAAAAAGAGGTGTTCCTCGGGCTTGAACTGCATCCAGTCCTTGCCCTCTCCGTTCCAGCACGGGGTCTGGAATATGCAGACGCCGTTTTCCTTGAGCATGGAGGCGACCGCGGAGAGTCCCTCCACGGGTGAAGAGAAATGCTCGATGACGTCGAATCCGCAGATGGCGTCGAACTTGCCGTAGGGCAGATTAACATCGGGAAACAGGCCGCTTATGACGTAGGGCAGATTGAAACGCCCGCGGGCGAATCCGCATGTCCGCTCGTCGACCTCCACGCCGACAACATGCCCGGCCCCGCGCTCGCGGCAGTAATGCAGAAACCCGCCGTGGGCGCACCCGATCTCAAGCAGGTGCTCCGGCCCGGGATTGTATCTGGCGAGTATCTGGTGCCAGAACGGAATCCGGTTCTTGAAATCCATTTCCGCGCGCTCTTCTATCGAAGGGTAGCCGAAGGTCTTGGCGACATACTCGTGCCAGTAGCCGTCAAGCGTGTAAAACTCCTTCAGCTTTTCCTCGCCGGGACTCTCCTTTACCGCATGCGTGCCGCATTCCACGCACCGCCCGTATGCCGGGTGCGCCGAGTCCGCGAGGGCGCCCCCGCACCAGCACTTCCGCCTGGACGCGGCCGCCGGAGTTGCGTCTTTTTTATCCCCTGCCGCCTTTTCCCTTTCCGATTTCGCTATCCGCAGACGGCATTCCGCAAGCATCACCTGCACATCCGGTTTTAATGCCTTTTCCTCTTTCAGGAATTCGAGGACCCGGAGGGCGTAACCGGTCCTGCCGCAATCGACCAGCTTTTTCGTGTAGAGCGCTAAAACGGCGGGCATGTCCATATGCCGGCCGGCCCGTCTTGAAAGCTCCCTGCCGGCCTTCCCGTTGCCGGCGCAAAGATGGGCAAGGGCCAGGGTGGAGAGGACCATGGGGTGCGTGTTTCCGCCTTTTTCATTTTCAAGCAGTTCGATGGCGCCCCCGGCGTCCCCCAGAAACACCTGGCAGCGGGCGTACAGATAGCTGGTCTCCAGGCAGTCAAGGGGAGACTTGAACGCCTTCTCTATGGCCTCCCTGGCCTCATCATACCGCGCAAGCTGGCAAAGGGAGTCCGCGATCCCCAGACGCGCCTGAAGACTGCCTGGCCTGATGCTTGCGGCCTTCTTCCAGTTTTCAAGCGCGTCCTCAAACCTGCCCAGTTCCCCGGCCTGAACGGCCAGCTCCTGGGCGCTCTTGAAATCGTCCCCGCCTTTTTCGGACAGTTTGGCCCGGCCCAGTTCGAAATAGTCCCTGCCTTTTTCCTGCACCTTGTCCGCGGAGAGTTTGCCGTAATGGTGGATGGGCACGCCGCAGGGCGCGATCTTTATTCCGGCCTCCTCAAGGGAACCCTCCACTGTCTCGTGGACCTGGTTTCTGAAACGTATCCTCCCGTCGTTGGCAAAGAGCCTCACCTTTATGCTCGGCAGCCAGCCGGTGCCGGCCTCCTGCTCCGGGTATACGCCGTCGTTTGCCCTCCAGCCCCAGACCGCGGGGGAAAGTATGTAGTTTCTCGTGGTGAAGCTGTAGGCCGTATCTTTCCTCGCCCCCTCTACCAGCGCCCTGATCCTGCCGCGGTCCGCGGGTGATATGACCTCGTCCGCATCCATCGCAAGAATCCAGCCGCCAGACGCCCGGGAGATCGAGAAATTCCTCGCCTCGGAGAAATTGAACTCCCCCGTCCGCTCGAAATCGAAGACCTTCGCCCCAAGCGCCCTGGCGATGTCCTTCGTGCGGTCGGAGGAACCCGTGTCCACCACTATCATCTCGTCCGCAAGCGGCCTCATATTCAGCAGCGCGCGCACGATGTTTTTCTCCTCGTTCTTCACTATCATGCATATTGAGAGTCTTCGCTTTTCCGCGGCGGCCCCCTCATGGGGGCCGGCAAGCTCCCTGATCCGCAGCGCCACGGCAAGCGCCGCATCGTCCACCCCGAACGATAAAAACGCCTCCTCAAGGGCGTTCAGCGCATCCGCGTTTTCGCCCAGCCTCAGGTGAAAATCCGCAAGGACATGCCGCAGACGGCGTTTGGCCGGATAAAGGGCGATGGCGTCCCGGACAGTCCCTGCCGCCCTTTCGAGCAGGCCCTTGTCCTCCTGCGAAAGCTCCATGAGCGCGTTGTAATAATTCGTGATAATGTCTTCCGCGCACGGAGAGAGGGTGAAAGCCCTTTCAAAGAGCGCAAACGCCTCCCGCCTTTTGCCCTCCGCCCACCTGAGGGCGCCGAGATTGGCATGGGCCTCCGCGAAACCGCTGTCCTGCCTTATGGCCTCCTCAAATAATGAGGCCGCGCTGTCTGCCTGTCCTTTTTTGAAATGGATGACTCCCATCAGGTTCAGAGCGCCTGCACTCCCGCGGAGGTCGAGCGCCATCCGGGCAAGTCTTTCCGCTTCCACGGCCTCCCCGAGGCCGTCCTTGCAATATCCCCGAAGCTCAATCTCCACCGGGTCCGCAGCAGGCTGGTCCCCACCGGGCATATTGGAGAGCAGCTCGAGGGCGTCTCCGGACTGGCCATCGTCGATGAGCATCCGGGCGAACCGGAAATACAGTCTCTTTAAAAACGGCATGTCGTCAAGGGGAGAATTTTTTACGGCCTCGACGAATATCCCCACCGCCTTTTCCAGGTCGCCCATCAGGCGGGCCCCGGCTGCTTCTTCAAAGAGTTTCAGCGCGCGGAGTTTTTTTGCTTTGGGGTCACGCGGGTCAAGTGCGCGCCATTTCTCGTCGAAGGCCTCCCGGCCGTCCCATTCTTCCTCATGCGCCTTTGTCTTTGAGACATCCGGAGCCTCCCTGTAAACAAACGTATCGGCCGCCACGAAACACTCCGATCCTTCAAGCCGGGCGCGCTGTATGAAATCCAGCACGGCGGGCGGCCGCGAAGCAAAAACCTCATCAAAAGGGCCCGTCTTCCCGAATAGCGCGCGGGGGAACATGACGCAAAAATCATCGAGCCCCGGCGCCTGCAGACGGCGGCCCTCCCGGCCCTGCCGGATGAAAGGCGAAGCGGCTTTCTGCGGACCCTCGGCAACGTTTGACAGCGGGCCGATTACGGGAGGTCCGGCAAAACCGGGGGAGGATTTCTCGACATTCTTCATGCATCCGAGCATCCTGGAGAGCCATCCCTCCGTCACCTCCACGCCGCCTGCCAGAAGGACTATATACCGGCCGGATGCCGCCCGGATGCCCGCATTGCACGCGGCGGCAAAACCGGGGCCGGATGTTTCGGCAAATTTGCATGGCCCGCCGGAGGCCGCGTGCCTTTTAAGCCATTTCGCGGCGCCTCCGTGATTGAAGCCTGCGAAGATTATCTCGTGGGGCTCGGGGGTATATTTGTCCAGGAGCCCGAGGCATCTCTGGATTTCCTTGAGCCGGTTTTCCTGCCTGCTTGCGGGGGCCGCAAGCACAATCGAAACCGGATCGCCGCCGCCGGCATCCAAAAAAACGCGGCAGGCCCGCCTGTCCCAAAAGGAGTTCGCCCAGGACAGCCCGGCGCTCAAGCAGGCGGCCTCGTCCCTCTTCGAGAATATGTCGAATGCGGCCTTTTCAAGCGCCGCCCTTTTTTCATCGTCTTTTACCAGCCTTTTGCACTCCTCCACGATATTTCCATATGGGACTGCGGCGATGGCGCCGCGAAGCCCCTGCTCCATCTCGGTCTTCTCATCGCACTCGCTGACTACGGCCTTCCCGTTGGCCAGCAGATACGACACCCTCACCAGCTCAAAGATGCTGGAATCGTAGAAATGGAGGTTCAGCACCACCCTCGAGCGCGCGATGCGCGCGTCGCGCTCCGCCCCGTAGACGCCAAACAGCGCCTCCACGCGCAAACCCTCCCGGCTGAGGGCATCCAGTATCTTCTTTCGCCGCTCGTTTACCGAACCGTAGAATAGTACGTCTATGTCCTGGGTGCGGCAGGGTTTGATGCGCGACATCTCCGGCATGAAACCGACAGGAACGTGAAATACGGCGTCTCCGTTTCCCATGGCTCCGAACGCCCCGATGTTCCGGAGGCTGTAATCCCAGACCGGGAAACGCCCCAGAAGGGGCTTTATCGCCGCCCACTGGGAAGACGGGTCTACCTGCTCCAGGTTGTATATGATCGATCTTTCCGGCAGCCGGGCCGCCCGCTCCGCGGACAGCAGATGGGCCCCGAAGACGATATTCAGGCCATCCGGGATAAAATTGTTCGTCCAGATGGTTGCCTCATACCCGAGCGCCTTCAGGCCGTAAAAAACGCTCTGCGCCATCTCCCGGAAGGCCGCGCTGTGCGGATAACCCTGCGGCTGTATAATCGTGACGGCTGCCTTACCCCCGGCTGAATTTTTTCCTTTTCCCAATATCTTCTCCTCCCGTCCGTAAAAACGAAAACGGCGTGTGCGCGGCTGCCCGCGAAGTCATCTTAATGACACTGGAGGAATTGCAATTGTTATGCCAATTGAAAATGTCTCGATTTTAAAGGATTATTTATTTTTGGTCGGAAATTTGACGCCTGAAGGGCGGCAAAAAATGCACGCGGGCATGCGATGCGCGGAGTGACAAATTATTTTGGGAGTTAGAGTTATTAATATTCTCATAATAGAAACAACAACGACGAGATTGCTTCGCTCCGCTCGCAATGACATCTTGAGCGGCCCAGTGCATGTCTTTGTTCGTCATTGCGAGGGGCGCAGCCCCGTGGCAATCCCGTCGTTATTATTTCAAGAAGATTAATAAATCCTCTCGGGCAGAAGCTGCATGCCCCTCATGAGGGCGGCGTTAAGCAGCAGCGGGGCCCTGGTATTGACGATGAGCCTGCCGGCTTCCACGCGCAGTATGAGCAGCACCGCGAGGTCGTCCTTTTTTTCGATGCCCAGAATCCGTATGGCCGCGTCGTCCACATTTGCCTCGAAGCCCGGAGCAACGGTCTCCGGAAGGCCGACGATAAAGGCGACGGCGGGGTCGTCCGCCGACTGGAGCCATTTGAGCCCGGTGTCCCTGTAGTCCATGATGATATAGCGTTTGAGGGCGGAGAAGCCGGGTATGCCCTCCGGGAAATTTATCATCTTTGAATCATCGACTTCGACGGGGCCAAACCGGGCGGTTTCAAACTTTATCTTCATTGCCAAGCGCCTCCTTGATTTTGCTGAACTCCTCAACCGAGAGTCCGGAGGACATCATGTTTTCCCTGAGTATCTTTTCATAGACCTCCGCCCTGTAAATCCTGACGCCCGGGGGCGCCTCTATGCCGAGCCGGACTTGCCCCCCCTTGATCTCCACGACCGTCACGGTGATATCGCCGCCTATCCTGATTGCCTCTTTCGACTTCCTTGTCAGCGCCAGCATCCTTGCCCGCCTTTCAAAAGAACCTGATGATGGATTCAGCCCCCGGCAGTCCTCCGCCAGGAGGGGGACGGTTTCACAAGAAACCGCGCAATAAAAAAACCGGTCTCTCCAATCAGATGATATTTTATCGGATAATCACTTCAGAAAATCAAGCAGGGACTGCGAGACATCGGTCGCGGTGGTCTCCCTTATTGACTGCAGGATCGCCTGGTACTTCGCCAGTTGGGTGGTCGTGTCGGCCACGTCGTCGTCCTGGACGCTCGAAAGCAGGGTCTGGGCGTTAAGCGTGTCGTTTTCTATGGCGCTTTGCTGGGCGGTAAGCCTGTTTTGCCTTGCGCCGATATCGGAGCTAACGCTCGTGGCCTGGCTGATGGCGTCGTCAAACGGGGTCAGCAGCGCGCTTATCCGCGTGGTGTTGTTGCTGTTAAGGGCGTCCCCCAGCAGCCCCGTCAACTGCATGAAATTGGAGAAGCTGAATTTGTCCAGGGTGTTGCCGCTGGCGTCCGTGATCTGCACGTTTATGGTCGTGTCACCGGAGGGCGGCGGATAGCCGGACATGGAATATGTGACCGTGGAGCCGTCGGCCTGCTGTACGCTCACCGGCCCGGAGAGGGTGTAGGCGAAGGCGGTGCTGCCAGGCACATTCACCGGAAGAAGCTGCGAATTTGATATATTTGCGTTCATCACGCCGGCGTCCCCGTTATAGGCGTACGTGGAGGAGTCAAACGCGCTTTGGTCCGTCTTCAAACCTGCGAACACGCTCTGGCCATCGGCGGTTTTCGTATTCGCGAACCCCAGCAGTTCGTCCCGGATCTGGTAGACCTGCTGGGCCATCGCCGCCCTGTCCTGGGCGCTGGACGTGCCGTTTAACCCCTCAAGCGCTACCTCCTTGGCCTGGTTGAGGGCATCAAGGGTGGACGACATCGCCGTAGACGCGTCACTGAGCATCGTGGTGGCGCTGTTGATGCCGGAAGAGTAGCGGTTGTCCTGGCTCAGCTCCATGTTATAGTCCATTGAGCTTACCACGCTGATGACGTCATCGGAGTTCCTGGTGAATTTTTTCCCGGAGGAAAGTTCGTCCTCAAGCTTGGTTATCGTGGAGATGTCCTGGTTCATGTAATTCGCGAGCTGTCCGTATATCTGGTAGGTGCCTATTTTCATATGTTCATCAGGGTATTAATGAGTTGACTTGTGGTCTCTATCACCTTTGCCCCCGCCTCGTAGGCCTGCTGGTATTTTATGAGGTTTACGGTCTCCTCGTCCAGGGAGACGCCGGAAGTGGAGTCGCGCTGCGCATTGAGCTGATCAAGGAGGTTGCTGTTGAATGTCTGGCTGTCGGATGCGGCGCTGCTTAAGGCCCCCGTCGTCGAGACTATGCCCTTGTAATAGTCCGTCAGCGTATCGTTGCCAAGCCCCGGGACCTGCCCGTTCTGGAGCATGTTCAGCATGGCAAGCGCGTTGGAGTTGTCCCCGGGTTCGCCCGCGGTCTGGGCGGCGGCCACCTGGCTGCCGCCGGTAATTGCGACGCCGAAATTATTTACGGCGCTTTCAAGCGGGCTTATGGAGAAGGTGTCCCCGGAGTTCGGCGCGCCGCTTATCACGGCCTGGATCCCGTCGAAGCCGATGGTGGTGGAGCCGCCCGAGGTCGATACGGACGCCGTGACGGACTGGCCGGTATTCCTGTCGGTGACGCTGTAGCTGCCGCCCGAATACGTGATGTTGTATTCATCCAGGGTAAGCTGGCTCTCGTTCGTGACCGACGCGGTAATGGAGGCCCCGGAGTTCGCCGTGGCGTCAAGTGTAAGAGGCGTGAAAAAAGGCTCGTTGGCGGCCTGGTTGCCGTTTAAGTCGTAGCCCTGCTCCTGGACCTGGTTTACCTGCTGGACGAGGGCGGCGACAAACCGTCTCAGCGGGTCGAGCCCCTGGGTCTCGGCGTCGCTGCGTCCCGCTATCAGCCCTCCCAGCGATCCCTTCTGGATAACGGACGTTATGTTTCTGCCTCCCATGTAGACCTGGTTGTCGCCGTTTGAATCGGGCTGAACTGAGAGGGCCTCCGTCTGGCTTCCGGATACGAGGTCCTGCATGCCGGCAATTATGGTCACCTGCCCGGTCGGGTCCTCGAAATAATTGAAGTCCACATACTGGGAGAGCTGGTTCATGACGCTGGTCCTCTCGTCCCTCAACTGGCTGTCGCTGCCGTCGCCGGTTCCGGCCATACTGGATATCTTCTGGTTCAAGCCGGCGATCTGCGAGGCCAGATTGTTCACCGTCTGCACAGTCTGGGCAATTGAGTCGTTGGCCCATTTGATAGCCGACTGCACGGCGCCCTGCGCCTGCTGCGCCGCTCCCACCAGGGCCTGGGCATTGGAGAGCAGCACGGTCCTGCTGGCGGCGTCCGACGGGTTGTCGGCCACCTGCTGCCAGGAATCCACAAAATTATTGAAATAGGTCGAAAGCCCCGTGTTGCCCGTCTCGTTGAAGGCCTGCTCCACCTGGCTCAGCACGTTGCTGGAGGAGTCCGAGCTGCTCAGGCTCTGCTGCTGCTGATATATCTGGTTCTGGAGAAAGGAATCGTACTGCCTCTGGACGCCGGTGACCGCCACGCCGCCGGGGTTGTTCATGTTCGCGTTGCCCCCGGCAAGGCTGACGTAATCCACAGGCTCAAGCAGTGTGATCTCCGAATCGTAGCCCGGGGTGTTTGCGTTGGCTATATTGTTGCTGGTCGTGTTCATGGCCGCCTGGCTGGCGAAAAGGGCCGAGCCGCCTATATCGAGGATATTTAAAAGCCCTCCCATCAGATTTCCTCCGTTATGGGATGTCCGGCAGCCATCAAATATTCCATCAGATATTCCGGGAGACGACCATGCCTTTGCCACTGCCTCCCGCGCCATTCATGCCCGGGCCGCGGACGCCCAGGGCCTCCAGCGAACGGTTCACGACCGCCAGGGAGCGGTCTATGAGTATCCGGTTGAACTCGTTCAGCTCCGCGATGCTCTGCAGCAGGCAGATAAGCTGGCCCCTGAGGGCCTGGAAGGAGGCATCGCCCGTTTTGGCGGCGATCTCCTTCAGGCTCAAAAGGCCGTCGGCTCCGAAAGCCGAAGAAAGCTTCTCCAGAAGCCGGAGTCTCTCCTGCTCCAGAAGCCGGAGTTTCAGCACGGCGGTATCTTTCTGCTTGGAAAGCTCTTCCACCGCCTGCCCGTCGAGGTCCATGAGGCTCAGCCTCTCTTTCTGCAGGAGCCCGAGCAGTCCCTTGTACTCCTGCACCTGCTGCTCCAGGATTTCCCTTATCCTTTCAAGGCTCCCGTCCATCTGGTCCGTCATGTCATCTCGCTTATCATCTTTTCGGCTATCTTGCCGGACTGCACATTGTAATTGCCCGCCTTCACCGACTCTGCAACCGAATTTACCTTGTCCACCCTCGTCTCCGGAAGCCGGCTTATGGAGTCCATAAGCCCCTGCACTTCCCTGCCCTTTCTCGAGATGTCCACGCTGTCGGCCGGCGCGGCCGAGCCCCCGTGGCCCCCACCCTTGTCAGAAATCCGTTTCATGCTGCTTGGATCCAGGCCATCAGGTGGCTTGTTTCTATTTACTTTCACTCGTTCCTCCGGGCGCTCAAACAATGTTTTTCAGTAAACGTCCTGTTATCTATTTATCGTGAGCCGCCCGGCAAATCTTTAATCGGACCTCCCTTACCTTCATAAATGACTTTATGTTTCCATGCTAACTAGCTGAATTATCAGCATATATGACATCGGGAGGCCCAAGCTGCACCCTCCCGCTGCGCACCGATGTCCACTGGTTCCAGCCCCCGTGCCTGTATATCCATGCGGCCGCTTCAATGTTCGTGCGAGGGTCAAAGAGGTCACTGACGTCATTTATGATCCCGTTTCTCTTAAGCCGGTCCGCCCAATATTTATCGTTTATCTGAAACAGGCCGTAATCCGTGCTCCCGTATTCCGCATTAAAATGCATGGCATTGGGGTTGCCCGAGCTTTCGGCGGCGGCTACAGCCATTGCGTTTGAGGCCTGGCCGCCAAATGCCGCCTTTATCATGCCTGTTATATCCTCATGCGTTGCATTGTATGCCGCCCCCCCGGCAGGAGCATCGCCGGCCGGAGCGTTCAGTATCCCGGGAGTTTTAATTCCAGTTTCGTTTCCAGTTTTTGCTTTTGATTCCGAAGTGTTAGCGGATGATTTCTCAGATTCAGCTTTAGTATTTGCGCCCTCCAACTGTCTGACTATGGCATTTTCGAGGCCCATTCCCTGTTGGGCCCAGAGGCTGGCAAGCTGCATGTCGAACATGCCCGCATAAGTCTGCATGGCGAAATCCTTTCCATCGGCGCCGGCCGTGGCACGCAATTCTTTTATCAATTGGTATGCGAACATGGCCTCCATCGATTTCGCGACCGCCTTCATGGCGGCCGGCGTGTCCTTGCCCCTGTATCTCTCCAGGGAATCGGGGCTTATGCCGTCGTCTACATACACTTCGTCCATCCGCCTTTAAATGATCTCAAGATCGGCCTTCAGGGCCCCGGCCGCCTTGAGCGCCTGCATGATGGAGATGAGGTCCCTGGGTGTGACGCCAAGGGCATTCAGCGCGCTGACGACCTCTCCGAGGGTTGATCCGGATGCCTCCATGAGGCTTGCCTTCTGCTCCTTCACCTGTACGTTCTTGTTCGGGACGACCACGGTCCTGGAGCTTTCAGGCCCGTAAGGGGCCGGCTGCGAGACGGCGTAAGTCGTCTTTATCTCTATCGTCAGGTTGCCGTGGGCGATGGCCACAGGCGCTATTTTCACGTTCTGTCCGATTATTATGGTGCCCGTTCTCTCGTTTATCACGACCTTTGCCGGGTTGTCGACGGCGACGTCCATCTCCCCTACCCTGGAAACAAAGTCCACTATCCGGTCCGCATAGGCTTCGGGGATGCCGATTGTCACCATCGAGGGGTCCGGGGCGCTGGCGCAGCCCGGCCCGAATGTCCCGTTGATAGTCCTGGCGATTGCCGAGGCCGTGGCAAAATCGGGGGAATCGAGGAAGAGCTTTATGGTCCGGCCGTTGCCGAGGGTAAAGGGAAGGGTTTTCTGGATTATGCCGCCCCCGGGCACCCTTCCGGCTGTCGGGTGGTTCTTCTGCACCGATGTGCCTCCCCCGCCGCCCACGAACCCGCCTATCGATATGGGGCCCTGGGCGAGGGCGTACACCTTCCCGTCAGGCCCGTAGAGGGGGGTCAGCATGAGCGTGCCGCCCTGCAGGCTTTTGGCATCCGCAATTGCCGAGACCGTGACGTCAATTTTCATGCCGGCCTTTGGGAAGGGCGGAAGGGTGGCGGTCACCATCACGGCGGCGGTGTCCTTTGCCCTTATATCGTTTATCGCGACGGTCAGCCCCATCCGCTCAAGCACGTTCGCGATCGCCTGCATGGTGGCGTTTCCCGTGTCGCCCGATCCATTTAATCCCATTGCAAGCCCGTAGCCGACGACCTGGTTTTCCGTCATCCCCTGAAAGCTCGCTATGTCCTCTATGCGGTCGGCCCGCGCCCCCCGGGGGGCCGCCCCGAGGACAAAGACTGCAAGAAAGAGCAAGATGAAT
The DNA here is from genome assembly GCA_021825295.1 of Nitrospirota bacterium. Taxonomy (GTDB): domain Bacteria; phylum Nitrospirota; class Thermodesulfovibrionia; order Thermodesulfovibrionales; family JdFR-88; genus JAJYGJ01. Next base: position 54,548 of record JAKAHV010000001.1, read on the forward strand.
TTCACTTTTCCCATTTCCATCCTCAATATCAGAAAGGCCATACCCTGTCCAGGACCCTTACGAGCCAGCCAGGGCTCTGCTTGTCCTGGACAACGCCGTCGCCCACGAAGAAGACCTTTGCGTCCGTTATGCGGGTGCTGGCGATCGTGTTGTCCGGGGCGATGTCGAAGGGCCTGGCCATGCCCTGAAACACGAGTATCTGCTTTTCGTTGTTGATGGTGATCTCTTTTCTCGCCTCAAGCATCAGGTTGCCGTTGGGCATCACCTGGACGACCTTGGCGGTTATGGTGCCCACCAGGGTGCCGGTCCTGTCAGTCGTGCCTGCCCCCTTGTAGCTGTCCTGCATCTGGCCGGCGACACTCGGAGAAAACGAATGCCCCCCGCCGTAGAGATTGTTGAAATTCCCGTTAAGCGGGGCGCCAAAGAAATCGTCCACGCTCGCGTTGAGGCTTGAGGCCTTGGAGGTGTTAGTGTCCGCCGTGCCGGAGCCCGATATGTTCTCAAGCACGTCTATCGTGACCAGGTCATTGAGCCTTCTGGCCTTGAGGTCCTCATAGAGGCCCGCCTGCTCCACCCACAGGGAATTATTGGGATAATGCTGCGGCGGCTGGACGGTCTTCTGCTGATAGACATATTCCGGCGGCGGCGGGGGGAGCTTCGGCGTATACGCGCACGACGCCAGAAAAACGGCCGAAATGGCGAATGCCGCTCCGGATGCCCTTGCCGGCATGGGAATTCTCCTCACCTTATGTCCTCCGCCTGGATGCGGACCGTGTCCACATCGGCCAGATAGCCCGAAAGCATCTTTTTCGAAGAGAGGTTCATCACCTTCGCATACGACCCCACGCGGGTGTCCTGCAGTATCTCCCCCGTGGCGGTTATCCTGAATGCCGGTGAATCTATCACTATATTCACCTTTTGGCCGCGTTTGACAAGCGGGCTGAAGCTTACCATCTGCTTCAATATCGTAACGCCCGGACCTACCGAGCAGGTGAGCCATCCGCCAACCAGCGCGGAGGCGTCAATGAAAGAGCCCTCCTCGACGCGGGAGACATCCTCCTTTGCGGAATAGACGTCATCCGGCCCGATGGCGGAATTGATGCCCAACAGCCTTTTGGCCTTCACCACGGTGGTGAAGGCGGTCACCTGCGCGGTCGCCTCCGTCTTGCCCCCGTCAGCGAAGCCGAGCTTGAAGACGGTCCTGCCGGGCGGGTCCTTGACGATCTCTATGTCCGTGGGGAGTCCCGGTTGCCGCAAACCGGAAACGCCTCCTCCGGCCAGTACGAGGTCCTCTATCCTGACATCGCTCCAGTGATACCGCCCCTCGACATATGCCTTCAGCATGGCCTTTACGGCGGCCGTGTCCGTGTCCGCGCCGGCTGCGGGCGAAAACGGCAGGACCGCGAAGAAGAGAAAGACCGCTGCAAGCAGGGCGGCTTTTTTCATCATGCTATGCTCCCGCGCTCCTCATGTTGTTGGCCATCTGGAGCATCTCGTCCGAGGCCGTGACCGCCTTGGAATTTATCTCGTAGGCCCTCTCGCTGGATATCATGTTGACCATCTCCTCGACCACGTTCACGTTGCTCATCTCCAGGTATCCCTGCTGGATCGTGCCCATACCGTCCTGGGAAGGGTTTGCCAGGATCGGGTCGCCCGAGGAGCCGGTGGGCTGAAACAGGCCGCCACCCAGGGCCTGCAGGCCGCTTTCGTTGGTGAATTTCGCAAGCTGTATCTGCCCCACGTCCACCGGCGTGGTGCTGCCGGCCTCGACTACCGTCACCTTGCCGTCATAGCCCACGGATATCTGCGTGGCATTGGTTGGAATGGTTATGGAGGGCTGAAGCGGATAGCCGTCCGATGTCACGATATTGCCGTTGTTGTCCAGCTTGAAGGCGCCGGCCCTCGTGTAGGCCGTGGAGCCGTCGGGCATTGTAACCTGGAAGAGGCCGTCCCCCTGGATGACAAGGTCAAGCTGGTTGCCGGTCTGGACGAAGTCGCCCTGCTGGAAAATCTTCTGCACGGCCGCGGGCTTCACGCCGAGCCCGATCTGTATGCCGGTGGGCAGTTGCGTCTTGTCGGATGAGGAAGCCCCTGGCGCGGTAACGTCCTCGTATATGAGGTCCTGGAAGTCCGCCCGGCTTTTCTTGAAACCGGTGGTGTTGACGTTCGCCAGGTTGTTGGCGATGACATCCATGTTCAGCTTCTGCGCCTCCATGCCGGTGGCCGCAATCATCAATGACCTTAACATCCCCGATATCCTCCTTCTTTGCCCGCTTTAGAGCCTCGCCATGTCACCCGGCTTTAGAGCCGTGCCATGTCATTCGTAACCTTGCCGGCGGCCTCGTCGAATGTCTGTATCGCCTTCTGGTATGTCTCGTACTCGCGAAGGGCATCTATCAGCCTCACCATCTCCTTGACCACATCCACGTTCGAGGCCTCAAGATAACCCTGCTTCACCCCGGCGTCCGACTTCACTACCGCCCCTTTCCAGTAAAATACTCCCGCGCCCATCTTTACAAGCGCCGCGTTTTCCGGGAAATCCACAACCTTCAGGGCGTTCACCTGCTCTCCGTTTACGTATATCCTGCCTTCGCCGTCTATCTTCATTGTCCCCTGCATCTGCTCCCTGGTCAGTCTGATGGGGCCTTTTTCACCCAGGACCTTTATCCCGTTTGCGGTCGTCAAAAAACCGTCGCTCGTCAATTTCAGGTCCCCTCTTTTCGTGAAGCGGTTGCCCTCCAGCGCTATGAAACCCTGCCCCTCGATGCACAAATCCAGGGAGTTGGAAGTCTTGAATATGCTGCCCTCCGAAAAGTCCGTCTTCTCCGCAGACAACGTGCTCATGTCCCGTTCCTCCTCCTCGATATCCGGCACCTGGGGATTTATGAGATAATCCTTGAACGACATGTTCTCCTTTTTAAAACCCGGCGTGTTTACGTTTGCAAGGTTGTCCGAGATCGTGTCCATCTGGAGCTGCTTCAATACGGCCCCTGACAGCGCTATGTAAATTCCCTTGTACATGACAGGTTATATTGCAATTTCAGTGCCAGCGGGGAATAACGGTTTTTTGGCGGGTTTTTGAAGGCGGGAGGCGCCGCGCGGGAGGGAAAACTTTTCCCCCGGGCAAAATTTTGCCGCCTTATTTTTTGTTCAGCCCCAGTATGAGCTCGACTTCGCCCGCGGGGACGGAGAGTATCCTCGCAATCTCAAGCGTGTCCAGCCCCTTTTCCCTGAGGGCAAGTATCTCGTCAATCCGGTTTGTGCGGCGTCCCGCCCCGTCGGGGCCCGACGCCTGGTACATCGGGGCGCAGAGGAGCCTTTCAAGGGCCTCTATCTTTTTACCGGCTTTTTCCTCGAGGATTTTCAGGAGGGCGATTTTTTCGTCTATTCTCTGTTCAAGGGCCTTCAAGTCCGGCACTTCTTCAGGGGCCATCGGCTCTCGCCCCTTTTCAGCGGACCCGGCATCCCCCTTTTTCCTGCGCGGCTTTTTGTTCTTCCAGAGCATGATATTTCAGACCTTAATGTCTATCTTGCCCTTTTCCTTCTTTTCGGGCTCTTCCGGGTCGCTGTCCTTCTCTTTTTTCTTCCTGGGATGCCGGTCCTCCTCATGCCTTATCACCTGGGGGGCCTGGGGCACGCCAACCACGGGTTCAATGGCCATTTCCTTTTCCGCTCCTTAAAAATTTACATGAAATGCATTTTTTCATGGAGGAAGGTCTCTTTGAATCTGGAGACGATTTCGCCGTATCTTCCGTCTTCGATCCCGAGGAGCCTCTGGAGTTCCTTTTCGCCCAAATCCAGCTCCGGCATCGGAGACTTGTAGCCGATGCCGAGCCTTGTGCACAGCGCGTCGGAGAGGGCGACGATCAGGCTCAGCTCCCGCACATCGTCTCCGGCGCCCTTATCGAAATTTTTCCAGCCGTGGTGGTGCATGATGGCGCCGCATAGAAGGTCCGAAAAGCCCCATTTCTCGCCGAGCAGCGAGCCCACCTCCGCGTGGCCGAATCCGAAGACCTCGGTCTCGATGGTATGGAAGGGCACCTTCTCCTCCTGCACGGACTGCGCAAGAAACAAATACCTCTCAGGCTGATTGCAGTTCATTACGAGCTTGCCGGTATCATGCAGCAGCCCGGCTATGGCGGCCTCCTCCCTGCCCGAGCGTATTTCCGACGCGATGGCCGCGGCGGCAAGCGATACCCCGAGATTGTGTTCCCAGAGCTTTTCCTCCAGGAAGCCGAACGGTTTGTAGATGTCCCGGGTGGAAACGGCAAGCGTTATGGAACGGATGGTGTTGAACCCCAGCACGGAAACGGCCTCGGATATCGTGTCAACACTCTGACGGGCCCTGAAGAAGGCCGAATTGGCCATCTGCAGCATCCTGGTGGTCAGGGAGCTGTCCGCCATTATGGCCTCCTGGAGTTCCTCGATAGCGGTATTTTCCCGGCTTATGAGATCAAGTATCCTCGTCGCCACCAGAGGCACAGCCGGCAATTTGGCGCTCTGCAGTATCAGGTTTCTCGTGCCTTCGGCCCGGCCGTCCATCGACTGCAGCACAGCCTTGATGTCCTCGAAATTAAAAGGTTTCTTTACGAGCCTTATTTTTCTTGCCTTTATCACGCGCTCGACGCCCTCATCCACGAAAGCGCCTGTCAGCAGGACAAACCTGCCTGCGAGCCCGGAGTCAAGCTCATTGATTCTTTCAAAAATCTGCAGCCCGCTTGTCCCCTGCAGGGTCAGATCGCAAAAAACGGCGCTGTACGGATGTTTGCCGGCCAGTTTCTTTTCCGCCTCCTGCCAGCCGGCCGCCCTGTCGGCCTCATAGCCCAGAAAATCCCCGTACAAATCCAGTATCTCCGTGATATCGGGATCGTCGTCTATGATCAGGAGTCTGGCCATTTTTTAAAGTGCCTTATTATAATTTTTACACTTTTTCAGGTCAAGCCGCCGGAATTCATTGGCCCTGCGTCAGATTTGTGGGGCCGGCAGATGCCTGTTCCTGGAGAGAAGCGAAGAGCGGACGGATACCGGCGGGCCGCATCTTGACAATAGCTTGATATTCGCACTTGGCGGCAACTTAAGCAGAGCCGTTTGCATACGCCCGGAACCGCGCGCTGAACGGAAGGAGCAGGCGGATGCGCCGCCTTGCCCCACAAATCTGAAGCAGGCATGGGTTCATTTGCAGACGTATCCCAGTATCGCATGGGGGATTTCCTCTGCCGGCAGGACATTATCGGCGATGCCGGCCTCGACGACCGCCTTTGGCATGCCGTAAATCACACAGGTCTTCTCGTCCTGGGCGATGACCCTTCCGCCCACGCTCTTGACCCCCTTGAGGCCTACCAGGCCATCGTTTCCCATGCCCGTGAGTATCACGCCGACCGCCCTTCTCTGGAACTGGCCGGCGACCGAGACCATCAGGGCGTCGACTGACGGGCGGTATATGAAATCCCCGCCCTCCCCGATTGAAATGGCCGGCCTCGGCATGCCCCTTGCCACCCTCATATGTCCGCGTCCGGGCGCTATGTAGACAACGCCGCTTTCGATGACTTCACCGTCCTCGGCCTCTTTTACCGAGATCTCGCTTATCTGGTCCAGCCTTTCGGCGAAGGGTTTTGTGAAGTTGGGCGGCATGTGCTGGCTGATGAGCACCGGGACCGGGAGATTCTTTGGCAGGCTGGGTATTATCTGCTGGAGCACTTTTGGACCGCCGGTGGATGCCCCGATGGCCACTATGTCCGCCTTTGCCCCGTTCGTGCAGACAGGCTGGACCATGCCGTGGAGCGCGGCGGCCGTGGAGTGTGCCATCGCGGGGGCGTGGGACGCGCGCACAAGTCCTTTCCTGCCCAGGTGCTTTATCTTTTCCTTCAGCACCTCCCTTATCCTGACAATGTCCATGCTGGAGCCCGAGAGGTTCTTTGGGATGAAGTCGACCGCCCCAAGCTCCAGAGCGTGCAGGGTGACCATGGCCCCCTCCACCGTCAGCGCGCTGACCATCACGACCGGCAGGGGGGTTTCCCTCATGATGCGCTTCAGGGCCTCGATGCCGTCCATCCTCGGCATCTCCACATCCATCGTGATGATGTCCGGTTTCAGCTCGGACACCTTTTCCACCGCCTCGCAGCCGTCGGAGGCGGTGCCCACGACCTTTATCCCGGGGTCGGACCCGAGCATTGTGGAGAGCGCCTTCCGCATGAATGGGGAATCATCCACTACAAGCACCCTAACCGCGGCTGAATCCATTTTCCCTCTCCCTTTCAGGCGGTCCGAAGCCCCGTTGTCAGAAGCCCAGCTCGGAGAGCATCTGGTCGACCCCCTCCTGAGACACCTTCTCCGCGGCCTGCGCGATGGAGGGATGCTGTTCAATCTTCACGCCGAAATTGGCTATCAGCACCATAAGCTCATTTTCCACCTCGCCCACAAGCCCGATCACGTTTTTAAGCGCCTGGCCCGTCAGGTCCTGGAAAGACTGCGTCGTCAGGACCTCCGTGAGGTCGTCCTCAAGCCTGTTTTTGAAATTCTTCAGATACGCCACCGTCTCCTCGGGCTCCTTTATCTGTCTTATGTGGGAGGAGAGCTCGTCGATGCCAAGGATATATTTTTCGACAAAGGCCATCGTCTTGTTGGCAGCCTCCTCCGTCTTGTCGATCACGTACTGCAGGCGGTCGACCGCGTGGGGCATCTCCGTGGTGGCCATGTCCCTCAGCTTCGGGTCTATGGCTTCGTTGAAATTCCTGATGGAGTCGTGGAGCTTGCGCGTCACCTTGCCCACCTCGTTGTACAGCTCTCCCCGGCCTTTCTTCACTATCCTCCCGATCACGGCCTCGGCCTTTTCGTAATCGCGGGAGTCGATCGAGTCCAGAAATTCCATTATCTCGGCCATGATGCCGTCGAGGTCCCCGGAGAGTTTTTTCCCGAAGAACTCCTTTGCGTCGTGGACCTCCTTCACCTTCACTTCCCCGGCCATGGTCTGGACGCTTCTTGTGACCTCCACGCTGCCGTCGCTGCCGACCTGCTTCACCTCCAGTGCCTCATCCTCGAAGAGGGCCATGTCCTCGAAAGGGATCAGTTTCTTGGGGTCCAGGAGGACCAGGAGCTTGTCCTTGATCTTCGCCACGCCCTTTATCTGCTCCATCTTCTCGGAGAAGAACCTCTCGGGATGTTCGACGGTCCCTCCGTCAATCTCGACAACACCCGTTATGCCGTCCACCAGGACGCCGAAGGTTATCTTGCCGCTTGAAATAACGATGATCTTTGCCCCGGAAGACCCGCCGTTTGAGCCGTTCATGTTCAGCAGGCTCCTGAGGTTCACTATCACGATTATGCTGCCCCTGAGGTTCGTAACGCCTTCTATATAGGCCGGGGCCTGCGGCATGCGCGTAATCACCGGGGCGTTCAGAATCTCCCGGACCTTGAGAATGGGGATGGTGTACTCCATGGCCCCAAGTTTAAAACCTATGTATTGCTCCATGTCTTACCTCCTGGCAGGTTTTTCATTTTTTTATCTTTAAGTATTCGCGTGCTCTTTATCGAAGAGGTTGCGGGCGATGTATCCAAGGTCTATTATGAGTATCACCCTGCCGTCGCCGGAGATGGTTGCGCCCAGAATCGAGGGCGCGGCCGACCCGGAGCCGGTTATGGACTTGATCACGACCTCCTGAAGACCCAGGAGCCTGCCGACGCCTATGCAAAAACGGGTGTCGGCGACGGCGACGACAATTATGTACCTGTCTTCCCGGCCCTCCTGTCCGTTTGCGGACAGGCCAGGGCCGCCAGGCCGGTCCGGGGACATGTCCCCCCGGGACTGGTCCCCGAGGGATAGGATATGATGCGCGCCGTCCTGCCGCATCTGCATTGATTGTCCGGAGGGGCCCTCCAGCAGCCAGGCAAGCTCGAAATACGGATAGACCTTGCCCCTGATGTTGAGCACTTTTTTGTCCATGAGGTCTCTTATCTCGCTGCCGGAGAGCTTCATCGTCTCATCGACGAGGTTAAGCGGGATCGCGTAAACAGAGCCCTTCTCCTCGACAAGAAGGGCATGGATTATGGCGAGGGTAAGCGGCAGGCTTATCCTGAAAGTGGTGCCGGCGCCCTGTTTGGTAATGACCTCTATGAAGCCGTTGAGCTTGCCGACGTTGTTTTTGACGACGTCCATGCCGACGCCACGGCCGCTGATCTCGGTGGCCACGTCATTTGTTGAAAGCCCCGGCATGAATATGAGGTTCACCGCCGCATCATGGCCGAGCGCCGCGGCCTCGGCCTCCGTTACGAGGCCCTTCTGGACGGCCTTGCTTTTCACCTTCTCGACGTCGATCCCCTTGCCGTCGTCGGACACCTCTATTACTATCTGGTTGCCTTTCTGGCTTGCATTTATCGATATCACGCCCTTGGCGGGCTTGCCCCTGGCGAGCCGCTCGGCCGAGGGCTCGATCGCATGGTCGAGGGCGTTTCTTATGATGTGCACCATGGGGTCCGCGATGTGCTCTATGACGGATTTGTCCACCTCGGTCTGCTCGCCCGATATCCTGAGTTCCACCTCCTTGCCAAGGGAGGAAGACAATTCCTTCACCAGGCGCGGGAATTTGCCGAACACCTTCTTGAGCGGCTGCATCCTCATCCTCATCACGGCGGCCTGCATGTCGGAGGTGAGCAGGTCCAGGAAAGACACCGCCTCGAAGAGGTTTTCCACCTGAGGGTCCGAGGAATATTTCTGCTCGAGACCGCCGGCCAGGTTCAGGAGCCTGTTTCTTATCAGCACCACCTCTCCGGTGAGGTTCATGACCTGGTCCACTTTCTCCACGTTTATCCGCAGGGTCTGGATGGAATCGTCCTTCTTGTCCGCCTGGGCTGCCGCCCCCTGGACGACCGCGGCGCTTTTTTGGGGATGGCAATCCTCATGAGGGCCCGCGTCCTCCGCGGCGCGCGGGGCCGGCGAAGGCGCCGGAGAGGGGCCTTCGATGACCGCGGGCCGGGCCTTTACCTCTTTCTGGTCCTTTTGTCCCGCGGCCTGCGCCGGGGCTGCCGCGCCTGAGGGCTGGGCGGCCGCGAGGGTGGCCTCCAGCTCCTTCAGGAGGACGGCCATGTCCGCGCCGGCCTGGCCCTCATTGCCCTTTGTCTTTATATGTTTCAGAAGGAGCCTCACCATGTCGAAGCTCTTCAGAATGACGTCTATGAGCGGCCTGGCGATGATGATCTCCTTGTCGCGGATCCTCTTAAGTATCGTCTCGGCCCGGTGGGACACGTCCACGATCTGCTGGAAGCCAAGGAAGCCCGCGGCCCCCTTTATCGTGTGCATGCCCCTGAATATGTCGTTGATGATCTCCTGGTCGAACCCCTTGTCGTCCATCTCGACAAGCTTCGGGTCTATCCGGTCGAGCGTCTCCTCGGCTTCGGCCACAAAATCCGCTATTATCTCTTCCATGTCGTCCGGCATATGCGTTATTTATCCCTTCTGGCCGCTTTTTTCGAATACTTTCTCCAGCTTTTCCTTCAGTATCTCGGCCGTGAACGGTTTCACCACGTAGTTGCTCACGCCCGCCTTGATCGCCTCTATGACCTTGTGCTTCTCGGCCTCGGCGGTGACCATCAGGAAGGGCAGGTCTTTCAGGTCCGGGTTCGAGCGGACCTTCCTCAGCAGGTCGATCCCGTCCATATTGGGCATGTTCCAGTCGCAGACGACAAACTGAAAACCCTCGGTGGTGAGCTTTGTATAGGCCTGCATCCCGTCTTCCGCCTCCTCGATCTTTTCAAACCCGAGCTGCTTCAGGATGTTCTTCACAATGCGCCTCATTGTGGAAAAATCATCGACCACGAGTACCTTCATGCCGGTGTCAATGGCCATTTAAGCCTCCTCGCCAAAAATATTTTTCATTATTATTTTTACGTTCTTCACCACGTCCTCGGAGCTTACCGGCTTCGTCATGAACCCGTTTACGCCGGCCTCGTATGCCCTCTTTTTATCATCGGTGTCCTTCTCGGTCGTGACCATGAGGACCGGGATGTGGGCGCAGGAGGGGTCCGCCTTCAGGGTCTTTATGAGTTCGATGCCGTCCATGAAAGGCATGTTCAGGTCGGTTATGATCATGTTTATGTCGCCTCCGGCCACCTTCGACATCGCGTCGAGGCCGTTTTCCGCGGTGGCGACGTCAAAACCCTTCGATCTGATATAGAAGCTCAGCAGCTTCCTTGTGGTGCGGCAGTCATCCACGATCAGGACTTTCATTTCACGTTGTCCTCTGGTAAACAAGCGTTTTATTGAATATCAGGGGCTTGAAGGCCCTGGTTATATCGTGCAGGCTCTCGGATTTGCCGATGAACAGATATCCCCCCGGCCTGAGGCTGTTATACAGCCGGGAGACCACCTTCCTCTTGGACCGGGTGTCAAAATAGATAAGCACGTTTCTGCAGAAAATAACGTCCATGCCGTTTAGAAATTTCCTGTCGTCCGCGAGATTTATGTTCATGAACCTGACCGTGTTTCTTATTCCCGGGTCAAGCTCATAGGACTGTCCCCCGTTTTTGAAGTATTTTGCGAGATAGGGCCCCGGGGTGTTTCTGATGGAGTAGGAATTGTAAAGGCCGCGCCTCGCGGCATCCAGCGTCTGGCTGCTGATGTCCGAGGCGTAGATATTGAACCTGGCCGAAGGGAACCTCTCCCGGAGGACGATGGCCATCGTGTAGGGCTCCTCGCCCGTTGAGCACGCGCTGGACCACAGCGAGACGCTCTTCATGCCGCAGCGCCCGAGCATCTCAGGCAGCACATTTTCCACGAGCACGCCGAAATGCTCCGGCTCCCTGAAAAACGATGTCTCGTTGGTGGTGATTGCGTCGAAGAGATGGGCGAGCTCATCGGCGTTCCTGCCGGCCGACAGCAGCTCAAGGTATTGTTCAAACCCCGCAAGCCCCCTGGCCCCGAGCCTCGCGGAGAGCTTCTTTTCGACCAGGTATTTCTTGGTATCCGGTATGAAGATGCCGCTTTCCTCATATATGATGTCCCTCAGGCGCCTGAAGGTCTCCTCTCGAAGGACAGTCTCCGCCACTAGCCAATTTTCTCCCCATTCGGCTGGATAACATCCCCGTCTTTCGTCCCGGCGGCCTCCAGCAGCCGCCTGAGCGTCCTTGCGCTTGCGCTTTTTATGTCATGGATATTGCTGTCCTCGTGCTGCCTTATCAGAGGGACGGCCTCCGTGCAGCCCATCTCTCCAAGCAGTTCTATGAGGAAGGCAAGTCCCCTGAATTTCAGGCGTTCATCCCTTAAAAGGCCGGCAAGCGCGGGCGCGCAGTCAAAATTCGCCAGGGAGTTCCTTATTTCCTCAAGCTTGCCTTCATAATCCGGGATAGACGGGTCCAGCGAGCCGGCGGCGTCGATAATATAAAAAAGCGCCCTTTCCTCCTTGAAAGCGGAAAGTCCCATGAGCGCCAGCATCTTGTCGTCCCAGTCTCCGCCTTTAAAGAGATCGATGAGCAGCTCCCTGATGCCCTTCACCTCCGGGATGACGCCGGCGGAAAGCAGGCTCTTCACCGTCAGCATTTTCTCCATTGCGGATATCCCTTCCCATTCGAGGTGCTCCTTCAGCGCGGCAAGGGCCTTGGCCGTCCCGATAGAGGCCAGGCATGATATGGCCTCGCTCCTTATGACATCGCCGGGGCTCATAAGCAGTTCGGCCACGGCCTCCACGGACCTGTCATCCTTTATCGCGGCAAGCGCCTCCAGGGCCGCGAAAGATACCCACTCGGTGTCCCTGAGGGCATCCACGAGCGCGGCAACGGCCTCGGACAGGCGGAGCGCTCCGATGGCCTTCGCGGCGGAGACCCTCACGTTGGGGTTCGGGTCCCTTTGCAGCAATTCCATGAGCATATCCGGGGCCTGGCATTCGCCGATATCGCACATGAGGTCCAGGGCGAACTTCCTGATGTCTTCGTCCTTGTCCCTCAAAAGCGGGCCAAGCATGGGCACGACCACCTTGCCAAGCTCCTGGAGGATTATCACCGCCATGTTCCTGGTGATGACGTCGTCCCTCAGCAGCGGCAGCACCATGTAGGCCGTGGCCTCTCCCCCGATGGCAATCAGGGAGCGCATGGCCGCGTCCTGAACGCCCTGGTTTTCGTCCTTGAGGGCCTTTATGAGCGGCAGCACGGCCCTCTCGTCGCCCATCGAGAGCTGTTCGGCGGCCGCGCGCCTTTTGGCGGAGTCGGCGCCTTCCAGGTCCCACACCAGGTCTCTTATCTTCTGGCTCGTCAAATTCATTTCAAAATCTTGCCTGTTTATATATACTTATCGGCAGCCTGGGCCGGCTTCTTTAAGTCCCCGGCCCCGTCAAACCTGCTTTTCAATCTTATGAGCGCCTGTTTATGGAGCTGCGAAACCCTTCCCTCGGTCAGCTCCAGCACCTGCGCTATCTCCTTCATCGTCAGCTCGTCCCAGTAATAGAGCGAAAGGATCGTCCTCTCCTTTTTCGGAAGCATGTCTATGGCGGCCGCGAGCGCCTGCTTGAGCCTGGTGTCCTCCAGCTCCTCAAGGGGCCCCTTGGCCTCCTTGTCTCTTATGCACTCGGAGACGTCAAGGTCCCCGTCGTCTCCGTTTATCCTGAAATCCTCGAACCTGAGCATTACGGAGCCGTTTGCGTCCTGGAGTATCTGACGGTACTCCTCCACGCTTATGTCCATCTCCCGGGCGATCTCATCCTCTTCCGGCATGCGGCAGAGCTTTTTTTCGAGACTGGCGTGGACCTTCTTCACGGAGTCGATTTTCCTCTTCATCGACTTGGGGACCCAGTCATACGCCCTGATCTCGTCCAGCATGGCCCCCCTGATGCGGAATTCGACGAAGGTCCGGAGTTTCGCCTTCTGCTGGTCGTAGCGCCCGACCGCGTCGAGAAGGCCCATCGTGCCCACGCTTATCAGGTCCTCCTCGGTCAGGTACCCCGGGAGCCTCCAGGCGAGCCTGTAGGCCGTGTACTTGATGAACGGCAGAAATTCCCTTATCAGGGACTCCTTCTCCTGGTCGTTTATGGTCTTGTAGCTTATCATCTGCACCTCGTGGGACTGGTTCCCGAAAGCAGGTTTCCAAGAAAAAACTGAAGGGACCCTTTGACCTTGCCCTTCGACTCCATGATCTTTGAGGCTATCTGGCAGACCTGCCGCGAGGCGTCGCTGCCGGGGAACATGTCTATGAACGGCTTTTGGGCCCTGACGGCCTTCCTGACGGAGCCGTCCAGGGGTATGTAGCCCACATAATTTAGCGAGACATTCAGGAATTTCTCGGTCACCATCATGAGCCGCTTGAATATCTCGAATGCCTCTTCCGGCCCCCTGGCCGAATTTACGATCACGCTGAACTCCCGCTCCTGATAGCGTGTGCAGAGGACCTTTATGAGCGCATAGGCGTCCGTAAGGGCGGTGGGCTCCGGCGAGGTGACGATGAGTGTTTCCTCCGCGGCGACGCAGAAGAAAGCCACGTTCTCCGAGATCCCGGCCGCGGTGTCGATTATGAGCAGGTCGAAATCCCCGGTATAGGCGTCGAACTCCTCCATTATCTTGAGCCTCTGGAATTCGTCGAGGCTGGTAAGCTCCTGCACCCCGGAGCTTGCGGGCAGTATCTTTATGCCGTGCGGGCCGTCCACCATGATCTCCGCGAGCGTCTTCTGGCCGGAGAGCACGTGCTGGATATTGTATCTGGGGGCGAGCTGCAGCAGCACGTCCACATTGCTCAGCCCGAGGTCCGCATCCAGCACTATCACCTTCTTGCCCAGCGCGTTTGCTGCCACGGCAAGGTTCACCACCACGTTGGTCTTGCCCACTCCCCCCTTGCCGCTTGCGACCGCCAGCGTTTTCACATGTCCTTTTCCGTAGCCGTTCAGCATCTGACGCATCCTTTCGAAAGTATCAGGTTTCCGAGCGTGGTGTCGTCCGGGAATTCTATGTCATCGGGCACCTTCTGGCCCGTGGACAGGTATGCCACGGGCTTGCCGTAGATCATCCGGAGGTTGTAGATGGAGCCGAAGCTCACGGCCTCATCCAGTTTTGTAAACGATATGCGGTCCACGGGCAGCCTCCGGTAATTCGAGTAGGCCCGGGTCATGAAATCATCGTCGCTGGAGGCGCTCATGAGCAGATGGATTTCGGGGGGAGGCAGCTCCGCGGGGACGGCGGCGCACATGGAAAGGATATGCTCCATATAGGCGGCGTCCCCGGGGTTTCTCCCCGTGGTGTCGATGAATATGACATCCCTTGTCCTCGCAAAACCGGCCAGGCATTTCTGAAACTCCGCGGGCCCGGAGGCCGTCGCAAGCGGCACGCCCATTATCCTGGAATATATCCGCACCTGCTCGCCCGCTCCTATCCTGTAGGTGTCCAGGTTTATGATCGCGGCCCTTTCGCCCCGCCTCACGGCCCTGGCGGAGAGTTTTGCGATGGTGGTCGTCTTGCCCACGCCGGTCGGGCCGATGAGCATGAAGGCCTTTTTCCCCGCCACCCCATCCATGCCCGTTTTGAATCCCGCCGAAGGCCCGCTGCCGGCCTTCAGGTCCGAGACGATGAGCGGCAGCAGGTCGTTTTCATCCCTGGCCTTTTCGCAGAGCCTGACGGCGAATTCCTCCCTTATCTTCCTCTCCCGCAGAAAATGGATGAGGGCCTTTTTGCGCCGGTCCGCGGGGGCGCATGGCCCGCCGTAAGTCATGTCCCTGATGACGGCTTTCAGACCGTCGATCTCCGACTTCAGCTCCCCGGTTATCTCCTGCCTGAAGCGCGCGCTCAGGGCGCCCAGCGCCTGCCGCCCGTCTTCGGGCCCGGCATCCCGCGTATATCCGGTCCCGTCCCGGCTGCCGGCCCCCGCCTCCTCCGTAGTTCCGGCGGAGTCATAGTCCACCGCGGCCGTGACCTCCACGAAGGGTTTTGCGCCGCCGCTTTTCTCCTCCGAGGAGAGTATCACGGCGTCTTCGCTTAATTCCCTTCTCACCATCTCAAGCGCCTCCGCGAAATTCCTTGCCTTGAATTTTTTAATCTTCATATCTCAGGACTCCGGTTGTATAGATTTTCACTGGCTGCGATATCTCGGCATTTGAAAGAACGGCAATAGAGGGGATGAATTTTTCGATCATGCGCCTCAAAAACCTCCTGGCCTGCGTGGAGCAGAGGATTACCGGCTGTGCGCTGCGGAACTTGTTCTCCTTTATCGCGGACTCTATGGCCCTTATGAGGCGGTTCACGAGGTCCGGGGTCACGATGCCTCCCGCCTCCACCGACTGCGCGATGGCCTTCTCGAACCTGGGGTCCAGGGCCATGACCTTTATGTCGCCGGCCTCCGACATGTACTGCCTGCTTATGAACCTGGAGAGAGCCTGTCTTACGTACTCCGTGAGCAGCTCCGTGTCCTTGGTCGTGGGCGCGTAGTCGAGCAGCGTCTCCACTATGGAGAGCAGGTCGTTTATCGGGACCCTTTCCTTCAGCAGGCCCTGGAGCACCCGCTGCACGCCGCCAAGCGACATGTGCGCGGGGATGAGCTCGTCCACGATCTTGGGGTTGTTTTTGGTGAGGTTGTTCAGCAGCCCCTGCACCTCGGTCCTTGTCAGCAGCTCCCAGGCATGCGCCTTAACAAGCTCCGTAAGGTGGGTCGCTATGACGGTTGCCGGGTCCACGACCGTATAGCCGTTTGCCCGCGCCTTTTCCCTGTCGTCCTCCTTTATCCAGAGGGCCGGAAGCCCGAAGGCGGGCTCCCTCGCCGGGATGCCGTCGATCTTCCTGGCCTCGGCGGAGGTCACGGCCAGGTAATGGCCGGTCATGATCTCGCCCTTGCCGACTTCCACTGCCCTTATGAGGAAGCTGTATTCATTCGGCCTGAGCTGAAGGTTGTCCTTTATATGGATGGAGGGGACTATGAAGCCAAGGTCCTGGGCAAGCTGCCTCCTGAGCGCCTTTATCTTGCCCAGCAGCTCCGCTCCTTCCGTCTCCACAAGCGGGATGAGGCCGTAGCCGATCTCGAAGGTGAGGGGCTCTATCTCCAGGAACTTCTCGAGGGGGTTTTCCTCTTTCTGCGCCTTCGCCTTATCCGGTTTTTCCGCTTCCTCCGCCACGGGGATGTTTTTGTTTATGGCGTAGGCAAGCGCGCCGGCGGATGCAGACAGCAGGAAGAAAGGCACATGGGGCAGGCCTGGCACGAGGCCCAGCGCCACCATTATGCCGGACGCGCTGCCCAGCGCCTTTGGGTTCAGCACAAGCTGGTCCGTGATTTCCTTTGAAAGGTCGCGCTCCTGGCCCGCGCGCGTCACCACTATGCCGGCGGCGGTCGAGACAAGCAGCGCCGGTATCTGCGAGACGAGCCCGTCGCCTATGGTGAGGATCGTATAGGTCTTGGCGGCCTCGGCTATGGGCATGCCCTTCTGTATTATGCCTATGGCGAGCCCGCCTATGATGTTTATGGCGGTGATGATGAGGGCCGCTATGGCGTCGCCGCGCACGAACTTGCTGGAGCCGTCCATCGCGCCGTAGAAATCGGCCTCCCTGGAGATAAGCTGACGCCTCCTCCTGGCCTCGTTTTCGTCTATGAGGCCCGCGTTCAGGTCCGCGTCGATGGCCATCTGCTTGCCCGGCATGGCGTCCAGGGTAAACCTGGCGGCCACCTCCGCCACCCTGCCCGAGCCCTTGGTTATGACCACGAAGTTGATGATTATCAGGATGAGAAACACTATGAACCCAACGGCGCTGTTTCCGCCTACTATGAACTGGCCGAAGGATTTTATGACCCTGCCCGCGGCGTCCGTGCCCTCGCTCCCCCGAAGGAGGATGAGCCTCGTCGAGGCGACGTTCAGGGAGAGCCTGAAGAGCGTGCTCAGCAGAAGGACGGGGGGGAAGACTGAGAAATCCAGGGGCTTCTTGATGTATATCGCCGTCACCAGGATGATTATGGACAGCGATATGGAAAGCGACAGCAGCAAATCCAGCATGAACGGCGGCACCGGAAGCATCATTACGCCCACTATGCCAAGCACGAACACCGCCACCAGCAGGTCCGTCCTCTTCTGTATGAAAGAGATGACCTTCATTTCCATGCCGCCGTCCCCTTAAGTTTGAACACATAGGCGATTATCTTCGCGACGGCCCTGTAAAGCTCCTCCGGCACCATGGAGCCCAGTTCCAGCTTGAAAAGCGCCCTTGCGACCGGTTTGTCCTCCACTATGGGCACGCCGTGCAGCGACGCCACTTCCTTTATCTTTTCCGCGATTGCGCCCGCGCCCTTCGCGACGATCTTCGGGGCCGGGGTCTTCTCCCTGTTGTACAAAAGGGCGACCGCCAGGTGAGTGGGGTTGGTTATGACGACAGTGGCCTTCGGGACCTCCTGCATCATCCTCTTTCTCGCCGCCTCCCTCTGCAGGCTCTTGATCCTGGACTTTACGACCGGGTCTCCCTCGGACTCCTTGTATTCCTGCTTCAACTCCTCCTTGGTCATCATGAGTGACTGCTCAAGCCTCCACCTCTCCACCAGATAATCGGCCACCGCCGCCACAAAGAAGACCGCGAACGCCTCCAGCACCGCCCTGGAGACGAAGGAATATCCTGTCTTCTGAAGCTCCGGGATTCCGAGGGCGGGGGTCAGCGGCAGGCTTTTCAGGGCCCTTTTTATGACGATGTAGAAAATCACGCCGCCCGCCGCGAATTTAACCAGGCTCTTCAGCAGCTCGGCCAGCCCGTTTTTCGAAAATATCCGCGAGAGCCCTTCGACCGGGCTCAACTTTTCCATCTGCACGCCAAGCGGCTTGAACACCACCCCTCCCTGGGCGAATCCGGCCCCGAGGGCCAGCGCGAAGGAAAGCGCCAGAAACGGCATGATGATGGAGAACATCCCCAGGACCGCGGCCTTTGCGGCCGCCACCGGCTCCATGCCGTATCTGCAGGAAAGCAGGTTGCCCGTCACGTCTTTCAGCCTGCCGATCACAGAGGGGCCCTCGAAATAGAATATGAGGATGACGCCCGCCATCCCCGCCAGGGACGTGATCTCGCGGCCCCTTGCGACCTGGCCCTGTTCCCTGGCTTTCTGCCGTTTTCTTGGCGTTGCCCGTTCAGTTCTCTCTCCCGCTTCCGCCATGTCCCCCTACCCCCTCGCCGAGCCTATGACCCTGAGCATGTCGAACTTTATGGAATCGAAACTGTTCCCCATGACCCCGATGAACGCCGGAAGCCCGATAAGCAGGAGCATGAAGCCGACGAATATGTATAGCGGGTAGCCTATGAAAAAAACGTTCATCTGCGGGGCCGCCTTGTACAAAAAACCAAGCAGCATGTTGAGCGCGAGCATCGCTATCACTATCGGAGCGGAGAGCTTCAGCGCCAGCACGAACATCCTGCCGGCCAGCGCGGTCAGCGCCGGGCTGAGCCTGGCGATATTTGCGCCCCCGGGCGGCAGCCATTCAAAGCTCTTTACAAAGACGTATATGACCGAAAGGTGGGCATTGGCCACCAGGAAGACGAGCATCGAGAATATGGTGTAGAAGGTGGTAAGCTCGGTCGACTGTCCTATCTCCGGGTTAAGGAGGGTCGCGGTGGACAGGCCCATCGAAAGGCTTATTACCTGCGCGGCCATATCGATGCCGAAGAAGACGAGCCTGCCGGCGAACCCCAGGGCCGCGCCGAAGACCACCTCCCTGAATATGACGCCCGCGATCTCGGACCTGGCGGGGATGGCGAAGTTCACCACCGGGGTAATCACGATGGCCAGGGCCACCGCAAACCCGATCCGGAACTGCCTGGGGAACACCGTGCTGGAGAAGAAAGGCAGAAAGGCCACTGCAACGCCCGTCCTCAGCAGCACCAGGAGGAACACCGGGATATAGCGCGCAAATATGTTTATGCCGGCGGTCTCCAATCCCTCACCTTACATACGACGGTATGTTGACTATCATGTCGTGGGCGAAGCCGACCAGGACTTTCGAAAGCCACGGCGCCAGTACGAATATGCAGACAAAGACCGCTATTATCTTGGGGACGAATGTAAGGGTGAACTCCTGTATCTGCGTCACCGTCTGGAAGAGGCCGATCAGAAGCCCGGTGACAAGGCTCACGATGAGCGCGGGGCCGGAGGCGAGCAGCACCACCCTGAAGGTCTGCGCGGCGATCTGCCTTATCATGTCCTGGTTCAATGGAAGCTCCTTATTATCGAGCCCGTCACAAGGTTCCACCCGTCAACCAGCACGAACAGAAGCAGCTTGAAGGGCAGCGATATGAGCGAGGGGGGCAGCATCATCATGCCCATCGACAGCAGGATGCTGGAGACGACCATGTCTATCACCAGAAAAGGCAGATAAATGAGAAACCCTATCTCGAATGCCGTCTTCAGCTCGCTTATGACGAAGGCCGGCACTATCACCCTCAGCGGCAGGTCCTCCGGGGTCTTCACGGCGGTGTCGGCAAGCTGCTCCTGCCGGGCTATCTTGACGAAGAGGGCCAGGTCCTCCTTCCTGGTCTGACGGAGCATGAAGCTCTTTACCGGCGGGGCCGCCTTCTGGAGCGCCTGCTGAACATTTATCTGTTTTTCGAGGTACGGGTTCACGGCGTTGGCCGTTACCGCGTTTATGGTCGGAGACATTATGAAGAGCGTGAGAAAGATGGACAGGCCGATTATCACCGGGTTCGGCGGGATTTGCTGGCCGCCGATCGCCTGGCGCATGAAAGACAACACTATCACGATCCTCGTAAAGGACGTGAACATTATCAGGATGGCCGGCAGTACCGAAAGGAAACTTATCAGGAAAAATACGCCGACAAGGGAATCATGCGAACCGAAGCTCATCTGGCCAGGCCGTCCTTTCCGCCCTGGCGCGGGCCGGAGCCCTCGGGCGAGCCCGTCTCCGGAAGGCCAAGTTCGCGCCACGAGTATACCTTCATGAGCTTCAGCTCGGTCGGCGTGACGCCAAGGAGGAGTATCTCTCCGCCAAGCCTCAGAAGCGCTATGCCCTTCTTGGGTCCGAAGGACTGGTAGGCCATCATCGTGAGAAGGCCGGGCTTTCCCTGGCGCTTCCTCATGAAGGAGGCCGCCAGGTATATGAGCCCGACAACGGCCCCGAGGGCTGCAAACATCCTGAGGTAGACCTCTATCATTTCAGCTTCCTTATCCTCTCGGTGGGGCTTATGATGTCGGTGAGGCGAATGCCGAATTTTTCGTTTATCACCACGACTTCGCCCCTGGCCACCAGCTTATTGTTCACTAGCACCTCCATGGGCTCGCCGGCAAGCTTCTCAAGCTCGATGACCGAGCCCTGCCCAAGCTGCAGCAGGTCGCGGATGAACATGCGCGTGCTGCCCAGCTCCACCGTCACCTCCAGCGGGATGTCAAGGAGGAAATCCATGTCCCTGCCCCCCTGCGCCTTCGCCGCCTCCTGAGGGGCGGCCTCCGCCTGCTGCACGACCTTTCCCGCTTCTTCGCTCATATGTTCTCCTCTTTCGCGTCCGCCTGGACTGCCCTTGTTATCTTGACGGCCTGGCTGCTGTTGCTCCTGCCGGGTCTGCCGTAGAATTTCCTGACGCCCTCCACCATGACCGGCAGCTCCCCGTCAACCGGTGTGCCGATGCTGATTACGCTTCCCTTCTCGAGGCCCATGATATCGCCGAAAGTCAGCTCCGTTTTGCCCAGTTCGGCCGAGACCTCCACCATGGAATAAAGCAGTATCTCCTTGAGTTTGGCCACCCACCGCTGGTCTGCCTCGAACTTTTCCCCCTGGATGCCGGAGTGGAGCTTTTCCTTCAGGGGCTCCACCATGGAGTACGGGAAGCAGAAAAATAGCTTGCCGGTAAAGTTCTCCACCTCCACGTGGATTTCGACCTTGATGACAATCTCGATGGGGGGCACAATGGTGACGAACTGGGGGTTCATCTCCGACCAGACGTACTCCGGGGCCACCGGGATTATGACGTTCCAGGCGGAGGCAAGGTCGGCAAGCACCAGGTTGGTGATCTTCTTTATGACCATGTTCTCTATCGAGGTGAAGGACCTCCCCTCGGACTTCACATAGGGCGTGCTCTTGCCCCCGAAGAAAAACTCCACCAGCCCGAAGACAAGCGGGGCCTCCATCACGGCGAGGGCGTAACCCTTAAGCGGGTTCATCTTGAAGATGTTTATCGAGGAGGGGAAGGGGATGCTCTTCATGAACTCCCCGAATTTGATTATCTGCACGCTGTGCACGCTCATGTCCACAAACCGCATGATCAGGTTCGTAAGCGAATTCCTGAAGAGCCTCGAGAACCGTTCGTTGACAATATCCAGGCCCGGCATGCGGCCGCGGACGATGCGCTCCTGGCTGGTGAAGTCGTAGGGCCGGGCGCCGGGGGGCATCTGGACTTCGCCCGCCCCGGTCTCTATCTCCCCTGAATCCACGCCCTTCAGCAGGGCATCGACTTCGTCCTGTGAGAGTATGTCGCTCATTGCATTATGAATTCCGTGAAGTATACGTTTTTGACCACGGGTTTCCCGGCCACCTGGTTGACCCTGAGGACCAGATCGTCCTTGAGCTGCATCTTGCCCTCGGCCGTCGACAGGTCGTCGACGGATTTGCTGCTTATGAGGGTTATGACAGCGTCCCTGATCTGGGCCTTGAGTCCATCGATCAGCGGAGCGTCGGCCTGGTCTTCAACCTCAAGCTGCATCGTGAGTTTAAGGAACCTGCCCGGATCGGAGAGATTGAGGATGAAAGGCTCCATGGGCACAAGGACGCTTTTTTCCGCGGGGCGGTCATGTTTCGCATTGCCACGGGAGCCTTTGGCCAGAAACTTTTGGTAGGCAAAAAAGCCGCCGCCGGCCAGGACCACGACCGCACGCGCTATTACACCCAGCTTGACGAGCATCTTTTTCTTGCCGGGCTTGGTTTGGGCCCCGCTATCCTGCTCTTCCCCGGCCTCTTCCCGCGGCTTTTCTTCCGGCATCTTTTTTGACATCCTCCAGTCTTTTATTTCTTTCCGCCGTGTTACAGGCCATATTGAAACAAATACCGTGCCAGAAAATAACGTCTTGTTTTTTAAGAATTTTTTAAAATAGACGCATCGGCCGCCGGGTTTTTTGTCAAAAAAATGACTGGGACTCTGTCTGTCCCTGCTGCCACAGGAAATTCAGGAGATAGGTGCGGATGCGCATGAAAATTTACGACACAGTAAGACTAAAAGGCTGCTGAAAAAGCCCTTAAATTCGTCATTCCCCGGCTTGACCGGGGAATCCACGTTGAAATGAACCACCCTGCAGCAAGCTGCAGGGTATCTAAATCATCCCCTCCCTTGAGGGGAGGGGCACCCTCTCCCAACCTCCCCCCTCAAGGGGGAGGAGTTAGCGGAAACCCTGTAGCAAACTACAGGGAATTGCAAGTTTAAGTCTTTGAAAAAATTGGATTCACGCCGCGGGAATGACGGACAAAAGGCCCGAAAATAGTTTTTTGAAAAGGAGGGGAATTGGGGCTTCAGGGGCCCCGCTTCGCCGCATCATCGGAAGATGCGGCCGGTATACCTTACTCTTGTCCTATCACGTGCAGCTTCATCAGGCGGGTCGTGCCCTGCTTGTTTGGGATGCCCGCGGTGATGACGATTATATCGCCGTTTCTGGCCAGTCTTTCCTCGAGCAGCGCCTTTTCCACCTCCCGGAACTGCGCGTCCATGCTCGCCAGTCTTTTTATCCTGCGCGCGACGACCCCCCAGTACATGGACATGCGCCGCAGGGTGATCTCCGAGGGGCTGAAGGCGATTATCTCCACTTCCGGGCGGAGCATGGAGATCAGCCGCGCGGTGGAGCCGGACTGGGTGAAGGCTATGATGTATTTGGCCTTCACGCCCTGCGCGGCGTCCGTGGCGGCCCGCGCAACCGCCTCTGAAAAGGTCCCCTTCTGCCGGTAGCGGCTCATGATCGGCAGCGACAGTTCGGTCTCCTCGATGATCCTGCCCATCATGTCCACGGCCTCCAGCGGATACTTCCCGACCGATGTCTCCTGGGAGAGCATCACGGCGTCCGCCCCGTCCAGTATGGCATTGGAGACGTCGGTGGTCTCGGCCCTCGTCGGGCGCGGACGCTCTGTCATTGATTCGAGCATCTCCGTGGCTATTATCACGAACTTTCCGGCCCTGTTGGCCTTTTCTATAAGGGATTTCTGGGCGATGGGCACATTTTCCGGCGGTATCTCCACGCCGAGGTCCCCCCTGGCCACCATGATGCCTTCCACCAGGGGCAATATTTCATCGAGGTTCCTGATGCCCTGCGGGGTCTCTATCTTGGCGATGACCGGCAGCCCCTCGGCGTCTTCCTTCCTGAGGAAATCGCGGAGCGCGAGCACATCGTTTTTGGTGCGCACGAAGGAGAGGGCAACGTAATCCACCCCGAGTTTCAGGCAAAGACGGAGGTCCGCCTCGTCTTTTTTTGTGAAGGAGGTGTCGAGCGGCTTCAGCCCCGGCAGGTTGGCGCCCTTTTTCTCCTTGAGCACGCCGCCGGTCTTCACGACCGCCCTCAGATAGTCCCTGCCCTTCTCCGATATCTGCAATTCAATCAGGCCGTCGCTGAGCAGTATGCGCTGGCCCTCCTCCGAGGCGTCTATGAGGTGCGGGTATCCTATGAAGATGGTGTTCCCATCGCCGGGCCCCCCGCCCCGCCTTACAGTCACCGTCTGGCCCTTCTGCAGCTCGACCTGGCCGCCCTTCAGGGCGCCCACGCGAATCTTGATGCCCTGCAGGTCCCCCATGATGGCGACCGTTTTTTTCAGCCTGGCGGCCTCTTCGCGTATCGTCTTTACCGCCGCCTCATGGAAGGCATGGGTGCCGTGCGAGAAGTTCAGGCGCGCCACGTTCATTCCGCTCGCCATAAGGCCGCCGATCATCTCACTGCCCGTGGACACGGGGCCGATGGTGCAGATTATCTTCGCCTTTCTCAGCATGGGATTTCCCTTCCGGTTTCCTAAGGACATAAACGGCAAGCGGGCTGTATCTTCAATCCGGAGACTTTCGTAAAAAGGGGCTGAAACACTTCCTGATAGTTTAGCCAAAAAAGGATTTTTAAATCAACCGGCCTTCAGGACCGCACGCGCAAAAAAAAGCCTACATTTGCTATTCCAACCTTTTAAACACAATTTAGGTGGCGGCGAAATCGCCGCCACCCCCGAAGTTTTTAAGGCATCTGCCGGCTTGCGCTTATCGTGCAATGATAACGGAACTTGGTACCGATCCGGTGGCCACAGTCGCTGGGCTCATGGGGGTCAGGCTGCCGTCCGCCCCTATCGTGTACTGGGAGACATTGTTGACGTTATCATTGACCACATAGGCATACTTGCCGGAAGGGTCAACAGTTACGGAGATTGGCCCCGATCCGGCAGCCACAGTCGCTGGGCTCATGGGGGTCAGGCTGCCGTCCGCCCCTATCGTGTACTGGGAGACATTGCTGCTGCCGACATTGGCCACATAGGCGTACTTGCCGGAAGGGTCAACAGTTACGGACCTTGGCCACGATCCGGCGGCCACAGTCGCGGTGCTCATGGGGGCCAGGCTGCCGTCCGCCCCTATCGTGTACTGGGAGACATTGTTGACGTTATAATTGACCACATAGGCATACTTGCCGGAAGGGTCAACAGTTACGGAGTATGGCCCCGTTCCGGCGGCCACAGTCGCGGTGCTCATGGGGGTCAGGCTGCCGTCCGCCCCTATCGTGTACTGGGAGACATTGCTGCTGCCGTTATTGGCCACATAGGCATACTTGCCGGAAGGGTCAACAGTTACGGACCTTGGTACCGATCCGGTGGCCACAGTCGCTGGGCTCATGGGGGTCAGGCTGCCGTCCGCCCCTATCGTGTACTGGGAGACATTGTTGCTGCCCTGATTGGCCACATAGGCGTACTTGCCGGAAGGGTCAACAGTTACGGAGTATGGCTGCCTTCCGGCGGCCACTGTCGCTGGGCTCATGGGGGTCAGGCTGCCGTCCGCCCCTATCGTGTACTGGGAGACATTGTTGACGTTATAATTGACCACATAGGCATACTTGCCGGAAGGGTCAACAGTTATGGAGTATGGCCCCGTTCCGGCGGCCACTGTCGCGGTGCTCATGGGGGCCAGGCTGCCGTCCGCCCCTATCGTGTACTGGGAGACATTGTTGCTGCCCAGATTGGTCACATAGGCGTACTCGCCAGAAAGCGACCACATGGCGTATAGCATGACGTTCGCCTGGCCCATCTGAAAGGTCTGCCCCTGAGTATAGGTGGTCCCGCTGCCGTCCGCCCGGGTGTTCCAGCCCGCAAACGTATAGCCGGTCTTTACGAGGCTGCCGGTATTGCCAGGCACCGTAACGGTTTGCCCCTTTTTGTAATTGATGGAAACCGGGACGCTGCCGCCGGTTGCGCCGTTGCCATTATAGGTAACGGTGTAAGTCGTCCCCCCACTGGCGCTATTATTGTTATTGCTGCCGGACGGAGCTGCCGTGCCGGAGCTGCCGCATGCGGCCAGCACCAGCAGACACAGGACCGAAAACAGAAGGTTTCCTTTCATCGCCTCTCCTTTTTCATAAAAAGCCATAATTGAAATACCGTGGAAGATTACATATTCGTCAGGGTAAAGATAAATAGCCCGGCCGGGCTATTTTTGGGGGATGGAGACGGGGATGAATGAAAAACAAAAAGGGGACGGTTCTATTTTTCTTGATAAGGCTGTCCCGTTTTGTTAAATTCTCTTGTGCCGAGAGTTTTCAGAACAGCGCCGGAAGGCTATATCTACCATGTACCGCGGCAACAACCGCCAGACCGTCTTTAGGGATCCTGACGATTACGGCCATTACCTGGGCATTCTTTCGAGGTATAAAGAAAAATATGGATTTCTGCTGTATCATTACGTGCTGATGGGCAACCATGTCCATCTCGTGATTGAGCCCTCGGAAAAGGCCAGGCTTGCGGAAATCATGAAGGGGATAAATCTCTCGTACGCCCTCTATTTCAAAAGGAAACACAGGCATACCGGCCATTTCTGGCAGGACAGGTTCAAAAGTATCCTGATATCCAGGGACGACTATCTGTTGGCTTGTGCGAGCTATATCGAGCTTAATCCCGTAAGGGCAGGAATTGTTGAAGACCCGAAGGCGTATCCCTGGAGCAGCTATAATTATTATGCTTTTGGGAAAAGGGATGCCGTAACTGATGAGGACCCGGTTTATAATGAATTTTCCAAATAGGAAACGGAGCGAAGAAAATTATACCGGCATTTCGTGAAAGGGATGCTGGATAAAGACGCGATGAAAGGCGCTATGGACGGAAGGCTTGTGTACGGAAGTGAGGAATTCGCAAAGAAGGTGCGGTCTGAATATAAGATAAAAGAGGTGGTCGGGGCGAGAGGACGGCCTAAGAAAAGTGAAAAATAGAACCGTCCCCTTTTTTGCCTTTATGTACTTACAGCCCCAGGCATCCCCATGGGTGCAGGGAAGCGCAGTGTCCGTATTTCCGGGCAAATGCGCGGCAAAGCGGGATCCCTGCCATTGCGGATGAAACTGACGATAGAGGCGCAGGCATATCCACTACGCTTAATGGAGGCGCGGTAATGGACGAAAAAATGGAGTCGCTTCTGAAAAGGTCCCTCGAACTGGGGGCCGGGAAGGCGAAGGTCATCGATACGGGCTCCGTAGTCGTGGAGGAATGGGTCAGGTGGAAATGCCTTTACGGATGCGCATTCCATGGAAAGGACGCCTATCATCCGCCCTGCGCCCCCAATGCCGACAGCACAAAGAAAATGATGAGGGAATACAGCAGGGCAATCCTTATGGCCGGCCCCAGGGGGAAAGCTCTCAGCGAGGTGGCGGTAAGACTTGAAGGCGAGGCATACCACATGGGCTTTTACAAGGCATTTGCGATGACCGCGCTCTCATCCGGCCCTGCAGGCTCCACTTGACCGTCCGGGGAGGCGGAGACTCCGGGCGAGTCTCAGACAGCGGAGCAGAAGAAAAGCAGGATCAGACCGCTCATGGAGGCTTGCGGCATAGACGTTTTCAAGACGGCGCGGGCCAACGGCTTCGAGATCGACACAAGGAGAGAGACATACGGGCGGTGGAATTACTTCGCGCTGGTGCTGGTGGAATAACTGAAAACCGCAGAAAAACGAATAGAAGGGGAGGTCATGCGATGAAGAGGATTTTTTCCCTGCTGTTTTGCTTCTGGCCGCTGTTGTTTCCTTTGGCTGCAGCACCAACCGGTTTACGCTTCTAAAGGACGGGCGGGACTACTATTTCGCAAGCAACAGGAAGGGGCTCTACAAGATGCTCTGCGCAAGCGGGGATCTAAAAAAGGTGCTCGACCGCGCCTCGATGCCCGCCAACCTGAAAAAGGATTTCTACCGCTATGACTGCGTGGAGCCATCGGCCGATAAGGTGCAGGGCCTCTACGCCCTGCTTTCTCCTGACGAGAAACATAGCCTGCAGTCCGCCTTTGAAGCGCAGGGATATGAAATAAACGCCTCCCCCTGCGCCTGAGACTGAAATTCAGGCGCCCGGTCGGGGCGAAAAAGAAAGGACATAAAAATTTGCGGTCTTTGCCTTGCTGTTGCTGGGAGGTCTTTATGAAAACAAAAAAAGATCTGAATGAGCTTATAAGTGAGGCGCCGCTTCCGGCGTCGTCGGCCTTTGGGGCGCGGGGCCGGACCCTTCCGCTAATTTCCCCCTTTCACCTTCCTGATCTCCTCAAGCGCCGCGAGTATCTTCCCCAGATAGGCATGATCGGCGGGGCCGCCGTAATGGATGATCGCGGCGTCCAGGTTGCCCTTGTTCCACGCCATGTATTTGTCCAGTATATAGGCGCTCGCGTCCATGCATTTTGAGACATTGAAAAGATCGTCTTCATTATGAATTATCCCGCGCCGCCTCAATTCCTCCGTCCAGGCGCTGCCCAGGACCTGCATCAGGCCGAGCGCGCCCTTGTCTGAAATCGCGTCCGGATCGAAATTGGACTCCACCTTCGCTATCGCGATGAGCACGTCCGGGAAGCGGTGCCTGTGCGCCTCATTGTATATCCGCTCCACGACGTTCAGATGCAGGCCGCTGCCCCTGCTCATCCATTCAAGCACGGCGTTTTTTTCCTTCTCGATTTTTTCTTTTCCGGTTGACGCGCAGGCCGCCGGCAGGGGGCCGCTTTTGCCTTTTGCGGATGACTCCTTTTTGATGCGGCCCACGCTGACCGCGGCAAGGAGCATTGCCGCCGCCAATAAACAGATTATGGTCCTCATTTTATCTTTCGGCATATTACCGGAGATCGTTCCAGATATTCGGCCAGGACATGTTTGGCCCGATTAAAAATAAAAAATATATAAAGGCCGTTCAGGCCGGGACATTCGCGATAAAAAAACCGGCAGCGATGTGATATTGAAAAATTTTATACGCAGACGGCGCAGGTGTCAAGTGAAAAAAGGCAAAATGTCAAGGCACAAAAAGGGGCGGCCCCAAGGCCGCCCCGGCGCGGGAGGGGGAAACTACTGCTTCATGTTCACGAGGGTCTGCATAAGCTGGTCCATCGTGCTGATCATCTTGGAGTTGGCCTCGTAGCCGCTCTGCGCGGCTATCATCTTGACGAACTGGTCCGAGAGGTCTACGTTGCTTTCCTCGAGGCTGCCCGAATTGACGCTGCCAAGCCCGCCGGTCTGGGGCTTGCCTATGAGGGCCTCGCCCGAATCCACAGTCTGGGCATACAGGTTGCCGTCCAACTGCTGGAGATTGGTGGGCGAGTCGAAATTCGCAAGGATCACCTGCCCGAGCGTTTTCTTCTGCCCGTTGGTGAACGTGCCGCTGATGACGCCGTTTTTGTCTAACGTGTAATTTTCCAGGGAGCCGGCGGGGCTGCCGTCCGCGGTGATGTTCTCGACGGCGGAATCGGAGGCGAACTGGGTCGTGCCGTCAAGCCCGGTGGTGCCGCCCTCGTCGTACGTAGCCGTGCCGTAGTCGAACGTGATGGGTTGCGAAGTCGCAAACGGGAACGTGATGGCCGGGTCCTGGCTGTCGCTGTAGAGCGCCCCGCTCGAAGTGAAATAAAGGTTCTGTGTGCCTGCAATAGTGGGCGTGCCAGAGGTGTTGTCATACACGTAGGTCGCCTTCCAGTTGTCCACGCTGGTGGGGCTCACGTTGGTGCCGTTGACGGTGCTGGTGGCCCCGAGGTTAGTGAAATACGCCGTTACCTGATGGGCCACGCCCTGGACGTCGTAAACCTTCACTGTTGTGGAATAGCCGTAGTTGGCAGGCGTCCCCCCGCTGCCCCCGGTAAGGTTGAAGGCGGCCGTCACCGGGGAGGTCGAATCCAGGTTCAGCTTCATGGTGACCGCGGAGGTCGCCACCGGGGGTATCTGGGAGACGGTAAGGTTAATGTTCCCGATGGTGCCGGTGATGTTTCCGCTCGAATCCACCTGGTAACCCTGGAGCACGTCGCCCTGGGAATCGACAACGTTGCCGTTCTTGTCCATCGAGAACTCGCCCGCCCTTGTGTACCGCTCTCCGCTTGAGCCGTTCACGACAAAGAAACCATTGCCTTCGATCGCCATGTCGAGCGCGTTGGACGTGGTCTCCAGCGCGCCCTGGGTGAACTGCGGCGTGACGTTGTCCACCCTTGCTCCGCTTCCCACCTGCATCCCGGAAACCTCAGCCGAAAGGACGTCTCCGAAGAGGGTATTGGAGCCCTTGAATCCGACAGTGTTCTGGTTGGCTATGTTGTTGCCGATGACGGAAAGCGCGGCGTCTTCCGAGTTAAGTCCGCTTACCGCTGTGTACATTGAAGATATCATCTTTTGAAACCCTCCTTAAATGCTGTTTTTAATTTCGGTGACGTCACTGAGGTTGACGCTCGAGTTGTCCGATAACATAAGGCTTGTCTGGCCGTTGCCGAACGAGGCGCCGGTCACCTGGGTAAAGCCCTTGGACGCCGTCTCCACGTATTTGCCGATGAGACTGCTGGCGCCGGTCGACATCAGGCTGCTGGAGAGATTGCCCATGGTGTTGTTCATGCTGCTTAGCTGGTCAAGCTCGCTGAACTGGGCAAGCTGCGCCGTGAACTGGGTGTTGTCCATCGGCTGAAGCGGGTCCTGATACTGCAGTTGCGCCGTAAGGAGCTGCAGGAACTCGTTCTGCAGCGCGCTTGGGCTGGGCAGGCCGGAGTTGCCGGTTGTCCCCGCGCCGGAATTGGTGCCGGACGTCTGTGAAGACGCAGATGTCACATCCATGAAGTCCACCTCCTTGTCATGCAAACAGACTTATGATTCCCGCGCCCCGGTTGCCTTCTTGGCCGGCTGGCGCGTTAAGGCCCGGCTGCCCCTGTAGCTGCGCCGGACCGGTTTTTTCCACGGCGGAAGGGCCCTCGCTTTTCCCGCGGCCCTCCCAACCTTCCCTTTTCCTGTTTCTCAGGGAGACTGAAAAACTGCCAACGCTTATTCCATCGCCAGCCAGTTTGCTTACGATGTTGCGCAGGTTGCCTTCGAGAAATTCCTTCCCTACGGGCTCGGAGGCGTTTATATGGGCGTTCACATGCCCCCTGTCGATGAACAGCTTTATGTCCATCTTCCCAAGCCCCTCGGGTTCTATTCTCACCTCGATCGTCTTTGCGTCCTGTTTGGTCACAACGAAGGGGGCATCCGCAATTGTTTTTTGGGGCCCATTGCCCGCCTGCGCGGCCGGCTCCGATGGTTGTCCCTGCTGTCCCTTTGCATCGCCGTACAGGCCCGCCACGCTCTGAAGGCCAATATGGACCCCCGCGGGCTGGGTGGAAGCGCCCGGCTGGCTTGCCGACTGGTTCCCCGGCTGGCTTGCCAACTGGTTCATTGTCTGGGTCTGAAAGCCCGGCTGGTCCGGCCGCAATGCGCGCTGGCCGGAGGCGTGTCCCTCCGGCCGGCCCGGCAACCGGCTATCCGCAGGCTGACCTGCGGACTGGCCGAAAGACTGGTACGCGGACTTGCCCGCAGACTGGCCTGCAGGCTGGCCTGCAAACTGGTTCGAAAACCGGGATGCGGATCTGCCCGTGGACTTGTCCGAGGGGTCCGTCTGAACGGCCGGCTGGCCCTGGGCGCCAGCATCCCGGCCGGTTTGTGCATCCTGCTGCCCCTGGCCGCGGATTCTCATGATCTGCTGCCCCTGGCCGCGATCAAGGCCGGGCTGAGAATCCGCGCGCCCCGGCTGGATACCCGTCTGGCCTGCCTGGAGCGTCCTGTCCGCCGGAAAATCCCCATCCGCCCGAAAATCCCTGCCATGGGCCGCCATTACGCCTGTCCCCGCATTATCCGCGGCATGTCCGGCAGGCATGGAGACCGGGCCCTGTTCACCCTGTGGGGGCATAAGGTTTCCGGCAAATTTTTTATCCCCGATTGAAGGCTGCGGGGCCGGGCTCGCGGCAGGCTGCGTCTTCGCCTTCCCGGCATTGGAGTCAGCCTGTGGCGCATCCCCCTCCCCTGCCGGAGCAAAGCCGCCGGCTTTCTTCACCGAAAGCACATCCGGCGGTCTCGCCGCTGCCGTAAACCCGCCAGCGGCTTCCCCCGGGTCTGCCTTTTCCACCGGATGCGAAATGTCCGCAGATGAAACGCTTGCAGCCGCCGCGGTCAAAGCGATGCCCGCTTGCTTATCATCATGCCTGCCTTCAACATGGCTATCGGGTGATTCCTTGCCCCGGCCCGCCTCGCCGATACTTCTTTTGCCGGAAATATTGCCCTCACCGGTCTTGCCGGATAGAGCCGCATCCAAAGCCGGGGCCCCCGCCACGGCTGTTGCCCCCGATCCGCCCTGCGCCTGCGGGCCCGTTGCTCCGGCCCGGGAGTCCGCCGATCCGGTGATTTTAATCTTCGGGCCGGACACGGGCGCTATCGGGGGGGTGTTAGGCTGGGGGGTTGCGCTTTTCTTCCGGGATGCGGCCGCCTCCGCAAAAGATGCCGGGGTCTTGCCTGAATGGGGCGAAACCTGCCCGCAAGGCCCCGTCTGCCCGTCCTGACCTGTCTGACCGTTTTGATCTGTCTGGCCGGCTGGGCCTGTTTCATTATCAGGCATTATCTGACCGGCCGCTGTTTTTATTTTTGGACTGTCAAGCGCCGTTTGCGGACCGCCTTCCGTTATCTGACCGTCAGGAGCTGTCAGCCCGCCAGCCGTTATTTTTTGATCGTCCATTTTTTGATCTTCAGAGGATGCATGCGCTTCGGGTGATATTTCATTTTCACCGTTTAACGATACTTGCCCGCTTGACGATTTCGACGATATCTGCCCATCCGGCGGCAGGGCGGCCGATTGCAGGAGGTTTTGTTGCTGAACGTCTTTTGGGTCTGCAGCGGGCTGCGAGGCTGTCTCCGCCTGCCGTGCGGTCATGCCGTTTGAGGGCGGCGCGGCCTGCGGGGCCATCATTTCCGACATTGCATCCTCGAATTTCCTGCCAGTCTCCTGCCCCGGGACCTGCCCGCCTGCCGGCTGCGCCATGCCCGCGCCGGCATTGAGTCTTATATTCGCCCCTATATTCGCATTATCCGCCAATATGAATGACGCCTTCATGCAAAGACATTTATCAATTTGCATGCCAGCCCGCATGACTAAGCCTGACATACGGCCTGATGCGGCCGCAAAACCGCGTGAAATGTGTTTTTTTGAGCTAAAACCGTCCGGACAGTAAAGGCTAAACAGGCGGATATAAAAGAAAAAACCAATCCATTTGAGCGTGGGCGGAATAAAACTGTTTTTGAGGGCAACCGTGAACTCTGTTTTCTTTTAACCGGGCGACATTGCTTTTGCGGCGGGGAGAGTTGAAGCGGCGGAGTGAAAGATTTACCTGATGGGAATTTTTTTCCCGATGCCAAGCATTCCGTTTGAGATCGCGGCGGTCTCCTTGGGGGACATATGGGCCATCACATCAGCGGCCTTTCTGGGCTTCATCATGAGCATTATTTTTACCGCCGTTTGAAGGTCGAGCCTGGAGATCGCATCGGCGGTATTTTCCGAAGGCATGGTCTCGTAGACCTTCACCAGGCGCAGCGTGCTCTTGTTTGTGGCCGTCCGGAGCATTTTCAGCGCGTTTTGCACCTGGACGAGGAGGTCCTGGTACCTGGCTATCCTCTGGTCCACGTCCTTTTTTAGCGCCTGCAGCCTTGCCTCCGACATCTTAAGCGCCTCTTCGCGGGATTTCAGTTCGCCGTCCTGCTGCCCGCCGCCCCCGGGGCTCACGTTGTATGCGGGCTGGAGGGCGCGTGCCTGCGCGGGGATGAGCAGAAGGAAGACGGCTAAAAACAGGGATGCGCGGAGTTTCCACGCGCCTGCCCGGCGCGCGCTCATTTGTCCGCCTTCCTGGTGATGGTGTTGAAATCCAGCTCCTTTTGCTCCAGAGACTGTTTTTCCCGGAGTTCCTCGCCGGCTATCCTGTCGCGCAGTATCTCGAAGACGCGCTCCTCCCGGTAGGCGTCGCGGAGGGCGCTTTGTTTCAGTTCCACCTCGGCCAGTATGTCCGAGATCTTTTTTTCCTGTTCCTTTATCCGCTTGTCCAGGTAGATCACGTAGTTGCTCAGCAGTTCGAGCCTGCCCGTATCGAGTGTCCCGCGGGAATATATCTCGTCCATGGTCTCGATGTTCTCGGCCAGCTTCACCTTCATGCCGTCAAGCTTGTTCATCTCCACCTGGAGGCGCTCCCTTGTCTGCCTCATCTCCAGCGACATCTGCTCCTTCACAACGCCCTTCCATTCGATGATCCTCGAAAGTTTTTTGCTTGTCATGAGCGTTCCTCAGCTTTTTTCTCAATGCCTCCGAAGATATAATAGAGCCCCTGTATGCTGTCGGCCATGTCGCGCCTTTCGTTCATGTCCTGCCGGAGATACTCCCTCAGCCTGTCGATCACGCCGATGGCGAAGTCCACCCGGGGGTTCGAGCCCGCCTTGTAGGCGCCTAGGTTTATCATGTCCTCCATTTTCTTGTAAGTGGCCATAGCCTCCATGAACCTGGAGGCGTATTGCCTGTGCCTTCCGTCGACGATGTCCGGCATGAGGCGGCTCACGCTCTGAAGTATGTCTATGGAGGGATAGTGGTTTTCCATCGCGAGGCCCCTCGACAGCACGATATGCCCGTCCAGGATGGCCCTGGCCGCGTCGGCGACCGGATCGGACATGTCGTCGCCCTCGGCCAGGACGGTGTATATGCCGGTGATGCTGCCGCGCCCCTCGCTCGTGCCCGCGCGCTCCAGTATCTTCGGCAGCAGTGCGAACACGGAGGGGGTGTAACCCTTTGTGGTGGGCGGCTCCCCCACGGCAAGGCCGATCTCCCTTTGGGCCTGCGCCACCCTTGTCAGGGAATCCATGAGCAGCAGGACGTTTTCCCCCCTGTCCCTGAAATACTCCGCTATGGCGGTGGCGGCCAGCGCGGCCCTCACCTTGGCAAGCGGGGGATTTTCCGCCGTGGAGATTACTACCACCGATTTTTTCATGCCGTCCTCGCCCAGGTCCTTTTCGATGAACTCCCTTACTTCCCTGCCGCGCTCGCCGATAAGCGCGATAACGTTGACGGTGGCCTCGGTGAACCTGGCCGTCATGCCCAGAAGGACGCTTTTGCCGACGCCGGAGCCGGCCATGATGCCGATCCTCTGGCCCTTGCCGCAGGTCAGAAGCCCGTTGATCGCCCTTATGCCCAGGTCCAGCGGATCGTGGATCCTTTTTCTTCCCATCGGGCTCGGGGTGGGCGACATCAGCGGATAGTCCATCCCCGTTATCGGCCCCTTTCCGTCCATCGGCTGGCACCTGTCGTTTACGACCCTGCCCTTCATCTCCGGGCCCACCTTCACGGAGACGTTCTTGCCCAGAAGCTCCACGGGGCTGCCAGGCTTTATGCCGGCCAGCTCTCCCGTGGCCATAAGAAGCACATGGCCCTCCCTGAAACCCACGACCTCGGCGTCTATCGGGTCCGCGCTCCCCGGACCGCCTGAATTCGCGTGGATGAGGCAGGACTCCCCTATGGAGGTCTCCATGCCGGCGGCCTTGATGATGATCCCGGTTATTTCCGTGACCTTGCCGTGGGCCTTCATGGTCTCGCTGTTTTTTACCGCTTCTATATACGGCATTAAACTCAGCATCCCATATGCGGCCTGTGCCGCCCCCTTTTCCCCCGGCCCTTCACTTTCCGCCTGCTTCCTGCCGCCTGCCGCCGGCAAGTTGTATCGCCATCTGTTTAATCAGGTTTTTAAGCTGGGGGTCGATATCGGTCACGATCTGCTGGTTTGGCCCGGCGATCACGCAGCCGGAGCGCGGCGCCCCGGGGTCGCTCTCAAAGACGATGTCCGCGTGCCCCCCCAGAAGCTCAGGTTTATGCTTCGAGATGGTCTCCAGCAATGCGGGGGTCGTCCGTATCGTTATCCTGCCCTGCGGCTGCATTTTCGAGAGCGCTTCCCTGGTGATCCTGGTGACGGCCTCCGGATTGACGGTAAGCTCCTCGATGATTATCTTCCTGGCCGCGCTCATTGCAAGCTCCACGAACTGCGGCTCCATCTCGCGCAGCGTCCTGTCCCTGAACGCCAGAAGCTCTCCGACCAGGTTTTCGAGTTTTCCAAGCAGGACGATTGCCTTCTGCTCGCCCATGGCAAACCCCGCCTGTTCTCCCGCCGCGAACCCCTTTTCGTAAGCCTCGCGTTCAAGGACTTCCAGCCTGTTTGTGATCTCCGCGGCCTTTTCGCCGTCATCGTCCTCAGCGCCGCCCCCGCCCTCCGCGTCGAAGGCGGGCATGGGGTCCGCCCTATCTGCCTGATACGGGACGCTTTCCAGCGGCGGCATCTCGAACGGCAGGACCTCCCCGGGAAGCTCCGCGCCGGCAAAACCGTCAGACCACAAGCTCCTCGTCTCCTTTCCCGGCAAGGATGATCCTGCCTTCCGCCTCGAGCTTTCTTGCGATCTTCACGATGGACTGCTGCGCCTTCTCCACATCCGACACCCTGGCGGGGCCCTTGTTCTGCATCTCCTCCTTCAGGAGCTCCGCGGCCCTCTGGGACATGTTTTTGAAGAGCTTGTCCTTCAGCGCCTGCGATGCCGTCTTGAGCGCCAGGGTGAGGTCGTCCGTGGAGATATCCTTCAGGAGCACCTGGATGCCCTTGTCGTCCAGGCCCGCCAGGTCGTCAAAGACGAACATGAACCCGCGGACGGAATCGGCCATGCCCGCGTTCCTCTCCTCCATCGCCTCCAGCACCTTCTGTTCGGTCGACCGGTCGCAATGGTTCAGTATCTCGGCAAGCGTCTTTGCCCCCTCGATCTTCTTTCCCGACCCGCCGCCCACGTCAAGGTGGCCCTTGAGCGTCTCGTTAAGCTCCTCGATTGCGCTTTCGGGGATGCGCTCCGTCATGGCAATCCTGAAGGAGACCTCGGATTTCAGGGCGTCCGGAAGCAACACCAGCACCTCGGCGGCCTTCGGGGCCTCCAGGAGGCTCACTATAAGGGCGACGGTCTGGGGGTGCTCGGTGACAAGGAAATTGGAAAGCGTCTTGGCGTCAACCCATTTAAGGGAATCAAGCGACCTGCTCTTCGTGGCCACCTCCAAAACCTTTCCCGCGCTCTCCTCACCCAGTCCCTTCGAAAGCGCCTCTTTTATGAACTCATCCCCGCTGACGATCATGTCGCCCTTGGTTATCACCTCGTTGACCTCGTCGAGGACGCCCTGGAGGGTGGCGCGCCTGATGGAGGAGAGCCTGGTCATGTGTTTGGTTATCTCCTCCACGTATTTCATGTCGAGGACTTTCAGCACCTCGGCCGCGGCCTCCTTGCCTATCGAGGCCAGGAATATGGCCGCCTTTTCATATCCTGAAAGGCCCATGGTCTTCTATTTTTCCTCTATCCAGTTTTTGATCATGAAGGCCGCATCCTTCGGGTTCTCCCTGGCCCAGCCGATGACCCTGGATTCGGGGGTCTGCTTTTCAGCCGCAATCTGCTTTTGCCCCCCGGCCTGCTCCAGGAGTTTCATTGCCTCCTCCGGCAACTGCGGGGCCTCCGGCGCGTGCTTGCCGGGCCTCGAAAGGGCCTTTACCAAAGGCCTTATCACAAAGAAGAATATGAGGATGACGAATACAAGCGGCGAAAGACGCTTGAGGGCCGATTCGGCGGCGGGCAGAATCACCGAGGGCTTGTGCGCGGCCGCAAGCTCTTCTTCGGCCCCGCCGTTGAAGGGCATGTTCACCACCTTCACCTGGTCTCCCCTGCCGGCGTCGTAGCCCACGGCCTTTTTCACCATATCCTCGAACTGCTTCAGGTCCTGGTCGGAGCGCGGGATGTATTGCAATTTACCCTTTACGTTTTTATAAGTGCCGTCAACAAGGGCGACGACGGAAAGCCGCCTGACGACGCCCGTGGCGTTTTCTATATGGCTTGTGACCTCGTTTATCTCGTAATTGACGGTCTCATTCTTCTTCTCGGACTGGCCCTGCGTGGAAAACGCGGCAACGGGCGGTTTCCCGGGCAGGTTTGACGCGGCGCCCGGCACGCCGCCCGGGGCGCCGGTCGTGGATTTCTCTTCGGTGGTCTGCTGGCTCCTGGCCACCTGGCTGTCCGGGTCGTAGGTTTTCTCGATCTTGTCCATCTTCGTAAAATCTATGTCCGCGGCCACCCTTACCTTCACGTTTCCAGGCCCCACCACGGGCGCCAGGATGCCGGAGACACGGTTTTCGATGTCTTTTTCCACCGTGTGCTCATATTCAAGCTGGCTGCCGGTGAGCACGATGCTTTCGTCCTCCGGGGCATTCAGGATATACCCCTGGCTGTCCACTATGGAAACGTCCGAGGGGGAAAGCCCCTCGACACTGCTGGCCACCAGGTGAACGATGCCCTGCACCTGGCCCTGCGAGAGGGCCCTGCCGGGGGCGAGCTTTATCAGCACGGAAGCCCTGGGCTTGCCCGGCTTGTCGCTCAGGAAATCACTGTTGTCGGGTATCACAAGCTGGACCCTGCAGAGCTCGATGCCGGAGATGGCCATGATCGTGCGGGCAAGCTCGCCCTGAAGCGCCCTTTTGTAGTCCACTTTCTGCACGAAATCCGTTGTGGTATAGCTGTTTTTATCGAATATCTCAAATCCCACCCCGCCGCTTTGCGGCAGGCCCTCGGCGGCAAGTTTCAGCCGCAGGACGGCGACCTTGTCGGCCGGCACCATAAGCCCCTGGGATGTGGCCTTGTAGGGTATCTTCTGCTGGTCAAGCTTCTGCATGATAAGCCCTGCGTCCTCGTCTGTCAGGTTCGAGTACAAAAGCTCGTAATCCGGCCTCTGGAGCCAGACGAACGAGACTATAATGGCGGCCACCAGCAGGACCGCGCCCCCGAAAAACGCAGCCTGTCTGCCCTTGGGCAGGCCCTTGAGCTGCTCCAGTATGTCCATGATCTGCTTCGGCATCAGAGCTGCATCCCCATGATCTGGTCGTATGCGCTCAGAATCCGGTTCCTGACTTCAATCATGAGCTGAAAGTTGAGGTTCGCCTTCTGCATCTCGATAATGGCCTGCGTCATGTCCCCGCCGTTCGAGAGGTCCGTAACGGCCTTGTCGGCGCTCTGCTGTATCTGGCTTATCTCGTTTATGGCCTGGTTCATCGCCTCGTCAAACCCGCTGGCTTCGGCCTTCTTTCCACCGGCCTGGGGCCCGCCGGGAAGCGCCCCGGCCCCGCCGGCCCCGTTAATGCCTCCGTTTACACCGATATCGGACATTACTGGCCTCCCAGCTCAAGGGCCTTGGCGAACATGGCCTTCGAGACATTGAACGTGGAGACGGACGCCTCGTAGGCGCGATAGGCCGTCATCATATTGACCATCTCCTCCACCACATTTATGTCCGGCATGGTGACAAAACCTTTTTTGTCCGCATCCGGGTTGGACGGGTCATAGACCTGCTGAAAGGCGTTCTCCTTGACTACATTGGAGACCTGCACGCCCTCGAGCGTGCCCTGGCCCTCGTCAACCGGCATGGTGGAGAAGACGACCTCCCTTTTCCTGTACGGCCCGCCCTCCTCGGACTTTGTCGACCTGGCGTTTGCCATATTGGAGGCTATGGCGTCCATCCTCTGCCTCTGCGCGCTCAGCGCCGAGGCGCTCACCTCAAGAATTCCGAAAGAATCCATTTTTCATCACCTCTTCAGGGCGTTCGAGTACATGCTCATCCGGTTCCCCAGCAACTTGATGCCGGCCTCGAACAGGAGCGCGTTTTCGTTCATCCTGGCAACCTCCTTGTCCATCTCCACGTTGTTGCCGTCCTTCCACGGGGCGGAGCCGTCCTCCTGGACCGAAGCCAGAAGACCGGGTCCCGGGTCCGCCGCCCTCATGTGCGCTGGGTTGGTCACCGTCAGGGGCAGCGCCCCGCCGCTCAGAAAATCCTCAAACTTGATGTCCATCGCCTTGTAGCCTGGCGTATCGGAGTTTGCGATGTTGCCGGCTATGACGCCGTGCCTTTCCATCGTGAACCTGATAAGACTCTCAAGCAAGCCCTCGGCACCTGTCATATTTTCGACCCCCATAACCGTCATCTGCCCTTTTTATTCAACAAACGTGCCAGTCTTCCGGGCCCCGCCGGCCCCGCTTTTTGTGAAATCCGCGCCCCTCATGGGCAAGGGTTTCACAATGCCAAATTTTCCCATCAGGAAAAATTTTCCCCGTATTCCTTGAGCTTGTTTCTTATGGTGCGCACGCTGACCCCGAGTATCCGCGCCGCCCTGGTCCTGTTTCCATCCACGCCCCTGAGCGTCTCGATTATGAGGTCGCGCTCCATGTCCCTGATCTTCCCGTGGGCGGCGCTTGCGGGCTGCGCGATGCCCTCCAGCATAAGGTCCGCTTCCTCGATAACGGGGCCCCTGGCCAGAAAGACCGCCCTGTGCATAACGTTTTGAAGCTCCCTTATGTTGCCGCGCCACTTCATGGCCCGCAGCGCGGCCATCGCATTTTCGCTTATGCCCTCTATCGTCTTGCCCGCGGCAACCGAAAATTTGTCCGTAAAATGCCCCGCGAGCGCTTCTATGTCTTCCGGACGGTCCCTGAGCGCCGGCACCTCTATCGGGAATACGTTTAGCCTGTAGTAGAGGTCTTCGCGGAACCTGCCGGCGGCGCACTCCTTCCACAGGTCCCTGTTGGTGGTGGCGATCACCCTTGCGTCCACCGGGACTGGGGCCTTCCCACCCACCCTGTCGATCTCCTTCTCCTGCAGCACCCTCAGAAGCTTTGCCTGCAGCACGAGCGAGGTCTCCCCTATCTCATCCAGAAGGATGGTGCCGCCCCCGGCAAGCTCGAATTTGCCTTTTTTCCTTTCCACGGCCCCTGTGAAGGAGCCCTTCTCATGTCCGAAGAGTTCGGATTCGAGCAGGTTTTCGGGAATGGCCGCGCAGTTGACGGCCACAAAAGGCCGTCCGGCCCTACTGCTCGCCTTGTGTATGCGCCTGGCCAGAAGCTCCTTGCCCGTTCCGGATTCCCCCTGGATAAGCACGGTTATCTCGGAATCCGCAAGTTTTTCCGCCAGCTCCACGATCCTCTTCATGCGCGGGCTTGCCGTGATTATTTCCCGTCCGCCCTCGCCTGGGGGCGCCGCCGTCCTTGCGGCCACGCCGCCCGCGACGATGGAGTCCACCGTCTTTTGGAGCTTCTCAAACGGAAAAGGTTTAACCAGAAAGTCCGTTGCCCCCTCTTTCATCATCTCCACGGCGGTCTCGACAGTGCCAAAGCCCGTTATGACCAGCACGGGAAGGCTGCTTGCAGCGCGCCTTATTTCCTTCAGAAGCGACAGGCCGTCCATCCTCGGCATCCTCATGTCCGTAACCACCAGGGAGAATTCGCGGCCCGGTTCCCTCAGTTTTACCAGCGCTTCCTCTCCGTTTTCCGAGAGGATTGCCTCGTAACCCATCCTGCCGATCGATTCCTTGAGGGCAAGCCTCATCTGCGGGTCGTCGTCGACTATGAGTATCTGCCTGGTCATCTGGGCGGATTGCAATTGCCTTTACCTCCTTGAAGCATCCGCGCCCCCGGCGGGGCACATTGCGCTGAAACACATGCCGAATGTGCTGCCCTTGCCCTGTTCGCTCGAAACCCTTATATACCCGCCATGGGCCTGCATTATCTTTGACGCGATGGCGAGGCCAAGCCCGGTGCCCTTTTCCTTCGTGCTGAAAAAGGGATCGAATATCTTTTCCATAAGCTCCGGGGCGATGCCTGCCCCCTCGTCCCTCACCTCGATAAAAGGGGTTTTTGCCGCTCCCTCAACACCCAGACTGACCGCTATCTCTCCTCCCTCAGGCATGGCCTGAACCGCATTTATCACCAGGTTCATCAATATCTGCTTCAAAAGTTCGCCGTCGCCCCGCACCGCTGGCGCGGCCATAAACGCCTTTTCGGCCCTTATCTTCCTCGACTCCAGAAACGGCGACAGCATCCGGAGGACCTCCCCGGCCAGTTCCTTCAGGTCCACGTCGGAGAACGCGGGCCTGTGGGGCCTGGCGAAAAAGAGCATGTTCGTGAGGATGTTGTTCAGGCTGTGGATGCCGGCCGATATGCCCGCCGCAAGCTCCTTCTGTTTGCCGTCTCCGAGGTCGCGCTCCAGCATGGAGGCAAAAAGTTCGATGCTGCAAAGGGGGTTTCTGACCTCGTGGACTATCTTCGCGGCCATTTCGCCCAGTGATATGAGCCTCTTGTTGCGCTCGTGAAGCGCCTCCATCTGCTTCATCCTTGTGACGTCCTTTATCTGTATCACCCTGCCCCGGAGGTCCCCGTCGGAGTCCACGACGGGCGCGTCGCCGACGATAACGTCATATTTCTTCCCCCCGGCCGCAAGCGCCAGGACGGAGCCCTCCGCCTGGCTCATGGAGATATCGAGCTCCGAATACTTCCTGCCCGTAGCGCCTTCCGCGGCGTCTCCCAGCATGAGCATGGCCGCCCTGTTCATCATGGTTATCCGGTCCGTCCGGTCAAGCACTATGATCGCCTCTTCCATGCTGTAGAGCACGGCATCAAGATAATTTTTGTTTTTTTCGGCCTCGCGGAGCGCCTCGCTCAGCATTGCGTTCTTGTCCCTCAGCTCCAGGGTGAGCGCGCCGATCCTGTTTTGAAGCGCCTGATAGCTGGCCTCCAGGCTCTTTGAAGCCCTGGCAAAACTGTCGAAGGCGGTATTCAGAAGCTCGACGCGCGCAAGCGGAATGTCATCGCCTTTTTTATTCATCTCCTGGCTTTCTCCATATCGCTTAAATCATAATGGTCCATGAGGCTGTCCTCATCGAGGCGGGCCGCCGCGTAGCGGCCCATCAGGCCGCCATGGCCCTCGAGGCTGCCCAGGGCCGCTTTGGGGTCCTTTTCCAGCCCCTGCAGCCTGAAGAGCGCCCATTTGAGGTCCTGGGGGGAAAGGGCCTGCCTGCCCGGGGCGGCTCCCCCGGCGGCGTCCCTGTAAAATTCGAGGGCCTCCGCCTTGTCGCCCTTTTCATACATGGCGTCTGCAATAGACAGGCAGAGCGCGGGGGGGGCCGCCAGTTTGGCGGTCCGGAGCCTCTTTGCGGCAAGCCCCGCGGCGCCAAAATCCTTCGCGCGCGGAATCGCCCTCGCAAGCATCTGCAGGTCCTCTTCCGAAAGGGCTTTTATGGAGAGAAGGTCCCTCTCCGCACCCTTGTAGTTGCCGTTCAGGTAACGAATGCCCGCTCTCATCCGGAGAGTGGAATCTTCCCGGGGGGGAAGGGCCGCCTGCCTGAAATAAGCTGCAGCCTCCCGGCCGTTTTTTTCACTCAGATAATAGGCGGCCAGGTTTCCCGCGGCCTGGCGGGCAAGCTGCCGGTCCCCGTTGCGGGCGACCCAGCGGTTGATGTCCACGAACTCACCCATGTCCACCGGCTTCAGACGCTGGGCGGCGGCGAAAACAAACCGGGCGCGCCCGCGCTCCATCAGACAGCCGCCGGCGAATTTCCAGAGCTCGTTAAACCCCCCGGGGGAAACCATATGTTCG
This sequence comes from Nitrospirota bacterium, assembly GCA_021825295.1. Lineage (GTDB taxonomy): Bacteria > Nitrospirota > Thermodesulfovibrionia > Thermodesulfovibrionales > JdFR-88 > JAJYGJ01. Next base: position 97,422 of record JAKAHV010000001.1, read on the forward strand.
CGCGCGGTCTCCACTACGTCCTGAAGCTCCCCCATTGCGGCCTCGGCATATGCCTTTTTTAAAAGGAGGCCCTTCAGGACCGCCGCCGCTTCCATGTACCGGCCCTTCATTCCAAGGGCTTCCGCCAGGAGGAGTTTTCCGCTGTAGTAAAGGTCCTGATGGGAACGGTTGAAGCCTACGCCCGTTAACGCGGCAATCGCATCATCGGGCCTTGCGAGCTTCAAATCGCACCGGGCCAGGCCGAGCAGGGCCTGACTTTTTAAAACGGCATCGCCGGAGTCCGAGGCCTTCAGGAACAATCCGGCGGCCTGCGCGGCGCCGCCCTGCGCCTCGGCTATCAGACCGAGGGAATATGCCGCATTCGCCGCAAACCCGCCTCCGGTCACGCTCCCCAGATACGTCTTTGCCTCGTCAACCTTCCCCAGAAGCCTGCAGGCCTCGCCCATACTGTATCTGGCAAGTCCGGAGCGCCCCACATACCCGGGGTCCGACGCGGCAAGCGATTCAAACAACGCATATGCCTGCTTCGGATTGCCCGTGACAACCAGCGCCGCGGCCTTGCCGGAGAGCGCCTGCTCCGAATTGCCGGCTTTTTCGTAGTTTTGGAGCGCCTCATTGTAGTGGGCGGTCTTGAAAAGAGCGTTTGCAAGCCCCAGATACGCCGCTTCCGAAAATTCCGACTTCCCGTAGGTATCCAGGAATATCCTGTAGGCCGACGCGGCCTCCTCGTACATGCCTATTCCGGCATAAACGTCCGCCCGCTTCAGAAGCGCAAGCTCTTTTTGTTTTTGTCTGTCCGCCGGCATGAAGAGATAAGCCAGCCTGTAGCCTTCGAGCGCGGCGTACAGCCTGCCCCCAGCCACCAGGGCCCCGGCGTAAACGTAGTTGTACATGGCAAAATCAGCCGGCGACAGCCGCAGGGCCGCCGGCCCGTAGGCCTTCAGCAAACTTATCGCGGCCCCGGCATCGTTGCGCCCCATCTCTTCCAGCGCCTGTTTTTCCACAACGGCAAACGGTTCAAATGATACGGGGGGGGAGGTCCCCGGCCCGGCGGGGGTTGCCTGGCCGGGGACCATGACGAAAGCAGCAATAAACAAGAAGGTCAAACCCATTTTCAGCACAACTTGAAGAAAAGCAACTTGCATGCCAAAAAGCAAGTGGTTGTTTTTTAAGGTAAATTTTTAAGGGTGGATTAAAAACGTCAGATAATTGACTGGACAAAAACAGCGGGCTATCTTGAGCGGGCGGACTCCAGGTCCATCTTCTTCATCTTTTCTATGAGGGTGGTGCGGTTCAACCCCAGCAGTTTTGCGGCCTTGCTTTTCACGCCGCCGGTCTTCTCCAGCGCCTGCTGTATCAGGTTTCTTTCCATCTGCTCCACAGTCCTGGCCAGGTTCAGGCCGGCATCCGAAAGATTCAGATTATAAACGGCCGCGGTCTCCGCGGCGGCGGGCATTTCGTTTCCGGTCTCCGCCTGGCTGTCCTGACTGGCGGTTTCCTCCACTGCCCCCGGGCTGGTCTTCAGGCCGGACATGTTTTCCGCCCCTGCGCCCTCGGTCCATCTTTCAGGGGCCCTGGCCTTTCCCTCCCTGAATTTGGGAGGCAGGTCGGAGACGTCAATGGTATCGCCGGCCACAAGTATCGAGAGCCTTTCCAGCAGGTTTTCAAGCTCCCTGACGTTGCCCGGCCAGTGGTAACCGAGGAGGCACTGCATGGCGGCCGTCGAGATCTTCAGCAGGTCCCTCTTTCTTTTTTTCAAGAATTCCTTCTTGAAAAAATCCACCAGAAGGGGGATGTCCTCCACCCTCTCCCTGAGGGGGGGCAGGTGAATGGGGATGACATTGAGCCTGTAGTAGAGGTCTTCGCGGAATTTCCCCTCGGCGATGGCCTGTTCCAGGTCCTTGTTGGTCGCCGTGATTATCCTAACGTCGACCTTTATGGTCTTGGTGCCGCCGACCCTTTCGAATTCCTTGCCCTGTATGACCCTCAGTATCTTGCCCTGCAGGGATATGTCCAGCTCGCCTATTTCATCCAGGAACAGGGTGCCGCCCCTTGCAAGCTCGAAACGGCCTATCCTCGTGTTGAGCGCCCCGGTAAAGGCCCCTTTCTCGTGGCCGAAAAGCTCGGATTCCAGGAGGTCCTTGGGTATGGCCGCGCAGTTCAGCGGGACAAACGGCTGCTGAGAGCGCGAGCTGCTGAAATGGATGGTCTTGGCTATCAGCTCCTTGCCTGTGCCGGACTCCCCGGTTATAAGGACGGTGGAGTCTATGTCGAATATCTTTTCGATCATCTCGTAGACCATCTGCATCTTGGGGGAATCCCCTATAAGGCCGGCAAAAGTGTATTTTTTCCTGAGCTGTTTTTTGAGCATCCGGTTTTCCTGCTGCAGCTCGGATACCCCGATGGCCCTCTCCACGACCATCATAAGCTCCTCGAGCACGAAGGGCTTTGTTATGTAATCGAAGGCCCCGAGCTTCATCGCCTCCACCGCGGTCTGCACGGTGGCGAATGCCGTCATCACTATCGATGGGATCGTGATTTTCAGCTCCGCCATCTGCTTCAGGAGCTCAAGGCCGCCCACCTCCGGCATTATGAGGTCCATCAGGACGATATCGAATTTCCCGCTCTTGAGAAAATCGAGCCCGAGGGCGCAGTTGGAGGCGGTCTCGACCTTGAACCCCTTCCCTTTGAAGAAAATGCCGAGCGAATCCCTTATGAACTCGTCGTCATCTATGATGAGAAGATTTTTCACAGACAAAAGATACTAAATTACTTGCCATCCGGTTGTCAATATTTTGACCACCCACCCCTGGGCACAATCAGCCGATGGTCTTTCGAAGGATCCTGCTTAGCTCCTCGATCCTGTAAGGCTTTGAGACCACGCCCCTGAAGAAAAAATCCTTGTAATTCGAGAGTATCTGGTCATCAGAATAGCCGCTTGAGACTATCGCCACCACGCCCGGGTTTATTTGACGCAGCCGCTCCATGCATTGCCTTCCGCCCATTCCGCCCGGTATCGTCAAATCCACGATGACGGCGTCAAAGGGGTTTTCCCCCAGAAAGGCCGTCCGGTATGCCTCCACGGCCTGTGCGCCGTCCTGGGAAAGCTCCACTTCGTAGCCGAGGCTGACGAGCATCTTCGCGGCGACCTCCCTCACCATCTCGTCGTCGTCCAGAACGAGGACCCGGCGCCTTTCGCGGCGGCCGCCGTTGCTGCTGCTTTTGTTGTCCTCCGGCTTTTTTTCGCTGGCCGGCAGATAGAGATAAAATGTCGCGCCCGCGCCCGGCCTGGATTCCACGTTTATATAGCCCCCGTGCCTTTTCATTATGGAGTACGCCGTTGCCAGGCCAAGCCCGCTGCCGTGCTGCTTGGTGGTGAAATAGGGGTCGAAGATGCGCGGCAGTATGTCCTCCGGTATCCCGCCTCCGGTGTCGGAAACGCTGATCTTGACGTATCTGCCCGGTCTTACGGGCAGGGGCCCGGGGGATTCGACCTGCAGGTTCTCCGCCCCCACGGTTATGGTGCCGCCCATGGGCATGGCCTGATTGGCGTTTATGATCAGGTTCTGCACCACCTGGCTTATCTGGCCGTCATCGACTTCGACCTGCCATATGCCCTCCGGCACGCAATACTCGCACCTGACGCCGGCGCCCCTCACGGCGAAATCGACGTTCTCCTTCACAAGCTCTCCTATCGAGACGGTCTTCTTCACCGGACCGCCGCCCTTCGAGAACGTCAGGAGCTGGCGTGTGAGGTCCTTCGCCCTGTTAGAGGCCTTTTCGGCCTTTTCAAGCCTCTCCCTGACCTTCGCGTTGGTGGCCAGCAGCTTCGCTATCGATATGTTTCCGATTATCGCGGTGAGGATGTTGTTGAAATCGTGGGCTATGCCGCCGGCCAGCACCCCAATGGATTCCAGCTTTTGCCATTTCAGCCGCTCCTGCTCCGCTTTTCTCCTCTCGGTTATGTCGCTGAAGACGAGCACCTTGCCTATGATCCTGCCGTTTTTCTCGCGGATGGGCGCGCGCCTGTACTCTATCAGCCGGGAGTTTTTCCCGTCCAGGGATTTCAGCAGGGCGCTTTTGGCGTCCTCTTTTTCGCCCATGTTCGGCTGCTCGGCCAGACCCGCGCCCCTGATTCCCTCGATATTGAAGACCTCGGTGATGACGCGGCCCACGGCGTCCTCATGGGCCCAGCCGGTGAGATCCTCGGCCACCTTGTTCATAAGGAAAATCCTGCCCTCCGTGTCGGTCGTAATTACGCCGTCGCCGATGCTTCTGAGGGTGACGGCAAGACGCTCCTTTTCGGCGGCCAGCGCCTCCTTGGATCTCTCATTTTCAGTGATGTCCCTGCCCACTCCCGCAATGCCCGCCACCTGCTTGTGGGCATCCAGTATGCCCTTGAACGTCCACGCGAACACCCTGTACCCCCCGGCGGTCAGGACGCGATTTTCCAGATAGCCGGTATGGGGCGGCCTTGCGGCGGCATCAAGGGCCTCGCGCGTGCGGCCCCTGTCGCTTTCCTCCACAAAAAACTCAAAGGGGCTTCCGGCCAGTTCTTTTTCCTTCCTGCCGAACACCTCGCAAAAAGAAGGGCTTGCGAAAAGAAACCCGCCGGTGGGAGATATCTTGACGATCACATCGGTCTGGTTCTCGACAAGGAGCTGGTACTTCTCCGTCTTTTCCTGGAGCGCGGCGTACAGGCCGGCGATATTTAGGGCGGCGGCGGCATGGCTGGCCAAAAGCCTCATTAAGGTCTTCGTGGACTCGCTCATCGCCGCCCTCTCCTTCCTGAAAAGGGTGAGGCAGCCGACTATCGATTCCTTGCTTTTAAGCGGCACCGACGCGGCATAATCGAAGCCCCCCCTCACGGCCAGCAGATCCAGCGCTTCCATATCGCAGCTCTGGGTGCACTCGATTATCTCGCCCCCCACCACGGACTCGACCACAAAATTGTCGTCCGGCTCCAGGGATTCCGGCACTGCCGGCCTCAGGGATTCATCAAGCCCCGCGGAGTCCTTGAAATACATTATTCCCCGTTCGTTTATCAGCCAGAGTATGGCGGCGTCCGCCTGTCCGAAAAAGACGGCGGAATCCAGTATCGAAGGAGCGAGCCTTCCCATGTCCAGGGAGTTTTCGTCACCCAGCTTCAGGAGCCATTTTATGTCCTCGCCCTGGTTTCTGGACTCCTCACGGCGGGCCGGGCCGCCAACGCCTGCCTTGCGGCGATGGGATTTTTTTAAAAAAGGCGGCAGGATGGATCCGGCAATGGACCTGATATGGGGGAAAAGCCAGGTTCTAAAATAAAATTTTATTTTTAAAGGTGAGGGCCGCCTCATACACCCCTTTTCTCGGGGCCGAATATGTATTTGTGGGCCTGAAGGTTGAGGATCACGCCCAACCTGTCCTGCAGCATCCAGTTTGCGAGGCTGGCCGGCTCCAGCAGGCCGAAGGCCGGAGAGAAGAGGACCTTGCACCTGGCGCGCAGCCCGTAGTCGTCCACGAAATCCTTTGCCCATTCGTAATCCATCCTGTTGACAATGACGAACTTCACCTCATCGGCGGGTTTAAGGAAATCGATGTTGGAGATATCCATGTCTTCCCACATGCCGCTGCCGGGCGTCTTTACGTCGATGACCGCGACCGCCCGCGGGTCCAGGTCCTTGATGCTCATGCTGCCGTTTGTCTCGATCAGCACACTGTGCCCCTCGTTGAGGAGCCTCTCGGTCAGATGGAAAACCCCTTCCTGCAGAAGCGGCTCGCCGCCGGTAATGGTAACGAGGTTCACACCCACGACGGAGACCTCGTTCATTATCTCCGTCTCCGAAAGCTCCACCCCTCCGGTGTATGCGTACCTGGTGTCGCAGTAAGAGCACCTCAGATTGCAGCCGGTGAGCCGGACAAAGGTGGAAAGCTGCCCCACATGGGTCGACTCCCCCTGTACGCTGGTAAATATCTCGCAAACCTTCATATCACATTAAGTTAAATCAATCGGCAAAAAACCTCAACTGTCAAAACGAAACCTGTCTATAACAGCGGCAGCCCAGCGGTGTTTGCAAGCGTCCTTTGCCTGATAGCGCCCGCATCCTCCCCGGGCAGAAGCACCCTGCCCTCGTCCAGGACCGGCACAAGCACGTCCGTAAAAGGACCCGACCCGCAGGGGCAGGCGGCCCCTGGCCTGTTTGGCGCTATGTGCCTTGCGCCGCACGCCGCGCATTTCAGGACACGTTTGCTCCCGCCCCACTTGCCGACCTTCGAAAAGGGCTTCCCCTCCATCTCCATTATGTCCATCGCATAATCTATCACCGGCGCGTTGCTGATTGCGGTGCCTATCCCGTAGCCCGCAACCAGCGGGTTCAAGACGGGCACGTCCTCTTCCTTTATGCCCCCGCTTACGAAAAATCTCACATGGCCGTGGCCCCTCAGATCAAGCTCCCACCGGCATTCCTCAAGTATCCTGTAAAAATTCCCCCTCCTTGAAGCGGGCGTGTCAAAGCGCACCGCATCGAGTTTTCCCCCGAACGCCCCGGCAACGTTTATGCACTCGAACTTCTCATCCATGAGGGTGTCGATCAGGGCAACCCTCGCCGCCTCAGGCCCTATCACCTCGTCGAATGCCTTCAGGGCCTCCAGAGTGGAGCCCATGCAGAGAACAAGCGAATGTGGCATCGTGCCCATCGCCTCCCTCCCGATAATCTCTCCGGACTCCACCACCGAGACCCCGTCGGCCCCGCCAATGTAGGCGTTTCTTTCGATCATCGGGGCCAGCACCGGATGCATGCGCCTGGCCCCGAAACTTATGAGCAGCCGCTCGCCCACCAGGCTTTTAAAACGCGCCGCCTGCGTGGCAACCCCGGAAGCCTGGCAGATAAGCCCCAGAAGGGCCGTCTCGTATACGCAGAAATCCTGATATCTGCCCTCTATCTCCATCACCGGCTCGTATGGATAGAAGACCTCTCCCTCCCTCATCGCCCTTACGCGCACCGGCAGCCCCTTCAATACGTGAAGGGCCTCTTCCAGCCCGGCAAATACGCCCCAGGGCCAGCGCTTCGGGAGGTCTTTGGCTATGAACTCCGCCTTCACCACCGGGTTTACACCCTTCGCCCTGAGTATCCGCAGCGTCCTGTTGAAATAGATATCCGTAATCCTGCCGGCCACCACCTCCCCGGGCTCCGCAGTGTGAAATATCCGCACGCCGCTGTCTCGTTTCCCTGAATTCATCTTGAAATTAATTAGTTACCTTATAAAATTGAATTTTTAATTTTTGCTTTAACCTATTCAAGCCTGATGTTCACTGTATTTTCCATGATCCTGAGCGCCGATTCGTGGTAATCCCCGGTAAGGTCGGCGACTCCGTCTTTTACGACTGTCACGCCATAATCCCTGAGGGCCGCCTCGTAAGCCGTAAACAGCACGCAGACGTGGGTCAGGCAGCCTGTAAGCCGAAGGCTTCCGACGTTAAGTTTTTTAAGTACACCCTGAAGTTTTGTCTTATAAAAGGCTGAATAATAAGTCTTTTTTATGATGGTATCCCCTTCTTCCGGCTTAAGCTCCCCGATTACCTGCTGGCCCTGCGAGCCCCGTATGCCGTGGGGCGGCCAGTTATATTTCGAGAACTCCTTGTCGTCGGGCCTGTGGTTGTCGCACACATATATCACGGGGTTGCCTCTGCGCCTGGCCCTTTTTATTTCGCGCCGGATCGCGGGGATGATTTCCCTGTTTGCCGGCACCTCCAGGGGTGCGCCTTCCCTGACAAAATCGTTCAGCATATCGAGCACCAGAAGGGCTTCCTTTCCCATGACATATCACCCGATAAGACAGATTATAGGGTTTTTTCCGGCTAAATCAAAATCTGGTGAGGAGGCGGGCCATGGTGCATGAGATGCGTTATGAATATGCCAAGCCCTACAAAATAAAGAAACGGAGAAACGACCAAAACGCAGACAAGCTGGGCGACGCCGGCCCCCACCCTCCCCTTCACCATAACGATGATGGCGATGATGAATGCGGCCAGGTTGAGCGCCCACCCAACTATCCCGACCCCGGGCACGGGCAGAAGGAAAAGCGCCCAGGCGATGAAAAGGCAGACCCAGCCCGCCCTTACCGGCGCCTCCTGCCCCGCCGAAGCCGCTCTTTCAGGCTCTCCGGTCGTCTGCGGCCCAAGCAGGTCAATCTTCAGGTCCATCTATTTGCACTTCATGGTTTTATATTTTTTTTTCAGAGCGAGTTCCACGTTCTCGGGCACCAGGCCATGGACGCAGCCGCCGAAAGAAGCGACCTCTTTTATCATGGAGGCCGTCAGAAACGTGTACTCGGCGCTGGGCATCAGGAAGACGGTCTCCACCTGCGCGTCCAGGCTGCGGTTCATGAGGGCCATCTGGAACTCGTATTCGAAATCGGAGACGGCGCGAAGCCCCCGGATGATCGCCCCCGCCCCCGTGGAGCGGACGTAATCTATGAGAAGCCCGCCAAAGGTTTCCACCCTCGTCCTTTCAATGCCTTCGGTCGCCCCACTTATAAGGTCCAGGCGCTCCCGGAGCGTGAAGAGGGGCTTTTTCCTGGCGCTGCGGGCCACGGCTATTATGACCTCATCGAAGATCGGAAGCCCGCGCAAAAGGAGGTCAAGATGCCCGTTTGTGAAAGGGTCGTAGGTGCCGGGCAGCACCGCGCGGCTCACCCTCCTGTCAGTTCTCTTCAAATTTCCCCCCGCACTCTTTTACCTTTTATCCGCCCTCGCATACAGGCTCAGCGACGTATCGCCGTACCTGTAAGTCCTTTTCTTTTTGAGGACGCCGGCCTCGCCGGGCAGGACCAGCCGGCTTGAATGCTCGGCAATGACCACGGCATCTTCCGAGAGAAAACCCGGAGCGGAGAGCATCGGCAGCACCTTTTCAAGCTCATCCGAGGCGTAGGGCGGGTCGAGAAAGACGATGTCCGCCATAAGGCCCCCGCCTTCCTCCAGGCCCGATTTCCTGATGAAACTCTCCGCCTTCATGGAAAGCACCCTCGCTTTCGGCCTGCAACCGCAGCCCTCGAGCAGGTCCCTGAGCCTGCCGGCAAGTTTTTTGTCCGCCTCGATAAAGTAAACGGCCTTCGCCCCCCTGCTCATGGCCTCCATGCCGATGGCGCCGGTGCCCGCGTAGAGGTCGACAAAAACGGAACCCCCGGTCCGTCCGGCCAGTATATTGAAGACGGCCTGCCTCACCTTGGAGAGCGTCGGCCTTACGTTTAAATCACCTTTTTTGAGTTTCAGTTTCAGCGCCATTGCCTGTCTGTCTTTAAACGTCCTCAAGGGGAGGGCTTATGAGGGCCTCTCCGCCCATATCCGCCTTTTTTTTAAAACCCCTTATGAACACCTTTTTGTCCCGGACCTCGAGCCTCCCCTCGGCAAAAAGCCTGACCGCCTCCGGGTATATCCTGTGTTCGTATTCAAGTATCCTTTGCGAAAGGGACTCCTCGGTGTCGTCATGCCGCGCCGGGACGGCGGCCTGAATGATTATCGGGCCGGTGTCCATCCCCTCGTCCACGAAGTGAACCGTGCAGCCGGATATCTTTACGCCGTATTGCGCAGCCTGCCGCTGCCCGTGAAGACCGGGAAACGAGGGCAGGAGGGCCGGATGTATATTCATCACCTTCCACGGGAAGGCTTCAAGGAGGGGCCTTCGCACTATCCGCATGAAACCGGCCAGGACCACAAGCCCGGCTCCCCTTGAGGACAGCTCCCCTGCGACCTTCTCAAAATAGGCGTCCCTGGAAGTGAAACCGCGCGGGTCCAGATACAGATAAGGTATCCCGTTTGCGCGCGCGCGCTCGATCGCATATGCATCGGGCTTATCGGTGACAAGCAGGGCGATGCCGGCATTAATGCGGCCGCCTTTTATGGCGTCAATGATGGCCTGGAAGTTGGACCCCCTGCCGGAGGCAAGCACGCCTATCTTAAGCACTGGCCGGGGAAAAACTCACCCCAGTTCCTTCAGGACCGCGTATTCGTTGCAGTCCGGGAATTTGGGGCACCTTATGCAGTCCCCCCATATCTTATGGGGGAGCTTCGATTTGTCCACCACCTCGAAGCCGAGGCGTTTGAAGAATTTTGGCGCGTAAGTCAGGGCGAATATCCTCCGCAGACCGAGGCCTCGCGCCTCCTCGATGCAGCTTCGCGCAAGGCTCGATCCTATGCCCCGGCCCCGTAACTCTTTCCTCACGGCCAGCGAGCGGATTTCAGCCAGGTCTTCCCATGCGATGTGCAGGGCGCAGGTCCCGGCAATCGCCTTGCCCCCGGCCGCCCCCTCATCCTCATAAACGTATATGTCCCTCATATGCTCATACAGTTCATTGAGGGCGCGCGGCAGCATCTCCTGCTGCGCCGCGCAGTCGTTTATGAGCGCATGGATCTGTTTTATGTCCGCGACAAACGCCTTTCTAATCGCCAATATACCGCCAGCCTCGCCTGAGCGCCTCCCGGTTTACCGCCAGGACTTCAGGCCTGCCTCCCGGAGCAAGCCTTTTCAGGGCCCGGCCCATGGAGGCAAAGGCGCAGATGGAGGCAGCCCGGGCAAGCGCGCCGCAGATGACCATGTTCGCCGCAAGCGGCGCGCCCATCCCGTATGCTATCTCCCCGGCAGGCACCTCAACCACTTTTATATCCCGCCCCAAAAACGGTGTTTTGTTCTTGTCCTTTGCCATCGTCCCGACCACGGAGGAGTTCAATATTATAATACCGTCTTTTTTGACCTTTCCGCCAAAGCGCTCAAGCGAGGCCTGGTTCATGACCACGAGTATGTCCGGGCTGCTGACGACGGGGGAGCCTATGAGACCGCCGGAAATGACAACCGTGCAGTTGGCGGTCCCGCCCCTCACCTCCGCCCCGTAGGAGGGAAACCAGGTGACGTTCATGCCCTCCTCGATGGCGGCCTGCGCGACGAGCTTGCCCGCGAAAAGGATCCCCTGCCCGCCTGAGCCGGCTATGAGCAGGCTAGGCACCGGAAGCGCCTTTCACGCCCGCGTGGCTGTCCTTGAAGACCCCCAGGGGGAAAAAATCCCTCATGGGGCCGGCAATCCATTTCAACGATTCCTCCGGCGTGAGCTTCCAGTCGGTGGGACACGGCGAGAGCACCTCCACCAGGCTGAATCCCTTTGCCTCCATCTGGTAGCGCAGCGCCTTTTCAAAGAGCCGTTCGGTCTGAAGGACGTTTTTGGGGCTGTCAAGGGAGGTCCTTGCGACAAACGCCGGACCTTCGAGCCCGGCCAGCAGCTCCGCGACCTTCAGGGGGTTGCCCGCCCTGCCGTCCCTGCCTGCCGGCGTAGTCGTGGTCTTCTGTCCCATAAGCGTCGTCGGCGCCATCTGCCCGCCGGTCATGCCGTATATCGCGTTATTCACAAAAAAGACCGTGATGTTTTCCCCCCGGTTCGCCGCGTGTATTATTTCGCCCGTGCCGATGGCGGCAAGATCGCCGTCGCCCTGATAGGATATCACAATCCTGTCCGGCCTTGACCGCTTGATGCCGGTTGCGGCGGCCGGCGGCCTGCCGTGGGGCACCTCCAGCACATCGAAATCAAAATAGTCGTAGGCATAGACCGCGCACCCCACGGGCGCTATGGCAATCGTGCGCTGCCTGATCGCCAGGCGGTCTACGCATCCGGCGACAATCCTGTGCAGGATGCTGTGGCCGCATCCCGGGCAGTAATGAAAGCGGACATCCCTGAGACTGCGCGGCCTTTCGAAGACCTTCCTCATCCGACTCCTCCCGCAAGGCGGATCTGTTTCTTCCCCATCGATTTGGCTTCATACAGCGCCATGTCCGCCGAATATAGAAGGCGTTTCTCATCCTGTCCGTCTTCGGGGTAAGTGGCAACCCCCCCGCTCAGGGAAACGCGTATCCTGCGGTCTATATAATACTCGCTTTCGACCGCATTTTTCACCCTCATCGCCTGCTTCAGGGCCTCGGCCTTCGCCGTGTTCGCCTGGATTATCACGAACTCCTCCCCGCCGTATCTTGCCACGATGTCCGATTGCCTGGAGGTGCCCTTCATCACGAGCGCGATGCTCCGCAGCACCTCGTCTCCGGCCTGGTGCCCGAACGTGTCGTTTATCGCCTTGAAATCGTCGATGTCGAATATCGTTATCGAAAAGCGCGTGCCGTAACGCTTTGCCCTGGCCGTCTCGAGGGCCATCGAATCGTAGAAATATCTCAGGTTGAAAATGCCGGTGAGCGCGTCCGTAACGGCCAGGTACTCGGCCTCCTCATAGAGCCTCACCTTCTCTATCACCAGCGAGACGTGGTTGCCGATGAGGTGGATGAGCGAGGCCAGGTCGAACCCCATGGAAACGGGCGCCCTGCAGCCTATCGCGAGCACGCCCGCCTTGTCCGCCCCGACGCTTAGGGGCTGCGCGACCAGAAACGCGATGCCTTCCGCTGAAAAAAGCGGGTATTTCCCGAAATCCTCAGGCTCGAGCACGTAGAAGGGCTCGCTCCGTGACAGGACCATATTATGGAATTCCTCGAGCGCGCCGGCATCAAGCTTCAGCCTGAAATTCCTGGAAAGCCCGGCCGCCCCGCGCAGCTTGAATGTCCCCCCGGATTTAAGGACGATCCAGCAGACCGGCAGGTCCGTTACAAGCTGTATCTTTTCCAGCAGCTTTTCAAATACTGAGCTTATCTCGTCGGAATAGATGAAGACCGTGGATATGGTGTTTATCGCCATGAGGAGCCTGTTTCTCTTTACAAGCTCCTCCTCTAGCTCGATGTGCCTGGTGACGTCCTGGAAGAGGACGCCGAAGAGGCGGTCCAGACCGCGGTCCGGACCGGCCGGCCCGCCCGGACGCACCGGGTAGATGACCCAGTTGAAAACACCCCCTCCAAGCCGTATCTGCCCCGTCTGCTGCGCCTGCCCGGAGATGCAGTCCTGCAAGGCCCCGGCAAGGCCTTTAAGCCCGCCGATATCCGAAAAGGGTTTCCCTATGAACTCCGCGCGCTCTATATTCAGAATGCCGCACAGGGCGCTGTTTAACTCCACTATGCGCGAGAGGCCGTCTACTATGGCGACCGGGTCCCTGATGTATTCCAGGCACTGGACGACGATCTTTCTCCTGAAGAGACCCGTCAGGCCCATCAGACTTCGTTTCCTTCCAAAAAAGCCAGAATCAGCCCCTCCGGAAGGCCGGCATCGCTTGCAATAACCCGGTCCAGGCCATACTCTCCCATTATCTTAATAATAAGACCGAGGCCGGGTACGATCAAGTCCGCCCTGTCGGGCTCAAGCCCGGGCACACGCCTTCTTTTTTCAATGGGAAGGGAGGCCAGAAGCCGGTACATATCCAGGAGCCGTTCAAAACCGATTTCATGCCCGTGCACTTTTTCATGTTCATAGCGGGCAAGCCCAAGGTCTACGCAGGCGGCCGTGGAGGCCGTGCCGCCGGTTATCACGAATGGCGTTCCGGCAGGCAGCGGCCCGACCTCCTCTTTAAGTTTCAGGACAATCGCCCCGATCTCTCCAGCAAGCGCGTCATAGCCCTCCTTCCGCCTTTTCCCCTTCAAAACCCCCGCAAGCTTCACGACCCCTGAGGGAATGCTGCCGGAACGAAGGAGGCTGCGTCCCTCGGCAAGCATCCATTCCGTGCTGCCCCCGCCGATATCCAGGATGAACGTTTTTTTGCGTGGCAGTTCCAGAAAACCCGTCACCCCCTTCGCCGAAAGCCTTGCCTCCTCGTCATGCGAAATCACCTCCAGTTTTATGCCGGTCTGCCTGAAGACGCGCCCGATGAAGCCGGCGCTGTTTGCGGCCTCCCTGAGGGCGCTTGTGCCCACGGCCCTCATGCCGGAGATGCAATAGGAGGAAAGCTGCCGCCGGTAGAGCTTCAGGGCCCGGATGGTCCGCTCCATGCTGCGGGGCGAGAGATTTCCCCCCCGCGCCCCGGCAAGAAGCCCCTCGGCAAGCCTCGTCGTTGTGCGCTCGTATCGGAGCCTGCGGAGGCGGCCCTCCTCGTCCAGCGCGGCCACGAGCATCCGCACGGCGTTCGAGCCGGCGTCTATGGCGGCGTATACGCGCATGCCAGATTATATATCAACCGGGCGGGCGGGTCTGCCGGTTTTTGGGTTATAATTTACCGGTATGCAGAGCATCCTCATAGTCGAGGACAGGGAGTCCATGGCGGACATGCTCAGGGCCACCCTCGAGGGCGAAGGGTTCAGGGCGGTATTGGCAGGAAGCGCTTCCGCCGCGTTTAAAAAACTCAAAGAGGAAAAGATAGACCTGGTGCTCACGGACCTCAAACTGCCCGGGAAAAGCGGCATCGAGGTGCTGAAGGCATCCAGGGAAGACGACGCGCTCAGGCCGGTCATAGTGATGACCGCCTACGGCTCGGTCGAGGGCGCGGTGCAGGCCATGAGGCTTGGGGCCTATGATTTCATAACAAAACCCTTCGATACGGAGCACCTTGTGCTCATGATATCAAGGGCCCTTGAAAACCAGCGCCTGATGGCCGAAAACGCGATCCTCAGGGAGGAACTCGGCCCCAGGTCCATGCCGGTCATCATCGGCAAAAGCCAGGCCATCACGGATGTGGCGCAAAAGCTGAGACGGGTGGCCCCGGTAAAAAGCACCGTCCTGCTGCTGGGGGACTCCGGCACCGGCAAGGAGCTGTTCGCGCGCGCCATACACTACCTTTCACCCAGGAGGGACCAAGCGTTTGTCGCGATAAACTGCGCGGCAATTCCGGAGAGGCTCCTGGAGAGCGAGCTCTTCGGGCATGAAAAGGGCGCGTTTACCGGCGCGGACAGGACCAAGCCGGGCAAGCTGGAGATTGCCAACACGGGGACCGTCTTCCTGGACGAGGTGGGAGAGCTTGACCTTTCGCTTCAGGCGAAGCTGCTGCGGGTGCTCCAGGAAGGCGAGATAGAGCGCGTCGGGGGTTCCGCCCCCATAAAGATAGACGTCCGCGTGGTGGCGGCCAGCAACAAAGACCTTGAAAAAGAGGTGCAGGCCCGCAATTTCAGGGAGGACCTCTATTACCGCCTGAATGTTTTCCCCCTCGAAATCCCGGCCCTGAGGGACCGGCGCGAGGATATTCCCCTGCTTGCGGAATATTTCGTGAAAAAATACTCCGCGGAGATAAAACGCGGGGAGAAAAGCCTCACGGAAGAGGCCCTTCGGGCGCTCTGCTCATACAACTGGAAGGGCAACGTCCGGGAACTTGAAAACACGATCGAACGGGCCGTCATTCTCTGCGACGGCGGCGCCATCAGGCGCGAACACCTGCGCCTGAACCCCGGTTGCCCGGTCCCGGAGCCTCCGGACCCGGACCGGCCGCTTGAGGAGATCTCCCGCCAGGCGCAGAGGATAGCGGAGACGGAGCGCATAAGGCAGGCCCTCGCCGCCTCCAGGGGCAACAAGACCAAGGCCGCCGAGGCGCTCCGGGTGAGCTACAAGACCCTCCTTACCAAGATCAGGGATTACGGACTGGGGCAGTAAACAGGGCGATGCAAAAGCCCGGAAACCGGCTTCCACAGCGGGCGGAAACGGGCGCGTTCATGTTATAATTATGAAGGTTTTATGAATAAAAAAGAGGGGGAAGGTTAGAAACCCATGTCGGGACATTCAAAATGGGCGCAGATCAAGCATAAAAAGGCGGCGACGGACGTCAAGAAGGGGAAGGTCTTTTCCAAACTGGCAAAGGAGATATCCGTGGCCGCGAGACTCGGGGGAGGCGACCCGGCCGGAAACCCCCGCCTGAAGACAGTCATAGAAAACGCGAAGGAAGTCAACATGCCCTCGGAGAACATCAAGCGGGCCATACAGAAGGGAACGGGCGAGCTTCCCGGCACAAGCTATGAAGAGATGACATACGAAGGCTACGGCCCGGGCGGCGCGGCCATACTCGTGGTGACCCTTACTGACAACAAAAACCGCACGGTGTCGGAGATAAGGCACCTCATGTCGAAGCACAACGGCACGCTCGGCGAGACGGGCTGCGTGGCGTGGATATTCGACAAGCGCGGATACATCCTGGTTGACAAAAAAACGGCCGACGAGGACACGCTCATGAGCGTTGCCCTCGATGCCGGCGCCCTCGACATGAAAAACGACCCGGGGGAGGAGAACTACGAGGTCCTCACCGAGCCCGAAGACCTGAAGGCGGTGAAGGAGGCCCTCGGCAAGGCGTCCATCGGGACGAGCCTGGCGGAGGTCACGATGCTTCCCAAAAACTACATCACCTTGGACGCCCACCAGGGCGAGCAGATGACGCGCCTTATCGAGGCCCTCGAAGACCATGATGACGTGCAGAACGTCTATTCCAATTTCGACATGCCCGCAGAAATGCTGGAAAAATCTTCATGAGCGCCGGTAATCCGCCTGGCGGCATGGCCGGCCTGCCTGCATGATCTCCATCAGGGCCACCTTCAGGAGGAAATTCATAGCCGGCATCATGGTGTCCGTGCCGGTCCTTGTGTCGGTGCTTGTTGTCGTATGGATATTCAAGACGATGGACAGCTTCCTTGGCCCTGTTTACGATGACCTCTTCGGCAGGCACATATACGGCCTCGGCTTCATCTCGGCGGTGCTCGTCATATTCATGCTTGGCATGGTCTCAACGAACGTTGTCGGAAAAAAGGCGATACAGGCGATGGAAAAATCCCTCATGGGGGTGCCGATTCTAAAGAGCGTATACTCGCCGATAAAGTCCGTCATGGACGCCTTCTCCAACTCCTCCTCGTTCAAGAAATTCGTCATAGTCGAGTATCCGCGCGCCGGGGCCTATTCATTTGGTTTCCTCACCAAGGAGCACACGGTCAAAAGGCATGGGGACGGCTCCGTCCAAAACCTTTCGGCTGTTTACATACCGACCAACAACCTCTACCTGGGCGAGATCGTCCTTTTCAGCGAAAAGGAGATCTTCTATACGGACATCCCCGTGGAAGAAGGGGTAAAGATAGTCCTTTCGGGAGGCATAGCGATGCCGGAAGTGATGAGAGAAACCAGGGATGCGTCCCCAAAAGCGATCGGTTAGCCCGCCTGCAAGGGCAAAGGCCTGCGTGATCCTGGCGGGCGGGCTCGGCACCAGGATGAAATCCTCGCTGCCGAAGATCCTACATCCCATCTGCGGCCGTCCCATGATGGCCTACGCGCTGGAGGCCGCGCTCGCGCTGAAACCTCGGATGACCGTCATAGTCACCGGCGCAGGCACGCACGGGCAGATTGAAAACGCGCTGGCCTCCTATGAGGACAGGGCAGGCATCCGCTACGCGCTCCAGGCGAAACCCCTCGGCACGGGCCATGCCCTCCTGACGGCCGCAAAAGAGCTTGGAGACGATTTCAGCGGCAGCGTCGTCGTCCTAAACGGCGATTTCCCGCTAATAAGGCCCGAAACCCTCAGGAGGCTGCTCCATCTGCACCGGAAAAATAAAAACGCCCTTTCCCTGGGCTCCTTCATGACGGATGACCCCGCGTCCTACGGGCGCGTCTTCAGGGACCCCTCGGGGATGCCCGCGAGGATAATCGAAAAGACGGACCTGGCGGCAGAGGATGAAGAGATAAAAGAGGTCAACAGCGGGCTCTATGTGCTCGAACCGGAGGCCGTCCGGCTTCTGGGCAGGATAAAAAGAAACCCCAGGAAGAAGGAATATTATCTTACCGATATCCTTGCCCTTGCCCGGCGGGAGGGGCTCAGGGCGGGGGCCTACCCGATAGCCTCGGAAGAGGAGTTCGCGGGAGTAAACGACCTTCTGGAGCTTGGCCTGGCCGAGGCCGCGATAAGGCGCAGGATCATCCGCGGACTCTCCAAAAATGGAGTGCGCTTTATTGCCCCCGAAACGGTCTATATCGATGCCGGCGTGAAGATAGCCCCCGGCGCGCTTATCTACCCCAACGTGTATCTTCAGGGAGGCACGACGGTAGGAAAAGGATGCATAATTTACCCCAATGTGCGTATAATAGATGGCATTGTTAGGGAGGGAGCGGCCGTGCTGGATTCTTCCTTGATTGAAAATTCGGAAGTCGGGGAAAAAGCCCAGGTGGGACCGTTCGCGCACCTGCGTCCCGGCGCCCGGATAAGACCTTCAGCAAAGATCGGCAATTTCGTCGAGATAAAAAATTCAACCATAGGGAAAGGCACCAAGGCCATGCACCTCTCATATATCGGGGACGCCTCGGTCGGCAGGTCCGTGAATATCGGGGCCGGCACCATAACCTGCAACTATGACGGCATAAGAAAAAACAGGACCGTCATAGGAGACGGGGTGTTTATCGGCAGCGACAGCCAGCTCGTGGCGCCGGTGAACGTAAAGAAGGGCTCCTTCGTGGCCGCAGGCACCACGGTGACCAGCGACGTGCCAGCCGGCTCCCTGGCGATAAGCAGGGTCCGGCAGAAAAACGTGAAGGGATACGTCGGGAAGAAAAAGGCCTTGGCAGCGGCCATGAAGACGCCTAAAGACAAATGAAAAGGGGTTTTTTCTTCGGCACATGTGCGGGATAATAGGTTACACCGGGCCTAAGAACGCCGTTGCGGTCGTCATAGACGGGCTGAAACGCCTCGAATACAGGGGATACGATTCCGCCGGGGTCGCCTTTACGGACAGGGGGCGGATAAAGACCGTGCGCTCGGTCGGCAAGATCAGCCGGCTCGAAAACCTCCTGGGCGACAAGCAGCGGTACGGCAAAACCGGGGTGGTCATCGGACACACGCGCTGGGCCACCCACGGCGGGCCCTCAAAGAAAAACGCGCACCCCCACAAATCCGGCGGCATCGCCGTCGTCCATAACGGGATCATAGAAAACTATCTGCCGCTCAGGAAAAAGCTGAAAGACGCCGGCTTCGAGTTCCTCTCCGACACCGACACGGAAGTGATATGCCATCTCATAAACCACCGCATGCGGGAACTTCCGTTCGAGGACGCGGTGCGGGCCGCCGTGGGAGAGCTTAAGGGTGCTTACGCCATCGCCATAATAAACAGTGAGGAGCCGGACAAGATAATCGGCGTCAGGCGCGACAGCCCCCTCGTGCTCGGCGTGGGAGAAGGCGAGTCCTTCCTTTCCTCCGACGCCTCCGCCTTCCTGGCCCATACCAAAAAGGCCATCTTCCTCGAAGACGGCGAGATGGCCGTGGTCACGCGGGGCGGCTACAGGATAACGCGCACCGGCAGCTCCGAGCCGGCCGGGAAAGTCCCCCAGGTGCTGCCCTGGAGCGAGAGCATGGCGGAAAAAAACGGCTACAAGCATTTCATGCTCAAGGAGATAGACGAACAGCCAAGTGCCCTGGCGGACATCATCAGGGGCAGGATCGCTCCGGGCGGAGACGGCATAAACCTGCAGGAGTTCGGCCTGAGCGAAAAGGAGCTGAAAAAGACGGAGAAGGTGATCATAGTGGCCTGCGGCACCTCATGGCACGCGGGGCTTGCCGGCAGGTATATGATCGAGCAGATGGCGCGCGTGCCCGTGGAGGTCGATATCGCCTCGGAATTCAAATACAGAAGGCCCATCCTTAAAGGCAACGAGCTTTTCATATCGATATCCCAGTCCGGCGAGACGGCCGACACCCTCGCCGCCCAGCGGCTCGCAAAAAAAGCCGGCATAAAGACGCTGGCCATTACCAACGTCGTGGGCAGCACAGCGCACAGGGAAGCCGACGCCGTCTTTTTCATAAGGAGCGGGCCCGAGATAGGGGTTGCGTCCACCAAGACCTTCACCGCCCAGCTTTCGGCTCTCTATATGCTTTCAGTCGCGCTGGCAAGGGCCAGGGGCGCCACTACCAGGCGCGACAGCAAACGCCTGCTGCAGGAACTGATAGAGCTGCCCGGCAAGATCGAGGACATCCTGAGCAGGAAGGACGAGGTCGAAAGGATTGCAAGAAAGAACTTCAAGAAGGAACATTTCCTTTTCCTGGGGAGGGGGATAAGCTATCCAATCGCCCTGGAGGGCGCTCTGAAACTGAAGGAGATATCCTACATCCATGCCGAGGGCTACCCGGCCGGGGAGATGAAGCACGGCCCCATAGCCCTCATCGACGAGGAGATGCCGGCCCTCTTTCTGCTGTCCTCGAAAAGCCAGTTCGTGGACAAGATACTCTCCAATATGGAAGAGGTCCGAAGCAGAAACGCCCGGGTCCTGCTTGTCACCGACGGGCAAAAACCAGCCTCCGATGATGAAAAGCCCGTCGCCGGGGGGCAGAAAACTGCCAGGCATAACGGAGAGTTTGAGGCATTCCCGGCGGAGGGCATCTTCACGGTGCCTGACGCCAACGAGTTCCTGCTTGCCGTCCTCATGGCGGTGCCGCTTCAACTTCTCGCTTATTATATAGGGGTCCAGAGAGGATGCGACGTCGATCAACCGAGAAACCTGGCTAAAAGCGTCACAGTCGAATGACCGGGCGCAAAGAAAAAAGTTGATTAAAATCAAGCAATTTTGTTATTTTATTAAGGCGGGCAATAATGTCTAAAAACATCTTGTCGGAACTTAACCAGGAGCAGAGGGAAGCCATAGCCCACACGGAAGGCCCGCTCCTCATACTGGCCGGGGCGGGCAGCGGGAAGACCAGGGTAATCACTTACAGGTTTGCATGCCTGGCCAAAAAATTCGCCGCCCCGCAGATACTCACTGTCACATTCACGAACAAGGCGGCCAACGAGATGAAGGAGCGCATATGCGCCCTTCTGGGCAAGGACCTCAGACAGTGCTGGATCGGCACATTCCATTCCCAGTGCGTAAGGATCCTCAGAAAAGAGATCGGGCAGCTTGGCTGGGGCACGGACTTTTCCATTTATGACGATGCCGACCAGCTCTCCCTCATACGGCACATCCTGAAGGAGCTGAACCTCTATGAGGCCCTCTACAGGGGCGTGCTCTCGAAGATAAGCCATCTGAAATCCTGCCTCATAAAACCGGAGGAGTTTCTGTCCCGCTCCGACGGTTTCGGTTTCGAGGAGAGGCTTGCCAAGGTCTACATGAGGTATCAGGACGAGCTGAAAAAGAGCAATTCCCTCGATTTCGACGACCTCATAATGCTCGTCATCCGGCTTTTCGAGGAGCACCCGGCCGTGCTCAAAAAATACCAGAACCTCTTCGATCACGTACTGGTCGACGAGTTCCAGGACACGAATGTGGCCCAGTACAGGCTTTTAAAACTCCTGGCCGGCTCGCACAAGAACATCTGCGCCGTGGGCGACGATGACCAGAGCATCTACCGGTTCAGGGGCGCGGACATAAACAACATAATGGATTTCCATAAGGACTTCCCCGACGCCAGGGTGATAAAGCTTGAAAGGAGCTACCGCTGCACCCAGAATATCCTCGACGTCTCGGGCAGCGTCATAAGCAAGAACCACAAGCGCCACGCCAAGACGCTCTGGACGGACAAGGGGGCCGGAGAGGCCGTCTGCTTCTACTGGCTGGACTCCGAAGAGGATGAGGCCCGCCACATAGCCAGGCTGATAAGGGAGTTCTACCTCAAGAACAACTACGACTACGGGGACTTCGCCTGTCTTTACCGGGTGAACACCCAGTCGCGCGCGATTGAGGACCATCTGCAATCAGAGGGCATACCCTACAAGGTGCTGGGAGGGCTTGGTTTCTACCAGAGGAAAGAGATAAAGGACATCACCGCCTACATGAAGCTCGTCTTGAACAGGGACGACAACGTCTCGCTGAGGCGGATCATCAATTGTCCGCAAAGGGGGATCGGGGCGTCCACCCTGTCCAGGGTGGAGCAGCACTCGAAGAAAAAAACGCTCTCCCTCTACGCGTCCATAAAGGGGCTGCTGAGGACGAACACGCTTGCCTCCACGATGAAGGAAAAGCTGGAAGGCTTCGTGAATATCATCGAGAAGATATCCGGCAACGAGCACAAGGACGCGGCGGAGCTGATAAAAGACATCCTGGAGAATGTGGCATATCTGGAGGGACTGGACGAGGAACGGGTGGAAAACATCAACGAGTTCATCTCCTCCGCCTCCGGCAAGGACGCGAAGGAGTTCACGGACAGGCTCTGCCTGGCGAGCAACACCGACGACGCCAGCGAGCGGGGACACGTCTCCCTGCTTACGCTCCACAGCGCCAAGGGGCTGGAGTTTCCCGTTGTCTTCATCGCCGGGCTTGAGGAGGGCCTGCTGCCCTACCTGAAGGCCGAGACCCCCGAGGAGATGGCCGAGGAAAGAAGGCTCCTCTATGTCGGCATGACCAGGGCGAAAGACGTGCTCGTGCTCACCGGCGCAAAGAGCAGGCGCGTGTTTGAAAAGGTCAAGGAGCAGAAGCCTTCCCGGTTCCTGCAGGACATACCGAGGCAGATGTGCGCCATGGTGGAAAAGACCTTCCGCAACACGGCGAAGAAGGAGGATTCCAAACCCAAGCCCATCCCCGCCCCCTACGTGACCGGCACGAGGGTCAAACACCCGAAATGGGGAGTAGGGATAGTGCGCGACTGCTACGGCGAAGGCGAAGAGGCCAAGGTCACGGTGAACTTCCCCATGGTCGGCGTCAAGAAGCTCTGCGTGAAATTCGCCAACCTGGAGACGATACATGGGTAAGAAAATCCAGCCCCGCTTTGCGTTATACTATAAGTCATGATAGAGAGCGCTGATGTGCTGAAGATAGCCGGGCTGTCGAGGCTGGCCCTCACCGAAGAAGAGGTAAAGCTCTATTCGAACCAGCTCTCCGCGATCCTTCAGCATATAGAAAAGCTCAAGGAACTCGATACCCGGGACGTCGGGCCCACCTCGCATGTCCTTGACATCCGGAACGTCATGAGGGAGGACCTGACGGCGCCCTCTCTTCCGGTTGACGATGCGCTCGGAAACTGCCCGGATCCCAAGGGCGGATTTTACCGGGTGCCCCGGATAATAGAGTAAAGAATACAGGACAGGAAAAACCGATGCTTCGCTGCTTCCTCAGGGCAAAAATACATATGGGCGCCGTCACGGAGGCGAACCTCGCCTACGAGGGGAGCATCACGATCGACGAGCGGCTCCTCAAGAAATGCGGCATCCAGCCCTACGAGAAGGTCCACGTCAGCAACGTAAACAACGGCGAACGCTTCGAGACGTACGCCATCCCGGGCAAACCCGGCCAGATATGCCTGAACGGCCCCACCGCCAGAAAGGGCGTGACGGGCGACAGGGTGATCATATTCAATTACTGCTGGCTGGACGAGGACGAGGCCAGGGACTTCAAGCCCGTCATCATAAAGCTGAACGAGAAAAACCGGATAATAAAGTAGCCTGCCTTGTGCCTGGTATCTGCCCGATCCTTTCGATCGGCCACGCGGTTCCGGACGTGCACAAACGGCGCTATTGACTTGTCCTTAGGGCGACTGGCGAAAGGTTGTCAAGATGCGACCCGCCGTGATCCGTCCGCTTGTTCCCTCTCTCAAGAACCGGGCAGATATCAGTCCATGCTCCGCGGGATAAAAATATCATGCCCATTCGTGGGCTGAGATAGGTTCATTCAGAACAACCCGGTGCGCCGCGCGGAAGACTCGATGATATCGCGTATGGGGGCGTAGGTCTTCCTGTGGATCGGACACGGCCCGTATCTCCTCAGCGCCTCCAGATGCGTCTTCGTAAGGTATCCCTTGTGCGCATCGAAGCCGTATTGAGGATAGAGACCGTGGTATTCGACCATCGCGCGGTCCCTCGCCACCTTGGCCAGTATGGAGGCCGCGCTGATGGCCGCCACGCTTGCGTCGCCCCCCACTATGGCAATGACGGGGACATCGAAGATTTTAGGTCTTTTATTGCCGTCCACGAGCACTTTTGCCGGCCTCACCTTCAGCCCGGAGACGGCGCGCTCCATCGCAAGCAGGCTCGCGTGAAGGACATTCAACCTCCCGATCTCCTCGAGGCTCGCCACCCCGATTCCCCATGCCAGGGCGCAGGATTTTATTTCCCCGCTCAGTTGCTCGCGCTTCCTGGCCGAAAGTTTTTTGGAGTCTGCCAGTCCGCAAACGGGGCGCGCAGGGTCCAGTATGACCGCGGCCGCATAGACCTCCCCGGCGCCCGCGCCGCGCCCGACCTCGTCGCAGCCGCACACGGGAATACCCCCGGCGCCGTCAAAGCCGGCGAATTCAAGCCCCATGTCTTCATCCCTCCCGGAAACATCCCGCATACTGGAAAATCTTCCCTTCGCCGGATTTCATTTTCAACTACCTTACATCAGAGACCGGCCCCAAATCCAGTCGCCCTTTTTTGAAGAGGGCCTGCGTAAGATTTGCGGGGCTGGCATCCGCCTGTCCCCAAGTCTTTACCCAAGCCCGGCGTATTGGTTTAATTATCCGAACGGATGTCAACCCTTTCAAACCGTCCAAATCTGAGCGCGAGTGTTGGCATTATAAGCAGGTTTAGAACGGTGGATGTTACCAGCCCGCCAAGTATTATCTGGGCCATGGGCCCCTCTATCTCACGGCCGGGCGCGCCGCTGCCGATCGCAAGAGGCAGCAGCCCCAGCGCCGTGACGGACGCCGTCATCAGTATGGGCGCAAGCCGCTCTGAAGCGCCCCTCACGGCCGTTTCCAGCCCCCATTCCATCCCTTCCACCCGCACAAGGTGCTCATAGTGGGATATGAGCATGACGGAATTCCGGAGCGTTATCCCGAAAAGAGTCACGAAGCCCACAAGCGAGCCTATGGAGAGGAACCCGCCAGTGGCAAGGGCCACGAAGACGCCCCCGGCCAATGCGAATGGCAGGTTAAGCAATATCAGCAGGAGGTTTCTGTAACTCACCGTCACAATGGAAAGCAGCAGGATTATTCCAATGGCCGCGATAGCGGAATGGACGAACAGGTCCCTTTTCGTGCGCGCCTGCTCCTGTGCCGTCCCTGTAAAATCGATATAAGCGCCCGGCGGAAGCGGCAAACGGGCGGCAAGTGTTTTTTGCGCCTCCGCGACGAAAGAACTTAGGCTTCTGCCCTCCACGCGGCATGTTATCGTTTGTACGCGTCTTGCGTCCTGGTGCAGGATCATGAATCTGGAAGGCATCTCGCGCAGACTGGCCAGTTGGGAAAGGTTTACGTAAGTGCCATCGGAGTTTCTAAGCGGCAGATTTCCAAGTCCGGTTATGCTTTGCCTGTCTTTGGGGTCCAGGATAACGGATACATTGAAGACCCTGTTGCCTTCGAATATCTGCCCAACCGTTTTCCCTGCGAAGGCCGTGTGTATGGCGTCCAAAACCTGCGCGGGCTCGAACCCCCAGCGCGCAAGGCCCGGTTTGTCCAGCGACACCAAAAGCTCCGGGGCCGAAGGCGGGGCCTGGAGCCTCACGCCGGCGGCGCCGCGGATGCCGCTTAATATTCCCGCAGCCTGGACGGCCTTTTGATCGAGCATGTTCAAGTCATTGCCGTAAATGTTTACGGCAACCGGGGCCCTGTAGCCGGAGATGGTCTCGCCTATCCTTTCCGTAAGAAAAGTGTCTATGGAGGACGTTATGCCGGGGAATTGCCTGACGATGCCTCTTATCTGCTTTTTTGCCCGGTCGAATTTTCCCTTATCAAGGGGTTTCAGGGTCAGGTCGAATTCGCTCGCGTTTGTCCCCCTGGCCTCCTCGCCCGCTTCGGCCCTGCCCGCGCGCTGGGCTACCGACACCACGTAGGGCAGCCTGATGAGTTTCTCCTCCAAAAGCTTCCCGGTCCGCAGTGTCTCCTGAAGCGACGTGCCGGGGACGGCGGATACGTGTATTATGAAATTGCCTTCTATAAACTCGGGCAGAAACTTCCCTTTCAAAAACGGGATTACGGCAAGGGTGGCCGTAACAAGCAGGGCGGCCGCCGCGATGACCATTCCCGGATGTTTTTCCACGGCATGGATAGCCTTGCCGTAGCGCTCCTTCGTCCAGCGGACCACGGGCGGGTCTCCCGCTTTCAGTCTCCCGCCGCCAAGCATGATTAGCGACAGGGCCGGAGTCACCGTGAGGGCGACGAGCAAGGAAGATAGGATGGAAAATATGTAAGCAAGCCCGAGGGGCGCAAAAAACTTGCCGGCAACCCCGCTCATGGTAAGCACGGGTATGAATACGAGCACCACCGCAAAGGTGGCATAGACCACGGCGCTCCTTACTTCCACGGATGCGTCATAAACCACCCGCAACACGGGGCGAGGTTTTTCAAGCAGCCGGTTTTCCCGGAGGCGCCGGAAGATGTTTTCCACGTCTATCACGGCATCGTCCACGACCTCGCCTATGGCGATCGCCAGTCCGCCGATGGTCATGGTATTTAAGCTCAGGCCCAGATGCTCGAGTATTACGACCGAGCCCAGCAGCGAAAGCGGTATCGCCGTGCAGGATATGGCCGCGGTCCTGAAATTGAACAAATAAAGAAACAGCACGATTATGACGAGCAGCGCGCCCATCATGAGGGCGGAGTTTACGTTATGAAGCGCCGTGTCTATGAAACTGGCTGCGCGGAAGAGGCCGGGGTACATCGTTATTCCCTGCGATTCAAGGGCCGGGCGGAGTTCCGCGACGGCCGTGTCCAGGCCGCTTGCCACCTGCAGAGTGTTTGCGCCGTATTGGGCCGACACTACCATGATCATGCCGGGCCTGCCGTTTATCAGCCCCCCGCCTATCTGGGGGGCGGGCGCTTCCGTCACACGGGCAACGTCGCCCATCGTCACGTTCGCGCCAGCTTTATGCACGAGGACTGTCCCGGCAATCTCTTTCGCCGTCAGCGACTGGCCGGAGCTGACGATGGTTATCCGCTGGTTTGCGCCGTCTATGAAGCCCGCCCCTTCGAGGCCGGTCGCCTTTTTGGCCGCGGACATCACGTCTTCCAGGGAAAGGCCGTATCTTACCAGGCGCTCCGGCAGAATCTGTATCTGGAGCTGCCTGTCCTGGCTCCCGAATATCGCCACCTTCGAAACTCCCGGCACCGCGAGGAGCCGCGGCCTTACCGTCCAGTCCGCCACGGTCCGGAGATCCATCGGGGGGAGTTTATGGGAAGTCAGCCCGATTACCAGCACACTGCCCGTTGAGGACGTAAGCGGGGTCATCTCCGGCGTTATCCCCGCCGGGAGCTGGCCTGTAAGCGTGGAGAGGCGTTCCGCTATCTTCTGCCTCGCGAGATAGACGTCTGTCCCGGTTTTGAATTTTATTTTTATGACCGACAAACCCTGCATCGATCTGGACATCATGGACGATATGCCGCCAACTCCGCTGACGGCTATTTCAACCGGGCGGGTAATGAGCTGCTCGGCCTGATCGGGCGAAAAACCCGGGGCCTCGGTATGAATATTGACCTCGGGAGGCGCAAATTCCGGAAACACATCGTATCTGGCTTTCGTAAGCGAATAGACGCTGTAACCAAGAAACAGCGCGGCCAGCGCTATGATTATGCCTCGCCGGCGCAGTGCGAAACGGACTATTGTCCCCAGTATGCCCCCCCTCCCGTCACGGGAGGGATGTTGATCATGTTCCCCCTCAGCGCTCAATCTTCATCTCCCCCTTCTTCCTGCCCGCCTGTGGCCTTTGGCGTGCTCTCCGCTGATAGCAGGGCCTGCGTTCCCCTGACCACGATCCGGTCCCCGGCGGAAAAAATATCGGAGACGAAATATCCTCCATTTACCTGGCTTGACGCACTGGCGGGCACTTCCACCCTGGAAAAACCCGTTCCGGTCTTCTTTATATAAACCCATGCCTTGTCCTGGAGCCATACCACGGCGGAAAACGGGACGAAAAACCCGCTTTCGCTTTTACCGGAGGGAAACAGCGCCGCCACATTCATCCCCGGAATGAGTCCGGCGGGACGCGACGGCGCCATATATATGAAGCTCGGCCCCTGTATGCGCGGGTCGGTCTCTTTTGAGCGCGCCATGAATTTTGCGGGAGCCGTCCGGCCTCCCGGCGATTGAATGATTATCTCCCGGGCAATGCCACGCAGGGCTTCGGCGGGGGAAAGTGTGACCCGGACCAAAACATCCCTGTTACTGACGACCCCCTGGTATTGCGGGGTGAAATTGAATATCCATTTGGAGATGGCGCCGCCCCATTCGAGGTTTATCTCGTCCCTTGCCCCCTGAAGCGACCATCGCGCATTGTCCACATTCGCCCTGGCTGAAGCGAGCGCCGCGCCGGCCGCCTCGACGTCCCGGTCGGAGACATTTTTGGCGTTTTCATTTAATGCTTTCAGGCGCGCATATTCTTTTTTCGAAGCCAAAAACTCCGCCTGCGCCCTTTCGAGGGAAGCCATGGCGGAAACGTAAATATCCCTGGCCCTGAAAAGCGGGTCCGGCTGAAGGACCGTCCCATATGCCTCGATCCTCCTTGCGTAACGGACGGGCTTTACGGGTTCGGCAGTTATGCCGTCCGCGGCCTGTTCCTGCTCACTCAGCACTACAGTGTAGCCGCCCGTTTTGACGCCGGTTTCGGGCGGGTCCGCAATGGTCTTGCTGACCGGATGCCTAAAGACGCTCCACGCGAAAAATCCCGCAAGCCAGGAAACAAAAAACACGATCGCCGCGATCAAAACCTTTTTGCCGCGCCCCTGAGCCGTAGTGGTTTTCATCTGTTTACCCCATTTGTTATCGACCCGTTTGGAAGCGGGCCCGTCAAATTAAGCGGCCGCTGCACCGCGTCTTCAAGCTGTCCCAAAGACTGTTGAACGGCAATGAAAGCATCGAAACGGGAAAGTTTTGCCGATGCCAATTCCATTTTGGCCTGTTCAAGATCGAGGCGGCTGGCTGCCCCCGAGTCGAACCTGGCCCTTGCTGCCCGGATACGGCTATCTTCCGCCGATACTATGGAACCGGCAACCTGCAAATTCTTGAGCGATTCGGCATATGCCGCCTCCGCCCGGTCTATCTGCCCGATAACACCGGCCTGCAGGGCAATAAACTTTGCCGCGAATTCCTTGCGGCGCGCCCTGGCCTCCGCGATAGGCCCCTGGTTTTGATTAAAGACAGGCAACACAAAGGAAAACCCGATAGACCATTTGTTATCGCCCTGGTCCCATTCATAGCCGGGGCCGAGGTGGACATCTGGATACTGTTTGGCTATTTCAAGCTGAAGGGCCGACTGGGAGGCCTCATATTCCTGCAAGGCGGACAATATATCCGCCCTGCCCAGGAGCGCTTTCTTCCGGATATCCTTCAGGTCAATGGCCGCAGGCGTCCGCTCAAAGAGACCGAAAGATATCCGGATGCCATCAAGGGCTTTTACCTGGAGCCCAAGGGCCGTTGCCAGCGCGCCGCGGGCCTCCGCCTTCTTTTTTTGATTTTCCGCAACCATCAGGCGCATCTTGTTCAGCGCCAGGAGAGACTGGGTCACCTCGAACTGGGAAGACTCGCCTGCGGCCAGTCTTTCCTCAAACAGCTTTGCTATTTCCCCTTGAACTGAAAGCTGGCCAAGGAGATAACGTTCTCTTTCAGCCGCCGCATAAAAATCCAGAAGGCTTTTCCTGAGGCCGCTGCGGACCTGCCATGCGGTTTCGGCAATATTCAACCGCGCGGCCGCTGAAAGGTGTTTCGCCCTTCTGATGCGGTAGCCCCTCTTCCCGGCGGTCTCCACTGGTATATCCAGTGAGATACCCCAGGTCCATGGCGAAATCCCCCCGGGAGTGCTCGAATGGTGCTGGCCTAAAAGCGACATGGCGGGATTAGGAATGCCTCCCGCGGTGATCACCGCGGCCCGCGCCACTCCCCATTTGGCCCTCATGACATCCAGGGCCGGGCTGTAATAAGCCGCTGCAAGCTCCAGCCTCCTGAAATCCCACGACTTCGGCGGCCAGGGCTTTATCCGGCGTCCGGTATTTTTTTGGATGAATTCCCTGAGCCCCCGGCTATCCAGCGTGCGCGCCTCAAATGCCTGAGCTGTGCCTGATGGGGCTATTGGCTCGGGATGGTAGCTCGCGCACCCGGAAACCAGCAAAATTGAAATGACCGCGACCAATCGTTTCATTACAGTTGCTCCGAAATTATTCGACTCCCTGAAAACAAATCTACGGTTAAATACGGGATTATGCAAGACTGAACAATTCAGTCCGGCACGGCACAATGTCCAAAGAGGAAAGGATCACAAACGGAGATTCGCGGGGAAAGCGCGCGGCAACACTGTAAAACCGGCTTGGCGGGAACTTGCAAGCCCGTTTCCGGCCCCGGCTAAAACATTAACAGGCGATGGGGCAATATTTGCCGTCCGGGTTTGGTGCAGCGTGCTTGAAGTCTTGCCGCAGGATACTATCGCCCGTCCCAGGGAAGAGATCACGGTCTCGCATGTTTTGGATGAATGCTCGTGAGCATCGTACACGAACCCCAGGGATTCCGCGAAGGCATAACCGGCAAAGAAGATCAGGGCCAGTAAAACGAAAATCGCGGCCCTCTTCAGGTTAATTGACGACATGCCGTAATTTATACTCGTACCGGCATAAATGTCAAACGCCTTTCAATACCCGGAGTTGCTCGTGTCCGGTAATGACCGCCATCACCCTGTACGGGCGTTTCACCCGGCTTGGGCAGCCTGACGGCGGGCAGGTTGACAGCCAGGCATATTAATAATAAGCTTGGCTAAGGGAGAGGGTGATTTTTTTATTTTACTGGAAAAGGGGGTGTCGCCATGCTCTGCAGTTATGCCGGCCTGGACGAAAAAAAACTGGACGAGCTTCAGAGGCTCGAAAAGAAACTCGGCAAGACCCTGCTGGCGTTCCAGTGCCACGACGCAAAAATTGAAATGCTAAGCCAGCAGGAGATGACGGAGATCCAGGAACTGGAAAAGAAACTGGGCTTCTCGCTCGTGGCGGTGCAGCAGTAAGTATTATCCCGGCTTCAAGACATACCCGGTGATCAATATATCTTCGCCCACTTTCCGCGCGGTCAGGTCCCCCAGCCGCCACGCGTCCTGCAGGCGCGCGGCCCCCTGCCCCGCTATCGACGGGAACGAGACCCCGCCAAGTATTTTTGGCGCGTAAAAAAACATCGCCTTGTCCACAACGCCCTCCTCAAAGGCGTGCGCGTTGAGCCTTGGGCCGCCCTCTATGAGCACGGAGGCGATCCCCATCGCGCCCAGCCTCCCCAGGAGCCATTCGAGCGAAAGCTCCCCCTCGAAGTTGATCGCCTTCACGCCTGCGGATTCGAGCCTGCCGGGAAGGGCCTTCCTTGTCACAACGAATGTCGCCGGGGGCGTCTTGAATATCCTCGATGAAAGAGGGCTTCGAAGCTCCGGGTCTATGACCACGCGGGCCGGACTTTTGCCGCCGTTTGTCCTCGCGGTCATCTCGGGGTCGTCGGCCGCAACCGTGCCTACGGCCGTCAGTATCGCATCCACACCCGAGCGCACGCGGTGGACGAGCCTCCGGGCGGCCGGGCCGGTGATCCATTTGGACTCGCCGGAGGATGTGGCGATCTTCCCGTCGAGGCTCATCGCGGATTTTAGTATGACAAAAGGCATGCCCGTGGCAATGTATTTTATATACGCCTCGTTGAGGAGTTTCGCCTGCCTTTCGAGCACCCCGACGGTCACGTCTATGCCCGCGCCCCGCAGCTCCTCCACCCCCTTGCCGGAGACGGCCGGATTGGGGTCGGTCATCGCCACGACGGCTTTCTTCACGCCGGAGCGGATAACGGCGCCCGTGCAGGGCGGGGTCCTTTTCTTGAGATGGCAGCAGGGCTCCAGCGAGACGTAAAGGACGGCCCCCCGCGCCCGGGACCCGGCAAGCCCGAGCGCAACGGCCTCCGCGTGGGGCGCACCCGCTCGCTCGTGGAAACCCTCCGCTATCACCCTGCCGTCCCGGACCACCAGCGCGCCCACCATCGGGTTCGGGCTTGCATGCCCCCAGCCCTTCAGGGCGAGTTTCAGCGCCCTTGCCATGTATATTTCATCCTGGGTTTTCGGGGGCATTAAAAAAGAATAACATAAAGCCGGCGGCACGGGTTGCGCGGAAAGCCGGTAGTGCCTCAGTTTGATTTGCCGGGCGATGGCGATTTCGCTTTTTGGGGCTTTTTTTCTGCCGCTGCATGGCCTCGCTCCGCTGCATCTCCGAAACTCGCCTTCGGGGCTGGCCCCTTCGGCTCAGACAGTCGGAGATGCTGCCGCTACGCTTCGCCGGCATCGGCCACGAAAATAAGCCATGTCGCTCAAGCCGCCATTGCCCGGCTTCTCAAACAGCGCCAGTCTGAGCAAACGTGCGTGAGGCGGAAGGCGGATGAGGGCATGCGAGCGGATTTTTTTGCCCAAGGCCGGACAGGACGTCCGGACGGACAAAAACCCTCGGAGGCGGCCATGGACGGCCGCCGAGAATGATGCGAGCTATGCTCTCATCCGCCTTCCGCCCAGGGCTGCATTCTCAAACTGATGCACTACCATCAAGTCGATTGTCTTGAAAAAACATGGTAAAACCATATAATATATCTGTTATTTTGATTGAGGAGGCCGTAAAATCAAGCTTGCAATAGGCGATAAGGAGTTTCAGGCAAAAGACGCGGCCGAGGCCGAAAGGCTGCTTCGTGAAAACCGGGCCTTCGCCGTCGCCGTTGACGGCGAGCCCAGGGACATCGCGTTCGTGGGACAGGCAGGCGCGGACAAGACCATCCAGGGCCTTACGTTCGAGTCCGAGGCCGGCCGGCAGGTCTACAGGCACAGCGCCTCCCATATACTTGCCCATGCGGTAAAGGAGCTCTTCCCGGCGGCTAAGCTCGCTATAGGCCCGGCGACAGCGGAGGGGTTTTATTACGATTTCGACATCGACACCCCCTTTACGCCGGACGACCTCGAAGCGATAGAAAAAAGGATGCTTGAACTCATCAAAAAAAATTCGCCCTTCACCCGGAAGGAGATTTCAAAGGCGGAGGCGGTTGAGACCTTTGACCGGATGGGCGAGCCGTATAAAGTGGAGATCCTGCAGGACATACCGGACGAGACCGTCTCCATCTACGAGGAGGGCGGATTCACGGACCTCTGCCGGGGGCCGCACGTGCCCCGGACCGGACAGATAAAGGCGGTGAAACTGCTTTCGATCGCGGGGGCCTACTGGCGCGGCGATGAAAAGAGAAAGATGCTCCAGCGCATCTACGGCACGGCATTCGGAAACAGGGAAGAGCTTAAAAAATACCTGGAGTTCCTGGAAGAGGTGAAAAAAAGGGACCACAGGAAGCTCGGCCGCGAGCTGGACCTCTTCAGCATGAACGAGGAGGTGGGCCCGGGCCTCATCCTTTGGCACCCGAACGGGGCGATCATAAGAAAGACGATAGAGGATTTCTGGCGCGATGAGCACCTGAAGGCCGGCTACAAGCTCCTGTTCTCGCCCCACATGGCGAGGCTCGACCTCTGGAGGAGGAGCGGGCACTGGGATTTCTACCGGGAGAACATGTACAGCCCCATGGAGGTGGAGGGGGTCGAGTACGAGATAAAGCCCATGAACTGCCCCTTCCACATAGCCGTCTACAAAAACGGCCTTAAAAGCTACCGCGACCTGCCCGTGAGATACGCGGAGCTTGGCACGGTCTACCGCTTCGAACGCTCAGGGGTCCTTCACGGGCTCATGCGGGTAAGGGGTTTTACACAGGATGACGCGCATATATTCGCCGGCGAGGACAAGCTTGAAGGCGAGATTTTGAAAATCCTCGACTTCACGCTCTTCATCCTTAACACCTTCGGGTTCGAGGACTATGACGTTTATCTCTCCACGAGGCCGGAAAAATACGTGGGCTCCCTTGAGAACTGGGAGCTGGCCACGGGCGCCCTGAAGCTCGCGCTCGAGGCGAAGGGGCTCAAGTATGAGATAGACCCCGGGGAGGGCGTCTTCTACGGCCCGAAGATAGACATAAAGGTGAAGGACTCCCTGGGAAGGGCATGGCAATGCAGCACGATACAGGTTGACTTCAACAACCCCGAACGGTTCGACGTCTCCTACAGGGGCGCCGACGGCAGGCAGCACAGGCCCATCATGATTCACCGGGCGCTCATGGGTTCGCTTGAAAGGTTCTTCGGCATCCTCATCGAGCATTACGCCGGGGACTTCCCTCTCTGGCTTGCCCCGGTGCAGGTGGAGGTGCTTACGATCGCCGAGCGGCATATCCAGTTTGCCGGCAGCCTGTCCGCGGCGCTGAGGGAGGCGGGCATCCGGGTGGAGGAGAATTTTGAGAACGAGAAAATCGGTTATAAAATAAGGCAATCGGCAGTGCGAAAAGTGCCATATTCGGTTATAATAGGCGATAAGGAAACAGAGTCGGGAGGGGCTGCGCTTTCCGCGAGGAAAAAAAGCGGCGAGGCGGTTGGTCCATTCCCGATTGCCGGACTTATCGATTTTTTAAAGGAAAAAATCAAAACCCGGAGGTGACAGTATACAAAAGGATATAAGGGTAAATGAGAAGATACGGTCCAGGGAAGTGCGTCTGGTAGATGCCGAGGGCAGGCAACTGGGTGTTGTCGGCATATCGGAGGCCCTTAAGAAGGCCGAGGAAAGCGGGCTGGATCTGGTCGAGGTTGCTCCGCAGGCGGCACCTCCCGTCTGCAGGATAATGGACTTCGGCAAATACAAGTACCAGATCAGCAAAAAGCAGTCCCAGAAAAAGATGCTGGGCGTAAAAGAGGTAAAGATCAGGATGCGCATAGACTCTCACGACCTCGAACTGAAGGTGCGCAACATCCGGAGGTTCCTGGACGACGGCAACAAGGCCAAGATCACCATGTACTTCAGGGGCCGTGAGATCGTGAGGCCGGAGCTGGGCATGAATGTCTTCAAAAAGCTCACGGAAATGCTGCCCGGCAAATTCCAGATTGAGCAGGCCGCGCGCCTGGAGGGAAACCATATAACGATGGTCCTCGGGCCGAAATAAGGTTTTCCGGGGTTTTGGGGGCCGCAATAAAGTTTTGCTTTTTCTACAGGAGGCTTGGTAAAGATGCCAAAACAGAAGACGCACAGGGGAGCCGCAAAGAGGTTCAAGATCACGGGCAGCGGCAAGGTCAAGAGCTGGAACGGCTTTAAGAGCCATCTGCTTACCGGAAAGACGAAGGGGAGAAAGAGGAAGCTCAGGAAGGCATCCATACTCTCCGGGTCAATTGCGAACAATACGAAAAGACTTCTTAACGCATAGGAGGGTTTTTCAAGATGCCTAGAGCAAAAGGCGGTTTCAAGACAAGGAGAAGAAGAAAGAAAGTCCTCGACATGGCGAAGGGCTTCTACAGCGGCCGGAGCCGTCTTTTCAGGATAGCCACCGAGGCGGTCGA
The DNA here is from genome assembly GCA_021825295.1 of Nitrospirota bacterium. GTDB lineage: Bacteria > Nitrospirota > Thermodesulfovibrionia > Thermodesulfovibrionales > JdFR-88 > JAJYGJ01. Next base: position 132,543 of record JAKAHV010000001.1, read on the forward strand.
CACCGCCCTGGGCCACGCCTTCGCGCACAGGAAAACCCGGAAGAGGGACTTTCGCGCGCTCTGGATCGCCAGGATAAACGCGGCGGCAAGACAAAACGGCATATCGTACAGCCAGCTCATGAACGGCATGAAGAAGGCCGACATCGGCCTGAACCGCAAGGTCCTGGCCGACATGGCGGCGACCAACCCCCAGGCCTTCGAAAAACTCGTCCAGACGGTGAGGCAGAAGCTCGCTTCCTGATGGGCGGGGTAAACATCCGGAAATCCTTTCTGCAGGAACTAGGCCCGGTAAGGACAATCAGCGGCCTGGAACTGCTGAGGGTCAGGTACCTGGGCAAGAAAGGGATACTGACGGCGGAGCTGAAGAAACTGGGCGGGCTGCCGCCCGAAGAGAGGCGCTCCGCCGGCGCGCTCCTCAATGAGAGCAAGGTCTTCATAGAGACCGAGCTTGCCGCGAGGCGGCAGGAACTCAAAGAGCTTGAGCTGCGCGAGAAATTCGCCTCCCAGGCCATCGATGTCACCCTGCCCGGAAGGTACACGCGTCCCGGCAGGACCCATCCGGTCATCCGTGTCATGCGGGAGATAACCGGCATCTTCGTCGCCATGGGGTTTTCAGTCGAGGAGGGGCCGGAGGTCGAGCTGGACTACTACAATTTCGAGGCCCTGAATATCCCGAAGGAGCACCCGGCGCGGGAGATGCAGGACACCTTCTACGTCAGCCCGGACATAGTCCTGAGGACCCATACATCGCCCGTGCAGGTGCGCGTGATGCAGCGGAAAAAGCCCCCCGTGAAATTCATCGCCCCGGGAAAGGTCTACAGGTGCGACGCGGACATCTCACATACGCCGATGTTCCATCAGATAGAGGGTTTCATGGTCGCCGACGACATCACTTTTTCCCACCTGAAGGCGGTCCTGGAGTCCTTCCTCCACCGGATATTCTCTCCCGATGTGCCCGTGCGGTTCAGGCCCAGTTATTTCCCCTTCACCGAGCCCTCGGCGGAGGTGGACATAGGCTGCATATTCTGCAAGGGCACGGGCTGCAGGACCTGCAAGGGGACGGGCTGGATAGAGATACTGGGCTCCGGGATGGTCCACCCCCACGTCCTGGAGATGGTGGGCTACGATTCCCGGATATACTCCGGGTTCGCCTTCGGCATAGGCATGGAGCGCGTCGCGATGCTTAAATACTCCATTGACGACATCAGGCTTTTCTTCGAAAACGACCTCCGGTTTCTGGGCCAGTTCTGAATGAAAGGAATTTTTTCTGAATGAGGGTCCCCTTCGGCTGGCTGCAGGAATTCATCAACCCCGGCATAAGCGTCGAGAAAACCGCCCATCTGCTGACCATGAGCGGCCTCGAAGTGGAGGCGCTGGAGACGGATGGCGAAGACGTGGTGCTGGTCATAAACGTGACCCCTAACAGGGCCGACTGCCTGAGCATACTGGGCATAGCCAGGGAGCTTTCTGTCCTGACGGGCGCGCCCCTTAAACTGCCCGCCCCGCCCGCCGGAGAGGCCGGGCCCGCCGGAATCACGGTCGAGATAAGAAACACGGAGTTATGCAGAAGATACGCCGGCAGGGTCATCAGGAACGCAAGGACAGGCCCCGGTCCGGAGTGGATGGCCAAAAGACTCGAGGCCTGCGGGCTGAGGCCCATAAACAACATCGTGGATGTCACAAACTACGTGCTCCTGGAGCTGGGCCATCCCCTGCACGCCTTCGACTTGAATACGCTCAAAGGCGGGCGCATCGTCGTTGACACGGCCGACAAGGTTTACAGGAAGATAAAAACCCTGGACGGCGTGGAGAGAAAACTGCCGGCCGGGGCCCTCGTCATAGCCGACGCGGAGGGGCCTGTCGCGCTTGCCGGCATAATGGGCGGCGCCAGCACCGAGGTGGAGGAATCGACAAGGGACATATTCCTTGAGGCGGCCTGGTTCGAGCCGCGCAATATAAGAAAGACGGCCAGGGCGCTCGGCCTCTCCACGGAGTCCTCCTACAGGTTCGAGCGCGGCGCGGACATCGGGATAATACCCCTGGCCCTGGAGAGGGCCTCGCTTCTCATAGAGGATCTGGCGGGCGGCCCGGGGACCGTTATCAGGGACGGCGGTGTCGACGTCTATCCGGTAAAGTACGCGCCCCCCACCATAGAGGTCCGCACAAGCAGGGTCAACAGGATACTCGGGGCGGAGATTGAAGAAGACGAAATGCTCCGCATATTAAGCAGGCTGGGCTTCGCCGTAAATTCCTCGGACGGCCTGATAAGGACCTCGCCTCCTTCCTTCAGGCTCGATGTCGAAGGCGAGGCCGACGTTATCGAGGAGGTGGCACGGATTTACGGGTACGACAGGATACCTGCGGCCCTCCCCTCCTCCACGCTCTCAGCCGACGGGGCCGGCTCCAGGGAGGATTTCATAAGGCTTGTCGGCGGCGCCATAAGGAAATCCGGTTACAGCGAGGCCGTAAACTACAGTTTCATGAACCCCCGCGCGCTTGAAAACCTTTCGCTATCCCCGAACGATCTCCGGAGGAACGCGGTCGTCCTTTTGAACCCGCTGAAAACCGAGGAGTCTCTGCTGCGGACCACCATCGTTCCGTCGCTTATCGAAAACCTCAAGCATAACCGGGAGCGCGGCCTGAAAAACATCAGGCTTGCCGAAACGGCCAGGGTTTTCATAAGGGAAAGGGAAGGAGAGCTGCCGCGCGAACCCCTGAAACTGGCGGGCATAGCCGTGCAACAGAAAACCCACAGCTTCTGGCGCGATGCCGCGGAGGATTTTTACCTGGCAAAAGGAGCGGTCGAGGCGCTCCTTGACGAGCTGAGGATAAAGGATAGGCATTTCACGCCGTCCGGGGAGCCGTTTCTGCATCCGGGCAAATCCGCGGACCTGGTAGCGGGGGGAAGAAAGTGCGGCTACGTGGGCGTGCTTTCGCCCGCGGCCGCGGAAAAGTTCGAGATCAGGGAGAAGGAGGAGATAACCGTCTTCGAGCTGGACCTGGATGTCCTGTTTGATCTTCTGCCGCCTCCCACGGTCTACAGGCCGGTCCCGAAATTCCCCTACATCGAGCGCGACATCGCCATTGTGGTGGCCGACGGCATAAAGGCGGACGATGTAATAAGATATATAAAAAACTACCCATCGGAGTTCATCGAGGAAGCGGCCGTCTTCGACCTCTACAAAGGCGAAAAAGTGCCAGCCGGCAAAAAGAGCATGGCCTTCAACATAAGGTACAGGGCCGGCGACAGGACGCTTACGGAAGACGAAATCGAGGTTATCCACTCAGGTCTTGTCAAAGACCTTCTGGTCCACACCGGCGGCTCATTGAGGGCATAAGTTACAGCGGGCGATGCATCGCTCGAAGGGGCGCCTGAATTGAAGTTGCCGCTTAAGAAATACCTGCAGGCATATCACCGGGAGCGCGGGGCGATATCTGTCCGGCCCTTGAGAGCGGAAGCAAGCGGACGGATCACGACGTGCCGCATACTGGCAAAATTTTGCCCTTCGCCCTGAAGACGGCTCAACAGAGATGCCAGCATACGCCCGGAACCGCGCGACCAAACGAAAGGGCCAGGCAGATAGCAACCCCCGGAATCATCTCCCTGAATAGATTACAAACGTGACGGGCCCGTCGTTTACAAGCGATATCTTCATGTCCGCCCCGAAGACGCCGGCATTCACCCTTACTCCATTTTCCCGCAGATTCTCCATGAAGAGATTGTAAAGGACCACCGCCTTCTCAGGGGCCTCCGCCCTGTCGAATGAGGGCCGGTTGCCCTTCCTGAGGTCTGCCGCGAGCGTGAACTGGGAGACGGCAAGGACCTCTCCGCCGGTATCGAGGACCGAGAGGTCCATCCTGCCGTCCCTCTCGAAGATCCTCAGCCTGGAAATCTTACCCGCCAGATATGCCGCGTCCTCCGCGGTGTCCGCCTTTTCGACCCCGAGGAAGACAAGAAGCCCCGCCCCGACCGACGAGACCACTTCGCCCCCCACGGAAACGGACGCGCTCAGAACCCTTTGCACCACAGCACGCATAAAGACCTATCTCAAACCAGCTTCCGGCTGCAAAAGGCCGAAATCGCGCCGTTTTACCTGCCTGGCCATCGCTTTCAGCGGCAATACCCCTCACCGGCCGCCTCTATCCCTCCGGCAGCGGCATCCTTCAGTTCCTCCATGAGGTCGTGGACTGAAAGTATCCTGTCCACCCTGCATGCGTTCGTCCCGCAGGTGAAAAGCGGCTCCTCTTCGGGATTATGTCCAGAGGAGCTCAAAAGGCCGTTACAGATGCAAAAATAGTCCTTATTGTCCTTGGCCGGGCACCTGGTGAATTTGCCCTCAATATCTTTCTGAAGGACGTATCCCTTGTCGCACCTGGGCGTCCTCAGCCTTTTTTGCGCGGAGTCGAACATCGCGGATTGCCTTATCACCCTGAAAGGCAGGCCGCATGGAGAGCCCGGCGTCTGCGCAACCACTATGTCTTCCTTTCTGGCGCTGATAACCGCCTGCTTGTACTCAAGCGGCGCGCTGCTTTCCTCTGTGGCAAGAAACCTCGTCCCCATCTGCACCCCGCTTGCCCCCATCCGCAGAAACCTTGTTATATCGTCGTGAGAATATATTCCGCCGGCCACAATGACCGGGAAATCGCCATGCTTCAGGGCGACATCCTTGACCTGGGGCAGAAGGTTTTCCAGCCTGTTTGATTCCATGTCCAGCTCATCAATTTTAAACCCGAGATGGCCGCCTGCAAGCGGACCCTCAAGCACCACGGCGTCAGGTCTCCGGCCCGCCCTTTCCCACTTCCGGCATACTATCTCGAGCGCCCTCGCCGACGATACTATCGGCACCAGGGCCGTATCCCCCGAGGGCCGGATAAGGGGCAGGCTCAGAGGCAATCCCGCCCCGGAGATAATAGCGGCGGCGCCAGCGTCTATGGCGCCTTTTACGGACTCCTCATAATCCCGCGCAAGTGCCACCATTACATTCATGCCTACATGCCGCCCGCCCGCTTCCTTTGCCAGACAGACCTCCTCGTAGGCCGCCTCGTAGGAATTGACCCTTTTGCCGTTCCTTTTTGAGACTATCCGGTCCAGACAGGCGCTGGAAATGATCCCCATCCCCCCTTCCCTCGCAACCGCAGCGGCAAGCGGGGACAGGGATATGCCCACCCCCATGCCGCCCTGCACAATGGGGACGTCGATTTTCCTGCCTCTTATCACCAATGGTGGAAACAGAACGGTCAACTCCAGCGGAAAAAATTCCGGTAAAAAGCCTCAATTCGTTTTAAAGCCACTGTCAAGTATAACAAAAAGCTTAAAGAAGATGACAATGCAGCCCCTCCCCCGCCGGCGCCCCGGAAAGAGAAAAAATTTTTTGAAGCATGCAGTTGCCAAAGCCTTTGCCCAGCATGTAACATATCCTTCTGATCCGACCTCAGGTTTTTAACTTGCAGGTTTTTTTTACCTTTCACCCGTTTTGAAGCGAGTTGACTCCGGCAAAGGAGATTCTGCGCGCAGATGAAAATAGAAATGGAGTTGGGCCGGCTCAATCCCGCCCAGAGAGAGGCCGTCACCAGCACGGAGGGCCCCCTGCTCGTTCTTGCGGGCGCCGGCTCCGGCAAGACCAGGGTGATAACGATGCGGGTGGCGTATCTGATCCATCGGGGCGTTGCGCCGGGCTCGATCCTTGCCGTCACCTTTACAAACAAGGCCGCAAGGGAGATGAAGGAAAGGGTCAGAAATCTCCTGGGCGGCAAGGCGCAAAACGGCGGCAGCGGGATGCGGCCGGTTGTCTCGACTTTTCATTCCCTGTGCCTGAACATATTGAAGCGGGAGATCGAGGCACTCGGCTACCGGAGGGATTTTACCATCTACGACACCGGGGAGCAGGTTTCGCTGCTCCGGCATCTGCTCAGCGACATAAGGGTATTTGAAAAGAGCTTCAAGCCGGAGGACGTCCTCGAGAGGATAAGCAGGCTGAAAAACGGTTTTTTTCTCAAAAATCCCCTGAAAAACGGGGGGGACGAGTTTGACGTGGAGGCGCTCTCCGAGGACCTGTTCCCCAGGTATCAGGAAACGATGAGGGCCCTGAACGTGGTCGACTTCGACGACCTGCTCCTGCTGACCCTGCGGCTTTTCCGGGAGCGCCCGGAATCGCTCGAGAAGTATCGCAAAAGGTTCCGCTACCTGATGGTGGACGAGTACCAGGACACCAACAAGGTGCAGTATGAAATCCTGAAGCTCCTGGCGGGCCGGGAGAAAAACATGTGCGTGGTGGGCGACGACGACCAGTCCATTTACGGATGGCGCGGAGCAAGCCTGAACAATATCCTCGATTTCGAAAGGCATTTCCCGGGGACAAAAGTAGTGCGGCTCGAACAGAACTACCGCTCATTCGGCAATATCCTGGCGGCCGCAAACGGCGTCATAAGAAACAACGCCAGGCGAATGGAAAAATCCCTTCGCACGGACAGGGGGGACGGCCCCCGCGTCCGCCTGTACAGGGCGGAAGACGGCGAGGACGAGGCCCGGTGGACAGCGGACAGGATAGCGCGGATAAAATACGAGAGAAGCTTAAACTACGAGGATTTCGCCGTCATATACCGGGCAAACACCCTGTCTAAACCCTTTGAGGAGGCCTTCCGTACCGCGCGTATCCCCTATACCGTGGTCGGCGGCACAAGCTATTTCGACAGGAAAGAGATCAAGGACCTCGCCTCCTATCTGAAGGTAATCGCGAACAACTCGGACAATTTGAGCCTGCTGAGGGCCTCAAGCGCCCCGAAAAGAGGGCTTGGCTCCACCACAACCAACAGGCTGGCGGAGTTCGCGGCAGAGCAATCCATAAGCCTCCTGGAGGCATTCAGGAGGGCGGAGGAGGCCGATGGGGTATCCGGCAAACAAGCCGAAACCTCCAGGTCGTTTGCCCTGATGATAGACAGATACACGGAGCTGTTCGGGAAACGCGGGGAGATGGGGAAGGCCTTCAGGGCGCTTGCCGGGGAAATCCGTTTCAACGAATATATCGGAGAGATCTACAAATCGCAGGACATGGCGCTGAAGCGCATGGAAAACGCCGAAAATTTTATCCTGTCCCTCCATCACTACGAGGAGAGGGCGCTTCAGGAACCCGGCGAAAAGACGCCCAGCCTGCAGGGGTTTCTGGAGGACCTGGCGCTGGACGGCAGTCCGGGTGAAAAGGACGAGAGGCCTTTCGGAGTGGTGCTTACAACGTTCCATTCGGCCAAGGGGCTGGAGTTCCCCGTGGTCTTCATAGCCTGTCTTGAAGAGGATATACTTCCGCACAAAAAATCAGTCCTGCCGGGAGAGGACCTTGAAGAGGAAAGGAGGCTTTTCTACGTCGGCATCACGAGGGCAAAAAGGGAGCTTTACCTGACCTGCTCGCAGTTTCGGACCAAATACGGCAAAAAGGCGCCCTCGACGCCGTCGAGGTTCCTGGATGAGGTCCCGGCAGAAGTCGTCAGAAAGATACAGGACCTTGAGCCGGAAGATCCCGGGCAGCAGGAAATTGAGGCAAAGGCCTTTTTTGCAAGGATGAGGCAGATGCTGGGCGACTGACGCGGATTTTTTCCTTTCCCTATTCGGTCAATCCCGCGACGGTTGCCGCGTCAAGCCGCACGACGGCCTCCTTCACCAGTTCCAAGGCGTGGTCATAGTCTTCCCGGTGGATGATGCCTGCGTGGCTGTGTATATGCCTGGCGGGTACGCCTATGACCAGGCTCGGGACCCCCCGCCTGTGCAAATGTATGGCCCCTGAATCCGTCCCGCCCTTCTCCATCACATCAAGCTGATACGGGATTTCAAGCTCCTCCGCCGTGTCTATGAACAGGTCTCGCAGCTTCAGATTCGGGATCATCGAGCCGTCCTGCATCAGGATGACCGGGCCTTTCCCGAGCCTTGCCTGCGCCTCCTCTTTTTTTATGCCCGGCAAGTCGCCGGCCACCGCGATCTCCATTGTAAGCCCCACATCGGGCTCAACAACCCACGAGCTCGTGCGCGCGCCCCTGAGGCCCACTTCCTCCTGCACGGTGCCCGCGGCGTACACCGTATTGGGATGGCGCCTGCCCACGAGCCCTTTTATCACGTCTATCATCAGGGCGCAGCCAATCCGGTCGTCAAAGGCCTTGCCCATTAAGGTCTTGCCGGTGCCCAGAACGCTGAAGGGACAGACGGGGATGACCGGGTCCCCCGGGCGGATGCCAAGCGACCTGACCTCTTCGGCCGAGGTGGCCCCGACGTCGATATACATGTCCTTCGGTTCCTGGAGCTTTTTCCTTTCCTCCTCGCCCAGTATATGGGGCGGCTTTGAACCGATGACACCCGTAAAATCCCCCGCGCGGCTCTTTACAAGCACGCGCTGGGCAAGCATCACATGCCCCCACCACCCCCCGACCGTTGTGAACCTCAAAAACCCCTCGTCCGTTATCAGCTTGACGATGAACCCCACTTCGTCCATGTGGCCGGCGAGCATGATCTTCGGGGTTTCGGACTCCCCCTTTCTGCTGCAAACTATGCTGCCAAGCCCGTCCTGCTCTATGCCCGCAACGCCGGTTAAATTCTTGCGGATGATCTCCCGCACCTGCCTCTCGTAGCCGGAAATGCCGGATGCCTCCGTAAGCTCCCGTATGAGTTCCAGGGATGAATCCTCCATCGCGCACCCTCCATGAAACCGTTATTTGGCCCGGAAAAAGCCCCGGGACAATTATAGCCATTTTTGCCGCCGGCCGCCAGGCATCGGGACGCACACGTAAAAAAGGAGCTATTATCATCTCATAGAAAATTCCTATTGACGAAAAAGATTTCTTTCATAGAATTAACTCAATAGACCCTCCGTCCTGGTGCAGCATCCGAACCGGACACGCAAAGCTGAAAAATACTGAAATCCTTTGGTCGCACGCGGCAATGTAACCAAGAGGGCGGAGCATTGCAGGGGGCATGCCACAATCGGCCCAATAATTTGGAAAGAATACGCGACAACGGCTGAAGAAACATCGGACATGAAATACCTTGCCGCAATAGCATTAATATTTACTGTGGGCCTGGCGGCTGCCGGCTGCGCCTCCTCGCCCGGGGGTCCATCGCCGGCGGCATATGCGGCAGTGCAGATGCCCTCGTACACGCCGCGGGCCCAGGAATACAGGATACGGCCGGGGGACCAGCTCGACATCAAATTCTTCTATAATCCGGAGCTGAACGAACAGGTTACCGTCCGGCCCGACGGACGCATTTCCCTGCAGTTGGTCCACGAGATAATAGCGGCCGGGTTGACGCCAGCCAAGCTGACAGAGCTTCTCACAAAGGACTACGCCCCGAAACTGGCCAAACCGGAGATCACAGTGATCGTCCGTTCATTCGTCGGACAGAGGGTCTTTGTCGACGGAGAGGTCAACAGGCCGGGAATGTTAAACCTGATCGCGCCAATGACCGTCCTGCAGTCCCTGTCCGAGGCGGGAGGCGTCAAAGACACGGCCAAAAGAGACCAGATTCTAATAATCCGGCGCTACGAAAAGAAACCCCTTGTGCTTACGGTGAACATAAAAAAAGTAATCGACGGCACGGCCCGGGACCTCAGCCTGCTGCCGAACGACATCATCTATGTGCCTAAATCGCGCATAGCGGACGTGAATTTGTGGGTGGACCAGTACATACGGAAGAACATACCTATAAACGTGGGAGCGGGCATTTTTTACAATTACCCGAACAATTATCACTGAAATGAAAAACCTGCAAACAGTTTCAGAGCGTCCGGATGTCCGGCCTTGCTCCCGCAGTGCAGGCCAGTTTGAAGTTTTTTACCGGTGACTATGGACATGGACAGAAATCGGGATACGGGCAGTCTGATGGACGATAAGAAAAACACTGATAGCATTAGAAATTTTTTGACGGTGATCTTCAGGAATAAAAAAAGGATAATAGTGATTTTTCTGGCAATCGTCTTGATTGTCACCGCCGTCTCTTTTATACTCCCGCCCACATATGAGGCCAAATCGGCTCTGCTGGTGAAGTTCGGCCGGGAATACATATACCACTCCGAAATGGGAAATGAACAGGATGATAGAAATCCGCAGCCGATAATCGGCGAGGAGGAGACTATCAATTCGGAAATCAATATTATCAAAAGCCTGGACCTGATAGCGAAAGTCATCAATAAAATAAAAATAAAAAATATCTATCCGGAACTGCTAAATCCACCTTCATGGGCTGATGACATCGGCCTGAGCGCTAAAATGACGCCATTGCAGGCGGCGGTCATTAAATTTGAAAAGAACCTCAAAATTGAGCCGGTCACGAAATCCAATGTTATCGACGTCTCCTTCCGGCACAAGGACCCCCGAGTCGCGGCTGAGGCCGTAAATCTGCTGGTTAACTTCTATAAAATGAAGCACTTGCAGATTTATAGCGGACTTCAATCTTCTTTTCTCGAAAGACAGCGCTTTTTTTATGAACAGAAACTCAAAAAAGCGGAGGACGATCTGGAGGCTTTTAAACAAAAAAACGGCGTATACTCGCTGGATGAACAAAGAACCCTGCTCCTCAAACAGGGTATAGACCTGGATACCGAGCTAAAGAAGACGCAAAATCATATTGATGAGTTGAAGCGCAGGCTTTTTTCCCGGAAAGCGCAAATGAAGGAACTTGCTAAAGACAAAAACTTATATACCCAGACTGAACTGGACAGAATAATCGTGGAAGCCAAGGGCAAGCTCCTAAATCTCAGGTTGAGAGAGCAACAGCTCCTTCAGCGGTATAAGCCGGATAATCCGTTGATAGTTAGCACCCGAAAAGAGATTGCGATAACGGCGGATTTTCTGAAGCAGCAGGGACAGAACATAACCAACAAAGTAAAGACGGGCAGTCCGGTATACCAGGAAGTGCAGACGGATGCGTTCAAGACAGAGGCCGATTTGACTTCTCAACGTGCACGAAAGAGAATCTTGATCCTCCAGCTTGGCCGGGTTCACGACGAGGTAAGGAATTTGGACCTCACGGGAAAAGAGCTTGAGAATTTGGAACTCAACAAATCCATATATACAAGGGATTACCGCACTTATGCCGACAAAGTCGAAGAAGCCCGGATATCCGATGACATGAACCGCAGAAAAATGGCAAATGTAAGCGTTATCGAGGAAGCCGCCATACCAGCGAAGCCCGTCAGGCCGAACAAGGTGATAAATATTTTTGTGGGGATCGTCCTGGGTGCCGTTTCGGGGATCGGATATGCTTTCCTTTCCGATCATTATTCGCAGGCATTATCGACTCCGGAAAGCACAGAGGGAAAATTGGGGCTGCCAGTCCTAGCGATTATCCCTTATAGGAAATAACAAAGCTGCGGGGAAAAACCATGTACCTTGATTTCTACAACCTTGAGAAAAAGCCCTTCCAGACAACTCCCGACCCGGAGTTTCTCTTCCTGAGCCCCAGCCACAACGAGGCCCTGGCGTCAATCATCTACGGGGTGGAGCAGAGGAAGGGTTTCATAGCCATAACGGGTGAGGTCGGGGTTGGGAAGACCACAATCATCCGCTCCTACCTGGAAAAGATTGATAAGGAAAGACTCAAAACGATCTACATCTTTAATCCGGACCTTTCATTCGCCGGCCTTCTGAAAACGATTTTCAGCGAGCTCGCAATAGATGCCGGGACGGAAGATCCCCTGGAGATGCTAAACCGCCTCTACGCCATATTGATCGATGAATATAAAAACGGACGCAACGTCGCTCTGGTCATCGATGAGGCCCAGAACATGCCGGTGAAAACACTCGAAAACCTCCGCATACTGTCGAACCTGGAGACTTCCAGGGACAAGCTCATACAGATCGTTCTCGTGGGTCAGCCGGAGCTGGCGGAGATGCTCGGGAAAAAGGAACTCAGGCAGCTCAGGCAGCGCATTGTGATAAGGGCGGTCATTTCGCCCCTTTCCAAAGACGAGTGCGCGGCGTACATTCAGCATCGGTTGGCCAAGGCCTCCCCTCACGGCGCGACAGTCTTCACACGAGGCGCCATGAAAAAAATCATAGCCAGCTCCCGCGGGATACCGAGGACCATCAATATCCTTTGCGACAATGCCCTTGTCACAGGTTTCGGTTACCAGAAAAAACGGGTCAATGCCCGCATTGTGAAAGAAGTTGCCGCCGATTTGAAGAGCGGGGAAAAATCAACCTTTCTGAAATTGGTTTCACCGGCCATGGCGTCAATCCTGCTTGCCGCCGCTGTTTTATTGTTTACGTACCGCAACGGCGCCCTTCCGCGATTGACGGCGCCACCCGGGGCGGGACAGTCCGCCTGGAAGGCCGGGGCTGCCGGCGACGGCCGCAAATCTTCCGCAGCGCTCAAAGACCCCGCGGACAGAAAAAGGGTAACGGGTGCCGTCATCAGAAGCGTCAGAAGGGGTGATACCCTGCTTGGACTCTTGAAACATATATACGGCCATGGAGACCCGGAGCTGGTAAAATTTGTCATGCAAAACAACAAGGGGATCACCAACAGCAACGTAATACGGGAGGGGGATGAAATAGTGGCTCTTCGTGAAAGCGTGTGGGTAAATTAGTGGTCGTTAGGCGGCGCATTAATGGCTCCAGACAAAGGGAAAAGAGCTTTTAAGGGGACAGGAA
>JAKAHV010000030.1 GCA_021825295.1 Nitrospirota bacterium
TTCTTTTTCCCATCCGTTTAGCATACGGATTTTCCTGTCCCCTTAAAAGCTCTTTTCCCTTTGTCTGGAGCCATTAATGCGCCGCCTAACGACCACTAATTTACCCACACGCTTTCACGAAGAGCCAGAGTAGTTAAAGAACATGGTGTGAATATCACTCTTTTTCATTCAAAGGATAGGCATTCATATCATGAAGCATTATGGGATATATGCGACGACAGATACCCCATTGATTTAGGGTTAATTGAAAAAATTAAGAGAAAACCCTCCTCTGCTGCCTGATAAGATTTTTAACTAATTAAATATTTCTAAAGACAGACCGCACTTAATTTTCAAACTGACCCACTACCAAATTCCAACTTGGGTTGACAACTGGACAGTTTTTTGATTATCTTATAAAATTCATCAAAAAAGAGGATGGTGATTCAGATGAAGACCCGGTCTGCAAAGAAGAACGAAATTGAGCGCAAATGGTACGTGGTTGACGCAAACGACCTCGTGCTGGGCAGGCTCGCTTCCCGCATAGCCGTCTATCTGAGGGGCAAACACAAGGCAATATTCACTCCGCACGTGGACACCGGGGATTTCATCGTGGTGGTGAACGCGGAAAAGGTGAGGCTTACCGGAAAGAAACTCGACCAGAAGGTCTACTACAGGCATTCCAACTACCCCGGCGGGCTGAGAAGCGAAACGGCCAAAAGCCTGCTGGCAAGGAGGCCGGAACAGGTTCTTGTCAACGCCGTGTCCGGGATGCTGCCCAAAAACACCCTTGGCAGGCAGATGCTTACAAAACTCAAGGTATACAGCGGGCCTGAACATCCGCACGCCGCGCAGCAACCCCAGGCCCTCTCGATAAAGTAGGAAAAAAACGAGGAGAGACCAGACAATGGCGGAAATCTCATACAAGACCACAGGCAGAAGAAAGACATCCATCGCGCGGGTCGGCTTGACCGCAGGCACCGGCCGGATCACGGTCAACAAAAAGCCCGTCGACGACTATTTCCCGAGAGAAACACTCCGGATGATGATAAGGCAGCCCATAGAGCTCTGCGGGCTCACAGGAAAGTACGACATCACGGCCAGCGTCGAGGGGGGCGGCATGAGCGGCCAGGCCGGCGCCCTCCGGCACGGCATCTCCAGGGCGCTTTCCGCCATCGACAACGATTTGAGGCCCAAGCTCAAAAAGGAAGGCTTCCTCACCAGGGACCCGAGGCTCAAGGAGAGAAAGAAATACGGGCAGAAGGCCGCCCGGAGAAGATTCCAGTTCTCCAAGAGATAAAAAGAAACAAAAAACCGTGTCGAACGAGCCCCTGAAAGTAGCCATCTGCGGCGCAAGCGGCTACGCGGGCGCGGAGCTTTTGCGCATTCTCTCCTGGCACCCCGGGGTAGAAGTGGTCTCGGTCACCTCCGAAAGGTCCGGCGGCAAAAGCCCCGTGGAGCTTTATCCGCACCTGAACAAATACGATTATCTGTTGTTTGAGCCGCTTTCGCCGGAAATCCTTGCCGGGAAAGCGGACTTCTTTTTCATGGCCCTGCCGCATAAGGCGTCACAGCCCGCAGTGGCCCTCTTGTACAGGAAGGGCAAAAAGATCGTGGACCTCTCGGCCGATTTCAGGCTGAAGGACCCGTCGGTCTACGAGCAGTGGTACAAGGTCCCCCACAACCAAAGGGATGTGCTTAAAAAGGCGGTCTACGGGCTGCCCGAGCTGCACCGGGCAAGGATCAAAAAAGCCGGGCTCGTCGCAAACCCAGGCTGCTACCCGACCGGCGCGATATTGGGGGCCTACCCTGCGCTGAAAAGCGGTCTTGCAAGCCCCGAAGGCATAATCGTGGACTCGAAATCCGGCACCTCGGGGGCGGGCAGGCAGTCCGACATCAGGTTCTCGTTTTGCGAGGTCAACGAGGGATTTAGGGCGTACTCCGTGGCCTCGCACCGTCACACCCCGGAGATTGAGCAGGAGCTCTCCGCGATTGCGAAAAGAGAAACCCTGACGATAAACTTCACCCCGCATCTGCTACCGGTAAACAGGGGCATACTGAGCACGATTTACTTAAAGACGGCAAAAAAAACCACCACCGAAGAGGCGCTGTCGATCTACCGGAAGACCTACCGCAACGAGCCCTTTGTGAGGGTGCTTGCCCCCGGGGCCCTGCCCGATATAAGCTCCGTCCGGGGCACAAACCGCTGCGACATAGGGATGAAGCTCGACGAGCGGACCGGCACGCTCATCGTCATTACCGCCATAGACAACCTGGTAAAGGGCGCGGCGGGGCAGGCCGTGCATAACATGAATTTGATGATGGGCTTTCCGGAGGAAACCGGACTGGCCCAGCCCGCCGTCTTCCCCTAAAAGCCGCGTCTTTTTTACAAACCGTATTCTCCTGCACTGCATCACATTCAAGACGGGAGTTTGCCGCCGCTAATCATAAATATCAACGCATTTGACCGCCAATAATAAGGTGTGATTTACCCGGAATTCCGTATTAAATGTTTCATTGACAAAAGAGGTACGTCCGGGAATCCTCGCGTAAGCAATTACTTAACAGCGCCCCTACTCGAACAAAAACTCGCCCATTTGTCCCTTCATTCATCCAGGTTCTATGGACATCCACCCTCCGCAAAATCAAGTTGTATCTTTTTCATAAACTGTTTATCTGGACAATACAATGGCCTGGCCGATTATGATGGGACCGTGGAGAGCTTTGCATTTAAAATGCGAAGCCGGAAAGGGTTTTTTATGGGGAAGATCAGTCGCGGGCGAGAAATGCAATTAACCGGCATGAACGGAGGTCAATTGAACGATTTGAACAGCCTGGATTAAAAAATCTTTACAAAACCGGGGGTTAGGGTTTTTGCCCTGAACGGTAAAACACAAAAAAGGGCGATGGCGGGCCAAGGGGATTCAATGCGAAAACTCGCCTTTTTCGGCCCCCGGAAGGGGCGAGGAGGAAGATTTTCCAGATAATATATAATTATCAGGCGGATATAAATTTTAAAATCTTTCGGGAAGGACGCGAAAAGTGAAAATGAAGATTCCAAAGGGTTTCACCTTTTCAACCGCGGAGGCGGGAATAAAAAAGCCGGGCAGAAAAGACCTCGCCTTGATATACAGCGAGGAGGCGGCCGCGGCCGCGGGTGTATTCACCACTAACAAGATAAAGGGCGCACCCGTAAAGCTCGATATCGCGCGCATACGCTCGGGCATGGCGCAGGCCATCATCGCCAACAGCGGCAACGCCAATGTCTGCACCGGCAGGCAGGGGATGCTCGACGCAGTTGAGATGGCCCGCCTCGCGGCGGAGGGATTGGGCATAGATGAGGACCTCGTCTTCGTCTGCTCGACGGGCGTGATCGGCACGCCTCTGCCGATGGACCGGATACGGCCGCGGATTCACGAGCTGGCAAAAGGCGTCAATCCGGCAAAAGGGATTAATCCGGTAAAAGGCAGGGCCCGCACAAGCATCGAAGATGCGGCGCGTGCCATCATGACCACCGACACGTTCCCGAAGACCGCCGCAAAGAGTTTCAGGATTTCGGGCATGGAAGTCCGTATCGCGGCCATCGCCAAGGGCTCCGGCATGATCCATCCAAACATGGCGACGATGCTCTGTTTCATCATGACGGACCTTTCAATCGGCAAGGGCCTCCTGCAAAAGGCCCTGAAGGCTTCGGTCGAAAAATCCTTCAACCGCATCACGGTCGACGGCGACACATCGACCTCTGACACGGTCCTGATAATGGCAAACGGGCTGGCCGGAAACCCTCCCATGGCTGAATCGTCTGAAGGGTACGCGGCATTCAGGAAGGCGCTCGACCAGACCACCGGCCTGCTTGCAAGGATGGTCGCCGCCGACGGCGAAGGGGCGACAAAGCTTATAGAGGTCCTGGTAAAAGGGGCTGCCACGAAAAAAGACGCGCTCCGGGGCGCCGCCTCCATAGCCAATTCCCCTCTCGTGAAGACCGCCCTCTATGGAAACGACGCCAACTGGGGCAGGATAATGATGGCCCTCGGCAAATCGGGCATAGCCATCGAAGAGGAAAAAGTTGATATTTACCTCAAAAGGCTTAAGATTGTGGAAAAGGGAATGTCCATGGGAAAGGACGACGAGGCAGGCAGTCTCCTGCGGGAATCAAAGGAGATAAAACTCACCGTCGACCTCAACATGGGCCCGCACAGCGAAGAAATCCTCACATGCGACTTCACGGAGCAATACGTAAGGATAAACGCCGAATACAGGACGTGAGATATGCCATACATTAGTGATAGAAACCGGATGCTGTCGTGCCCCTTCTGCGGCCGGAGCCAGGAGATGCCCCGCCAGATAGATATGCGCTTCGGGCAGACAACGGGCGGCCGCTGCGAGTGCGGCGCCGTCTACGTCTACGACGAGTCCGGCCGGATGCTCGGCGAGGCCTTCAACGATGCCCTCGTCCTGCTCTACGGCGGGGACTACGACGCCGCCTACTCCGCGGGCGAGGACGAATACGAGGAAGAGATAATAACCTATCAAAAGAGGCTTCACAGATACGTTCAGGGCTCGGCGCCCTTCGACCGCTCGGCCAAATACCTGTTTCTGAAAAAGACAAGCCCCGTTTCTGAAAAAGACAAGCAACGCCCAAAAATAATATAATAGTTAGATGGTTTTGAAGATAAGAACTTATCCGGACCCCGTCCTGAGAGGGAAGGCAAAGGAAGTCACCAATTTCAACGGCGCTCTCCAGCGCCTCATAGACAACATGATCGAAACCATGTACGCCGCCCCCGGGATCGGCCTCGCCGCAAACCAGGTCGGCGTCCTCCAGCAGATACTGGTGGTGGATATAAACGCAAGGCAGCAGGCGGAATACCCGCTTATAGCGCTCATAAACCCCCGGATAATAACCGCGGAGGGGAAGGCGGAGGGCGAGGAAGGCTGTCTCAGCCTCCCTGGCTTCAACGCAGTCATAGAAAGGGCGGAGCAGGTCTTCGTGAAGGGACTGGACCGCGAGGGAAAGCCGGTGGACATCGAAGCCACGGGCCTGCTGGCCGTTGCGCTGCAGCACGAGATCGACCACCTCATGGGCAAAACAATCCTGGATAAGGCAAGCCCGCTTAAAAGAAGCCTTTATAAAAAACGCGCCTTAAAAAAGAGCGCCGCAGAATAGAAATGGCGATCGTTTTTTTCGGCACCCCGCTGTTTGCCGTCCCGTGTTTAAAAGCGCTCCATGAATCCGGCGAGGACATCAGGGCCGTCGTCACTCGGAAGGACGCCCCCGCCGGAAGGGCAAAAAAAATCCTGCCGCCGCCGGTGAAGGAGCTTGCCCTGTCATACGGGCTCAACGTCATCCAGCCCGGGCGGCTTGATGAAGCCTTTGCGGAGGCGATTGAAAAGACCGCCTCGGAGTTTTTGGTTGTTGCGGCATACGGCCGGATACTGCCGGGCCGGGTACTTTCCATCCCGAGCATAGCGCCCGTAAACGTCCATGCCTCGCTGCTGCCAAAATGGAGGGGCGCATCCCCGATTGCAAGGGCAATAATCAACGGCGACAGCGTCACGGGGATCACCACGATGCTCATGGACGAGGGCCTCGACACAGGGGCCATCCTGCTTCAGGAAAAGACTGAAATCCGCCCCGGGGACGACGCCCAATCCCTTTCCGAAAGACTGGCGGAAATAGGGGCCATGCTTCTTGTAAAGACCCTGAAAGGCATGAGAGAAGGTTTAATAACGCCCCGCAGGCAGGAAGGCCAGGCCAGTTACGCCCCCCCGCTCAAGAAGGAAGACGGGCTTGCGGACTGGAGCCGCCCGGCCAAAGCCCTCTATGATTTCGTCCGCGGGATGTATCCCTGGCCCGGCGCGTATTTTTTCCTTAACGGCGAGAGGGTCAGGATAATAAAGGCCGCAGTCGCGGAAGGACACGGCTCCCCGGGGGTCGTGGAGAAGGCCAGAGGGGCTCTGCTGGTGGGCACCGGAGAGGGGCTTCTTTCGCTTGTACAGGTGCAGCCCGAAGGGAAAAAGCCAATGTCCGCGGCGGCCTTTCTCCAGGGGAGAAAAATCAGGGAGGGGGGCGTCTTAAGCGGTGCGGCATAGGCTCTGGGCGCTTGCCTTCTGTTGCGCGGCCGTCCTTATCTTCCAATGGGCGGGGGCCGCGCAGGCGCTTGTGGCAATCGATCCTGGCCACGGCGGCTACGACAGGGGCATCATCTATGACACGGGCGGGAAGGAGACCAGCGAAAAAAGGGTTGACCTCGCCATCTCAAAGGCGATAGCCGCCGCCCTGCGGGCAAAGGGCGCTAGCGTGTTTCTGGTGAGGTCGGTGGACCGGTACCTTGGCATAGCCCAGCGGGCGCGGATCGCTTCCGCCAGGCAGCCGGCGGTTTTTTTGAGCGTCCATCTCGCATCGGCCAACGCGTTCCAGATATATGCGAGCCTTATGCCAAATGTGCAGTTGCCCCCAGCCGCTCCCGCGGGGGGCAATCAGGCGCCGCCGGCCGCTCCAGCGGCCGTTAATCAGGCCCCGGGCAATCTGCCCCCGGCGGGCAATCAGGGCGTCCAGGCGGGGCCTGCGTCCGGCGGCGGGGGGCAGACGGGGCCCGATCAGCAGGCCCTCAGGCAATACTATCTGTATTCCATGAGGCAGAGGCCCTACCTCGGCAAAAGCAGGGATCTGGCCTCGGCGCTTGAGCAGTCCCTGAAGCAGGCCTTCCCGGGGGAAACCATCTCCTATATGGAAATACCGCTGCCGCTTCTGGATGCAATCGCCGCGCCCGCGGTATTGGTTGAATGCCCTGCCCCGCAATATATGGACTATAACAACCCCGCCGTCGTCTCCGGCATGGCCCAGGCGATCGCGGGGGCGATCATATCGTATGGAACATACTAAACGAAAGCGCCTGGCTAAACGAAGGCGCCTGGCCGTTTTTTCGCTGATACTCTTCCTGATCTTTGCGGGCGGGCTTGCGGCGGGCTATCTTTATCTCTCCCGGGGGCCTGTGGGCAGCCCCTCCCCGGGGGGAGGCCCGGAGGCGCAGACGGAGCAGGGCAGCTCCTACTTGAAAATCTATTATCCGGTGAGAGGCTACCTGCAGATGGAAGAAAGGCTCGTGACCCCGGAAATCCAGGACAGGGAGGAAGCCGCGCGCGATACCGTAACCGAATATCTGAAGGGCCCCGCGGGGATGGCGGACCCGGCCATCCCGCCCGGCGCGAAACTGCGCGGCCTGTATTTCGGCACAAACGGCATCCTGTATGTGGACCTGTCGGAGACCTTCAAGAGCAATTTCCAGGGGGACGCCCTGACGGAGTATCTGCTTCTGAGGGGGCTTTATGAAAGCCTGCTTTCAAACGTGCAAGGCATAACCGATGTAATGGTCCTCATAGACGGCAGGGAAACCGGGAGCATCGGCGGCCATATCCTTGCGGACAGGCCCCTCAGCGGGCTGGCAATAACGAACGCGGCGGGAAATGGAAAAGGCAATTAACGCGCCCATAGGGGTCTTTGATTCGGGTCTCGGGGGGCTTACCGTCCTCAGGGAGATAATCCTCGGGCTGCCGGGGGAAAGCACCATATACCTTGGCGACACGGCGAGGGTGCCATACGGGATAAGGTCGCCGGAGGTGGTCACGAGGTACAGCTTCGAGAACATGAAATTTCTGCTCTCGCGGAACATAAAGGTCCTCGTCATAGCGTGCAATACCGCAAGCGCCATAAGCCTTGAGGCCCTGAGAAAGGACGCCCCCGTACCGGTGATAGGCGTCATAGAGCCGGGGGCCAGGGCCGCGGCCGAGGCATCGAGGACCGGCAGGGTGGGAGTGATAGGGACCGAGACGACCATAAAAAGCGGCGCGTACCGCCGGGTGCTTGAAAGACTTGTCCCCGGGATAAAGGTGTTTTCCAGGGCATGCCCGCTTTTCGTGCCCCTGGTCGAGGAAGGATGGGTGGATGACGAGATATCCTTCCTGACAGCCAGGAAATATCTCTCCGGCTTCCTGGAAGACGGGATAGACACCCTGCTGCTTGGCTGCACGCACTACCCTCTGCTCAAAAACACCATAAGGCGGGTCCTGGGCGACGGCGTGGTCCTGATAGATTCCGCGCGTGAAACGGCGCGCGAGCTAAAAAAGGTCCTTGCGGAAAACGCCCTCATGAGGCAGGCCGGCCTGCCGCCCGAAAGGGAGTTCTACGTCACGGACGCGCCGGAGCGGTTCAAAATCCTGGGCGGCAGGTTTCTGCCCGGCGGGGAAAAAACAAAAACCCCGGATGGGGATCTTTCACTAATAAAAGAGGTCAGATTAATGGAGGTTTGGAATGAGGCCGGATGGCAGAAGAAATGACGAACTGAGACCAGTAAGGATCACGCGGAATTTTATCAGGACGGCCGAGGGTTCCGTTTTCATCGAAGTAGGCAACACCAGGGTCATCTGCACCGCCAGCATCGAAAACAAGGTGCCTCCTTTTCTGAAGGACCAGAAAAAAGGCTGGGTGACGGCCGAATACTCGCTTCTGCCCCGGGCCACGCATGTAAGGACGGTCAGGGAGTCCTCAATCGGCAGGGTAAGCGGCAGGACCCACGAGATACAGCGCCTGATAGGAAGGAGCCTGCGCTCCGTCGTGGAGCTCGAGGCCCTGGGTGAGAGGACCGTCTGGATCGACTGCGACGTCATAGAAGCGGACGGCGGCACGCGGACCGCGGCCATAACAGGGGCCTTCATAAGCCTCTGGGAGGCGCTCTCCAATGCGTTTAAAAACGGCGTCATCCAGAAAATGCCGGTAACCGACTACCTTGCGGCGGTAAGCGTGGGCATAGTCAAGGGCGAGCCCAGGCTGGACCTCTCGTATGCCGAGGACGTCTGCGCCCAGGTGGACATGAACGTTGTCATGACCGGCAGCGGGAAATTCGTGGAGGTGCAGGGGACGGCCGAAGGCGCCCCTTTTGACCGGGCCGGCCTGGACAACCTGCTCATGCTGGCCGGAAACGGCATAAAAGAGCTTGTAAATATACAGAAAAAAACACTCGGGGCCGACTGAGCGGGATAGAGTAGATTAAGCGTTCTGTGTTAAAATATTTTTTGGAGGTAATGCTATTAAATTGAACCTGGCAAGAGGCGTTTTCATCTGGCTCCTCATAGGGGTGCTGATGATACTGCTGTTCAATCTGCTCAGCAGCCCGAAAAAGGCGTCGCAGGAGATTGTCTTTTCTGATTTCATACAGCAGGTGCAGACAGGCAATGTCGCCGATGTCGTCATAAAGGACAACAGCATCACCGGCAGGCTCAAGGACGGCAAAAGCTTCAAGACCTATGCCCCGCCCCACTATGACAAGCTCGTTGACACGCTGGAACAGAAAAACGTAAAGATCGAGGCGAAACCCCCTGATGAAAACCCCTGGTACGTGAATTTCTTCTTTTCCTTCGGCCCGATCCTCCTGCTGGTGGTCATCTGGATATTCTTCATGCGCCAGATGCAGACCGGCGGAAACAAGGCGCTCTCCTTCGGGAAGGCGCGCGTGAGGCTCGTCTCGGACAAGGCCGTGAAGCTCACCTTCGCCGATGTTGCCGGCATAGAGGAGGCAAAGGACGAGGTATCGGAGATAATAGATTTCCTGAAAGACCCTCACAAGTTCTCCAAGCTGGGGGGCAAGATCCCCAAGGGAGTGCTCCTTATAGGTTCCCCGGGGACGGGCAAGACCCTTTTGGCCAAGGCCATAGCCGGAGAGGCCGGGGTGCCCTTTTTCAGCATCTCGGGCTCTGATTTCGTGGAGATGTTCGTGGGGGTGGGCGCATCCAGGGTCAGGGACCTCTTCGACCAGGCCAAGAAAAACGCCCCGTGCATCATCTTCATAGACGAGATAGACGCCGTGGGGAGGCTGAGGGGCGCCGGGCTTGGCGGAGGCCACGACGAAAGAGAGCAGACGTTAAACCAGCTTCTGGTGGAGATGGACGGTTTCGAGGGCAAGGAGGGCATTATCGTGATCGCGGCCACCAACCGCCCCGATGTGCTCGATCCCGCCCTGCTCAGGCCGGGCAGGTTCGACAGGCAGGTGGTGGTTCCCCTTCCCGACGTCAAAGGCCGGGAGGAGATACTTAAAGTCCATACGAAAAGCATTCCCCTCGATGAAAAGGTAAAGCTCGAGAAGCTGGCCCGCGGCACCCCCGGTTTTTCCGGCGCGGACCTGGCCAACCTCGTAAACGAGGCCGCCCTGTTTGCCGCAAGGAAGAACAAGACCAAGGTGGAGACCGCCGATTTCGAGATGGCCAAGGACAAGCTCATGATGGGCGTTGAAAGAAAGAGCATGATAATCAGCGACGAGGAGAAGAAAAACACCGCCTATCACGAGGTGGGGCACGCGCTTGTCGCAAAGCTCACGCCCGGCACCGACCCGGTGCACAAGGTAAGCATCATCCCGCGCGGCAGGGCTCTGGGCGTGACCCAGCAACTGCCCATAGACGACAGGTACACATATTCGAAGGAATTTCTGTTTAAAACGCTCAGAATGCTCATGGGCGGGAGGGCCGCGGAGGAGATCGCGCTCAACCATATGACCACCGGCGCCGGAAACGACATAGAAAAGGCCACCGAGCTTGCACACAAGATGGTCACCGAGTGGGGCATGAGCGACAGGCTCGGGCCCCTCACGTTCGGCAAGAAAGACGAGCAGATATTCCTCGGACGGGAGATCGCCAAGCATAAGGACTACAGCGAGAAGACGGCGGAGGAGATAGACGCGGAGGTCAAGCGGTTCGTCGTGGACGCCTACCAGGAGGCAAAAAAACTGCTCCTGGAAAACAGGGGCCTCCTGGAGAGATTCACGGCCAGGCTTCTTGAGGTGGAAACGATGGACAACGACGAGATAGAAAACCTGATGAAGGAATACGAGACCCCGCGCGCCCAGACCGCCTGACCGGCCGCCGCTGATGATACTCCGGGCGGGCCCGCACCTCTTTGATTTCTCCAGACGCGCCTACATAATGGGCATCCTGAACGTGACCCCCGATTCCTTTTCGGACGGGGGGCTTTATCTTGACCCGGGAAAGGCGGTCGACCATGCCCTGCGGATGGCCGCCGAGGGCGCCGATATTATAGACATCGGGGGCGAGTCCACAAGGCCTGGCGCGGTTGCGACAAGCGCCCAGGAGCAGATAAGGCGCACCGTTCCGGTGATCAATGCGATAAAAAAAAGAACCCGGATCCCGGTGTCGATCGACACCTACAGGGCGGAGGTGGCCCGCGCCGCCATCGACGCCGGCGCCGATATCCTGAACGATATCAGCGGAATGCGGTTCGATGCCGCGATGCCGGCGCTTGCAGCAGGCTCCGGGGTCCCTGTCGTCCTGATGCACATAAAGGGCACCCCGGCCGACATGCAGAAAAATCCGCGCTACGACGCCCTCATACCGGAGATCCTGGACTACCTGAGAGGCTCCATCGGGATCGCCCTGGAGGCTGGCGTGGAAGCGGAGAAAATCATAATAGACCCGGGCATAGGTTTTGGAAAGACCTTCGAGCACAACCTTGAGATATTGAAAGACCTGGAGACGTTCACCGGCCTCGGAAGGCCTGTCCTTGCCGGGCCCTCCAGGAAGGCGTTTATCGGGCATATCCTGGACGGCGCTCCGGCATCTGAGAGGCTTGAGGGCACCATAGCTGCGGCCGTGATCGCCATAATGAACGGGGCCAATATATTGAGAGTCCACGACGTAAAAGAGGTCGTCAGGGCCGCCAGGGTGGCCGACGCCATTAAAAGAAGCTAGAAAAACCTTCGCCCATGCCTGCCTGCCCTGTTCATTCGGTCAGGCCGTTCCGGGTGTAATCCCCAAGGCCCCGTTTATCCGTCTGCAGAAGCGATTGCCCCATTTCTCTTAACGCATTGTCTCCCGTCCGTCGGCTTTCTTCCCTCATTCACAGGGACAGAGCCAGGTATGGGCTGGCCAAAGCGGGCGTGTGGGAAGGACGCAGGCCCGGCTCCGGCCGGCCACTTTACTTGTGCTTCTCTTTTCTGTTAATTTAACTGATAGATTTTTTGAACCCAAATATGTGTAAAAGATACCTCCTGATCGCCCTGCTTCTGCTCCTTGCGACCTGTCTTTCGTGCGCCACGGCGGAGAGGAAAAAGAAGGCGGAGCTGCATTACAAGCTAGGCCTCTCCAGGCTGGAGAGCGGCCAGTACCAGGACGCGTTCGTGGAGTTCCAGAAGTCCCTGCAAAACCGGAGCAACGACAAACGCGTTTATTATGCCCTGGGCTACATCTACATGAAATGGGACGACACCGCCGATGCCGAAAAATCCTTCACAAAGGCCATAAAAATAGACCCCTCTTTCTCCCAGGCCTATAACGACCGCTGTCTGCTTGAATACAGGCAGAAGAAATATGAACGGGCCGTGTCGGACTGCAATAAGGCGCTGTCAAACCCGCTCTACGAAACGCCCGAAAAGGCCTTTTTCAACCTGGGGCTTGCATACTCGAAGCTTGGAAAATACGACAAGGCCATAAGGGCTTTCAGGCAGTGCACTATCAGGATGGGCGATTTTTATCCCGCCTACTACCAGCTTGCCCTCGCCTATAACGCAAAAGGGGACTACGGCGAGGCCGCCTCCGCCCTGCAGCTTGCCGTGCGGCTTGACCCGCGTTTCAAGGGGGACATGACAAAGGCGGAAAATACCTTCCGGAGGGGTGAAGGCCTGCCGGGCGGCAGCGAGGATGCCGTGGAACTGATGGATATCTTTCACTATTGAAGATGCCCGCTGCTGCCGGAAAAAATCTCCCGTCCCCGGAAATCGAAAGACTCATAAGCGCGTCCAAAAAGGCGCTCGCCTTCTCACGCCCCGCCTATTCAGGTTTCCGCGTCGGGGCCGCAGTGGAGGCGGCGGACGGGAGGATTTTTACCGGCTCGAACATCGAAAACGCTTCTCTCAGCCTGAGCGTCTGCGCCGAGAGAGTCTCGCTTTTGAAGGCCCTCTCCGAAGGGGCAGCCGATTTGAAGGCGATAGCCATAATCTGTGCAAGCGGAGAAACCTGCTACCCCTGCGGCAGTTGCAGGCAGATGCTGCTGGAATTCGCCCCGGGCATAAAGGTCATCCTGCCATCCAAAAAATCGGTAAAAATACTTGCAATCGAGGACCTTCTCCCCCTGCCCTTCATAAAAAAGCCGCCGCGCTGATTACCGAGCCGGCGAGTTGGAGCGGCTGGGGCTATGCATGTTTGGGCGTTACGGGCGGGATTGACGCTTTTTTCGCCTTGTGGCACTTGAAGCATGAGAATTTTGGCGGGTGCGAGGGTTTCAGGGCCCAGGGCTTACCGGGTGCGTGGCACTGTTTGCAGGCCTCAACCGTGGTTGCCGTGCGATGGATGGCATCATCCGGCAGGGGCGGCCATTTCCTGCCCGGAAAGACAAGAAGCGCGCCAATGACCAGAACCACCAAGATAAGAAAACCGAGCACGCTTTTCATTCAGAAGCGCATGCCCTCACCCCGGCCCCTCTCTTGTTTCCCCTTGTCTGTCCCGATTTCTTCTCTCTTTCGCCTCAAAATCGATTTTCAGACGGGTCCTACTTTATGTCAACAACCTCGACGTCGAAATTCAGCGTCTTGCCGGCAAGCGGGGAGTTGAAATCCAGCACGACGGTTTCCTTTTTGACCTTGACGACACTTACCGGGACAATATGCCCGTTGACCTGGCTCTCCAGGACCATCCCGGGGGTAAGTTTGATGTTCTTGGGCAGTTTGCTCTTTGGGACCTCCAGAATGGCCTTCGGGTTCACCTCTCCGTAGCCGTCCTCCGGCTTGACCGTAAAGGACTTCTTCTCCCCGACCTTCATTCCCATAAGTCCCTTTTCAAATCCGGGTATTACCTGGTGGGCACCTATCTTGACCTCCAGGGGCTGCCTGCCCTTTGAACTGTCGATGACCTTGCCGTCGACCGTGAGAGTGTAGTTGACCTGAACAGTCCTTCCCTTCGCAACCGTAAGCGGGGCCGCCTGTCCCATTGCCCCCGTTACCAGGCAAAGGGAAGACATTAGCGCCGCAAGAAAAAAGACCGCTGCCTTTGTATTTCTAATTTTCATGAATTTTCCTCCGTACATGAATTTTAAAACTCTCAGCAATAAATGCAAGTGATAATTTTCACAGCAAATTTCAATTATCGCTTTGGGTGAATTTCGCCCTGGTGTAAGGCAGCAGCCCGCCGGCAAGTATCAGGTCCGCCTCGCGCCTGCTCAAGCCGGATGTCACCTCGAAGGTAAAACCCTTCGTCCGGTCCGCGACCACGAATGTCTGGCCGGTCCGGGGCGAAGCGTCTTCTTCTTTCAGGGCGCCCCTTACGTTTTTTATAAGCAGTTCGTCCTGCCGGCTTATCCTGTCGTGGTCCGCCGGGTCCTTGAAGACAAGCGGCAGGATGCCAAAGTTGATGAGGTTCGCCCTGTGTATCCGGGCAAAAGATTTCGCTATCACGGCCTTGACTCCGAGGTACATGGGGGCCAGGGCCGCATGCTCCCTCGAAGAGCCCTGCCCGTAATTTTCTCCTCCGATTATTACGCCCCCCCCTTTCCCCTTTGCCGCCACAGCCCTCTTGCTGAAATCGGCGTCGATTGCCCTGTAAACATATTCCGAAATGGCAGGGATATTCGAACGCAAAGGCAGTATCTGAGAGCCTGCCGGCATGATATCGTCCGTGGTTATGTTGTCGCCGACCACCAGGAGCGCCTCGGCATGTATCTCGTTCTCGACCGGCCCCTTGAGTGGGACTTCCTTTATGTTGGGCCCTTTTCTTATCGCGGTCTGCCGGCCTTCCGCCGAGGGCGGCACGAGCATGTTGTCGGCTACCGGATAGCTTGCAGGCTCCTTGGCGCGTTTTACATCTATCCGCTCGCCGTCCGGCGCAGCTACCTCGCCGCGCAGGGCGAAGAGGGCGCATATAAGAGGGTTCGCCAGGTAGACCATCGCGTCTTTCGTCCCGCTTCTGCCCTTGAAATTCCTGTTATACGTGCGGACTGAAACCTGGGCGCTGCCGGGCGAGCCGCCCATTCCTATGCAGGGCCCGCACGAGCATTCGAGCACCCTTGCTCCCGCGGCAAGGAAATCCCCCAGGAGGCCGTCCCGCGCAAGCATCAGCGCGACCTGGCGGGAACCCGGGTTCACAAGCAGGTTCATTCCGGGCTGCACGGTATGCCCCTTCAGCACCGAGGCGACTTCCTTCATCACCATGTATGAGGAGTTCGTGCAGCTCCCAATGCAGACCTGGTCCACCTTCATTTTTCGCTCCGCCATCTCCCTTACGGTGACGACGTTGTCCGGGCTGTGGGGCGCGGCCATCATGGGCTCCAGCCCGGAGAGGTTTATAGTGATGGTGTCCGAGTAGACCGCGTCGGGATCCGCCTTCAGTTCCACCCAGTCCTTCTCCCTGCCCTGGGCCTTCAGGAAGGAGAGCGTCTTTTCGTCGCTGGGGAATATCGATGTCGTCGCGCCAAGCTCCGCCCCCATGTTGGTTATGGTGGCCCGCTCAGGCACGCTAAGCTGCTTCAATCCGGGGCCGGAGTATTCAATGATCTTGCCGACCCCTCCTTTAACCGTAAGCCTTTTTAGAAGTTCAAGTATAACGTCCATCGCCGCGACCCACGGTCTGTTCAGCCTGCCCGTAAGCCTCACTTCAACCACCTCAGGCACCCTCAGCTCAAGGGGGGCGCCCGCCATAACGGTGGCGGCATCCAGTCCGCCAACGCCTATTGCGAGCATGCCGATGCCGCCCCCTGTGGGCGTATGGCTGTCCGTGCCAAGGGCGATCCTGCCCGGCGCTGAAAACCTTTCGAGGTGCACCTGGTGCGATATGCCGTTTCCGGGCCTCGAAAACCAGGCCCCAAACCTGGCGGCGGCGGTCCGCAGGAATTCATGGTCGTCGGCGTTCATGAAATTCGATTGCAGCATGTTGTGGTCCACGTATGAGACGGCAAGCGGCACCTTGACCCGATCCGTGCCTGTCGCCTCGAACTGAAGCCACGCCATGGTCCCCGTGGCATCCTGGGTGTAGACCTGGTCCACCCTGAGTCCCGCGCGGGAGCCCGTCTTTGTGTCTCCGTAAACAAGGTGCTCCTGCAGTATCTTCTCCACGACGTTTCTGCCCATTACTGTCCGCTAGCCCTCCATTTTTAAAAATCCGACGAAAAAAATCGCATTTATAATCTAACATAAAACCGCGCCCCCGCCCAACCCCTCCCCGCTGATGGTAGTGTCTCAGTTTGGCGAATGCGGATGCGGATCAGGGCAAAAGGAGGAGGCGGGCATGGTTCGCAACGTACTTGTGAAGTGCCGCCGACTCCACGCGTTTGCTTATACCAACGTTTGTTTGGAAACGCCAGGCGATGGCGGATTGAGCGACATGGCTTATTTTCGTGGCCGATGCCGGCGAAAAGGAGAGGCCGCATCTGCGACTGTCTGAGCCCGCAGGGCGAGTTTCGCCAGATGCAGTCCCGCAAGGCGGGACAGCGGCACAAAAAAAGCCCCAAAAAGCGAAAAGCGCCATTGCCCGGCGAATCAAGCTGAGACACTACCCCGCAACGGTGGTGTCTCAGTTTGGCAAACACCGCCTTTGAGCCGGCTGCGGGCAGTTGCGGTTTAAAAACGGTTGATTTGGCCGGTAAAAATGTGCTAGTTTATAAGCTAATCTCGATGCCCCTTAAGAGGAGGTAAAAAGTAAAAAATGCCCGCACCGAAAAAAAACCTATCCGCCGAGAAACAGGCCAGGCAGGCGGAGAAAAGGCACGCCAGGAACGTGGCGGTCAAAAGCGCCCTGAAGACGGCCTCAAAAAAGCTTGTACGGACCGCAGCGGAGAAGAACACCTAGGCGACCGCGGCAGTGCTCAAAGAGGCGGCGAAAGCGTATTCCAAGGCTGCCTCGAAAGGGATAATACATAAGAAGACCGCCTCCAGGAAGATCTCAAGGCTGGCCAGGCTCGCCAACAAGGCCCAGGCCTGAAAATCAGATTTTAATTTTTAGCAGCCTCGCAAGGAGATCTTCTATCGGGTAAGCCCCGGAGAGGGTCTTTACTTTCATATCGGCCTCCCGCAAAAGGGAGATTGCCTTTTCGAAGCCCCCCGGCGGAAGACCGGGCCTTGAAAATGAAATTTCCCTGTTGAGGGCCCCCAGGAGCATTACGAGCTCGTGCTGCGCCCTGAACTCCCTGGCCAGACTGAAAACCCTGTCGGCGTCTTTTGCGCCAAGGGCGCGCACAAGGTCAAACGCGTTATGCGCGGACATGTCCCTCGTAAGCTGCCTGACGTCTTCCATCTCTATGACGGATTTGCCGATAAGCGCGAGTTTCTTCAGCTCCGAGGCTATAAGCCCCGGCTCGGACGAATAATTGTCCTCCAGGTAGGACACCACTTCATTTGAAAGCGAAAATCCCTCGCCGGAGGCCTTTTTTCTTATCCACATGGGCAGCTCCCGGGGGCTTATGGACAGGGGCAGGAGTTTCAATCTTATTTCTTGCCCCGGCGCCGTGAAACCCTGCGGGGCCTTTTTTGCGTTCATCAGCATGAACAGAAGGCTTTGGGCCTCGGGATTTGCGGCATAGGAGAGGACTTTTCTAATCCCCTCCGCCCTGACTTCCTCTAAGCTTTCGATTATCACTACCTTCCGTCCGCCCAGAAACGGGACCGACCGGAGGGCCTCGATCACGGACTCCACGGAAAACCCGTCGCCGCCCGCATCAAAGCCCTCCAGGGCGAATTCCGCGGCGGCCTGCGGCACGGTCCTTTTTACCATGAGCTTCGTCTCGTAGAGCAGGTAAGGGTCCGCGCAAAAAGCCAGGTAAAGGGGTTCGGGAAACCCCTTTTTAAGCTCATCAAGAAAGGTCCTCATGCCGCCCCGTTATTTTAAAGGCACCAGCAGGCCGGAGACTATCTGCGACGCAAGATTCTGCATGCCGGACTGGACGGCAAGCTGCCTTTGGGCAAAGACCTCATTCAGTGCGCCCTGGGATGAGAAGGTGATTATGAACGGGGTGGACCCGGGAAGGACAACTTCCTTTCCGTCCGCGCCCCTGAAGATAAACCTGCCCGCAATCGTCACCTGGTATGCGGTAAAGGACTGGTTCGCCTCCGACACGCCGGACAGCGTGAACTGTGTGAGGTTGCCGTAAATCATGTTCCGGGAGTTCTGGTCCACATTTATGCCCTGCTTCATCAGCTCGTCAGAGAGAGCGGAGATCAGCACCTGGGAAAGCCCCGGCTCCATGGACTTGTTTTTAATCGGGCCGATCCTTACGCTTTCTACCAAAAGGCCCTTCCTCCCGGCAAACGTATAGCCGCACCCGGAAAGCGAAAGCATCCCTAAAAGCAAAACGGCAACTATAGCGAAACTAAAAGACTTCATCGGGCCACTATGTTTACGAGTTTCCCCTTCACGGCAAAGACGTTTTTGATGTCCTTGCCAACGATAGCCTCTTTTATCCTGGGCTCCGACAGCGCCATGTCCTTTATCTCCTCGTCCGTGAGCCCCGGGGACACCATGACCCTGGCTCTCACCTTCCCGTTTATCTGAACAACCAGTTCGACCTGCTCCTCCCTTGCCGCGTCCTCGTCGTACTCCGGCCAGCGCTCAAGGTGAATGTCCGAAGCCATGCCGAGGGCCTCCCAGAGCTCCTGTGCCATGTGCGGGCAGAAAGGGGCCAGCAGCAGGAGCATCTTCTCCACCGCGAACCGCAACTGCCATGCATCCTCCGGGCCGGAAGGGGCAAAGGCCGTAATCGCGTTCACAAGCTCCATCATCGCAGCTATGGCGGTATTGAAATGGTATTCCCGCTCGATGTCCCGGGTGACGCGCATTATTGTCTGATGGGTCTTTCTGACAAGCGGCTGCGTCTTTTCGCCGGGTTTAAAGGCCGGGGCCTGCGCCTTCAGTATCTCCAGATTGTCGTAGACAAAGTTGAATATCCTCTGGAGGAACCTGTAGGCGCCCTCCACGCCCTTTTCGGACCATTCCAGGTCCCGTTCCGGCGGGGCGGCGAAGAGCGAGAAAAGCCTGGCCGTATCCGCCCCGTAGGTCTTTATGAGCTGGTCCGGGTCTACGATGTTCCTCTTGGACTTGGACATCTTCTCGGTCCTTCCCCGCTCGACCGGACTGCCGCACCTGGAGCACCTGTCGCGCTCCACCTCAAAAGGGTAAAGCCATCCGTGCTCCGGGCAGCGTATAGTTTCCATGCAGACCATTCCCTGCGTAAGGAGCCTTTCGAAAGGCTCGGATATGGGGGTGAACCCGAGGTCCCTTATGACCCGCATGAAAAACCTCGAATACAGAAGATGCAGGACGGCGTGCTCCACGCCGCCCACGTACTGGTCCACCGGCATGTAGTATGCGATGTCCGCCTTGTCCAGGGCGGTCCCGCCGGCCTTGGAACAGTAGCGCGCATAATACCAGGAGGAGTCGACAAACGTGTCCATCGTGTCCGTCTCACGCCTGGCCCTGCCTCCGCATGAAGGGCAGCTCACGTTTATGAAGTCCTCCGCCTCGGCCAGCGGAGAGCCCCCTTTGCCCGTAAACCGGACGTCCTCCGGGAGGACCACCGGCAGGTCTTTTTCAGGGACGGGCACCACGCCGCAACGTTGGCAGTATATCATTGGGATGGGAGTGCCCCAATAGCGCTGGCGCGAGATCCCCCAGTCCCTCAGCCGGTAGTTTATGACGCGCCTGCCTCTTGCCTTCGCCTCGATGTATTCCGAGATTTTCCGGCGGGCCTCCGCGCTGGAGAGCCCTGAAAATGGACCACTTTCCACAAGCACGCCGTCATCCTCGAAGGCCCCCTCCGGCAACGCCTGGGCCTCCTTCGCGTCCCCGAGCCTTATAACGGTCTTTAGCGGAAGGCCATATTTTTGGGCGAACTCGAAATCCCGCTGGTCGTGGGCAGGCACCGACATTATCGCTCCAGTGCCGTATTCCATGAGAACGAAATTGGCCACGTATATGGGGATCCTTTCGTCATTCACGGGGTTTATGGCGTAATGCCCCGTGAAGAGCCCGTGCTTTTCCTCCATCTTGCCGTAATGCTCGCGTATCTTTTCGAGCGCCTCCCTGCCGGCTTTATTGCCCGCTTCGAAGAATTTCTCCGCCATCGGGTGTTTCGGGGCAAGACAGACGAACTTTGCCCCAAAAAGCGTGTCCGCCCGGGTGGTGAAGACCAGTATTTCGTCCCGGCTGCCCTCCACAGGAAACGAGATCTCCAGGCCCTCGCTCCGGCCTATCCAGTTTTTCTGCATGACGCGGACCTTTTCGGGCCATCCGGAAAGGTTTTCCAGGGCGGCCAAAAGCTCGTCCTCGTAGGCGGTGATGCGCAGGAACCACTGCTCCAGCTCCTTCTGCACGACAACGCTTTCGCAGCGCCAGCACCTCCCGTCGATTACCTGCTCGTTGGCAAGCACGGTGGCGCATGAGGGACACCAGTTGACGAAAGAAGCCTTTCTGTATGCCAGGCCCTTTTCGAACATCTTCAGGAAGAACCACTGGTTCCACCTGTAGTACTCCGGCTCGCAGGTGGCGACCTCCCTGCTCCAGTCGTATGAGAGCCCAAGCCTTATAAGCTGCTTTTTCATGTAGGCTATGTTGTCATGGGTCCAGCGCGCAGGATGCACCCCTTCCTTTATGGCCGCGTTCTCGGCCGGCAGCCCGAAGGCGTCCCAGCCCATCGGATGCAGCACGTTAAACCCGCGCATCCTTTTGTAGCGGGCTATCACGTCTCCTATCGCGTAGTTTCTCACATGCCCCATATGGATCCTGCCCGAGGGGTAGGGAAACATCTCCAGCGAGTAAAATTTTGGCCGCGCGTCCGGGTCGCTCCTGTACAGGTCGCTTTGGGCCCATACGGCCTGCCACTTAAGCTCCACTTCCTCAGGCTGGTATTTTCTTTTCACAGGGACAAAAGACCTCCAGAAACTGAAAAATTATACTCTGCCGGCATCAAACGGAACTGCCATCTGGTATTATAGAATGTCAGTGGGTTTTTTTGCTTTCAGCCAGGGCCTTTTTAACAAGCCTCACCCTGTCTTCGAACTCCCTCTTCAGGTTTTCGGCCTCCCTGCGGCTCTTTATGACGTGAGGGGTGACCATGAGGATCAGCTCCGTCCTGTCGACCGACTCTGTAGTGGTGGAAAAGAGGTAGCCCAGCACCGGAATCCTGCTCAGGAAAGGGATCCCGGTGCGTTTGAAATTCCTCGTCTCGTTTATGAGCCCGCCGATAAGAAGCGTCTGGCCGTTTTGAACGCTGGCCTCGGTGGAGGCCCGCCGCACGTCGAACCCCTGAAAATTCTGCCCCGCAACCGGCACCACCTGCCCGATCTGGCTCACCTCCTGTTCGATATCCAGGGTGACCTTGTCCCTGTCCGTTATATGTGGCCGCACATTCAGTATGGTGCCGATCATCTTGTAGCGTATCTGCCCGGCGGCAACCAGGGTATTGCTGATAGCGGTGCTCGGCTGCTGAAACAGGCCGGTGGCTATCGGGATTTCGCTGCCCACGAGTATCCTGGCAGTCTTGCCGTCCATGGCCAGTATCTGAGGACTAGCGAGGACATTGACCTTGCTTTGCGTGGCCAGGCTGCTCAATGCGGCGGCCACGGCCAATGGGTTCGTCGTCGAAATGGCGGCGGAAAACCCGTTCGAGAGCTTTGCAAAAGGCTCTCCGTTTGGCCCTATGCCCACGTTGCCCTGGCTGAACCCTCCCGAGGCCGTGTACTTGGAACCGGTGTTCTTCAGCACCCATTCCAGGCCAAACTGCGTTTCGTCTGAAAGCTGCACCTGCATGACCAGGACTTCAATCAGGACCTGCCTGGCGGGCACATCGATGTCCCTAAGCAGCTTCAGGACCCCGAGGTAAACCGCCGGCGCGCACCTGATTACAAGCGCGTTTATGCTGTCATATGGAGAGACGCTGAGCATCCGGCCGCGGCCGCCCGGTCCCGGATGATATATCCTGCTGATGATGCCTGCCAGTTTGCCGGCCTCGCCGTTTTGCACATGGTAGACATAGGTGGCCGGCAAGTCCTCCATCCGTCCGCTTACATCGACCGCACCCATTATCTGCCTGAAACTCCGGAGGGCGCGCGGAGGCGCCGATACTATCAGCAGGTTGTCCGGCCCGTAAATCATCGTCTGCGCCTCCGGCGGAATGAGACCGCGTATGCGGTCCGCCGCCTGGGCCCATTTGACGTGCCGCAGGGGGATAAGCCCGGTAACGCGGCGGCCGCTCAGGACGGCGCAGCCCGGCGCCGCCCCCGTCTGCTCCGGGACAATCCTGTATGCCGTGCCATAACGCTCGGCCTTGAGCCCGTTTATATCGAGTATCGCCTGGAAGACACCGAAGAGGTCCCCCGCGGGCACGCCCCCGTAAGACTCTATCGTCATGGTCCCCGTAATCCCCGGCGCAACCGCAAAATCCCTGCCCAAGGCCGCTCCAAACACCCGGGCCACCACGGAGACATCCGCGTTTTCAAAATCCATAATCGCGTAGCTCCGCCCGTCCCCGCCCTGCTCCATCCTTATGCTCTCCCGGCCGGCTGTTGCCGTCCAAACAAGGGGCGGGGTTGTCCCGTTTTGAACGGCCGGAGAGACGGCCGGCCCTGATTTGGACGGCAACAGTCGGCCCGTTGGCGCACAGGAAAATGCCATCAAAAGCACGAAAACAGAAACGGCAGCAGCCCTGTTCAAGAAACCACCTATAGGTTCTTCCTATGTCAAAAATAGAAAAATGTAATCTAACACAAGCGGGACATTTTTTGGGGGAAAATCTTCAATTATTTCAATAGTATTTAAAAGGTTTGCTTTAAAAAAGGCCGCTTTGGGCCCGGCGGGACGGCTGCTGTCCGCTAAAGCTTCGCGGGGGAGACGGCAAAGAGGTATTTCAGGTCCTCGTCCTCGAACCGGAGGCCGCCGCCCACATAAGGGCCGCTCCAATGGGCGTTGAGCGGATTGTCCCAACCGGCATTGAGATAGATATGCTTGAAGAGGAAGTATTGTCCGCCCAGCCGCAGATGGGCGTGCTTGGCAAAGGCCTCCTTGGCCGAAAAATCCCATGCGTCAATGGAGAGTTTGAGCCTGTCGTTGAGGAAGAACTGGTCCGCGCCAACGCCAAAGGTATTGTCCGTGACGCCGATGCGAAGCGCCGAATTTTCGAACCTGCGCGCGAACTGCCCCAGGAATTCTATGTCCGAATGGACGTTCTCCGAGGTCGTATCGATCTCGTTTGTCTGGGGATTGAAGACCTGTATCTTGTCTATCCTGGCGATGGGATTGGAGACCACGCCAAATATATAGTACTTGTCGGGCTTCGGCTGGAGGGTAAGCAGGAACTGTCCTTCGCCGCCGCTGCCCCTGGTGAGATAGTTGCCCTGGAAGTCGAGGTAGACCTTGAAGCGGTTGATGGCCCCGAACGTGTCCTTCAGGCCCTTCACGCTGCTGTTTAGGTTGTTGTAAAGGGTCTTGTCGGTCAAAAGCTTGCCAAGTGTGCCCTTGCCCTGCTGCAGGCCGGCGGTTATCTGGCTTGTGCTGTTGATGATGGATTCGATGCCGGGCTTGCTCTCCTTGACCAGATTTTTGACCTGCGTGCTCGTCTCCCTTATGTTACTGATAAGGCTCGGCGCCTCCTGCCGCAAGGTCTGGGAGAGGTCCCTGAGGTTGGCAAGCATCTCCGTTATATTCTTGTCGTTTTTCCGCGCCATGCCCTTGACCGTGGTTATGAGCGAGTTGACGTTGTCGAGGGCGGTCTTTATCCTCTCATTGTCTTCGACAACGGCGGTATTGACGTTTCCGGTGATCTTCTGGACATTGTTGATCGCGGTCTTAAGGGATTGTATCTGCTCCGGCGAGAGCACCTCGTTTACCTTGCCCACGACCTTGGTCAGCGAACCCGAGAGGTCCGAAAGCTTCCTCATGAGGTCGTCGACGCTGACGCTGGCGACAACGTGTGTGATGGTCTGCCCGTCCTTGAGCACGGGGGGTTTGGAGCCGGTCTCGATATCCAGGTATTTCTCTCCCAGAAGCCCCATCGAACTGATGCTCGCCTGGGCGTCCGAGTAGAGGACGACGTTGCGGTTTATCCTCAGCTTGAGCTTTGCCATGCCGTCCACCAGGGTAATGTCCTCTATGTATCCGGCGTCCACGCCGGCCACCAGTATCTTGCTCTTCGTGTCGAGCCCGCTTACATTGTTGAAGTAGACGTACAGGACGTAGCCGGGTTTTTTCAGCCATGCCAGCCCCCCGACCCAGAACGTCATGAGTGACAGCAGTCCTATCACTATCAGGGCAAATATGCCGACCTTCAATTCGGTCGTCATCTTCATCAGGCGTTTATCCCCTCTATCTTTATCGGCCCCTGCGAGCTGCCGGTTATGAACTGTTTTGTCAGGGGGTTTGTGGTGTTCCTGATCCCTTCCGGGGTGCCCGTCTCCACGATCCTTCCTTCATAGAGAAATGCGATGCGGTCTGCTATCTTGTAGGCGCTGTGCATGTCATGGGTTATCGCGACCGATGTGACAAGCAGATCCTCGCGCATCTTTATTATAAGGTCGTTGATGACGTCCCCCATGATGGGGTCTATCCCGGTGGTAGGTTCGTCATAAAGCAGTATCTGAGGCTGGTGCGCAATAGCCCGCGCAAGGCCAACGCGCTTGCGCATGCCGCCGGAAAGCTCGGAGGGCATGAGATCCTCGATGCCCGTAAGCCCCACGAGCCGGAGCTTCTCGATTGCCACCTGCCTGGCCTCCGAGGCCCTCATGCCGCTTCTTAAAAGAGCGAAGCTCACGTTCTCCCACACAGCCATCGAGTCAAACAGGGCGGCACCCTGAAAGAGCATTCCGAATTTCTTCCTCACCTCGTACAGATGTTTGGCGTCAAGCCGCGTGATATCTGTGCCGTCCACGAGGACGGAGCCCTTATCCGGCTTAAGAAGCCCTATTATATGCTTCATTAGCACGCTTTTTCCAGAGCCGCTGCCCCCTATGACGACCATGCTCTGCCCGTCCTCCACCAGGAGGTCAACGCCTCTGAGCACCTGATGGCTGCCAAAAGACTTGTGCAGGTCCCTGATTTCTATCATTTCAGCAGCCAGGCCGTGAGGAAGTAGTCGGAGATCAGTATGGTCATGAAGGATATGACGACCGCCCCCGTGGTGGCCTTGCCCACCCCTTCGGCCCCGCCTTCGGTGTAAAAGCCCCGATGGCAGCAGACTATGGCGATGCCGGCGCCGAAAAAGGCAGACTTCGCAAGCCCGCCGAAGATGTCGTTCAGCTCAAGGTAGTTCCATGCCCTGTGCCAGTAGAGAGCGGAGCTCATCCCGAAAAGCCAGACGGCTATGGCATAGCCGCCCAGGATGCCCAGCATGTCCGCGATTACAGTCAGGGATGGAAGCACTATTGCGGACGAAACGAACCTGGGGACTATCAGGTATTTGACAGGGTTCGTGGCCAATGTCTCCAGCGCGTCTATCTGCTCCGTGACCCTCATGGTGCCAAGCTCCGCCGCCATCGCAGCCCCCGCCCTGCCCGCCACCACCAGACCGGTAAGCACCGGCCCCATCTCCCTGGTCATCGAAAGCGAGACGACCGTGCCCACCAGGGCCTCGGCGCCGAAGCGCTTGAACCCGGTGAATGTCTGCAGCGCCAGGACCATCCCGGTAAAGACGGCCGTTATCGCCACAACGGGCACGCTCTTTACCCCGATCTCCATGACCTGCTTGAACGTGTTTTTTATTTCGTATGGCGGCAGCAGCAACTCCTTCAGGGTCTCCGCAAACAGCAGAAGCATGCTGCCCATGACCGCCGTGAACCTGATTATCCTGGAGCCCAGGGCCTCAATGAAACGGGTCACTCGAAGCGCCTCCTCGCTCTCCCGCCAAGCGAGGTCATAACCTCGTAGGGGTTGGTGGCGGCCCAGTCCGCTAACTCCCGGATCGAAAGCCCGCCTCCAAGGAGTATGACCTCGTCCCCCTCCGAGACATCCCTTATGCCGGTTACGTCAAGCATCGTGACATCCATGCAGACCCTGCCGGCCACCGGCGCCCTCCGGCCCCTCACAATGGCACACGCCCTGTTGGAGAAGGCCCTGAGATACCCGTCCGCGTACCCCACGGGTATGACTGCTATGGTGGAGCGCCTCGCGGTCACGAAGGTCCTGTCATAGCTTACCGGCTGTCCCTTGCCAAACCTCTTTACCAGTATTATCCGCGTTTTGACTTCCATGACCGGCTTCAGGGCAAAGGAAGCGGGGGCCGCAGGCGCGGAAAACGGCAAGGCGCCGTAAAGCAGAAGCCCGACCCTGAGCGCATCCATGCCGGCCTCCGGCAGAAGAAGCGATGAGGCGCTGCTAGAGATATGGGCAAGGGGCTTGATTCCCCTGCCGGCAAGCTGCTGCCGGATGGAGTTGAACCTTTCAAGCTGCAGGCGGGCAAAATCCAGCCCCCCCTTGCCGGGCTGGACCTCCGAAAAGTGGCTCATCAGGCCGCGCAGGCGGAGCCCCGGCAATGACGCGATATCGCAGATATCGGCCAGCGTATCTTTTCCCTCCCCGGAAATGCAAAAACCCATCCTCCCCATCCCGGTGTCCACCTTGACGTGCACGTCCAATTGCCTGCCCCTTCTGCGGGCCTCGCGCGAAAAGCGTTTTGCGGATTTAAGCGAATGGACGACCGGGATAAGGTCCAGGTCGAAAAAAGGCCCGGGCTCACCGTCAAAAAGCACCAGGACAGGGGATTTTATGCCCGCCGCCCTGAGTTCCTCCGCCTCCGAGGCATAGGCCACCGCAAGGGCGAAAGCGCCCTGCCTCTCAAGGGTTTTAGACACTTCCACTGCGCCATGGCCATAGGCGTCGGCCTTGACGACGGCTATGACGGAGCCGCCTGAAAGTGATTCCACGGTCCTCAGATTATGGCGAAGCGCCTCAAGGTCTATCTTCGCCTCCGGTCCTCTTTCCATTCAGCTAATCCTTTTTATCGTCTGCTCCGCACGGTTCATTGTTTGCACATCTCCCCGGG
The DNA here is from genome assembly GCA_021825295.1 of Nitrospirota bacterium. Taxonomy (GTDB): domain Bacteria; phylum Nitrospirota; class Thermodesulfovibrionia; order Thermodesulfovibrionales; family JdFR-88; genus JAJYGJ01. The sequence continues at coordinate 26,987 of JAKAHV010000030.1, forward strand.
CGGGGCGTTATATCTATTTCCTCCGGTTCCGCCATGGCCTTCTTAAAATTCCGGACTGCCTCCCGGAGCCCTCCGGCGGTCTCACGGACCCTGGAGAACCCCGTAATCGCGATCACTATGATCAGTATTACTATGAGGTCTCCTATCGGATAAGCCCTCCTTTTTCCATTATCTTGTTTTGAAGGGCCAACGCCGCCTCCAGGTCTTCACCTGTATTTATGTTAATAAACGAAAGCCCATCAGGGTCAACCCCCGCAACCTCCCTTTCGTCAAGTAAGACGGTCCCGGAGTCCGCGAGAAACTCCCGGAGCGCGGTCTTGCCGGCAGTCAGGCGCCCCTCCATGGAAGGCAGGCCCCGTGCTGAATAAAACGCGAAAAGGGGCTCCGGGCGCCCCTTCCACACCGGCGCGATGGCATCCCACCCTTCAGCCCCTCCTGAAGACCGCCTGATCGCCGCCATCCTGGACACAAGCCCGGGCCTTATGAAAGGCATGTCGCATGCGACGAAGAAGGCGTCGCTCTCACTGCCGCGGTACAGGGAGAGGGCCGAGAAGATGCCGGTCATGGGACCCTGGACGGGATAGACATCCCCGATGAGCGGCACACCCAGGTAATAATACTTCTCCGGCTCGTTCGTGCTTACGGCCAGACTGCTGAAAGAACCGCTTAAAGCGGCAAGAATGCCCTCTATGAGCCTTTTGCCCCCGATCTCCACAAGCCCCTTGGTTACAGGAAGCCGCCTGTTTTCACCTCCCGCGAGCACTACGGCAAGCATAGATTAGTTTATGAAAAACTGCTTAAAAATACAAGAAAATATACCTTGCAGCCCGGTCCGGCAGGCCGGCGTTTTCTGGAAATTTCGCTGCCATCAAACAAAAACCCCCCGGAATGCTCCGGGGGGTTTTTGCCTTCAGCAGATGAAACGATTAAGGCCTTGTTACAGCGGCAGGGTTTGCCGTGCCAGGCTTCTCACCGTTGTTTGCAAAGTAGTCCGCGACCCACTGGGCCTGCGTGGTAGCGACGTTGGCGGGGTTTGGCCAAGCGGCCGACAGGCCGGGTATCGCGTTCACGTTGATCGTGCCGGTCAGCTTCTCGTGCTCCAGCCAGTCTAAGGAGTCGAAGATCAGCCGCTTGACATAGACATCGTTGTGCGGGAACGCCCACGGCATCGCCTGCAGCGTCTTCATGTTGAAAGCCGCGCCCACGTCGCCCATGCTATTCCACGCGGTTATCGAAAGCTTGCCGTAGTCATTGTAGAGTTGCTGCTGGAGCGCGCTAAGCGCCGCCTGGTACCCCGACTCGATGGTGTTCAGCTTGGTCGCAGTCATCTCGTAATTGCCGGTACCATGGCACGTGAGACAGACGTCATCTGTTATTATTCCGCTCACCAGCCCCACAGTGACGGCCTTGCCATTGGTGGTAGCGGGGAACGTGACTGTGCCGGAGAACGAGGTGGCGTTGAAGATGTGGCTCGGCAGATCGGTGGCTCCCGTCCTCATGTGGCAGCTCACGCACGGGCCATTATCGTCGAACCCGGCACTTGAGGCTGCGCCGGCTGGCGTGCCTATCGTGTCGTGCTTGAAGTGGCCGTTGCTGTAATTCGCCCCCGGGAACTGATAGCCGACCGTTCTGTACATGATGCCGGCATCCTGCGCGTGGTGCGAGTCAACATCCGGCGCGCCGCCAGCATAGCCTACAGCGATGCCTTGGATAGTCGCAATGTTGTAGTTCTGCTGGACATACTGGCCGGTCTCCCTGCCGGAGTGGCAGTTTATGCAGATATACGAACCTCCCGGATAGTTGGTGTCCCCTTTCGCGGGGAAGCTGCTGCCGGAAGGAATCACATACGTGGTATGGCCATTGCTGTCGGTCATCGTGGCGGTCGAGAACTGGCCGGGGTTCCGGAGGTCGCCCACGTCGGTCGTATGGCAGGCCCAGCAGTAGATAAGCTCGCCTTCTTGGCCGGTCGCCGTGGCCACGTCTTTTGCGGGGTCATAGCCCGCAGGGTTATTGGCCAGATCTCTGAAGCCGGTGGACGTATGGCACCTGTGGCAGGAGGTTTTGGTCTGCTGCCCATCCGTAAAGGCTCCCTCCGTCACGCCGGCCGAGTGGACCGCGCTTGAGATCTCGGGGCCTGTGTCGCCGGCCGCTTTCGCCGCATTGTAGGCATTCAGTTTAGCTTGCAGTATGAAGCCCGCATGGGGCGATTCCGCCCACTGGTTGTTGATCGTCAAATCGGGGTTATGCGGGTTGTGGCAGTCCAGGCAGGCGCCTCCGTTGTTGTTGCCAGCCTTGTTGCTGTGAACATCCGTGGTGTTTATTATGTAGCCCTCAACGGTTTTCGTAGCAGGGTCATCATAGTGGGTGTACGCGGGCGTCTGGAACCAATCATAAGTCCCTTCTCCTCCGAATACGCCCACTCTGCCGTACTGGCTCGCGGCAATGTCGTGATGGCCGACCTCCGGGTTCCCGCTGGAGTCGTTTCCACCCACAAGCCACTTGCCGTCATTGGGATTCTCGAGCTGGTGGCAGTTGTTGCACGTCGCAAACTGGCCGGACCACTTCTGGCCGGAGACGGTTGTGGCGTTTAGCAGCAGGCCCGCGTTGCCGTAAAGGGTCCCGGTGCCGGCGGACGCATCGGCCGCTGCGCCCGACGTCCCGCCTATATTGTTATGCGGGTCGTGGCAGGTGCGGCACTGCACCGGAGAGGCGTCCACAACCGGGTTAGCGACGCCGTCATTCGGGAATTGCGCGTCAAGCTGCCCGGAGTCGCCGTTTGCGTACTTGTAGAGTCTCGCCCCCTCGTCGGTATGGCACCTGGAGCAGAGCCCCTTGACGTCGGTAGTGCTGCCCGAAACGTAGTTGGGCGACTTTATCGAATTCTTGTGCGAGTTCGCGGCATTTTCATACGCGACTTCAATGCTGGTGCGCCCCGCCGGCACGATCGTGAGGTTCGCCGGCCTTGGCATGTCCGGAGACGCCACCGGGAAGTTCTCCGGGTGGTATGTAATATGGTCTGCGACCGGACCAGCATGGCAGCTTCCGACGCTGGTGTTGCCGCAGGCCGTCCAGTCAGGCGTCGGGTTGGGTATCGGGCCCGTGCCGAAATGCTGGCCGCCTGCGCCGTGGCAGGCTTCGCAGGTGACTGCGGCAAGGCCTTCGGAAGGCACGTCCGCCGCGGGAATCAGCGACTGGATTGTCGTGCCGTCCGGGTCGTCGGGGGCGCCTATCGGGTCGTGGCAAGTGAGGCAGGTGCCGGTCTCGCCACTGGGCAGGGTGACCGGCGTGGTGGATGCGGCGTTATTGTGGGTGCTGTGAATCGCATGTTCCCCCTGCAGGTAGTCGTTTACGACATCGTTCGAGATTCCGGTGTCCTGTATATTAATCGTTTTATGACAACTGATGCACGTGGAGGCGCCAACGTATTGCACGCCCGTTTTCGGGTCGGAGCCGAAGTGGGCCGTTGCGGCCGAGTCTGACCCGGCCTTGTAGCCGCTGCCGCAGCCGGAGAGAACCAACAAGACCATGGGAATCCATAAAAACAGCACCGTCGACCTGGCAAGCTTTCTCATAATGATAACTCCCTTTCTAGTGGCATTTTACACATGTTCTGTTGCCGGCCGCGCTCTGCAGCCTGCCAGCAAAACCGTTTGCATGCAAAATATGGCCTGCTGAATCGAGTGTCCCGCTCCACCCCCTCGGATGGGGGTCTATCTTCAGCCCCGTCATGGCGCTGTGGCATTTCAGGCAGACATTTCCGTCGGGATGGCATGTCTGGCAGGACTCGAGGTTAGTCCTTGCCTCCCTGGCATGGTCCTCCGCCCAGACATTCTGCGGCAGGACGCTGTTTGGATGGCATGTCTGGCACTGCGAAGGCGTAAAAGTCGCGTGCTTCGGACCTACCGCGGAGACCTCGAGGTCTGAAAACCCCTCCCGGTGCGAGACGAGATTCAGGGTAGCCCTGGGAAATTTGTTGTGGCAGTCTTCGCAAAAACTCTTTGCGTCATGGCAGCGGTAACATGACCTGGGGTCATCCAGCGCCTTTATCGGATGGATTTCGATGAAATCCGTGCGGTGGGATTTAGGCGTGTAATCCACGCCGAAGTTCGAGACCTGCAGGTCGGGAGTCAGTCCGCCGCCTGTGTGGCAGTCCAGGCAGAAGGAGAGCTGGTGGCAGTCCTTGCAGTTGCTGGGCTTTTTTTCGGCGTATAGCCTGTGGGTGGTCACCCACATGCTGTCGTGGTTCGCGGGCACCCCTTCCGCCTGGTGGCATTGCGCGCAGTACTTCAGCTTCAGATTGGCGTATTGGGTGTGGTCCACGTAATTTTCCGCCCGGACATAAACTGCCGGCAGCAGCAAAATTACGGCGATGATTAAAATGATCCTTTTCATTGCTTGCCCCTTTCCTCTACATCTGCCAGTTCAATATTAATCGTCCCAATGTCTGGTGGCTGAAATCCGGGTTGGAGTCTTCCTCCATCCTTGCCGCGCAGGACAGGTTTTTCTTCAGGCTGTAGTCGGCCCCGATCCAAAGCCTCGTGGCCGAATCGTCGCTCTGTACATCCGGAATGGTGGTGATGAAGACAGGCTTTTCGTATGTGTCAAACTGGGCGCCGCCCGAAAGCATCAGCTTTTTGACCGGCTGGTAATCGCAGGAGACATCAAACCCTACCAGGTGGCCGGCAAAACCCTCCTGATCGCTCACGTCCGCGGTCAGGGAGATATTGTCCTCGGGGCGTATCTTCGACCCTATCGTAAACACGTTTGCGGTATCGTCCTCGCTGTAATCCTGCCAGGAGTAGGACCCGAACACGCTCACGGGAATTTTAAGGCGGGATTCGAGGTTGTATTCAGCCCTGAGGCGGTATTCCTGATATTTGTCGACCGCAAACACACTGTAAATGTCGGTCGCGTCGAACTTGGGATAAACGAAGTAGTACTCCCCTTTCACCATGAGGTCTACCGTTGGGAAAACATCCACACCCAGGGTGGCCTCGTCGATGACATTGTCCAGGCGGTCGTAACGGACCTCGCCATAGGGGCTTGCCATGCCTATGACGCGCCTGAAGTTGAGGCCGAACTCCTGCCTGGCGCGGTCATATTCGTCGAAGGTCTGCACGTAGCTTAAGCCGAGCTGAGTCAGTCTGACGTTCACAAGGTGGATGTCCATGCCGAAAAACAGGTTTCCGCTCTGGGAGTATTCGCTGTCCAGGGAGTAAACGACATTTCTTCCGCCTGAGAGGGTTACGGCTATCGGCAGCCGGCTTATTCGGGACAAGTCCACGTTTGCCGTGAGTCCGTCCAGAATGGAGGTGCCGGCGGTGTAGTTGACCCACTGCCTGCCCGCGCGGAAAGAGAGAACAGCGCTGGGCGCGTAGTCGGCGTAAAGATAATAAAGCCTGCCAAGCCCGTCATCCGATCTTACGGCGGGGGCCCCGAAATCCTTCCATATCCTCCCATAGCCCGTGACGGAAACCTCTTTTCCCACCGGAGTTACGCTGAGCCTCATGTACTGGGAAAGGATATTCTGGTCCCCGTCCAGGGCATCCGGACCAAACAGAAATTGAGTGGAAGAGGTTGTTTCAACCGTGGCTTGAGCGCCGGCAATCCTGGCGGCAAGAAAACAGGACAGCAGGACAAAGGCAAATGCAAGGAGCCGTCGCTGTCTGCGGGATATGAAATCCCGCGGGGGGCTTATCGGCTTTTGCGTGTGTTCATCATGCTCTTTCTTCCTGAGTACATATCCGGGAAAGGCGTGGACCATCATAAGTTTCTCCTCAATTAATTAAGTGTGCCCTTGCGCAGACGAACAGCCGGCAAGGACTTTCCCAAAACGTCTTCACCCTGCCAGTGCTCACGGTTTCCTGCAGATTGTTTAACAAAAGAAGCGAGCCATTTGCTCCAGCCATTAATTTGACCTGCGTCGTTATTCGCATCCACGGTTGAGTTTATGTTTGGCATAACCCCTCCTTAGCCTTCTCTATCGGCAATTTATAAAAGAAACTTAAATAAAAAATCACTTCACTTGTCAATTTCATCTTTAAGTAGATATCCAGCCACGTTTTTATAGTTCGGAGTTCGGATATAGGTGAGCCGGTGATGATTTTCCGGTTGCAAACGGGATGTAGAGACAAGTTAAAGAGGGTCCGAACGCGGTCAGCAGCGGCAGAAAGAACGTGATACCGAAATCTTCAGGCCATAAGAGAAAGACAATTCATGAAGCGAATATTTTTCAGGCCTCTTCGGCCTCGAGGGCCCTCAGTATCTCCTCGATAAAGCCGAGGGCGTCGCTGGCGGCGTCCTCCTCCACCTTCTGGATGGCAAAGCCTGCATGGACAAGCACATATTCGCCGACGGCGGCCTCCTCCGGCAGGAGCATAAGGCTGATCTTCCTTCTAGCCCCATAGACGTCGACGGTGGCCTCGAAGCCGTTTTTCTCTATTATTCTTGATGGTATGGCCAAACACATTCCGTTTTACCCTTTGCCCGCACGCCCCAGTCCTCGAGCTTCCCAAGCACGGCGGCCACCAGGGCGGGCATAGCCGCCCCGACCGGGGCGGACAGTTCAAGCCCCATCTCCACTTTCGAGGGCTGCACGCCGGCCAGGCAAATCTCCTCAGGCGCACTGCCGGTGATGTCCATGGCGAAAAGGAGGTCCTGGAGGCCTATCTGATGGACGGAGAATTTCTGGCAGAGGGCGGCAGGCACCTGCCGCCCCTCGTAAAGTTTAACCGTGGCCGGGGGCAAGTCCGCGTTCACCGCGTCGATTATGAGCAGGCGGCGCGTCCCCTCGATATAGAAAAGCAGATCAAGCCCCATGGTCCCCCCGTCTATGAGGCGCACGTCCCCGGGGAAACGATACCCCTCATCCAGCGCCCTTATGGCGTGCACCCCCACCCCCTCGTCCGACATCAGGAGGTTTCCGATCCCCAGTACGCTTATGCTCATTCCCATTCCTGGCCGGTTATGAACTTGTATCCTCCGAAGATCGAGCCCATGAGCCCGTTGTGCTCAGCCGAGTCCAGCCAGACCGCCAGATATACGTGGATAAGCACAACCACCCATATGAAATACATGACCATGTGGTGCCAGAACCTTATCGTAGCGGCGTGCATCAGGCCAAGCATCCAGCCGCCGAGCACCATGTGGAAAAACGGCACGGGCCTGGTGTATGACCAGAGCGCAAACCCGGAGAATATCTGGAACAGGAACATGAGAAACAAGACGAAATACGCGATGCCCGCGCACATCGTATGCCCGGCCGCGTAGGGTGGCTTTTTGCTCATGAACAGGTAATACCTGGTCGCCCCCCCGAGGTCATGTCTCTGCCGCTCCGTGAGCGGCAGAAAGACCCTCCAGTTGGCGTAACGGTTTCCGGCAAAGGCCCAGTAGACCCTGATGACGATCATCATCAAAAAAAGATAGGCCGCAACCAGGTGGATGAACCGCATCGTCCCCATCGTGTAACTCCTGTCAGACAGCGGGTGAAGAAAGGGATTTCCGATGTAGATGCCGGTAAAGGAGAGGGCGATGATCGAGAAAAAATTCACCCAGTGGGTGAGCCTGACAGGGACTTCCCAGATGTATACCCGCTTACGCTCCGTCATGGTTTTGCCCTCCTTCCCTTTCAGACTATTTTTATCTTCAAAAGCTCTTTCCTGTTTACATCGGTCACGTGGACGGCGCAGGCCATGCACGGGTCGAAAGAGTGGACCGTCCGGAGTATCTCCAGAGGCTGCTCCGGGTTGCCCACGGGCGTGCCGATGAGGGCCGCCTCATACGGACCCTTCTGCCCCTTGGCGTCCCTTGGCGAGCCGTTCCAGGTGCTTGGCACCACACACTGGTAATTGGCGATCTTCCCGTCCTTGATCCTTATCCAGTGGCCGAGCGCGCCCCTCGGGGCCTCATGGAAGCCGTAGCCCCTGGCCTCCGAAGGCCAGCTCGAAGGGTCCCATTTCTCGTTGTTATGTATCCTCAAGTCGCCCTTCTGGATGTTGGCTTTTAGCCCCTCTATCCAGTCGGGCAGCTTTTCAGCCACCACGAGCGTCTCAACCCCCCTCGCCGCGGTCCTGCCGAGCGTGGAGAACAGTGCGGCCGGGCCGACCTGCAGCTTGCCCAGCACCAGGCCCACGAGCTCGCGCACCCTCGGGTGGCCGGAGGCATAGGCCACCAGCATCCTGGAAAGGGGCCCCACCTCCATGGCCATGTCCTCGTACCTCGGGGCCTTCAGCCATGTGTATTTCGCATCGGTGTTCAAAAACTCGTAGGGCGGCTTGGGCCCCGTGTAGGTGGGATCAGTCACCCCCTCCCATGGGTGCAGGGACTTGCCGTTGCCCTGCGGGTATTTGTACCAGGAGTGGGCAACATACTCGGCGATCTTCTCCTGGTCCACCGGATAGACCTTTCCCAGGTCCTTGTTCTTGATTATCCCGCGCGGCAGGAAGAGGTTTGCGGTGTTCGAGATATTGTCGTTCGGGAACTCTCCGTAGGCGAGGTAGTTTCCGACCCCCGCGCCATAGCCCGCCCAGTCCTTGTAGAAAGAGGCAACCGCGAGGAGGTCCGGGATGTAGACCTTTTCCACGAAGGTCTTTGCCTTTTGCGCAAGGGACTTGATGAAATCCAGAGAAACGATGTTAATGGCGTTCTGGCTGGTGGGGTCGATGGCGGTGGCCATGCCGCCCACAAGATAGGTCTGGGCATGGGGGTTCTTGCTGCCCAAAGTGGCGTGTATCCTTATGACGTCCTTCTGCCATTCGAGGGCCTCAAGATAATGGGCGACCGCCATCAGGTCGGCCTCGGGCGGCAGCTTGTATGCCGGATTTCCCCAGTAGCCGTTGGCGAAGATGCCAAGCTGGCCGGATGAGACAAAGTCCTTAAGCTTGTCCTGCACCCCTTTGAAATAAACGGCGCTTGAGTTATGCCAGTCCGAAATGGATTGGGCCAGCTTGGAAGTCTTGGCCGGATCGGCCTTCAGGGCGCTTACGACATCCACCCAGTCCAGCGCGTGCAGGTGATAGAAATGAATCGTGTGGTCCTGAACGTACTGGATGCCGGTGATAATATTCCTGATGAGCCTTGCGTTGTCCGGAATCGTGATCTGAAGCGCGTTTTCTACAGCTCTCACGGAGCTGGTGGCGTGAACCGTTGTTCAGACGCCTCATATTCGCTGGGCGAACGCCCAGGCGTCGCGCGGGTCCCTCCCCTTAAGCACTATCTCCATCCCCCTGAACATGGTGCTGGAAGACCACGCGTTCGTGACCTTTCCTCCGTCCACCTGCGCCTCGATCCTCAGATGCCCTTCAATCCTTGTGATCGGATCAATAGCGATCTTTGGCATATCTTATTTCTCCTCCTCGTGAGTTTCCGCTTTTCCGCCTTTGGTTTTCGTGGCCCTTATGATGCGGTGCGCCGCAAGACCCGCCGCCGTGACAATGGCAAGCCCCGCCCCTACCTTGTCGGCCGTGCTGTCCACGCCGAATCCTGGCACGTTCTCCAGTCTCCTGTAAAAAGGCGTCATCGTATCCCAGAAGCGCGGTGTGGCGCATCCTATGCAGCCATGCCCGGAGCCCACCGGCCAGTTCGTTGCCTGGTTCCACCTTACGGTCGGACAGTTCTTGAACGTCTCTGGGCCTTTGCACCCCATCTGGTAGAGGCACCAGCCAAGCCTGTGCCCCTCGTCTCCCCACTGCCTCACGTACTGCCCCGCGTCGAAGTGCGCCCGCCTCTCGCATTGGTCATGTATCCTCTCGCCGTAGAAGACCAGCGGCCTGCCCATGCTGTCCGTAAGGGGGAGACTGCCGAAGGTAAGGAAATGCACAACCGTCCCGGTGATGTTCACCACGTTGGCGGGGCAGCCGGGAAGGTTTATAAGCGTTATCCCGCTCACCACATCCTTTACGCCCTTTGCCCCCGTTGGGTTCGGCGCGGCGGCGGGCCAGCCGCCGTCCCAGGCGCAGGCCCCCACCGCTATGGTGGCCATGGCATTGCCGCATACCTCCTTCGCAATGTCCATGGCGGTCCTGCCGCCTATGGCGCAATAGACCCCGCCGTCCCCGGTGGGAATGGAGCCTTCAACGATGGCAATGTACTTGCCCTTGTGATTTTTTACCACATCGTCAAGCGATTTTTCGGCCTGCTTGCCGGCCGGCGCCATGATGGTTTCGTGGTAGTCGAGAGAGATGGTGTCCAGGATGAGCTGGGCCACGTTTGGCTTGCTGGACCTCAGAAAGGATTCGGTGTTTCCGCAGCAGTCCTGGAATTCCAGCCAGACCACATGTGGCCTTTCGGCCTTTTCTAGGGCCTCGGCTATCCTGCCGGCGAAGCTCGCGGGCAGGGCCAGGGTTGCTGCCATAAGAGAGCAAAACTTCATGAATTCACGCCTTGATACCCCGCTTCTTCTCAGGGAATCATAAATGCTGCCGTCATTGGCGTCCCTCATCAATAAAGCACCCCCTTTCCTTATTGTTCAGACCAATGATTATCTAAATGTCCCTAACCTCCCCCCTTCGCGCAGATTTTAAAGTAAAATACGTTGTTTATCAAGCAAATTTTCTCATACCTTAAAACAGCTCTTCTTGTCCCTCGCCTCGACGACTTCTTTTTTCTTGTCCTCGAACCCCTTTTTCCCCATGAGTCCGAAGGTAAGCCTTTTGCCCTCCTCGACCGAAGGCTGGTCAAAAGGGTTTATCTCCAGGAAAAAACCGGTCAGCACGGTCACTATCTCGAAAAAATAAAAAAGCTGCCCCAGGTGATATGCGTCCAGCCTTGGTATTGTTATGGTCATGCTGGGCCTTCCGTTTTTCGCGAGGGCAAGCTCCGTGGCCTCCTCTTCAGCGTTGATAAGTTCGGCAAGGCCGTGCCCCCTCAGGAAAGACATGCTCCCGTATCCGCCAAAGACATCCGGGATCGTGAAGTCGGCCTCGTGGTCCTCTACCCTTATGAATATCACCACCTTGTCCTGAGGCCCCTCCATCCATAGTTGCACCTGTGAGTGCTGGTCGGTCGTTCCTACCGATGGATAAGGGGTAAGCCCACGGCCCTGCTTCCCCAGGCTCTCCGACCAGAGCTGGCAATACCACTCGGAAAAGGATTTCAGCCTGTCCGAATAGGGTATCAGGACGTCTATCTTTCTGCCTTCGTCCCTCTGCATGACGTATATGAGCACAGAGGCCATTATCGCCGGATTTTCCCAGAACTCCTCCCGCGTGCACAGCTCGTGAGCGTCCCTTGCCCCTCTCAAAAGGCCTTCCGTGTCGGCCCCTATCACCTCCGCCAGCAGGAGCCCCACAGGGGACAAAACGGAGTACCGGCCGCCCACGCCGGGCGGGACGGAAAGCGAGGCCATCCCTTTCCCGGCAAGCGTCCTTAAGTCTCCTTTTTCCGGGTCTGTGGTGAGGACAAACCTGTCCGCGGCCTCCCTGCCGATGGATTTTTCCATGAGGTCATAGAGGACCATGAAGGCGGCTATGGTCTCCGATGTGCCGCCAGATTTGCTTATCACGTTTATGCCAGTTTTATTAATGTCCAGCGAGGAGAGGATGGATTCGAGGGTGAAGGGGTCCGCATTCTCATAGATGAAGACCTTCGGTCTTTGCCGTTTATCGGGCCTCTGGTTATGGAAGGGGCTCAGGGCCTCAAGGATACACTTCGGCCCGAGAGCGGAACCCCCGATGCCGAGGAGCAAAAAATTCCCCAGGCCGCTTAGTCTCCGCGCGGCCTCCCTCACAGGAGAGATGTCCTGCCATGGCAGCCTGGTAAATTCCAGCCCGGGCATTTCCGCTTCGGCGCGCTTTATCCTGGAGAGCGCCTCCAGGGCCTTTACCCTGAAACTTTCGAGCTTACGCTCGGTGGTGCCCTTTTCCCCTATCGTCTCGGCCATCATGAACGAAAAATTGAGCCCTAGCACTTTTTGTCCCGGACCTCCTCATGTTTCGTCAGGTATTTCCTCAAAAGCCGCTGTCTACTCCCACTGCCCCCCGTGCGGCTTCAAGTGTTCAAAAATAGCAGAAGATTGATAGATGATCACTCTGGGGAAATTATATCACTGTCGCCGCCGTCAATCCCGGAGTTTTTCTGCCTGAGGGCCTCCCTGAACCCCTCGATTACCAGGACTGTGAAGACGACGGTCAGGCCGGCCAGGACCCCGAAGGGGTTTATGAGCCCAAGTTTCAGGAGCGAAAGTAGAATAGTCAGAAGAATCACCAGCCTCAATGCGCTGAATAAGACCAGTTTTTTGGTGGCCTTTGCCGTCCCCAGGGCGCCGGTGACGCCCCACACCAGGCCCCTGAGATTGGCAAGCGCAAGAACCCCGCTCACCAGGACCCCGGCGGGAATCTTTCTCCAGTCATAGAACGCCGATAACCCGGCAAACACCACGAGGGCGATGAGGGCCCTTCTGTAAATCCTTCCCATCATTGGTCGCGATTGCCCCCCTGTCCGTTTCCCCCGCCTTTGCGCTTCATGAACCTGAAGAGTTCGATGAACCCGGCCGCTATCCCCAGGAAGAAGAATATTATCGTAAACCACGGGGAGGTGTGCAAGTGCTCGTCGATAAACCAGCCGATGGCCAGCCCGATGAAGGTGGAGATGACAAGCTGGATGCCCACCTGGCTTGCGTCGAGGAGCTGCTTCCAATTGGACTTCGGCATGAGATGATTATAACTTATCGATGAAAAATCATCAGCCACGCCGGGCAGCAATGTCAAGGCCAAGTAGAAATGTCCTCATTTGGGCCAAGTAGAAATGTCCTCTTTGTTAGTACGCATAGGCCCACCAGTTTTTCTTAGGCTTGATGCCCAGTTTGATCCATGGGTGGGTAGATTTT